>CAYLIF010000001.1:0-34490 GCA_964383845.1 uncultured Oscillospiraceae bacterium
TTTTGTTCAAAAGGGGTATTGGGATTAGAGATTAATGAGGTTATCAGGGGGATAACCACGACTAAATTATATTAGAATGTTCGGTAAAATGCAATAATTAAAGGCTATTAATTGCTTTTTAATGGACCTTCTTTCGTGTTTTCCATAAGTAAATGGTGCATTAAGCAATATAATAGCAAACTAGTAGCAAAATCGTATTTAGGATGGCAAAATAAGGTGTTATTTAAAAATCCCAGAGGACTGTGTTATTTAGAGATTCTTGTACATCCGCACTGAATGTGATAATATTATTCAATCTAGAAGTGGCAAAACAATAAGATCAAAGGCGTATTTGGAAAGGTAATATAAGCAAAATGGAGTCAATGAGCGACTTGATTAAAAAGAGTAAAAAAATTGTTCTTAAAATTGGCAGCAATGTGCTTTCTGATGATTGCGGCGTAGTAAACAAAATTGTTATACACGAAATAGTAGAGCAAGCATATGAACTTATAGACAAGGGAAAACAAGTAGTAATTGTTTCTTCCGGTGCAGGAATATGCGGCGTTGGAGCTATTAATAAATGGATGAGAAGAGGAGATATTCATTATAAGCAAGCTCTTTGTGCTATCGGCCAAGTTGAGCTTATGATGGCATATAAAGAGGCTTTTTGGGATTTCGATATACACGTTGCCCAAATCTTGCTAACCAGAGAAGATTTTAGTGATCAAAACCGAAGATTAAATATAAGAAACGCCCTTTTCACCTTGGTGGATGAAGGTGTCGTTCCTGTTATAAATGAAAACGACAGTGTTTCTGTAGAAGAAATTAAAATTGGAGACAACGATTCTTTAAGTGCATCCACTGCAAATTTATGGAATGCAGATTGTTTGATTGTACTTTCTGATATTGATGGCGTTTATGACAAGGATCCAAAGCGTTTTCCAGACGCTTCCCTTATCGAAGAGGTATGGGATATTGATGGATTATTAATGGAGATTGACGTACTGGGAAAAAGTGATTTTGGAACAGGAGGAATCTTAACAAAAATCGAAGCTGCTCGCAGCGTCAATGAATATGGCATTCCTCTTATTTTGCTTAATGGGAAGAAGCAGAATATTATTAGGGGAGCATATAAGGGAACAGAAAAAGGCACTGTGTTTTATAGCAAATAAGAAGAAAAAGGCAAGGAAGGAATAGTGATGAAATTAGGATTTATCGGAGCTGGGAATATGGGTGGTGCGATTCTAAAAGGCTGTGTAGAATCTGGTAGGTTTGCAAGCAAAGATATTTATGTATGCGACAAAGACCCTGAGCGTAGGAAAAGTTGGGAAGAATTGCTTCTAATCAATACAACTGAAGATATAGGAAAAGTTGTTGAAATATGTGATATTATTATTGTGGGAATAAAACCGGATGGATTTTCAACTGTTATGCCTGAAATCTCAAATCAATGGAAAACAAATAAAATTCTAGTTTCTATGGCAGCGGGAATACCAATTTCTTTTTTAGAAGGCTTCTTGCCAATGGGTTCCAAAGTTATTCGTATTATGCCTAATACTCCTGCAATGGTAAGAGAAGGGATGGTTTCTGTCTCTAGAAACAAAAATATTTCCAATAAAGATATGGACATATCAATGGGTATTTTTCGAAGCGTAGGATTGGCAGAAGAAGTTGACGAAAATCTTATAGATTGTGTGATAGGTGTAAGTGGCAGTTCACCTGCCTACACATATCTTTATATAGAAGCCTTGGTTGAAGGCGCCGTTGCAAACGGAATGGAAAAAGAAATAGCCACCAGATTTGCTGCTCAATCGGTTTTGGGGGCAGCGAAAATGGTTTTAGAGACAGGTGTAGATCCACAGCAACTATGTTTAAATGTTTGTTCTCCTGGAGGTACAACAATAGAAGCTGTAAACAAATTGAAAGAAAATGGATTCAAAGAAAACATAAAAGAAGCATTCCAAGCAGCAGTTGATAAGTCGGAATTTCTTTCAAACAAAAGGGAAGGCTAAAGTCATGACTTTTGAAGAGAAAACTTTAGAAACAGAAGAAATATATAATGGTAAAGTGCTTAATTTGCGTAGAGACAAGGTTACTACAGTAAATGGAGGTACAGCCTACAGAGAAATAATTGAACACCCCGGTGGTGTCGTAATGGCAGCAGTTACAAAAGACAAAAAAATGGTGATGATTCGCCAATTTAGAAAAGCAGTAGAACAAGTTGTTTTCGAAGCACCGGCTGGTAAGTTGGAACTGGGAGAAGATATATTCGCGGCAGCTAAAAGAGAGCTTAAAGAGGAGACGGGTTATAAGGCTGAAAAAATAGACTTCATGGGTTCTTATTTCAGTAGTTGTGGATATACATCAGAAAAACTTCATATTTTTTTGTGTAGCGATTTAATTCTAGGTGAGACTGCATTTGATGAACATGAAGCACTTGTAGTGGAAGAGCATCCAATTAAAGATTTGTTTCAAAGGGTTTTGGCCGGAGAGATAGATGATGCAAAAACAGCGTTAGCTATACTTTTGGCATATGATAAAACAAAATGATATTAGGAACAATTATTAAAAAAGGAGGAAATCGTTTATGGCAGGCTATTTGGAAGAATTCGCGAATCACTTAGAAGTAGATCAAAGGAAGGCCAAAAATACAAGAGAAGCTTACCGGAGAGATGTTGACGCTTTTTCCATCATACTGTCAGAGAAGAAAATCGATAGCCTAGCCCATGCAACAAACACTCAAGTAGTAGGCTATTTACTTAAACTTAAAAATGAAGGAAAATCTGGAGCTACTATTAACCGTAAAGTCGCCTCTTTAAGAGCATTTTATCGATTTATGATTGAAAAGGGTTATATGAAAGAAAACCCTACTTTAAACATTAAATCCCCAAAAATTGAGAGAAAAACCATAGAATATTTAACGGTGGAAGAAATAGACAAGTTACTTTCACTTCCCGATGGATCATTGAGAGGGATTAGAGATAAAGCAATCTTGGAAGTTCTTTATGCAACAGGTGTTAGGGTTAGCGAGATAACTGAAACCAACATTGAAGATATAAACCTTAGAGTGGGCTTTATTACTTGTAAAGGAGACCATGGAAAAGCCAGGATAGTTCCTATGGGAAGACCCGCAAAAGCCTCGTTAGAGGAATATGTTTACGATGCGAGACCAAAGATGCTGCATAAAGATAAAGACGAGGGAAAAGAAGAACGTTCACTTTTTGTAAATTATGCAGGGAACCGAATAACGAGACAAGGCCTTTGGAAGATAATAAAGGGATACGCTAAAAAAGCTGGAGTTGAAAGCAACATAACTCCTCAAACCTTACGTAACTCTTTTGCGGTACATATGATTCAAAATGGAGCAGATATCAAATCACTTCAAGAACTTTTAGGCCATGATGATGTTACTGCAACAAAAGTTTTTTTGTCAGTAACTAAAAGCAGACTCAAAGAAGTTTATGACCATGCACATCCTAGAGCATAAATCCTATAAATTCGTTGCATTCTCAATTTCATCATGCTATAATTGAAAAGTTATTACGGGCGGTCCTCTGGGTAATCCAAAGAAGAAGGATACCATGAACGTCTTGGGAGAGAGGAGGAAATAACGTATGGATATTATGCAAGCAGTTGGTCAGGAATTTTTAAAGAGCGAAGTACCTGTTGTTAATGTTGGTGACACCGTCAAGGTTTCTATCAAGATTAAAGAAGGAACCAGAGAGAGAATCCAAATTTTTGAAGGATTTGTTTTGAAAAAACAAAACGGTGGAGTAGGCGAAACTTTTACAGTAAGAAGAATCGCATCTGGTATAGGTGTAGAAAAAACCTTTCCATTACACTCACCGAAAATTGATAAAATTGAAGTGGTTCGACAGGGTAATGTAAGAAGAGCTAAGCTTAATTACATGAGAGAACGTACTGGAAAAGCAGCAAGAATCAAATCAAAATAATGATGTGATGGCTTCTAAAAGGACCCTTAGGGTCCTTTTTATTATAAGAAAAGGAAAGGATGAACTAAATGGCGAATTCCATTAACTGGTATCCAGGACATATGAAAAAAACAAGAACCCTAATACAAGAAAACCTTAAACTGGTTGATGTTGTGGTAGAGGTTGTTGATGCAAGAATTCCCCTTTCATCTAGAAATCCTATAATTGATGAACTCATTCTTCGAAAACCGAGAATAATAGCCCTAAACAAAAGCGATTTGGCTGATGAAAATGCCAACCAACAATGGCTTAGACATTTTCAAGAATCCGGACATTCTGTTACCTTAATTAATGCTATGAGTGGTAAAGGGATTCCTCAATTATTTAGGCTGCTAGAAGAGCAGCGATTAGAGAAGAACCGAGATAGGGTAGTAAAGAAGCCATTCAGAATAATGATTGTAGGTGTACCTAATGTTGGTAAATCATCATTAATTAATAGATTGACAAAAAAAAAGAGTACTCAAACAGGTGATCGGCCAGGGATAACCAAAGGTAAGCAGTGGTTAACTATGGAAAATGGTATGCAGCTTTTAGATACTCCGGGAATACTTTGGCCTAAATTCGAAGACCCTCAGGTGGGTCGGAACTTGGCATTTTGTGGCTCAGTAAAAGATGAGATAATGGATCTTGAAGACTTGGCTTTCGAATTAATTAAGACATTATCTCCTCGCTATGGCAATCTCTTTATGGAGCGATACAATATAGATGAAGTTAGTGAGGAACCATTGGAAACAATGGAAAAAATAGCAGAAAAAAGAGGCTTCATTTTATCGGGTAACAGATTCGATTATCTAAGAACCGCAAGAATGGTTATTGATGAATTCAGGTCTGGGACTCTTGGGAATGTAACATTAGAAAGGGCCCCCGTTAAATGAAACTCGAAGAAAAATGGACAATTAGATTAAAGGAATTAAAAGCCATGGAGGATGCATTAAGAATTCAGGGCCTTTTATATATAGGTGGTGTTGACGAAGTAGGAAGAGGTCCCTTGGCTGGGCCTGTGGTAGCTGCATGCGTAGTTTTACCAGAGAACTTCAATGTGTTGGGCATTGATGATTCCAAGAAGGTCTCTCAAAAACGTAGAGAAATCCTATGTGATGTAATAAAGGAAGAAGCATTAGCCTTTGGTATTGGCCTAGTAGACAATATAAAAATAGATCAAATAAATATTTTAGAAGCCACGAAATCGGCTATGGCTATAGCTATAAAGGAATGCGACTATGTCTTAACAAAAGAGGGTGGGCAAATAGAGCACCTCCTTATAGATGGAATGAATATTAGTGAGGTGGAAATCACTCAAACCTCAGTCATAAAAGGCGACTCAACTTGTCTTTGTGTAGCGGCAGCATCGATTGTTGCAAAGGTAACTAGAGATATCATGATGGGAGAGTATCATCGGGTTTATCCTGCTTATGGTTTTGATCAAAACAAAGGTTATGGTACTAAAATTCACTACGAGGGGTTAGCAAAAGCTGGCCCTTGTGAAATACATCGAAAAAGCTTTCTTAAAAACAAGGACAATCATTGGAATATAACGAGATAGCAGTTGCCTTAACTTGGAAAACCATTGTATAATATTAGTTAAACCAACAGAAAAGGAGAAAAAGATGACCATGAAAAGTGATATACAAATTGCCCAAGAATCCCAGCTAAAACCTATCCAAGAAATTGCAAAGGATATTGGAATCGGGGAAGAGTTTTTAGAGCTTTATGGGGCCCACAAGGCCAAAATCGATTATAATCTTTTGAAGGATCTTGAAAGCCGAGAAAATGGAAAGCTAATCTTAGTGACAGCAATAACACCCACTCCAGCAGGAGAAGGTAAGACCACCACCACTGTAGGTCTTTCGGATTCTTTGAGAAAAATCGGCAAAAAATCTTTTGTGGCCTTAAGAGAACCTTCCTTGGGACCTGTTTTTGGAGTTAAAGGAGGTGCAGCTGGTGGGGGCTATGCCCAAGTTGTTCCTATGGAGGATATCAATCTTCACTTTACAGGAGATATCCATGCGGTGGGAACAGCCAACAATTTATTGGCGGCAATAATCGACAATCATATCTATCAAGGAAATGCCTTGAACATTGATGGAAGAAAAATCACATGGCGTCGTTGCATGGACATGAACGATAGACAATTACGATATATTACCGATGGTTTAGGTGGAAGAACTAACGGTGTACCTAGAGAAGACAACTTTGATATCACAGTAGCGTCTGAAGTAATGGCTGTACTATGTCTTTCTCAGGACATACAAGACTTAAAAGAACGCCTAGGCCGTATGGTAATAGGATATAGCTACGATGACCAAGCCATTACAGTGGCTCAACTTAAGGCGGAAGGTGCTATGGCTGCCTTATTAAAGGATGCGTTAAAACCCAATTTGGTTCAAACTCTTGAACATACTCCGGCATTTGTCCATGGAGGTCCTTTTGCTAACATTGCCCACGGATGTAACTCTCTTATGGCTACAAAGATGGCCTTGAAATTAGCTGATTACGTAGTTACTGAAGCTGGATTTGGTGCAGACCTTGGGGCGGAAAAATTCCTGGACATCAAATGTAGAATGTCTGGGTTAAAGCCTGATGCAGTGGTTATTGTTGCAACTGTACGTGCACTTAAGCATCATGGAGGTTCATCGAAGGCCGATTTAGCTACAGAGAACCTAGAAGCTCTTGAAAAGGGATTGCCTAATCTTCTCCAACATGTAGAGAATATAAATAAGGGTTTCGGACTTCCAGTTGTTGTTGCAGTTAACCGTTTTCCAACTGATACAGAAGCAGAACTAGAGCTAGTTGCTGAAAAATGTCGGGTTCACAATGTTAATGTTGCCCTATCGGAAGTATGGGGAAAAGGTGGTAGCGGTGGAATTGATTTAGCAAATGAGGTTGTTAGACTTTGCGATCAATCTAGCAAGTTGGCATTCACCTACGATACAGACCAATCAATCGAAGAGAAGATACGAAGCATAGCCCAGAAAATTTATCGAGCTAAGGATATTGTGATATTGCCTCCTGCTTTGAAACAGCTTGATCAGCTAAATAAGCTGGGATATGACAAATTACCAATATGTATGGCAAAGACCCAGTATAGTTTTTCGGATGTCCCCACCCTAAAAGGTGCGCCCAGAGATTTCACTGTGTCCATAAGCAACCTGAAGGTATCTGCAGGAGCAGGATTTATTGTTGCCCTTACTGGGGATATAATGACTATGCCTGGGCTACCAAAGATCCCTGCAGCGCAAGAGATTGATGTGGATGAAAAGGGTAAAATTCAAGGATTGTTCTAGAACATACCATTAGAAAACAGTGGCAATATAATTGTATTGCCACGGTTTTTTTGATAAAATAACACTCGGAGGTATACCCAATGTCGGAACTGTTAAAAGGAGCTCCTGTTGCTAGAGAAATAAAGGAAGCAATCAAAGAAAAACTCCATGAGAAAAATCAAAATATTGGATTAGGGCTTATAAGAATGGGATCAAAGCCTGATGACATTTCTTATGAAAAATCCATCGTAAAACAAGCTGAAGAAATCGGAATTAATATTATTACCATAGAGCTTCCAGAAGATATAGGAAAATCAGAGCTCACTTCTTTGATGGCCGGGTTAAACAATGATTCATCCCTTCACGGCATATTAGTTTTTCGTCCCATGTCCAACCCGGAAATTGAAAAAATAATAGTAGAAACCCTTGATCCCAATAAAGATGTTGACGGAATTACAAGTGCATCTATGGCAATGCAGTACAGTGGATTTGGCCAGGGTTTTCATCCTTGCACAGCAGAAGCCTGTATGAAAATTTTATCTTATTATGACGTTAAACTGGAAGGTAAAAAGGTTGTTGTTATTGGAAGAAGCCAAGTTATAGGGAAACCTGTCGCTATGATGATGCTTGGAGAAAATGCCACAGTAACAATTTGTCACAGCAAAACTGAGCACTTAAAACAAACTGTTAAACAGGCGGATATTGTAATCGCAGCCATTGGCAAAGATCGCTATATCAATGACCAATACTTGAGCGAAGGCCAAATTGTCATTGATGTTGGAATCAATTTCGATTATGAAGGAACACTCCATGGAGATGTTGACTTTATTTCAGCAGATGGCGTGGTCAAAGCCATCAGCCCAGTTCCGGGAGGGGTTGGGAATGTTACAACTGCATTACTATTTGTTCATACCTTAGAAGCTAGTATGAGGAGAGACGAAATTGGATAAAAAGCATAATCTACTTTTGCTTGAACTACTTCATAGAGAATTAATCCCAGCAATGGGATGCACAGAACCTGCAGCAGTAGCTTATGCAGCAAACTTGGCTCGAACAACATTGGGATGTATGCCAGAACACGTAATTGTTCGATGCTCAGGAAATATCATAAAGAATGTTAAAGGTGTGGTTATCCCTAACTCAGGAGGATTAAAGGGTATTGAGGCCTCGTGTATTTTAGGTTTAATGGCACCAACTAAAGGCAAAGGCTTGGAAATATTAAACCAAATTGAAGAAAGTACAATATCGAAAGTCAAACAGATGATTGGTACCGGCTATTGTGATATGTTTTTGGAAGAAGAACAAGGTCCTCTTTATATTGATGTAGAGACTTTAGCTTCTGGAAAGCAGAGCCGCGCAGTTATAAAGGATGGTCACACGAATATAATTCTCATTGAAGAGAATGGTAAACCGATTTTCCATGGAGAAGAACTAGGTGCTGCTAGTTCCAGTGACGACACAGCATGGAAAATAAATCTTTCAATTAAAAGCATTTTATCCTTTGCCAAGGAGCTAAGTGTAAAAGATGTAGAAACCCTTCTTGAGAGTCAAATAAATGTGAACATGAAAATTGCTGAAGCAGGATTAGACGGAGACTATGGAGCATCTATTGGCAAGATTATGGATTCCAATTATTGTGGCGATATAATGGTGAAAGCAAAAGCCAAAGCAGCTGCCGGTGTAGATGCTCGAATGGGAGGCAGCCCAATGGCAGTAATTATAAATTCCGGGTCAGGAAATCAAGGAATAACAGTGTCAGTTCCTGTGGCAGAATATGCAATATTTCTAGGTTCTTCCAAGGAAGAACTGTATCGCGCCCTAGTTGTCAGCAATCTTGTTTCAATTCATATTAAGAGCCAGATTGGGAAACTATCAGCTTTTTGTGGTGCTGTTTCCGCAGCTTGTGGAGCAGGTGCAGGAATCACCTATCTCAAAGGTGGAGGATACGATGAAATATGTGCAACTATAATTAATACGGCAGCAAATGTAGGGGGAATATTTTGTGACGGTGCAAAGGCCTCTTGTGCAGCTAAAGTAGCCTCTTCTCTTGATGCTGCGATTTTAGCCAGTAATATGGCTTTGGCTGGGAAAGTTTTTTCTTTTGGAGAAGGCATTGTAGGCAAGGACATAGAAGAAACTATAAAAAATATTGGAAGACTTGGCGGTAAAGCCATGGTTGAAGTGGATAAAACCATTATCGATTTAATGAGGAGATAAATATGCAAAGAAATTTAGCAAAAACATATAGCCCAAAAGAATTCGAAGAGAGAATATACAAAGAATGGGAAACAAGTGGCGCTTTTTCCGCCCACAGAGATCCTTCGAAAAAACCATTTACCATTGTTATGCCTCCTCCTAATATTACAGGAGAACTTCATATGGGCCATGCTTTAGACCAAACCTTGCAGGACGTTTTAATTCGATTTAAAAGATTGCAAGGTTTCAGCGCTTTGTGGGTACCAGGTTCAGACCATGCTAGTATAGCTACAGAGGTCAAAGTTGTTGAAAAGCTTCGTAAAGAAGAAGGATTAGAGAAACAAGATATAGGTAGAGAAGAATTTCTAAAACGCGCATGGGAGTGGAAAGATCTCTATGGGGGTAAAATAACACAGCAGTGTCGAAAACTTGGAGATTCTTGTGATTGGGAACGAGAAAGATTCACAATGGACGAGGGTTGTAATGCTGCCGTGATAGATTTTTTTGTAAAGTTGTATGAAAAGGGACTAATTTATAGAGGCAATCGGTTGATTAACTGGTGCCCCGAATGTGGATCTGCACTATCTGATGCAGAAGTTGAACACGAAGATAAAAATGGACAGTATTGGTACTACAGATACCATGGCAAGGATGGAGGCGAAGGGGTTGTAATTGCTACTTCTCGTCCAGAAACCATGTTCGGAGATGTGGCTGTAGCAGTACATCCCGAAGATCCAAGATACAAAGACTTAATAGGCAAAACTGTAATTCTTCCTATTGTTGGACGAGAGATTCCGGTTATAGCTGACACATATCCTGATCCTGAAAAGGGTACAGGAGCAGTTAAAATTACACCAGCTCATGACACCAATGACTTTGAAGTTGGTCAAAGACATAACCTTGAGCATTTAATTTGTATTGATGCCGAAGCTAATATGAACGAAATGGCTGGAAAGTACAGGGGCCTAAATAGATTTGAATGTCGTAAGCAGTGGTCAAAAGAACTGGAAGAAGCAGGACATTTAGTAAAAATGGAGGAGAAGGTAATTCCAACAGGCGGGTGTTATCGCTGCAAAACTGTTGTGGAGCCTATGCTTTCGGATCAATGGTTCGTAGCCATGGAAAGCTTGGCTAAACCTGCCATAGATGCTGCTAAAAATGGAGATGTTACACATGTGCCAGATAGGTTTGAGAAAACCTATTTAAGCTGGTTGGAGAACATCAGAGATTGGTGTATATCAAGACAATTATGGTGGGGCCATAGAATCCCTGCTTATTACTGTAACGATTGTTCTCATATGATGGTAGCAAAAGAAGCTCCAGTTAAATGCGAAAAATGTGGTGGAACCCTAAGGCAAGACGAAGATGTTCTTGACACTTGGTTTTCATCAGCACTGTGGCCCTATTCCACCTTGGGATGGCCGGAAGAAACCCCAGATTACAAATATTTTTATCCTACAGATGTCCTTGTAACGGGATATGATATTATCTTTTTTTGGGTAGTCAGAATGGTGTTTTCTGCCTTAGAAGCAACTGGAGAAGTTCCATTTCACACAGTTTATGTCCATGGCCTTGTGAGAGACTCTGAAGGAAGAAAAATGAGTAAGTCCCTAGGGAATGGCATTGATCCCTTGCTTTTAATTGATGAAGTTGGTGCAGACGCTCTGCGATTTATGCTAACTACAGGGAACACGCCTGGTAGTGATATGCGATTTATTAGAGATAAACTTGAATCTTCTCGAAACTTTGCAAATAAACTGTGGAACGCATCTCGTTTTGTAATTATGAACCTACAAGATGAAGAAGGTAATTATAGAGCCATGTCACAAGAAAATTTGCGTGATGAAGATAAATGGATGCTTTCAAGAGCCAATAAAGCGATAGAACAAATAACAAGTCTTTTAGAAAAATTTGAGCTAGCTTTGGCAGGGCAACGTATTTATGAATTAATTTGGAACGAGTATTGTGACTGGTATATTGAGCTGGTAAAGCCCCGCCTTTATGGAGAGGATGAAAAAGAAAAAAGCACCGTAAGGTGGGTACTGGTAGAGGTTTTGAGAACCCAACTTAGACTTTTGCACCCATTTATGCCATTTATAACCGAAGAAATATGGAGTTATCTTCCAGATCGAAAAGAAGAAAGCAATCCAGAAGGTTTTTTAATAAAGGATCACTGGCCCAAACATAGTGAGGAGAACAACTATGAAGAATCTGAAACAATAATTGAGTCTGCTATGGCTGTAATTAAAGCTGTAAGGGGAATTAGAGTAGAGGCAGATGCCCCTATGAGCAAAGAAATCAAAGGTGTAATCATGGCCGAAGACAAAATGCTTTCAGTGATTAAGAAAGGTAGTGATTACATTACAGCTCTTGCAAACATGTCGAACCTTCAATTCATTCTTCCTTCTGATGATGTTCCAGAGGATTCAATGTCAGCAGTAATTGAGGGTGCGTCAATATTTATTGCTAGAGATGATTTATTGGATTACCAACAAGAACTTATAAGATTAAGCAAGGAGAAATCCCGCCTAGAAAAAGAAGTCAAAATGGTTAGGGGTAAGTTATCCAACCAAGGATTTTTAAATAAGGCCCCCAAAGAAGTTATAGAAATGGAAAAAGAAAAACAAGGGAAATACGAGGATATGCTTGAGAAAGTCTGTTCTAATCTTCTCTTGGTAGAGAAGAAATTAAAATGAAGCAGACACCCATTGATAGAATAGGGGAATATCTTCGATTTGGAAGCCGTCTCGGCCTTGAACGAATGGAAAAACTTTTAGCTATGCTAGATAACCCGGAAAAAGAACTTCCTGTTATTCATGTTGCAGGAACCAATGGAAAAGGTAGCGTCTGTAGATACATTTACGAAGTCTTGATGGCAAATGGGTATAGTACAGGACTTTATATCTCACCATTTTTGCAAGTTTTTAACGAGCGGATGGAAGTTAATGGACAACAGATTAGCGACAAAGAACTTGATAGCTACACGGATCTGGTTTTATCAAAAGTAGAAACCATGGTGAAAAGTGGTGAAGATTCGCCTACCGAATTCGAAATCGTAACAGCTATAGCTTTTTGTTACTTTAAGGATAAAAAATGCGACTTTGTTATACTTGAAGTAGGCCTTGGGGGTTCTGGCGACTCAACAAATGTTATCCCTAAACCTGTTTTATCTATAATTACGTCTATTTCCTATGATCATATGGATAGGCTAGGTGATACCTTGGAAGAGATAGCGGGAGAGAAGGCTGGAATTATAAAATGTGGTGTTCCTGTAATTGTTAATGTGGAGGACAAATTAGCGGCAAAGACTATAGCAAGAAAAGCTTACGAAGTTGGTGCACCTTTGTACGATGTTACTAGATTTGAGTATAAGAATATTAATAGAGATTTAAATGGACAGGTTTTCGACACAAAAATTTACGGGATAGATTATCGTAGAGTAGGGATTAAAATGTTAGGTCTTCATCAAATTCATAATGCAATGACAGCACTAACAGCTCTTGAAATATTGAGGAGTCAGAAAAAAATAAGTGTCAACAAAGAAGACTTTTATCAGGGTATGGCAAAAGCTGTACAACCTGGACGTTTCGAACTGTTTGGTGAGAAGCCCATCATTATATTAGATGGAGCTCATAATCAAGGTGGAGCAGAGTCCCTGTTAGAGACTGTAAAAGAATTTTTTCTCCATAGCCGAGTTCTTATGGTTGTGGGCATATTGGCGGACAAAGATGTTGAGTCCATGATAAAAGCATTTTCGCTAATAACAGATGAGTTTATTGTTACTGAGCCTTTAAGTCCTAGAGCCTTACCTGCCAAGTCTTTAGAAGCAATGCTTCTAAAGATAGGAAAAAGTGTTGTGGCCATTCCGGATATGGAAGAAGCATATACTTATGCCGTTGGTAAAGCAGAGAATGAAGGTTGGGATGTTCTTATTTTTGGTGGATCCCTATACTTAGTGGGAAAAATAAGGGAGATGATTTGTAATGAGTGATAGAGTGACGTCGGAGAAAGTTATATTTTTTTATAATCCCCATGCAGGAAACGGGCTTTTCAAGAATAATCTAGACTATATAATAGAACGTTTTCAGCTGAAAGGTCTTTTAATTATTCCTGTAAGAGCAAGCCATAACTCGGTTTTATCAAGGCTTCTATCTTGCATAGATACAAGGGAATATCGTCAAATTATAGCAGCCGGTGGGGACGGAACCCTTAATATATGCGTAAATGCAATGATTGAAAATGACATTCATTTACCTCTGGCAATTTTCCCTTCAGGTACGGCTAATGATTTTGCCCACTATCTTGAACTTCCTGATGCTATTGGTGAAATGGTAGATATTGCCTTAGGATCCAGAAAAACACTATCAGATGTGGGGATGGTAAATGGAAGAGCTTTTATTAATGTATCTGCTATGGGCATGATGGTTGATATAAGTCAAAGAACGGATCCCATATTGAAAAGCACAATAGGTGCTTTAGCCTATTACATAAAAGGTATATCAGAATTCCCAAGCTTAAGGCCAATCCCAGTCAGTATAAGGAGTAAAGAAGAAAATTTTGACGGAGAGGTATATTTTATTCTTGTTATGAATGGTACATCAGCTGGTGGTTTCCGCAAGATATCCCCAAGCTCTACTATAAATGATGGTAAACTAGCAGTGTCGGTTTTCAAAAAAATGCCCTTAACTGATTTTGCTCCTCTTTTAATAAGTTACTTGCAAGGGAACCATCAAAGCAACAGGAACGTCCTTCACTTTAAGACCGAAGAAGTCATCATCGACTCAGATACAGAATTTGGCACAGATGTTGACGGAGAAATCGGAGAAAAAACTCCACTTCATTTCACAGTATTAAATAACCGTCTAGAGATTTTTACTTATCTACAAAATATGAAAGGCCCTATGTGGTAAGGAGACCAGCTATGAAACACAATTGCGGATACGCATGTAAAACAGAAGATCCTACTGAATCGGAATTCCGGCTTAGCGAAATAGATGAAGAAAGTTACGATGATCTAGTTCCATTTTTTATCGAGAACGAACTCGAGTTTAGCGAAAATGAGCCTGTACCCACAGACTTGATTAAAGGATGGGAACTTGTTAGAAACAAGGATCAACGTTTAGTAGGAGCCTGTATTTTAGCAAAAAGACAGGGTGAATATATTATTGACGGAATAGCAGTGGACAAAGAATTTCGTAAAATTAAGGCAGGCAAGCTGCTTTTAGACCAAGCTATTTCAGAAGTGAAAAAAAGAGGCGGGACTAGTATATATCTTGTAGCGAGATCTCCTGAATTTTTCAAAAAAGCCGGTTTTAAAATTGCTGCCAAAGAAGATTCTCCAAATTTCTTTGAATGTCTTACCTGCCCTCAGTATCAAGTTAGTTGTTTCCCTGAGATTATGAAGCTGGAGGTATAGCTTTGAAAATAATACTTGACGGAATGGGTGGAGACAATGCACCTTCGTCCATTGTACAAGGAGCTGTAGAGGCAATCCCTTATATTGACCATGATGTATTTATATTAGGGGATGAAGCAATGATTCATGAGGAATTAGCCAAGTATGAATTCGACCCTAAGAGAATTCACGTGATAGCAACAACAGAAGTAATAACAAATAATGATTCCCCAGTTAAAGCGGTGCGAAGCAAGATTGATAGCTCTATGGTACGTGGAATTAGTATGGTGAAAGATGGAGAGGGAGATTTATTTGTTTCTGCAGGTTCTACCGGCGCCATGATGGCAGCAGGACTTTTTATTCTTCATAGAATAACTGGAATAGACAGACCTGCCATAGCAACTATTTATCCAATATTAGGGAGAGGGTTTTCTCTATTAGTGGATGCGGGAGCTAACTCTGAATGCAGAGCATCAAATTATTTAGAATTTGCTTCAATGGGAAGCATATATATGGAGAAGGTTATGGGTATAGAAAACCCAAAAGTCGGACTTGTTAATATCGGAATTGAAGAACAAAAGGGAACGGCTACAATAAAAGAAGCCCATAGGCTGTTATCAAAGAGCAAACTTAACTTCATAGGGAACGTAGAGGCCAGAGAAATTCCAAATGGCATTTGTGATGTTATAGTTACAGATGGCTTTGTGGGAAATGTAATCTTAAAACTTACAGAAGGCCTAGCCACCAGTATTTTGTCAACTGTAAAACAAAAGATGATGTCCAGCACCATGGCTAAGATGGGGGCTCTTTTGATGAAAGCTGAGCTCAAAGAATTAAAAAATGAGTTTGATTATTCCGAATATGGAGGTGCTCCATTGTTAGGTATTCGTGGGCCTGTAATAAAAATGCATGGTTCTTCAAATGCCAAAAGTGTAAAAAACACCATTATAAAAGCGGTACCTTTTATGGAAGGTGACATAATAAATACTATTGAATCCGCTGTAGCAGACATGAAGGAGATTTCAGTTGCGGAATAAAATAGAACAATTACTAAAATATGAATTTCGCAATGGGGATTTGCTTGAAAAAGCTTTGACCCATAGCTCATATATCGCAACAACTAAAGACCGGGTGGACTTGGATAACCAACGTCTGGAGTTTTTGGGTGATGCAATTCTTGACGCCGTAATAAGTATGGATCTTTATAACCGCCTAAATATGGTGGGTGAGGGTGAGCTCAGCAAAATAAGGTCAAGGATCGTATGTGAAGAATCCTTGGCTCATATTGCCCGTAAGCTCTCTATGGGAGATTATTTACTCATGGGTGAAGGAGAGCGTCGTACTGGGGGGAATAACAAAGACTCAATATTGTCAGATTCTCTTGAAGCCATCATTGGTGCTGTAGCCTTAGATGGAGGATTTAACAAAGCGGAAGAATTCATCTACATACATTTTGAAGAAACCCTGTTAGAGGCATTAAAAAGGGGTGGTGAAAGTGATTACAAAACCTCAATTCAAGAGATACTGCAAGGAGAAGGCAAACAGAAGTTTGAGTATAGGGTGATAAAAGAAGAGGGTCCACCCCATGCTAAAACCTTCTATGTAGAGCTGGTTTTAGAAAATGAAGTTTTAGGCACAGGAATTGGCCTAAGTAAAAAAGAAGCTGAACAAAATGCTGCAAAAGTTGCACTGGAAGGGAGAGACAACATTGTACTTTAAACGTATAGAAATGCAAGGCTTTAAGAGCTTTGCTGAGCCCGTTGTCTTGGAACTGAATGAGGGGATCACTTGCATTGTAGGGCCAAATGGCTCTGGGAAAAGCAATATTAGTGATGCAATAAGCTGGGTATTAGGAGAACAGAGCCCTAAAATGCTTAGAGGCGGTAAAATGGACGAAGTGATTTTTGCCGGTACTACTTCAAGAAAATCAAGAGGTATGGCTGAGGTTACCTTGGTGTTGGATAATACATCTGGAATCCTTCCAGTTGACTATAATGAGGTTGCTATTACTCGTAGAATGTATAGATCTGGGGAAAGTGAATATGCTATAAATAATAATCCCTGTAGGCTACGAGACATCCGCGAACTTATAATGGATACGGGGATTGGAGTGGATGGATACAGCATTATCAGACAAGGCAAGATTGCAGACATTATAAGTAATAAAACAGAATCCCGAAGAGAGATATTTGAATCGGCAGCCGGAATTGTTACATACAGGAATAAAAAAGCTGAAGCAGAAAGAAAATTAAACACTTCCAACCTACAACTTGAACGTGTTAACGATATAGTAGGGGAAATCGAAAGAAGAATTGATGCCCTTAAAGATGACAGCGAAAAAGCTACGGAATACTTGATTTTAAGGGAACGATTCAAAGAACTAGAAATAAACATAACTCTTAAAAACATTGAAAAACTTGAATCAAACAGCCAGGCCTTAGATGCGGAGCTATCCCTTTCTAAAAATGAAGTGGCCAATATAAAGAGACAGAAGGAAGTTCTTGAAGAAAATATTATTCAAACAAGAGATCGTAATGAAAGTTTGGAAGCCCAAATGCAGGCAGTTAGTGAGAGGCAAATTCTTCTAATGGATGAACTTCATAGCCTTATAAACTCTGAGAAAATTGACAGTGAGAGGCTTTCTAATATTGAGGCAAACTCACTTAGGCTAAAAGAGGAACTAGAATTTCTCGCCGATAAAAAAGAAAAAGAAAAGATAAAAGAAGCAGCGCAACTTGATTTAAAAAGTGAAAGTGACCAGCGGTTAAAAACATTGTCTTTGGAGCTTGAAGAAAAAACACGAAATTATGAAGAGTTATCAGCTTTTTATCAAGAAGCAGTGGGAAATGTGGAAGCAAAAAAGAGTGATGTTTTCTCCCTATTAAATGAAAAAGCCAATAAAGAAGGTGAGGCTCAAAGCATTGAAAGCCTGAAAGAGAGTCTTAATAGGAGACGAGAGACAATTAGACAAGAACAGGAACAAGAAAACGACGTTAATAAAAATGTAGTGGCATCAAGAGACGAAATTGCTTTACAGCGGAAGGTCTTAGAAGGAGAAGTCACAAAACTAAAAGATGGTTTATCAAGAGAACGAACAAAGCAAGCAGAGCTTTCCAACGATGAACGACAAAAGGGAAGAGATTTAGAAGCACTAAAAATAAAAATGAGCCAACTTAACTCCCGTAAGAAAACCATTGAAGAAATGGAAGCAAATTACGAAGGATATAATTATGGTGTTAAATATTTGATGAAAGCCAACCTTCAAGGTCTTTATGGCACCGTGGCAGAATTAATTCAAGTCCCAAGTGGATTTGAAATCGCTATGGAAACCGCTCTTGGTGGCAACCTTCAAAACATTGTGTGCCAAAGAGATAAAGACGCAGAAAAAGCAATTCAGTTATTAAAAGAAAACAGGGCAGGGCGTCTAACATTTCTTCCATTGGAAAGCATTAAAAAGAGCTTTGCTAGGAGAGACCCTTCCATATCAGAAGCTAAGGGTTTCAAAGGTTTCGCAGCCGACTTAATAACCACTGAAGATGTTTATAAAGAGGTAATGGAATATCTCTTAGGCAGAGTTGCTGTTTTCGACACTATGCAAAATGCTGTTTCTCTCTCAAAATCTGCGGGTGGCTACCGATGCGTAACCTTAGAAGGAGAGTTTATAAATGCTAATGGAGCCATAACTGGAGGTCGACATAAAAATAATTCTGCCAATTTATTAGAGAGAAAAGGAGAAATCGAATCCTTAGGCAAAACTTATGAAGAAATGGAAAACAAAGGTGTTGAACTGGAAAAGCAACAAAAGGAGCTGCGTAGAAAACTAGAACAATCTCTAGAAGCTGCTATAGAAATAGAGCAGCTTCTTAAAGATACAGAGATCGCATATCTTACAAAGAAAAGTCATGATGAAGCATTTGCAGAAAACCTAAACGCCATGGATATTCGAAAAGAAGGAAGGCTTCGCGAACAGAATAATATAGAAGAGGAAATTGCCAACTCTGATAATATAGTTCGTCAGTTATTACAAGAGGCGAAGATGGCAGGGGATCGTGCTCAAGAAATAGAAAGAGAAATTGAAACAGCTCTTTTAAAACATAAAGATCAAAAATCCAAGCTAGATGATTTAATGGAAGCCATCACGAAAATTAGAATGGCCAAATCTTCTTGGGAAAGCGAAAAACAAGGAATACAAGCAATACTTACAATCATTATGAGTAATATGGAAGAAATTAATAGAGAAATCGCAGAAAAAGAAGAACGCTTACACAATTACGAGAATGAAAAAATTCATATATCAGCTGGCTCTGGAAGCAACGTTAAATTAGTAGAAGAAAAGGAAAGGGAAAAGATTAAGGTGGAGGAGCAGCTAAAAGCTCTAAGACTAGAAAAATCTGAGGTTTTCCAAAAGCTCACTCAAGTGTCCCATGAAAAAGAAACTTTAGATGAAAAACTTGAAAATATTTCTTCTAGTAGAATGGAAATGGAAATTCGAAAAGGGAAAAATGAAACCCTTCTTGATACATACAAAGAAAAATTATGGGAAGAATTTGAAATATCATATATTCAAGCAATAGAATTTAAAAAAGAGGAGTTTGCACTCTCCACTGGGCTAAGGGAGAACCGTGAAATTAAGTCCAGAATCAAAGAATTAGGAGAAGTAAATGTTGGCGCTATAGCTGAATATCAGGAAGTTAGTGAGCGTTATGAATTTTTGACTGAGCAACGCAAGGACATTCTAGATGCTACAGAAGCTTTGAATAAAATTATTTCTGATACGGATAAAATTATAAAGGCTCGCTTTAAGGAGAGTTTTAACCAAGTAGCCTCTAACTTCGAGATGTTCTTTTCTGAGCTTTTTGGAGGAGGAAATGCACAGTTAGTGTTAGAGGATAGCGACCACCCGTTGGAATCAAATATCGATATTATAGCTCAACCCCCAGGCAAGAAATTAAGTAATATAAGTCTTTTGTCCGGTGGAGAGAAAACAATGACTGCTATAGCTTTGATGTTCGCTGTTCTTAAAACTAAACCAACGCCTTTTTGTATATTGGACGAGGTAGAAGCAGCTCTGGATGAAACTAACATAAATCGTTTTATTAAGACATTAGGTCATTTTGATAACGAAATCCAATTTACCTTGGTTACACATCAAAAGGCAACAATGGAACATGCAGATACCCTTTATGGAATTACAATGGCAGAGCGAGGGGTTTCAAAGGTACTATCCCTAAAACTTGGAGATGCCTTTGATTTAGGAGAAAATTAATGAAAAATACTAAAAAATCTATGTTCGGCCGTTTATCAGATCGACTGGTAGATACTATAATGGCTCGTGGTAAAGTAGACGAAGAAATGATGGATGAATTAGAGGAGATATTAATTACCTCTGATATTGGCATGGAAACCACAATGAGGATTATTGAAGAACTTCGTGATATTATCAAAGAAAATGTTTTAGTTATGCCCGAAAACATCAAGAACCATTTAAAGGCTATTATGATAAAAGTAGTAAAAAGCGAAAAACCTTCTGATCTGCCAGACCAACGGCCACTGGTTATTTTAATGGTTGGAATTAATGGCGGCGGTAAAACCACAACAATTGGGAAATTGGCCCACAGGTTTAAATCACAAGGAGATCAAGTATTATTGGTTGCAGCAGATACATTCAGGGCAGCAGCTGCAGATCAGCTTGAGATCTGGGGGGATAGGAACGGTATAAATACTATTCGTCATAAAGAAGGTGCTGATCCATCCGCGGTTTTATTTGATGGAATACAGGCGGCCAAGGCTCGAAAGACTGATGTTCTGCTCTGCGATACAGCAGGGCGACTTCAAAACAAAAAGAACTTAATGAATGAATTGGAGAAAATGAGCAATATAATAAAGAAGGAGTATCCGGAAGCTGTTAGAGAGACTCTTTTAGTTCTTGACGCTACAACGGGGAAAAACGCTGTATCTCAGGCTAAGGAGTTTGACGCAGTTTCGGATCTTTCGGGAATCGTCTTAACCAAACTGGATGGTACAGCAAAGGGCGGAATAGTTCTGACAATTGTAGATGAGCTTAACATTCCGGTTAAATTTATAGGTGTAGGAGAGGGATTAGAAGACTTGCAGCCCTTCTCTCCCGAGGAATTCATAGGAGGGATTTTTGATGAGTAAACCGATAGTGGCGGTAGTTGGTCGGCCTAATGTGGGAAAATCCACGTTTTTTAATAAAGTAATTGGACAGAGGATTTCAATAGTAGAGGACACTCCAGGAGTAACTAGAGATCGTATTTATGCCGAAACAGAATGGAGTGGAAAAACCTTTGCCCTAATTGATACAGGAGGGATTGATCCTAATACCAAAGATGTAATTTTTGCTCAAATGCGAATTCAAGCAGAAATTGCTATGGAAACAGCTGATACTATAATCTTTATGGTAGATGGGAAAGACGGCTTGACGACAGCTGATCATGATGTGGCAAACCTTCTTATGCGTACAGGTAAAGAGGTAATTCTGGTTGTCAACAAACTAGATAGTATGAAGCTACCTGATAACTTCTATGAGTTTTACGAACTGGGGTTAGGGGAACCTATTCCTATATCTGCAGTTAATATGCTGAACTTGGGGGATCTCCTTGACCAGATTGTGGATAGCTTCCCAGAGGAACTTTTCTTGGAAGATGATGAATCGGTAAAAATTGCTGTAGTAGGAAAACCCAATGTGGGAAAATCGTCTTTGATTAACCTTCTTTTAGGAGAAAATAGAGTGATAGTTTCTCCAATTGCTGGAACTACCAGAGATTCAATAGACTCTCCTTTCACTTGGAAGGATGAGGATTACGTTTTAATTGATACTGCTGGCATAAGACGAAAAACCAAAGTGAATGATGATATAGAGCGCTATAGTGTAATTAGAGCAATAGCCTCTATTGAGAGGTGTGATGTTTGTCTTATTATGATTGACGCTATGGAAGGTGTAACGGAACAAGATAAAAAAATTGCAGGGATAGCCCACGAAGCAGGAAAAGGTGTTGTTATTGTAGTAAATAAGTGGGACTTACTGAAAAAAGAAACTAATACGATGAAAGAATTTGAAAAAGAGATACACAATGAACTGGTGTTTATGTCTTATGCCCCAACGGTGTTTATATCGGTAAAAGACAATCAAAGGGTATTTCAAGTGATGGATGTAGCTAAAACAGTCTCAGAGAAAAGGGCCATGAGAATATCTACTGGACAATTAAATGCCTTGATTCAAGATGCAATGATGATGAATCAACCTCCTTCAGATAAGGGCAAGCGTTTAAAAATATACTACGGAACTCAGGTAGGGGTCAAGCCACCTTTGTTTTCCTTCCAGGTAAATAGAAGAGAATTGGTACATTTTTCGTATTCGCGATATTTGGAAAATAAAATTCGAGATGCATTTGGATTTGAAGGAACCTCAATTAAATTCGTGTTTAGAGAAAAGGGTGAAAAGGAGTTATAGCAGATGGTTTTCTTATTTGGTGGAGCAGCAGTTTTAGCGGGATATTTTATTGGCAACATATCTCCTGCAATTTTAATAGGTAAGATGGCTGGACTTGATATTCGCAAAGAGGGAAGTGGCAATGCTGGATCCACTAATGTGCTTCGAGTTCTTGGTAAACGAGCAGCTATGGCAACTCTTATTATTGATGTATTAAAAGGTACAGTGGCCGTATTAATTGGTCAAACATTGGGGGCGATTAGTAACAGCGGTAGCTTTAATATTATGTTACTTGGAATGTTGGCAGGTATTGCAGCAATATGTGGTCACTCTTGGCCAGTTATTTTTGGCTTCAGAGGAGGAAAAGGTGCAGCAACATCTTTAGGAGTAGTACTTGGAATAAGCCCATTATTAGGTTTGGCCTGCTTTACAACAGCTCTTGTTTTATTTATTATATCTAGACGGGCTTCTATAGCTTCTATAGGGGCAGCCATACTTCTACCCGTAATGTCTTTTTTTATAGGTAGAGAAGCAATTACTTCTACATTAATCTACTTTTTATGGACACTGATGATAACAGTAATCGTCGTATATAATCATCGAAGTAATATTAAGAGGCTACTTAGAAATGAAGAGCCCAAGGTTAAGTTTCGAAAGGAAAAATAAAATGAAAAAAATAGGTGTTATTGGAGCTGGTAGCTGGGGAACAGCCCTTGCAATTACATTGTCAGACAAAGGACATTCAGTTAAAATCTGGGATTTAGACCAAGAACATTTAAAGGCGCTAAAGACAGATAGAGAAAATATGAAATACCTTCCAGGAATTCAATTTGCAGATACCCTTAGTATTGCAATGAGTATCCCTGAAGTATTAAGTGATACTGATATTGTGGTATTTTCTGCACCAGCTCAACACTTTAGAAATGCTTTGACATCGGCCTTACCCTATCTTAATAAAGATCAAATAATAGTAAATGTTGCAAAAGGTATTGAAAAGAAAACTTTACTACGAATGTCAGAGATTGCAAAGGAAATTGCTCCTGAATTAAATTACGTTGCATTGTCGGGGCCAAGTCACGCTGAAGAGGTAGGACAAAAATTACCTACTATTGTTGCAGTGGCTTCAGATAATCCTGAAAGCGCTCTTATAGCTCAAGAAGTTTTTATGACAAATCGTTTTAGAGTATACACAAACCCGGATCTAATTGGCTTAGAGCTTGGTGGTGCCTTGAAAAATATAATTGCCTTAGGTGCGGGAATTTCAGATGGAATGGGTTTTGGCGACAATGCAAAAGCAGCATTGATGACTAGAGGAATTGCGGAAATTGCTCGCTTAGGTGTCGAACTCGGCGCTGACAAAGATACTTTTTTGGGATTATCGGGAATAGGAGACTTAATAGTTACCTGTACCAGCATGCATAGTCGAAACAGAAGATGTGGTATTTTAATAGGGCAAGGTGTTAAGCCTTCAGAAGCCACAAAAAAAATAGGTATGGTTGTTGAAGGGATGTTTACTGCAGAAGCAGCTATCGAATTAGTGAAAAGAGTTGGAGTTGAAATGCCTATTACAGAGGGGATCTATAAAATTATTAACGAAGAAATTGAAGTTAACAAAGCCGTAGACCTTCTTATGGGAAGAGACAAGAAACAAGAATAGTAAAAGTATAAGCATGTTAAAATGCTGTAATTAGAATAGGAATAGCGATAGTTAATGAAGAAAGAAAAAACTTATCACATAAAAACATTTGGTTGTCAGATGAATGAACATGATTCGGAAATAATAGCCGGACTTTTAGAGCAAGAAGGATATAGTGAAGCCTTAAATCAAGAAGAAGCTGAGGTTTATGTAATCAATACTTGTAGTGTAAGAGATAACGCAGATAGGAGCTTCTTTGGAACTGTAGGACAATTAAAGAAATATAAAACTCCTGATGCCCCGCGAATTATTTGTGTGGGTGGATGCATGATGCAGCAAGCTCACATTGTAGAACAAGTGAAAAAAAGATATCCATGGGTAGACCTTATTTTTGGAACCCACAATCTACACGAACTTCCCTTACTCATAGAGGAGGCTAAAGAAGCAACAAAGACCCTGATAGATGTGTGGGAAGCCGCAGAAGAAACCTTAGAAGGACTTCCTGCAAAAAGAGTTCATCCATATAAAGCACTTATAAATGTGACATTTGGCTGCAACAACTTCTGCACCTACTGTATAGTCCCCTATACGAGGGGGCGGGAGCGATCAAGAGACCATCAAGAAATAATAAGAGAGATTAGTGATTTGGCGGTGGATGGAACCAAAGAGGTAATGCTTCTTGGACAAAATGTTAATTCTTATCAACCAAACTTCACTGAGTTAATTTATTCTATAGCGGAAATAGATGGGATAGAACGAATTCGATTTATGACCTCTCATCCCAAAGATATAAGTGATGAATTGATTGAAGCTTTTGGAAAACTAGATAAATTAAGCAATTATATTCATCTTCCTGTACAATCTGGAAGCAATGCAATGCTGAAGGCAATGAACCGAAAATATACCAGAGAGGAATATAAAACACTTATTTCAAAACTGCGTAATGTGGTTCCTCATATGGCAATTACTACAGATATTATAGTGGGTTTTCCAGGAGAGACGGAAGAAGATTTCCAAGATACTTTAGATTTAGTAGAAGAAGTAGGATTTGATTCGGCCTTCACATATCTGTATTCCGTGAGGAAAGGAACACCAGCAGAAAATTATGAGAGCCAAATCCCAGAGTCTATTAAGCATGAACGCTTTAACCGCTTGATTCAAGTGGTAAACACCAGCGCTAAAGCAAAAAACATGGCTTACATAGGCTCAGTGCAAAATGTGTTGGTTGAAGGTTTGTCAAAGAAGAATACAGGAACATATCAAGGTCGAACAGAGAGTTTTAAGTTGGTAAATTTTATTGCATCAGAAAAAGAAGTTGGGACTATTATTCCTATGGAGATTGTTGAAGCCAATACTTTTAGCTTAAAAGGTAAAAGATTGGACTAAGGAGAAATGGATGTATGCACTAATAGGAGCCTTTATGCCCATGATGGAGTGGGCCCTTATTGTTACAAATACAATAATTGCCATTCTTGTTATTTTCCTAGAAAGAAAAGACCCTGCAGCTACATTGGCTTGGGTTATGATTTTATTTTTCCTCCCTGTGATTGGTATATTATTTTATATTATGTTGTCTAGTTCTGTAATAGGGAAGAAGGCGATGAAGTTAACCATTGAAGAAGAAGCCTTTATTCATGGATCCCTAGAAAGCCAAATGAAAGAAATTTCTACAGGTGATTTTGAATTTAATAGTCCTAAAGCAGTTAAGTGGAAGGATTTACTTCGTTTACAACAAATATTAGGGAATTCATATTACACACAGGACAATGAGATTCAGGTTATAATTGATGGCAATGAAATGTTTAACACCCTACTTCAAGATATTAAGGGAGCCAAAAAAACCATAAGTATAGTGTATTTTATTATAAAACCAGATGAAATTGGAAAAAAATTCTTGAAAGCCTTAAGTGAAAAAGCGGCAGAAGGCGTTGAGGTAAGGCTTTTGGGTGACGGCTTAGGTTGTCGTGGCTTGAATAAAAGGGTGTTAAAGGAATTTCGTGAAAGCGGAGGTCATTTTGCATTTTTTCTACCATTGAGATTCCGGTATCTTAGCCCCAGATTGAATTATAGAAATCATAGAAAACTTGTTATTATTGATGATACAATCGGTTACATTGGCGGATTTAATATAGGTAGGGAATACCTTGGGAGAAAGAAGAAATTCGGCAACTGGAGAGATACGCAACTAAGAATTTTAGGAAGTGCCGTACAAGATATTAATGCTAGATTTCTTTTGGACTGGAGAACGGCGGTAAAGGAAGACTTAACCCTTAAAGATGCATACTTTTCAAAAACCTTGGGGGATGGGATAACTGGGATTCAAGTGGTAAGCAGTGGTCCTGACACAGGAAAAGAAGAAGTTAAAAGGGGATTTAACCGAATGATTTCAACTGCCGAGGAGAAAATTTGGATACAAACTCCTTATTTCGTACCTTCTAATAGCCTTCATGAGAATTTAAAAGTTGCCGTATTATCTGGAGTAGATGTTAGGATTATGATACCCAATAAGCCTGATCACATGTTTGTTTACTGGGCGACATGGTCCTACGTAGGAGATCTCATTGAACTGGGGGCCAAAGTCTACATATATGACGCAGGCTTTCTTCATGCCAAAACTTTAGTTGTGGACGGGGAAATAAGTAGCGCAGGCACAGCGAATTTTGATAGACGTAGTTTTAAACTCAGCTTTGAAACAAATGTTTTTATTTATGGCGCAAAACATGCGAATAAAATGGAAGAAATATTTGAAGCGGATATGCTAAATAGTTATCAATTAACCAAGGAATCTTATCGGAACAGGAAATTTTTAATAAAGGTGAAAGAACCGGTATGTCGTTTGTTATCTGACTTATTATGATTTAAGAAAGGAAATTTAGAAGATGTTTGAGGTTTTAAAAAAAGTGGATCGAGATGTGTACGACGTAATTATGAGGGAAGAGGCAAGACAAGAAAATAAACTGGAGATGATTGCTTCAGAGAATTTTACCAGCAAAGCGGTTATGGAAGCAAGCGGCAGTATCTTAACAAATAAATATGCCGAAGGATACCCTGGCAAAAGATACTATGGTGGTTGTGAACACGTTGATGAGGTGGAAACCCTTGCAATAGAACGAGCAAAAGAATTATTTGGCGCTGAATTTGCAAATGTACAACCCCATAGTGGAGCATCAGCAAATATTGCAGTGTATTTCGCTCTTCTTTCCCTTGGGGACACAGTATTGGGAATGGACCTTTCCAATGGGGGACACTTAACTCATGGGAGTCCCGTGAATATTTCAGGAACTTATTTTAATTTCATTTCCTATGGTCTGGATCCAGAAACAGAGACCATAGATTTTGATCAAGTAAGAGATTTAGCAAAGAAACATAAACCCAAAATGATTGTTGCTGGAGCCTCAGCTTACCCAAGAATTTTAAGAACTGATATTTTTAGAGAAATTGCCGACGAAGTAGGTGCTGTACTTATGGTTGATATGGCACATATAGCAGGACTTGTTGCAGGTGGTGTCCATGCTAATCCAGTCAAAGATGCTCACGTAATAACAACAACTACACACAAGACTCTTAGAGGGCCAAGAGGCGGAATCATATTGGCAAAGGAAGAGTTTGGCCCTGCAATTAATAAAGCTGTTTTCCCTGGAACACAGGGCGGACCGTTAATGCATATTATCGCAGGAAAAGCAGTTTGTCTGAAGCTAGCAATGGAACCAAGTTTCAAGCTTTATCAAAAACAAGTCATTAATAATGCCAAGGTATTGGCTGAGGAACTGTTGGCAAAAGATTTTCACATGGTTTCTGGAGGCACTGACAATCATTTAATATTATTAAACTTAATAAACAAGGGCTTAACAGGTAAAGCAGCAGAGATAATGCTAGATCATGCTAACATTACTACCAATAAAAATACAGTACCTAATGATCCACAAAGTCCATTTGTAACTAGCGGAGTTAGATTAGGGACTCCCGCACTTACTACTAGGGGATTTAAAGAGGATGAAATTAGACGGGTAGCACAAGCTATTTCTCTTGTTTTAGATTCTAAGGGAGATAAATCTGAAGAGGCAAAAAAAATTGTTAAAGAGTTGTGCGATGATTTCCCACTAAAAGATTGGGAGAAATTTTAATGAAAAGATTTTTAGACCCAATATCAATTATGTTCCTAGTTATTATGGCATTTTCCGCTATTTCCAGTGGCAGGTTTTCAAGTCCGCAAGACTGGATATTCCACACCTTAATGATTTTCCCGGGGATAATAATAGGACTTTCATTTCATGAGTTTGCTCATGCTTTTGTAGCATATAAATTAGGGGATATGACACCAAAACTTCAAGGGCGGGTAACCATAAGCCCTCTTGCTCACATAGACCCTATTGGAATGATAGCCCTGATTTTTATAGGCTTTGGATGGGGGATACCGGTACAAATTAACCCAAGGAATTTCAAAAAACCACGAAGAGACGAATTCCTTGTGGCAATTGCTGGAGTAACTACCAACTTTGTTTTGGCAATTATATTTATGGGTATTGTCAAAGTGTTTATTTCATTTGGAGCGGAATTTGCAGGATCTTCTTTAGGTGGAACCATAGTAGAAGTATTGCTATACGTAGTTCAAATTAATTTAGTCTTAATGGTATTTAATTTACTGCCTATACCACCTTTAGATGGGTTTAATATTATAGGAGAAGTGTTTAATCTAAAAAGAACAGAATGGTATTACAAAGTAAACGATAAGGGAATGATTATTCTTTTGGTATTTATAATCTTAGGCCTTGTTGAAAGAGTTTTACTTCCCGCGGTTAACTTTTTTTATCAATTTATTTTTGGAATATTTTTCTAGACATTATTTCTTGTTTTAGAATTTTCCATGTGGATTTCCATTGCTGCAACACCGGCCTCCGCATCTTTTTTTAAAAAAGCATTAAAAATCTCTCGATGCTCCGCAAGCACAGAAGTTAGGTAGTGTTCACTGTATTCCATATCTCTTCGACTATATTTCAGATAGACCTGGTAGGAAGAGAGAACGTGGCGAAGCATTAGATTGTGTGATGCCCCATATATTATTTGATGAAAACCTACATTGATGTTAAGCATTTTTTCCATATCTTTTTTCATTGTGTAGAATTCCATGAACTCAAAGGTTTCTTCAAGAGCTTCAAGCTCTTCATCTGTGATACGTTGGATTGCCCAGCGAATTGCTTGCATTTCATACGCCTTTCTAAGATCGTACATATCCAACATATCCTGATGGGAAAACCCAACCACAAAAGCACCGCGGTTGGGTATATTTTCCACTAAACCATCCATCTCCAATTGTCTAAGAGCTTCTCGAACTGGAGTACGGCTTACGTTAAATTCGCTACAAAGGGCTTGTTCAGTCAATTTTTCTCCAGGTTTCCTTGTGCCACAAAGGATATCTTTCTGAAGCTGAAGAAAGAGATTACTTGCAAGGGGTATTGCTGTGTTGTTTAACTCTTGTAAGTATTTGGTTCTTTTCATTTAGAACTCCTTCAATTATTTATACTTACTATCAATAAAAGACAAAACGGCATTTGTATAATCCGATCCCTTATCTCCCGTACCATCTCTTAATACGTTGATAGTGCTATCTGCAAAAACCAAAGCATCTTTGAGAATGTTTGCTTCTTCCACCTTGTCAATGTGCCTTAATAACATTTCGCCGGCTTTCATTAGGCTGGCAGGATTTGCATATTCCGCTCTCCCAGAAGACACCATTCTAGGTGCTGATCCGTGAATAGCTTCGAACATTGCGTACTGGTCTCCGATATTTCCGCTGCCAGCAGTTCCAACACCACCTTGTAATTGTGCTGCTTCATCCGTTAGGATATCTCCATACAGATTGGGGGCAAGAATAACATTAAATTCTGATTGAATTTGGGGGTTTACTAAGTTTGCCGCCATAATATCTACATAACGATCATCTACAGGTATGTCTGGATATTCTTTTGCCACATCATAACAGATTTCCAAGAATTTACCGTCGGTTTTTTTCATTATATTTGCTTTTGTAATGATGGTAACTTTAGAATTCCCATTGGCTTTGGCATATTCAAAAGCAGCCTTAGCTATTCTGCGAGTTCCTTTTGTAGTGGTTACTTTAAAGTCAAAAGATATATCACCTAAATCTATACCTCTACTGCCTAGAACGTACTCGCCTTCTGTATTTTCACGGAAAAACATCCAATCGATGCCTTCTTCAGGGATAGAGACTGGACGTACATTAGCATAAAGATCTAGTTCTCGTCTTAAAGCAACATTTGCGCTTTCCATATTGATACCTTCTCGGTTGTCAGGAGTAGTGGTAGGACCTTTTAGTAGAACATCGCACTGGCCTATTTGAGCCAGAACATCTGGGGGAAGAGTAGCTTTTACGGCAATTCTATTTTCTATTGTCAAGCCGTCAATTTCTCTTAATTCAATTCTGTCTTTATCCTTAGCAAGTAGGGCAGAGAGAACTTTTTGAGTTTCTTTCATAATAAATACGCCGATTCCATCACCAGCAATAGTTCCTATAACAATTTTATCCCGATCTTTAAAAGCAATTTTAGACTTTTCTTCCATTTTATCATGTCGTTTTTGTTGCTCATTAACAAGAGTTTCAAAGGCTGCAACTGCCTCTTTTACTGTTATAATATCTTTCATTGGGGTCTCCTTATAAGTTTATTTTTCCGCCTTTTAAAATCATCTCAACCTCTAAGGCTGAAAAGTTAGTCAGGGTGCGGTAAACCTTCCCTGTATCCAAATTCTTTACTATTACTAGGCCATCTTGTACCTGCTCTCGTGCTTTTTCAATGAGAAGCTTATTTCCCATTACAATATCTTCGTAGTCTTCTTTGCTTTCAAAGACCAAAGGTATTATACCACTATTAATAAGATTGGACCGGTGAATTCTGGCGAAAGATTTTGCCACAACGAATTTAACACCGAGATAAAGAGGGACTAGAGCAGCATGCTCTCTGCTAGAACCCTGACCATAGTTTTCCCCACCTACTATACTAACGCTTTTGGCATCAATGCATCTTTTTGGAAATCCATTATCTAGTTTTTCGAAACAGAAATTTGCTAAATAAGGAACATTAGACCGATATGGCAAAAGCCTTGAATCGCTAGGCATGATGTCGTCAGTAGTAATATTGTCTCCAGCCTTTAATGCTACCGTAGCAGTAATTTTATCGGCTAGGTCTGTATTCCTGGGGAAGGGTTGTATATTAGGTCCCATTTCTAAAGGAATATTTTTACCTTCTGTTCCTGGCATAACAATAAATGAATCTCTGGACTCAAAATCGACTTCCTCAATAATGGGGTAGGGTATGTTAGTGTCGTTACCATCTGTAAGGACTCCTGTTATTGCAGATAAGGCTGCAGTTTCTGGGCTCACAAGATAAATCATTGCATCATTGGTACCGCTTCGACCTTTGAAATTTCGGTTAAAGGTTCTTAATGATACGGCACCAGATTTTGGAGATTGTCCCATGCCAATACAAGGTCCACAAGCATTCTCTATAACACGAGCGCCTGAATTTATAAGATTTGCCAAGGCACCATTTTCAGCCATTTTTGCAAGTATTTTGCTTGAACCAGGAGAAATAACCAAACTCACGTTTTCTGCGACTTTTTTATCCTTCAAGATTGCAGCCACTTTCATTAGATCAGTATAAGAAGAATTGGTGCAACTTCCAATAGCTACTTGATCGACTTTAATTGGTCCCACTTCTTTTACATCAGAAACGTTATCAGGGCTATGGGGTTTTGCAACTTGAGGAGGAAGAACACTTAAATCAATAATAAGTTCTTCGTGGTAAATGGCATCAGGATCTGCTGAAATTGCTCTATAGTCCTCACTTCTTCCTTGGGAGGTTAAATAGGCTAAGGTCTTCTCATCGCTTGGGAAAATTGAAGTAGTAGCTCCTAATTCAGCTCCCATATTTGTTATGGTTGCACGATCTGTAACACTTAGAGTTTTTACTCCTTCTCCAGTATATTCGATAATTTTTCCTACACCACCCTTTACCGTAAGTTCTCTAAGAACTTTAAGGATAATGTCCTTAGCAGAAGACCAAGGGGCTAGGCTATTTTTTAGTTCGACTTTTAATACTTTTGGGACTGTTAGAGAATATAACCCTTTAGCCATTGCCATAGCAACATCTAGTCCTCCTGCTCCTATAGCAATCATTCCTAATCCCCCTCCCGTTGGAGTATGGCTATCTGAGCCAAGGAGAGTTTTACCGGGGATACCGTAGTTTTCTATATGGAGTTGGTGACAAATTCCATTACCAGGTTTGCTGTATATCACGCCGTGACGGGCCGCAACGCTTTTTATGAAGGCATGGTCGTCTGCGCTTTCAAACCCTGTCTGTAAGGTATTGTGGTCCACGTAAGCCACAGATAACTCTGTTTTTATCTTATCAACATTCATCGCCTCTAGCTGTAGGTAAACCATTGTTCCGGTAGAATCCTGAGTTAGAGTCTGGTCGATCTTAATGGTGATTTCTTCCCCTGGTGTAAGAACCCCTTCTACTAAATGTTCTTGCAAAATTTTATATGCTACTGAATTTCCCATATGTCCCCCTATTAATTTTGTTCAACTATATTGTATATTTGTATACAAGTTTAATTGAACAGGGGTTTATTGTCAAGATTCTAAGAGACGAAATCGTGAAAGAGGAAAACAGCAAATACCAAGTAGGCATTTTAACAAAGAATTTTGGGAAAAATAAAAACAAGGCCTTACTAAAGGCCTTGTAAATGGTAATAGAAACGAATACGTAGATCTACAAAGGTCTAAAGTTCAGGAGTTGTGAACTTCAAAGTGTTACACTTAATAAATTTTCCTTTTCCTTTTTCACCTAAGAACTCACCATCCTTGTAGACCAAGTTACCTCTTGAGTAAGTGGCTACAGGATAACCCTTAATCTCAGCTCCTTCCCAAATTGTATGGTCAGTAGCGCCGTGCATATCTTTGTTAGCTATGGTTACATTCTTTTTAGGGTCATAAAGCACAATATCTGCATCTAGTCCTACACGAAGAGCTCCTTTAACATGGTCCAAACCAAAAAGCTTGGAAGGGTTAGTTGAGCAAAGCTCAACAGCCTTATTAAAGGTAATTCTTCCCTTGTTTGCCTCAGAAAGCATATAAGGATACATATTTTCTATTCCTGCACAACCATTTGGTATAGTTGTGAAATTTCCGGGTTTGCCGTCTTTAGTTGTAATTCCCCAATCTTTCTCTGCTTGAGTGAATGGGCAGTGATCTGTAGCAACTGTTGCTATGTCACCTCTATTAATTGCATCCCAAATTGAATCTTGAGATTCTTGCCCCTTCATTGGAGGGGAACAGACATAATCTCTGGCTCTAGGAAGTTTGTAAACATCACTAGTAAAGTTAAGATATTGAGGACATGTCTCTGCAAAGATTGGGTATCCTTCATCTCTTGCCTGAGTAACGGCATCTACTCCCTGTTTATTGGCTAAATGTACAATGTATAAGGAAGTTCCAGCCATTTTTGCAAGGTTTATTGCTCTTACATCAGCTTCGCCTTCTACGGCCTCGTTTTTAGCCATGTAATGCCACCAGGCATCTGTTTTACCTTCAGATAGGTACTTTGCTACCAAAACATTATTTACATCTCTGTTTTCAGCATGTACGCCCACTAAGGCTCCAATGTCAGCAGCCTTTACTAAAACTTTATAGAAACTGCCATCGTCTACGCCAAAGTCATAAACCATGAATACCTTGAAAGAAGGCACTCCAGCTTTTACAGCATCTTCCATCGAGTCTAGGAGTTCGTCTGTGGTAACATCACAAACACCTACGTGGAAGGAATAGTCTACTGCTGCATCTGGTGCAGCAAGAGCATCTCTTCTCTTAATGGCATCTAACATCTTTTCTCCTTGACCTTGGAGAACGAAATCAAAAACTGTAGTAGTTCCTCCGCATGCAGCAGACCTGGTTCCTGTGAAATAGTCATCAGATGAGATGGTTCCTCCAAAGGGCATAGCCAAATGAGTGTGTCCATCAATTGCTCCTGGTAAAACCATCTTGCCCTTAGCATCTACTACTTCAGTGTTGCTTTCTGGCTTTAGGTCAGTTCCAATAGCTATAATTTTACCATCTTTTACAGCTATGTCAGCGTCAAAGGTGCTGTCCTTTGTTACTAGCGTTCCACCTTTAATTAATAAATCCATCTTTTTACCTCCTTCATATAAAATTATTGGTTTTAGTTGATGAAAAGGAGCCTCTGAGTCTCAAAGGCTCCTTTTATTTATTATCGAAGCTTGTCTTAAATTTATTTAGTTGTAATAGCTATTTTAGAAATTATTGTCTGTCTGTAAGTGCTTCATGCTCTTCAACTGAAACTCTGGATTTAGTTTCTTTAGACATTAGGATAATATAAAGGAAGAATCCAATTGCAAAAGATACTAAGTATCCATTAGCGGAAAGGTAATCAAAGAATCCAGGATTTGCGCCACTAGCAGCGTTGTATAAGAATACAGTGTTTCCTAATAGAGGAATAATAAAGGAAGCAGCCCAAGCAATAAGTGCAGCTATATTCCAACC
>CAYLIF010000001.1:34590-164939 GCA_964383845.1 uncultured Oscillospiraceae bacterium
ATAGAGGAATAATAAAGGAAGCAGCCCAAGCAATAAGTGCAGCTATATTCCAACCGCCTGTATACCAGTAACGTCCCTGATCTCCTGCATATAGTCCTGCAACGTCAATGGATCTCTTCTTAACAACAAAGTAGTCAGCAATAAAGATAGCGGCTACTGGAGCTAAGATCATTCCATAGTTGTTGAGCCAAGTAAATACATATGCTGCACCAGAACCAAATATCCACCATGGTTGGAATACAAAAGCAGCTAAGATACAAGTAATAATAACACCTTTTTTGTAGGAAATTCTAGTTGGTGAAAGATTTGAAAATCCGTTAGCTGGTGCAACTATATTAGCTGCAACGCAAGTTGTGATTGTAGCAGCTGCTACACCAATAGCACAGACAATAACAACTAGTTTGTTTTCTACATAATAGAATACTCCAGTTGGGTCAAACATTGCTTGTCCAAATGCTAGTTTAGTTGACATAGCGAAGAATGCTCCGATATATGCACACATAAACATTGGAATAGGCATTCCAAGTAATTGGCCCCAGAATTGAGATTTTTGCGATTTTGCATATCTTGAAAAGTCAGGAATATTAAGAGCCATAGTAGCCCAGAAAGCAATGTTTGCTGTTAGCCCTGCCATATAAAGATACCAAAATCCACCAAGGGAATTAATAAGTTCAGTGTCTTGCTTTTGCGCCATAACCTCAGTGAAACCATAGCCTGCTCCACTTGCAGTAGTAACAGACCATGCAAATAATGCTAGGATAACAACGACTAATAAAGGACCACCGATGCTTTGAACAACCTTGATACTTTCAAATCCCGAATAAGCTACCCATCCGATAATTGCCATAAAGATAAAGAAACCAACAAATTGGCCAATACCTGTGGCAGGGTTACCGGGAAGAGCCATAGTCCAAGTTGGGTCTAAGAATTTTGGAGCAAATACTCCGATAATAGCTGCGATTGAACCTCCGCCTACCCATGCTTGAATAGCAGTCCATCCACAAGCAGTTAAACCTCTTAACATGGCGGGGAGATGTGCTCCCTTGGCTCCAAAGGTTAGACGTGAAAATACAGGGAAAGGAATTCCGTATTTTGTTCCTGCATGTGAGTTCATCTGAATAGGAACTAGTACAATCAAGTTACCCAAGGTTACATTTAGAACTGCAAGCCAAGGGGATATGCCCATTCCGATAAGTGCCGCACCTAATGAAAGAGACGGAATACAGATAGACATACCAATCCAAAGAGCGGTAATATTGTAAGTAGTCCATGTTCTTTGGGACACAGACGTTGGCGCTAAGTCTTCATTGTAATACTTTGAAGTCAATAGCTCAGCTCGAGCGGTATCGGTAAGTTCATACATACCGTTTAGCTCTAGTTGTGTGTAATTTGACATTTAAACACCTCCATAACAAATGATAGAAATAAATTATTACAACGTTATTGTATCATACTTCATGAAAAGGGAAACACTTTTTTATTGAAACGTTAATCAATTGTCAATAAATTCAAGTCAAAGATAGTATTGCAAAAAAATAGGGCCTTGTGTATACAAAGAAACCCTAAATTTTCGCAATATTGTATAAGTCGTAAGCAATATTGTTAATTATTTTTATTTAATCCATCCATTAGCAACTCCATAAGATCCTCCTCAGTCCAAGAAATAGCGTCACTAGCCCAAGAAAATTCGGAGTTTTTAGATGCCGAGCAAGATTGTGACTTTAGAGTTATGTAGTAGTTAATGGCACCCATAACGGCGGAAGCGGCAAGAGAAACATTTGAGATAGCAATTTCTCCGGATTTTTCTCCTTTTTCCAAGATATCCCGGACCAGGTAAAATTGATGATCCATTATACCGTGGAGAATATGAATGATTTCTGAAGAAAGTTTATTTGCCGGGTTCAATAACTGCTGAGCCAGATCTGGTAAATTGGAGCCGTATTTTTGCATTAGACTCATATGTGCACGTAAATAATTCATTAACTGTTCAGAGCAGCTATCTTTTTTCAAAATCAACGCATCAACTTTTTCGAAATCTTTGGAAACCACATTTTCTAGTACCATCAACAGCAATTCCTCTTTGCCGCTGAAATATTCGTATACAGTTCCTTTTCCAACCCCTGCAGCCTCGGCGATATCAATAATCTTTGTGTTTTGATAGCCTTTCTCTATGAAGAGTGCAATTGCGGATGCAAGGATTTGTTGGGATTTCTTCCTATTTATCATTGCTATCCCCCTTGTCTTCTACTTCATGGATTTCTATGTCACGAAGCTCATCCTCCTGGGACCATTTCAATTCTAATTCGTCAATATGGGAATCTTTGATTTCACGTTTTTTCAGACGCAAACTTTTTCTATCGTCAATTGCTGCATATAAAACGGGGATTAGTATAAGTGTAACTATGGTTGAAGTTATAAGGCCACCTATTATAGAGATTGCCATTGGAGCCATAGTCTCTGCTCCCTCTCCAAGTCCTAAAGACATTGGAATCATTCCCACTACAGTTGTGGTAGTAGTCATTAAAATTGGACGCAGCCGCACTTTACCTGCTTCAACAAGGGCAAGGTCTCGAGTAAGTTCAGTCCGATTTCGATTAATAAACTCTACTAATAATATGGAGTTATTTACTACTATGCCCACCAGAAGTATCATTCCCAAAAAAGATACAAGGGAAAGAGATGATCCTGTTAGGAAAAGAGCAAGGAAGGATCCTGTCATAGCAAAAGGTATGCTCATAGCCACAACGAAAGGCATAAGCAGAGATTCAAACTGAGCCGCTAAAATAAGATACACAAGAAGTATAGCGATAATTAAAGCATAGGCTAGCTGTCTGAAGGCATCTACCATTTCAGCTTCTGCTCCACCTGTTTCTATGGAATACCCATAAGGGAGAAGGGTGTTATCAGCTAAAGCATGTATATTCTTTGAAACCCCGCCCAAATCGGTGCCTTCTATATTTATATTCAATGTTACATATCGTTCTTGATCTATACGGTTAATCATATTTGGTGAATTATCATAATCAAAACTGGCTATTTGACCAACGGGAACTTGTAAGCCGCTGTTGCCTGTAATCATAATTTGCTTTAGATTTTCCATTGATTCAGAATATCTATCAGGTAGGCTTAAGATTATATCTGTTTCTTTACCATCTACTTTTAGAGTGGTTGCAGTTGTTCCTGAAAGTGCGGAACCAAGACCGTTTGCTAAATTGTAGGCGGTAATGCCATAATAGGCCGCAGCATTTCGGTCTAAAGTAATTCGTACCTCAGGAGTTCCTTCCTCTAGATCTAGAGAAGCGCTTTCAACCTTACTAAGTGTGTTGACCTGAAGGGCAAGATTTTCCCCAATCTCTTTTAATGTGTCCATATTTTCGCCCTTAATCATAAGACTCATGTCCACCCCGCCACCCATCATGCCGCTGAATGTATCAGTGACACTAACTGTTATTTCTGCTCCTGCATAAGTAGAGAAATCTTTACGAACTTCTTTAGCTATCTCATCGGTTGTTCTTTTTCTATCCTTTTGATCTACTAAGACTACGCTAAGAGAATCGCTGGTTCCAGAGCCAAAACCCATCATGGCGGTTCCGCCAATGTCAAGAGTGCAGTGTTTGACCTCTGGAATAGCAAGAATGGAGGACTCTAACTGGCTTAATAACTGATCTCTTTGATCCAAAGTAGTACCATAAGGTGACTCGACGTCAACATTAAAGGTACCTTCATCTGCGGCAGGTAAGAGCTCTGTGCCTACAAGTAAGATCAGGGATATAGAGACAACAAAGATTACAACACAAGCAACTATAACCTTTCGTCGTTTTTTAAGAGCGATGGTGATTATTCTTTCATACCAAACCACTAATTTTTGAACTCCTAGATTGAATTTTTGGGCATACTTAAACTTGTGGCGTTTGTCCCCTATACGAATATAATCTGTTGAGATACCCCTAGTTAACAATTTAGAACAAAGCATAGGAACAAGTGTTACTGATACAATAAGTGATGCTGCTAGAGCGATTACTATGGTAATACAAAAATCTCTAAAGAGAAGTCCCGCAAGTCCCTTACTTAAAGCAATGGGGAGAAATACTAGCATAGTAGTTAATGAGGATGCTGTAACAGCTAATAGTACTTCTTTGCTGCCTTTACGAGCTGCTTCCTCAGGATTTGGTGTGGTTTGCCGGGTACGGAATATGTTTTCCAAAACCACAATGGAGTTATCAACCAACATTCCCACAGCAACGGTTATAGCCGCCAGGGTTATAAGATTTAAAGTTATACCCTGTGAATTCATAACTGCAAAGGTAGCTAATATGGAGGTGGGAATTGAAAGAGCAATAACAAGAGTGCTCCTTATATTAAGGAGGAAAAGAAAAACAACGAATATGGCAAGGAAGGCTCCAGCCAAAGCCGCTTGGGCCACCCAGTTCAAAGATTTATTGATAAAATCTGCCTGATCAAAACCTACTACAAAAGTGAGTTCTGGATGTTCTTGTTCTAACTCTTCAATCAAAGACGAAACACTTTCAGATACATTTACCACATTTGCATCAGATTGTTTGGTAACCATAATTCCTATTGCAGTAGAACCATCAATTCTAGTTATGGAATCAGGGTCTTTTATGCCTTCTTCAATAGAGCCCAAATCACTTAAACGCAAAATGCTGTGATCTGGTAATGCTATGGGGATGTTTTTCATGTCTTCTATAGATTTGAATTCCCCTACGGTACGGACAATAACCTCTTTGCTTCCTTTTGTCATATTGCCACTTGGCATGTTTATGTTCTCTGAAGCAAGAATTTGTGAAAGCATTGATAAATTCATGCCGTAAGAGGAAAGTTTTTCCTGATCTAAAATCATGGTGATTTCTTCTTCAATACCTCCTGTTATATCAACAGAAGCTACCCCACCGATACGCTCGAACCTAGAAATAACAGTGTCTTCCAACACTTCATTAAGTTCATATAGAGGTAAATCACTGGAAACGTAAATTTGAGAAACTGGCAAGGCGTTCATATCTAATTTTAACACCATAGGGTCTCCCGCAGAAGATGGCAGATAGTCAGCAACTAAAGCAATTTTTTCTCTCATATTTAATGTTGCAAAGTTCATATCCTGATCCATATCAAATTGAACAGCAACAATAGACTGACCTTGAATTGTAATGGAAAACATGCTGTCTAAGCCTTCAACGGATGCTAATGCAAGCTCTAAGGGCTTTGTTACCATGGATTCTACTTCTTGTGGAGCAGCATTTTCATAGGAGCACATAACGATAGCCATTGGAAATTCAATCTTAGGCATTAAATCTCTGGGCATACTGAAAAAGGAGAAAACCCCAAGAACAACAACCATAAGCATAAGCATTATGGTTGCTACAGGTCTTTTTATTGAAAGACTAGATAGATTCATATTTCGGCTCCTCCTATTTAATAACTACAACCTCAGATCCTTCGATAACGAAAGGTTGACCAGATATTACGATTTTATCTTCAGCTTTTATACCCTTAACTATCTCGGTGTATTCTCCATTATCTAGGCCCGTTTCAACCTCATTAAAAATAGGAATATTCTTATCGTCAAGTGTAATGATCCAGGTTTTCCCCCCTTTTATATAAGGTGCATCTGAAGGTACTAGTATAACTTCATCTTTAGACTGAGATTTTATTTGAACTTCTGCAAACATTCCAGCCTTAAGCTCACCTGATTCATTTGGAATCTTAATAGTTGTTGGGTATGTAAGACTTCCCGTTCCAGGAGCAGGAGAAACAGACTGGATGATACCAACATAGGCTTTATCTCCCAAGGTATTAATGTAAATATCAACTTCTTGGCCGGGGATTAGTGAATTAACCATATATTCGCTTACACCAGTCTCTATTTTTAACGACGATACATCGGCTACTGTTGCAGCCAAACTTCCAGTGGGAGCTTGGTTTCCAACCGATACATTTAAAGATGTTATATAACCATCAAAAGGAGCTTCTGGTCTGCAATTATCATATGCTTCTTTGGTCTGACTTGTAGCAGCAAGAGCTGCTGTGTAGTTGGCATTAGCTGCCTCTAAGTCAGCTCTAGACACTGCTCCTTCTGCATAAAGAGTTTTCATGGCATTGTAAGCGGTCTTTGCTGCTTGAAGGCTAGCGCTTGCCTGGCTGTATGCAGCGGAAATTTGGGCACTGTCGATTTCAAATAGAACTTTACCCTTTTTTACAAAATCCCCTAAAGAAACATTAACACGATTAACATTTCCTTGGGCCATTGGAATAATTAAAGCTTCTTGGACGGGCTTTATCCTTCCAGAAATGGGGGATGTTGTATATATAGAACCCATTTGGGCTGTAGCAACCTTAACATTAACTGGAGGATCTGCCACTTCTTTGGGTTGTATAACAGCAGATAGAATACGGAAAATACCTAATAGGACTAATAAGACAACTATTAGAAATATTGCTTTCTGAAAACCCGAAAGTTTCTTAAATTTTTCGCGGTTCCCAGAGATTGTAACTTTCTTTGTTTCTTCTTCTGTAGGTGTGTTTGTATTGACGTCCATTAATTAAGGCCTCCTCTTTATGTTTGTAATAATATATAAAGCTAACCCGACCAACGGGTCGGCAGTACATATAATAGCAGAACCCGACCCATGGGTCAATAGATATGAGTTGATTTTTGTAGAATAAATCTAAATGGTAAGGTATAATCATTTTTAATAAACTACTAAGACAAAAACAAGGATGGTAAAGATAGTTGGGTAAATTAAGTTCTTCAGAAATAACCACAATATTGGATCTATTAGAAGGAATGTATCCCCAAGCAGAATGTGCCTTGGATCACCAAGATGCTTTTCAGCTTTTAGTAGCCACTGTACTTTCTGCTCAAACTACTGATGTAAGTGTTAACAAAGTAACTGGAGAATTATTCAAAAGATTTGGAAATCCTTTCTTGTTAGCAAAAGCAGATCCTCAAGAGGTTGCTGGAATAATTAAAACAATAGGACTTAATAAAACCAAGTCTAAAAACATTGTTGCTTTAGCTAAGATATTGGTGGAAAACTACCATGGAATTGTGCCTGAATCTTACGATGATTTAATAACACTACCTGGAGTAGGTCGTAAAACAGCTAATGTTGTTCGTTCTGTTGCATTTAACCAGGACTGCATCGCTGTAGATACCCATGTCTTTAGAGTGGCTAATCGAATAGGCATTACAAAAGGAAAGACTCCATTGGCCGTTGAAGAGGGTTTGATGAAGGTTGTCCCTAAGAATCGATGGTCCAGAACACACCATAGTTTAATTTTTCACGGCCGCAGTATTTGTGATTCAAGAAAGCCTAAATGTGAAATATGTTGTCTTCAAAACTATTGCCAGTATTTCGATTTAAAAAGCAGGAGAGATTGAAATGAGTTACAAAAACTTCCAAGCACTTTTCGAGGCTAATAATAGTAAAGGTACAAGGACGGTTGTTTTGGCGGGGGCTGAAGATCCTCACGCTTTAGAAGCTGTTTTTATTGCTGCCAAAGAAAAGCAGTTAGAATATATTCTTGTAGGAAACAAAGAAAAAACTCTAGAGCTGGCAACAGTTTTGGGGTATAAATTAGATATTAATTTGATAGTACACGCTTCAAGTCAAGAAGATGCCGCCTTGTTGGCTGTTGAGCAAATCCCACTTAACAAAGGGAGCTTTTTGATGAAGGGTAAAATGGAAACCGCTACGCTTCTCAAACAAGTGGTTAATAAAGACACGGGGCTAGGTACTGGAAAGCTCATGTCCCATATAGCAATTGTTGAATCGCCTAACTACCACAAACTTTTGGGTATAACCGATGGGGGCATGATTCCTTTTCCAAACCAGGAACAAAAAATGGATATTATAAAAAATGCGGTGGATGTATTTCACTATTTGGGGTATAAAACTCCAAAGGTAGGGGTTATGGCTGCAGTAGAAGTAATGAACCCAAAGATTCAAGAGACAGTAGATGCCAAAGCATTAAAAGATTTATCTTTTAAAGAAAAATATTTTGGAGACTGTATTATGGAAGGCCCAATATCCTTTGATTTGGCTGTTAGTGCAGAATCTGTAAGAGCCAAAAACTATCAAAGCCCTGTAGCGGGAGACGTGGATATAATGATTATGCCAAATCTTACAGCTGGAAATTTAACTGTAAAAGCTATTGTCAGCTTGGGAAATGCAAAAATGGCAGGCTGCGTTTTAGGAGCTCAAGTGCCTATTGTAGTCACATCAAGAGGTTCTTCTTTAGAAGAAAAATACACTTCACTGCTGCTAGGTGCAGCAATTACATAAAAGATAGAGGGGAAATTAAGGGAGGGAATTTAGTATGAAGCAGTTGTTTACAGGAAATGAAGCAGTGGCACGAGGAGCTTATGAAGCAGGGGTAATATATGCATCGGCATATCCAGGAACACCAAGCACAGAGATATTAGAAAATATTGCTCGATATCCGGAGATTATAGGAGAGTGGGCTCCTAATGAAAAAGTTGCGCTAGAATGTGTAATCGGAGCATCATTTGCAGGGGGTAGAACCTTAGCGTCAATGAAACATGTGGGACTTAATGTGGCGGCCGACCCACTTTTTACATTTGCCTATACAGGAGTAAATGGAGGTGCGGTTATCATCACCGCCGATGAGCCGGGGCAGCATAGTGCTCAAAATGAGCAGGATAATAGAAATTATGCTAAGGCTGCAAAGATTCCCATGTTCGAAGCAGCTGACAGCCAAGAATGCTTGAATATGGTAAAGGAAGCTTTTGAAGTCAGCGAAAATTATGATATTCCTGTACTGTTTAGAATGACAACTCGTTTATGTCATGGTAAAACCGTGGTTGAAACTGGAGTGAGAAAAGATGTGCCCATTAGGGAATTTGTAAAGAATCCTTCTAAATACGTTATGGTTCCTGCTATGGCAAGAGGCAGGAGAAAAGACTTGTCAAAAAGACTAAAAGATTTAAAGGATTATTCCGAGAACTGCATATGGAATTATGAAGAAACAAATCCAGGGACAATTGGTGTTATTGCTTCAGGACCCAGCTACAGGTATGCTAAAGAGGTATTTGGGGAAAGTGTTTCATATTTAAAGCTGGGATTTACCAATCCACTGCCAGACGAATTGATTAAAAAGTTTTGTAGTCAAAGAGAAACTATATACGTTATAGAAGAAAATGACCCATATATTGAAGAAAGAGTTCGAATTCTTGGGTATGATTGTCTTGGTAAAAACATATTTCCTGATATTGGAGAGATGACACCAGAGGTTATCAGACAATCGATTTATGGAGATTCTTTGCCTACACTTGAATATGACTCATCAACAGTGGTTCCCAGACCGCCAACTCTATGTGCAGGATGTCCTCATCGTGGATTTTTCTTTCATCTAGGTAAGAAAAAGAACATTATGATTTCTGGAGATATTGGGTGCTATACTTTGGGATTCGCAAAACCTTACAACGCAATGGATGCTACTATTTGTATGGGAGCCAGTTTTTCTATGGGCCATGGCGCTCAAAAAGTTTTTGACAAAGGAGACACGGGCACTAGAGTGATTTCAGTACTTGGAGATTCGACCTTCTTTCATACAGGGATTAATTCTTTGATGACCGTGGTTTATAACCAATCAAATACCATAAATGTGATACTAGACAATCGGGTAACAGCTATGACAGGACATCAAGAAAACCCTGGAAGTGGTAGGAATGTTATGGGAGACCCCTCTACGATGATGGATATCCAAGAAATAGTAAAAGCTTTAGGGATAAAACACATTAGAACAATAGACCCAAATGATCTTAAAGAGGTAGATGAAACCTTAGACGAACTGCTGGCAATTAATGAACCCTCTGTTTTAATAACCAGATGGCCTTGCGCATTAAAAAAACTCTCATCTTGGGACGTAGAAGAGTTTCCGGGAGCTTTTCAAAGCAAAAATTATGTGCAAGAAGATTTGTGCATTGGCTGTAAAAAATGTATTAGATGTGGGTGTCCTGCTTTGATTTTTGATAAAGAGCAAAAGAAGACACATATAGACATCCTTCAGTGTGTAGGCTGTGATGTTTGTACACAGCTTTGTCCAACAGAAGCCATTAAAAAGAAGGAGGACTAAAGGATGACAAAGAGTATATTACTAGCAGGAGTCGGAGGACAAGGTACTATATTGGCAGGGAAACTCCTAACACAAGGATTATTGGAAGCGGGTTACGATGTAAAAATGAGCGAAATTTTGGGAATGAGTCAAAGGGGTGGTGATGTATCTTCTCAAGTTAGATATGGAGACAAAGTAGAATCGCCTGTAATTGAAAAAGGTGGAGCCGATATGATTGTGGCTTTTGAGAAGATGGAGGCTCTTAGAGTTCTAGGATTTTTAAAGCCAGGTGGACAAGTGGTAGTTAACGACTTTCAAATGCCTTCTATGCCTATCTTAATGGGTGATAGAGATTACCCTGTAGATGCTCTATTAGAAATAGAAAAACATGCAAATGTAAAGATTATACCTGCCTCTAAAATTGCAGAGGAACTAGGCAACAGTAAGGTAATGAACTTAGTGTTATTAGGGACTATTATAAGTTCAATGGGGCTTTCTGATATTGATTGGCCTAGAATTGTAGAAGAGTCTGTTAAGCCGGGATTTGTGGAAATCAATATAAAAGCCATAAATGCTGGTATAGAAGCGGTGAGGTAGCCGGTATGGATTGTAAGATTTTGGTTATTAATCCTGGCAACGCTTCAACCAAGATAGGTATTTATTGCAATGAAAAAGAACTATACGAAATAACTGTGGATCATAGTGAAAACCAGCTAAAAGAATACTATAAAATTCGTGATCAAAAGGCGTTTAGGAAATCATTAGTAGAGACGACCGTCAATAAAGCAGGTTTTTGCTTATCTGATTTCAATGTTATTATAGCCCGTGGTGGCCTTGGAAAACCAATGGAAGGCGGTCTCTATAGAATAAACACAGATATGATTAATGATCTGGAGAACGCCAACTACGGAGAGCACTCATCTAACTTAGGTGCTCCTATTGCAAAAGAGCTTGGAGACAAACTGGGAATACCTTCATTCATAATGGACCCAGTCTCTATCGATGAAATGGAGCCAGTTGCAAGAATTTCGGGGCTTAAAGAAATACCCAGAAAGAGTTTACTCCACGCACTAAACAGCAGAGCTGTTGGAAGATGGTATGCAGATTCCCTAGAAAAAAACTATGAAGATTTAAGATTAATTGTTGTTCATTTAGGATCGGGGATTTCAATAACTCCGCATTTAAATGGCAGGATTATTGATTGTAATAATGCAATGTCAGGAGGACCTATGAGCCCTGATCGTTCAGGAGGTCTTCCCTCAAAAGGTCTGGTTGAACTTTGTTATTCTGGTAAATATAATACACTAGAAGAAATGATTAAGAAGATTAACCGAGAAGGTGGCTTGTACGATCACCTAGGTACCAGTGATCTTAGAGAAGCCGAAAAGATGGTAGAGAATGGGAATGATTATGCAGACCTAGTCTTGAAGGCTATGGTATATCAAATTGCCAAAGAGATTGGTGCTATGGCAACAGTTTTGGAAGGTGAAGTGGATGCCATAATCATAACAGGGGGGATGGCCTATTCAAAAAGATTGATAGAGGATTTAGAAAAAAGGGTAGCTTTTATAGCTCCTTTAGTGGTTCGCCCAGGGGAGTTAGAAATGGAAGCATTGGCAAAGGGTGCCTACGAAGGGATGCAAGGAATTAAGCCAATTAAGGAATACTAGTACCAGAATTTGTCTTTAACAAAAAAAGACTTTGAATATAATAAAGAATGCAAAAACCTGCCAGCAATTATCATGAATTGTCAGCAGGTTTTTTTAAAAAGGTCAGGTATTGCTTAGAGATTTGCTCCGCAACATTTTTTATACTTTTTACCTGAGCCGCATGGACAAGGTTCGTTTCGCCCAGGATGTTTTTCTTTAACAATAGTTCGGGATTTTCGGTATACTTCAAACAAAGCATTTTGTTCTTCCTCTGAATAAATCCTTTCCCATTCAGGGAGTGAATAGAGATGCTCTGCATCTACTTCAAGCATATTTAAGAAGAGTTTTTCAAAATCCACTTCCAAATAAATTTCTGAGTCTTCTGTAATATTCTTAACATCCAGATCATTTATCAAGGAACTCTCTATACCATCAAAAAATCCAAGAAGCAGTATAGGATCCACATCATATTTTGCCACCAACTTATTAAAAACACCAGTCATTGGTGATTCGTGGTTTTCCAAAAGATCCTTGTAAATCTTAACTTCGGCATCAGAGTAAGATGCCCAAAAGTCTTTGAAGGAGTCATCAGTTTGACCTTCAATAAGGTTTTTCCAAGATTCATACATTTTCATTATTTTTTGTGCTCCCCTCTATTTTTCCATTCTATTATGTCCATAACATCACCTAAAACCGCACTAGCTGTTGGCAGGGCACCTGCGCCTTTTCCGTAAAACATTAATTCTCCAACAGCATTTCCTGTCAGATATATTGCGTTGAATTCATTATTTACTCCACATAAGGGGTGATCCAATGGTAGTTCCATAGGTGCTACAGCAGCGGTAATTTTACCATCATCTTTAGCTACCTTAGCTATTAATTTAATTTTATTGCCTTTATTTTTTGCGGCTGATATTTGCTGAGGGGTGACATTGGTAATGCCTTCCGTAGTTATGTCTTCAGGTGCTATATAATTCCCAAAAGCTAATGCTGTTAAAATGGTAAGTTTGTTTGCAGCATCAATTCCTTCTACGTCATCTGTAGGGTCTGCTTCTGCGAAACCTAGTTGTTGGGCTGTTTTTAAAGCGGTTTCGTAGGGAAGGCCATTGTCTGACATTTGTGTGAGAATATAATTAGTAGTTCCGTTGACAATGCCAAGAACTTCGCTAAACTCATTGGCCCTAAGAACACTGGACATGGCTTTTAATATAGGAATTCCGCCGCCTACACTTGCTTCGTATCTAAACTCTACATTGTTTCTAATAGCAGCTTCATTTAATTGGACAAAATTAGCAGCTACTGCAGCTTTATTTGCAGTAACTACAGACTTGCCACTATTCATAGCCCTAATCATTAAGGATGAGGCAGGTTCAATCCCCCCTAGTAACTCTATAACAATTTCTATAGAGGAGTCTTGAAAAATATCATTTGGCTCTTGGGTGAACTTGTTAAGGGCCACTTCAATACCACGATCTCGGCTTGTATCTTTTTCCAATATTTTAGTGATTTCCACTTCTAGGCCCAAAGATTTTTCAATGGTTGTTCTATTCATGTCTAAAACTTTATAGGTTCCCGTGCCAATGTTTCCAAGGCCCAAAAGACCAATGTTTATCTTTTTCATCTTAATTCTCCTTTTGTTTTGATAATTTCATTATTATATCTCAAAAAACCAAAAAAGTCATGGGAAAAAACCAGGCTAGGCGATATAATGAGCAAAGGTGTAACAATAAGAAAAAAGAAGGGATTAAACATGACACTACATATCGTACTTATTGAACCTGAGATCCCACCAAATACAGGAAACATAGCTAGATCATGTGCTGCAACTAATACTAAACTCCACTTGGTTGGACCCTTAGGTTTTTCCATAGAAGAGAAAGCTGTAAAAAGAGCGGGCCTTGATTATTGGAAATATGTAAACTTGGAATTCCATGAGAACCTTAAGAACTTTTTGGATAAGTATAAAGACCGGCAATTGTATTTGGCGACCACAAAGGGTAAGCAACTTTATACAGAAATTGCCTTTAAAGATGAAGATATGATAGTTTTTGGAAAAGAAACAGCTGGGCTTCCCATGGAATTTATACAAGAACATCTAGAGGAAACCATTAGAATTCCCATGAGCTTAGACACCAGATCCAGATCATTCAATTTATCCAATTCCGCCAATATAGTTTTGTTTGAAGCTCTAAGACAAATGGGGTTTCCTGGCCTTTGTTAACTAGCAGAACAGTTGTCTAAGAGGTAAAAGCGGCTACACATTCCAATAGAAATATGGTATAGTAATTGCATGAAGATAGGTTATGAACAAACAATTGAACAAAGCCAAAAACTGGTAATGACGCCGGATTTAATCCAAGCGATTCGCATCCTTCAGTACAATACTCATGAACTTGAGGATTATGTACAGGAGGAGCTTTTAACTAACCCAGTAATGGAATTGATAGCGGATAGAATGACAAGCTATAGAGAGCCTGGCTCCTTTGTAAGCGGGGCATCTAACCAGGATGCTGATGACAACTCCGACTTCCCTATGGAAAAATATGCAGCCGCCAGAGGAGAAACTTTGGTTGAACATCTTTTGTTTCAACTAGAAACCTCGGATATTCACTCTAAGTGTAAGGAACGAGGCCGTTATATTATTGAGTCATTAGATGACAACGGATACCTTACTATGGAAACTGAAGAGATTGCCACCAATCTTGGGGTTGAAGAAGATAGAGTAGAGAAGACTATCGAAATTATTCAGGGCTTTGATCCTATTGGTGTATGCGCACGAGACTTGTCCGAATGCCTTCTTATTCAACTAGACGCTTTGCTTTGTGAGCTAAGTCAGAATTGTGAAAATAAAAGAATCTTAGAAGATTATCATTGGACAGAAGAGGTTGTGAAGCATCACTTAGAAGATTTGGCTAATAATAGAATACCTCAAATTGCCAAGCATTTAGGGGTAACTATTGAAAAAGTCCAGGAAATAGCTGACATTATAAGAACCCTAGAACCTAAACCCGGGAGACTATTCGCTGGTGATCAGGAACAGAGATATATTGTTCCTGATATTTTGGTTGAGAAAATAGATGGCAAATATATTGTTACCGTTAGCGAATATAGCGCCCCTAAATTGATGATTGGATCGTACTATGGCAAATTATTGCAAGAGGCAGAGAAAGATCCAGAACTGGCAAAGTATTTGAATAAAAAGGTAAATTCAGCGATTTGGCTAATAAGAAGCATTGAACAAAGAAAACAAACAATTTTCAATGTAGCCAGCGCCGTTGTAAAGTATCAACAAGACTTCTTTGACGAAGGAGAGAAAGGCCTTAAAATCCTAACCTTAAAGCAAATTGCTGAAGAAGTAGACGTACATGAATCCACAGTAAGTCGTTCTATTAACGGAAAGTATATGGAGACTCCAAGAGGTGTTTTTGAGCTTAAATATTTCTTTAAAAGCGGAGTTGCAAAAAATGATTGCGGACCTGGATCTGATGACAATATCTCATCCATGGGTGTTAAATCATTTATAAAAGAATTGATAGACAATGAGGACCCAAAGTCTCCTTACAGCGATCAAAATATGGTTTGTTCTTTAAAGGAAAAGGGTATAAACATTTCCAGGAGAACAGTTGCAAAGTATCGAGATGAAATGGGTATTTTATCAAGTTCAAGAAGACGAAGGTATTAAATAGCTCTGGCTATTAATATATAATAATACAATATAATTAAATTTTTTGCGGCAGTTAAGTATAGGAGGATTACTATGAAGACTAAAGTTGGGATTAATGGATTTGGAAGAATTGGGCGAAACGCATTGAAGGTGGCTGTAGCTAAGAGTGATTGTAATTTTGAAGTAGTGGCAATTAATGACCTAACTACCCCCGAAACTTTGGCACACCTATTAAAGTATGATAGTTGCTTTGGTAAGTTTGATGGAACCGTTGACCACACTGAAAATTCAATCATTGTTAATGGTAAAACTATAAGAATATATGCTATAAAAGACCCTGCAGAAATTCCCTGGGGCGATGAGGGAGTGGAAGTTGTTCTAGAATCCACAGGGCTATTTACAAAAAAAGAAGACGCCTCAAAGCATCTGAAAAACGGTGTAAAAAAAATTGTTATTTCAGCTCCGGCTAAAAATGAGGATATCACCATAGTTTTAGGAGTCAATGAAGAAAAATATAATCCGGCAGAAGACCACATCATTTCTAATGCATCTTGCACAACAAATTGCCTTGCACCTGTTGCAAAGGTCATTGATGAAAGCTTTGGAATTAAAAGAGGTTTAATGACTACAATACACTCATACACTAATGATCAAAAAATATTAGACCTACCTCATAGTGATCTAAGAAGAGCAAGAGCAGCGGGAGTTTCATTAATCCCAACAACAACAGGAGCAGCGAAAGCCGTTAGCTTGGTATTGCCTCAATTAAAGGGGAAGCTAAACGGAATGGCCATTAGAGTCCCAACCCCGGCGGTGTCCTTAGTTGACATTGTTTTAGAGCTAGAGAAACCAGCAACTGCAGAGGCTATTAACGAAGCTTTAAAGAAAGCATCTGAAAACAAATTGAAGGGAATAATGGAATACACAGAGGAACCCCTTGTTTCCGTGGATTTTAAAGGAAACCCAGCTTCTTCAATAGTAGATGCACTGTCCACTATGGTATTAGAAGACAATATGGTGAAAGTTCTTGCTTGGTATGATAACGAATGGGGCTATTCTTCAAGAACAGTAGACCTTATTGACTATATTATTGCCAAAGGTCTGTAAATAAAAAGCATGGAAAACTAGAAAAGCGAGGTCCAACAAATGAAAAAAACAGTAAAGGATATTGATGTAACAGGGAAAAGAGTATTAGTTCGTTGTGATTTTAATGTGCCAATGAATAATGGAGCAATTACAGACGATGGGCGAATAGCCGCAGTTTTACCAACAATAGACTATTTAATAGATAAAGGTGCTAAGGTAATTTTAATTTCCCATTTGGGAAGACCAGATGGAGAGCCCAACTTAAAATATACCTTAGAGCCCGTAGCTATTAGGCTATCGGAATTCCTGGGAAAAGAAGTTGTGTTTGAGAATTCGCCATCAGTTGTGGACGACAAGGTAATTGATCACATCTCTCACATGCATAACAGAGATATTGCTTTACTGGAAAATCTTAGATTCAGAAAAGAAGAGGAAGAGAATGATCCTGAGTTTGCAAAGTCGTTGGCATCTTTAGCTGATTTTTTTGTAAACGATGCTTTTGGTACTGCTCACAGAGCACATGCTTCAACGGTGGGGATAGCTAAATATATACCCGCCGTTTCGGGACTTCTTATGGAAAAAGAAGAAGAATTTTTGGTAGAAGCGGTAGAAAACCCAAAGAGACCATTCTTGGCAATTATGGGTGGCGCAAAGGTAAAAGACAAGATAAAGGTAATTGAAAACCTTTTGGACAAAGTAGACACATTGATAATTGGGGGTGGAATGGCTTTCCCATTTTTAAAAGCCATGGGTTTTGAAGTTGGTCGCTCCCTTTTAGAAGAAGAGGGTATTGAGATAGCCAATAGACTATTAAAAAAATCTAAAGATAAAAATGTGGCAATGCTTCTTCCTTTGGACGTGGTTTGCGCAAAAGAATTTGCAAATGATGCAGACCATGAGGTTTTTGATCGTGAGAGTATACCTGAAGACTGGATGGGACTTGATATCGGGCCGAAGACTGTGGAGCTATTTAAAGAAGAGATAGCAAAAGCCCAAACAATATTTTGGAATGGACCAATGGGAGTTTTTGAAATGCCTAATTACGCTATGGGTACCCTACAAATCGCTAGAGGAATGGCAGCTTCAAAAGGAGTTACTATTATTGGTGGTGGGGACTCTGCGGCAGCAGTTGAACAATTTGGGCTTACAGAGAAGATAACTCATATTTCTACAGGTGGTGGAGCTTCTTTAGAGCTGCTTGAGGGTAAAGAGCTTCCTGGGATTTCTGTGCTACTAGAAAAAGATATTCAATAAATTCAGAACAACTATCGTAACAAAAACAGGAGACGGATATGAGAATGCCATTTATTGCAGGAAATTGGAAAATGTTTAAAACAATAGCAGAAGCAGTATCTTTTGCTGAAGAACTAAAAAGCATCTATACTCCCACAGACATTAAGGTGGCAGTATTTGCACCATACACACAGTTAGGGACCTTGGTAGAAGCCTTCAAAGGCACTGGGATTTCTGTAGGCTCACAAAATATGCACTTTGAAGAAGAGGGGGCATATACTGGAGAGATTTCGCCGCTAATGTTGAAGGAACTTGGTGTTACCCACTGTATAATAGGGCATAGTGAAAGACGGCAATACTTTAACGAAGATGATGAAAGCTGTAACAAAAAATTACACGCTGCTTTTAACCATAATATTTTACCGGTGTTTTGTATTGGAGAAAAACTAGAACAAAGAGAAGCTGACCAAGCCTTTTCTGTTGTGGAAAAGCAATTACTTGCTGGCCTTAAAGATATCAAAAAGGACCACATGGCAAAGCTAACTATTGCATACGAACCTATATGGGCAATCGGAACTGGGAAGACAGCCACTCCAGAACAGGCAAACGAAATGTGTGGATTCATAAGGGAAAAACTCATCACATTATATGGAGATGTAACAGCAGACCAAGTTGTAATTCAGTATGGAGGAAGCGTAAAGCCTGATAATGCCACAGAAATAATGAATATGGAAGAAATTGATGGAGCCTTAGTTGGGGGTGCGAGCCTAGACCCGAAAAGCTTTATGGAGATTATTAATTTTTAATACTAGCCTTTGATCAAAAATGAAAACATTTAAATGGTTATGGTTTTATAAGAAGGGAGCAGTGAAATGTCCTTTATTGAAGAAGTAGTAGCTCGGGAAGTCTTAGACTCAAGAGGTAACCCAACTGTTGAGGTAGATGTAATTCTTGAAGATGGAAATATGGGAAGCGCCATGGTACCTTCTGGTGCATCAACGGGGATTTATGAAGCTGTAGAGCTAAGAGATGGAGACCCCAAAAGGTACTTGGGAAAAGGAGTTTTAAAAGCTGTTGCAAATGTTAATGATATTATTGCAGATGAAATAATAGGGTACAATGTCTTGGACCAAGTTGGTCTCGATAAATTACTGATAGATTTAGACGGAACACCTAACAAAAGCAAGCTTGGAGCCAACGCAATATTGGCAGTTTCTTTGGCTGCTGCATCTGCTGCTGCAGATTACTGTGGTTTGCCACTGTTTCAATATCTAGGTGGAGTTAATGCTAAGCTGCTACCTACTCCAATGATGAATATCCTAAATGGAGGCTCTCATGCAGATAGTAATGTAGACTTTCAAGAATTCATGATTATGCCTGTGGGAGCACCTAATTTTAGAGAAGGCCTACGTATGGGTACTGAAATATTTCATGCATTAAAGGCTGTTCTCAAAGAAAAGGGTCTTAACACTGCTGTTGGAGATGAAGGTGGCTTTGCACCAAATCTAGAGACCAACGAAGAAGCTCTTAAGGTAATTATGGAAGCCATTAAAAGGGCTGGATACAAGGCAGGGGAAGAAGTTAAAATCGCTATGGATCCAGCAGCTTCAGAATTCTATGACAAAGAATCGGGTCTGTATAATATGAAGGGAGAAGGTGTTAAGAAGACTTCTTCTGAAATGGTAGATTTTTATGAAAGTTTAATGGAGAAATATCCCATCATCTCAATTGAAGATGGATTGGATGAAGACGACTGGGCGGGGTGGAAAGAGATGACTCAGAGGTTGGGTCAAAGATTACAAATTGTAGGAGATGATCTATTCGTAACAAATACCCAACGTCTTAAAAAAGGTATTGATATGGGTGTTGCAAACTCAATACTAATCAAGGTGAATCAAATAGGAACATTGACTGAAACTTTGGATGCCATTGAAATGGCTAAAAGAGCTGGATACACGGTAGTTGTTTCACATAGAAGTGGAGAAACAGAGGATGTGACCATTGCAGACCTTGTTGTTGCTGTAAATGCAGGGCAGATTAAAACTGGTAGTGCGTCAAGAACTGATAGGGTTGCAAAGTACAACCAACTTCTTAGACTTGAAGAGCTCCTAGGTGACTCCGGTGAATATGCAGGGAATAAGGCTTTTTATAGCATTAAGAGCCTATAAATCACTTGATTTTATAGTATTCACGTGGTATCATAATTGAGTTAATTATCAAAGGAGGGTTTAGAATGAGAGTATTTCTAATGTCACTGCTAGCCTTGTCCAGCCTAATTCTTATAGGAAGCATTTTGCTTCAATCAGGAAATAGCGCCGGATTGTCCGGTTCAATTGGCGGCGGTGCTGAGCAGCTTTTCGGTAAGAAGAAGAGCAAAGGATATGAAGTAATATTAGGGAAGGTATCCACCATTGCAGCGGTGTGTTTTATTGGCATATCCCTGGCATTGGTTGCGATAGAATAAGACTGTGTTATCATCATAAATTATTAATAGTTGGCTTTTAACATAAAGAGGTGTCAATGGCGCCTTTTTAATGTGTTAGGGCTTATCGAGGGAGGGACTTATTTAATGAGCAATATTGTAACTATTGTTGCCCCTATTTCCGCAATTATTGCACTAATCTTTGCATATGGACTTACTGCATGGATTACCAAGATGGACGAAGGGACAGACAGAATGAAGGAAATTGCTTCCTATATACGGGAAGGTTCCATGGCATTCTTAAAAAGGCAATACCAGACCATGGTTGTTGTTATCGCAGTATTATTTTTACTTATAGGACTTACGGTTGGCTGGGTGACGGCGGCTCTTTATCTACTGGGAGCATTATTATCAGTCCTTGCAGGTTTCTTTGGGATGCAAGTTGCAACTAAAGGAAACGTAAGAACAGCTCAAGCAGCTCAAGATGGCGGGATGAACAAAGCTCTTAAGGTTGCCTTTAGATCTGGCGCTGTTATGGGTCTTTGTGTCACAGGACTTGGACTATTAGGTATAGGAACAATTTTTGTTGTAATGGGCATAGATAGTGCTTCCGTAATTACCGGCTTTGGGCTTGGTGCTTCATCTATGGCACTGTTTGGTCGAGTTGGTGGTGGAATATATACAAAGGCTGCTGACGTTGGAGCAGACCTTGTTGGTAAAGTAGAAGCGGGAATTCCAGAAGACGACCCCAGGAACCCAGCAGTTATTGCGGATAACGTTGGAGATAATGTTGGTGACGTTGCGGGAATGGGATCTGACTTATTCGAATCATATGTAGGTTCCTTGATATCAGCTATAGCTTTGGCAGCCGTTGCGGCTGTGAATTCTGGCGGTCTTTTTGATGCAACAACGGCGGCGATTTTCCCCTTGGTACTTTCGTCTGTTGGGATAATTGCTTCTATTATTGGAATCATGATGGTTAGAGGAAATGGTAACTCTAATCCAGCGTCAGCTCTAAATATGGGAACATATATTGCAGGTATAATTGTTGTGATAGCCTCATTAGTACTATCTAATGTAATGTTGGGTGGATATAACTACGGATTTGCAATAATTGCAGGACTTATCGTAGGAATTGCTATTGGAAAAGTCACTGAAATTTACACTTCTGCTGATTACAAATCAGTTAAAAAAATTGCTGAACAGTGCAAAACAGGAGCGGCTACAACTATAATTTCTGGTCTTGGTGTTGGAATGCTTTCAACGGTTTGGCCAATTATATTTATTAGCGTAGGCATCTTTACATCCTACTATTTTGCAGGACTTTACGGAATAGCACTAGCGGCAGTAGGCATGCTTTCAACTACAGGAATGACTGTAGCTGTAGACGCTTATGGTCCAGTTTCTGACAATGCAGGAGGAATCGCAGAAATGGCAGAACTTCCTCATGAAGTTCGTGAGATTACTGACAAGTTGGATTCTGTTGGAAATACTACAGCTGCAATTGGTAAAGGATTCGCTATTGGAAGTGCTGCCCTTACTGCTTTAGCCTTGTTTGCAACATATGCGACTATTACTGGCCTAAGTGCAGTTAATCTACTTTCTCCTGTTGTTATAATTGGATTATTTATCGGAGCTATGCTTCCTTTCCTTTTCTCAGCCCTTACAATGAACTCAGTTGGAAAGGCAGCTAACCAAATGATTGAAGAAGTTAGAAGACAATTCAGGGAAGATCCAGGCATCATGGCAGGTACTTCTAAACCTGACTACGCAAACTGTGTAGATATATCTACCAAGGCTGCGTTAAAAGAGATGGTTGCCCCAGGATTGTTGGCAATTATTGCTCCCCTATTTATTGGACTCCTTCTTGGACCTGAAGCCTTAGGTGGGATGCTTGCAGGGGCATTATCAGCAGGCGTGCTGTTGGCTATTATGATGGCTAATGCAGGAGGTGCTTGGGACAATGCTAAGAAGTATATCGAGAGTGGTGAACATGGTGGAAAGGGTTCTGAAGCCCATAAGGCTGCAGTAGTTGGAGATACAGTAGGAGATCCTTTCAAAGATACATCCGGTCCTTCGATTAACATATTAATTAAACTTATGACCATCGTTGCAGTTGTATTTGCTCCATTGTTCGTAGCTGTAGGCGGACTCATTGTTTAATACTTACAAAATCGCCTCAATGATTTTAGAATACAACACCTAAAACAATTTACAACTAAATTTAAAATATGCACCCAGATGCTGCCAATTAGGCTTCCACTTGGGTGCATTTAATTTGTTATATATATTCTTAAAGATTCCCTTCTTTTCCAGCTTTGAAGCCTGCCAAACCGTAAAGGAAGGCGGAAATCATTAGCACAAAAATTGGAATCAACCAAGTATGGCTTAGGTCGTAAAGAGTTCCCATCATAACAGGGGCAATGGATGCTACTAAGTATCCGATTAAAAAAACAATCCCTGTTAGTTCTGCGGCTTGAACTGAGTCTTTGGCCCGAAGAGAAAGTACACATAAAAAGAGGGTATAGCCTGATGCCATTGAAAAACCCAGGAGAATTGCACAAATAGTAAAACCCATCAGACTTGTAGAAAATGCCATAAAAAGAGAAGAGAGAAAAAAAGTAAAGCCCACCACTATACATGGGACTTGTTGATTGGAAAATTTATGCACCACAAGGCCTGAAATGATGGCTCCTGGTATTCCACATAGCTGTACAACTGAAGCAAGGAAACCAGCCTCTGTCCCAGTATAACCTGCTGATTGTACAATGGTGGGAAGCCATGATATAGAGCCATAGTATATAAGAGCCTGTCCCGCCATTAAGACTGTAATCCACCTAGCTAAGATGGATCTTCGAATTAACCTAAATCCTGGAAATGATCCTGAAACTGAAGATCTCAGAGTTTCATGGTATGTTTTTTTCTGTGTAAGCCATAGAACCAAGCAAACTATAATTAATGGTAGCCACTGAGCCAAAGAAATTTGCCAGCTTGAGCTGGCTTGGGCTACAGGAACGGCTAGTGCTGATGAAAGTGCAGCAAAAACATACATCATGGTGGTATAAAAACCTGTAACGGGTCCTACACGTAAAGGGAAATTATCTTTGATAATGGAAGGGATTAAAACATTTATAAAACACATTCCTAACCCTACTAGTCCAGCACCTAGAAAAAGTCCAGGTAAACCTCCAAAAGAACGGATAATTAGAGACAAGGCATATACCGAAAGTCCAAGACCGAGGGTAAATATAACACCTTTTTTAGCTAAAAGCTTGCTAATCGGCATAGAAGCTAAGGCCACAACAATTACAGGTAAAGTTACAACAAAACCTGAACTTCCATAGGACATGTTTAAATCTTCTTGGATAATTGGAAGGAGTGGCCCAAGAGCAACTGTAGGACCTCTGCTAATAGCTCCTAAAAGCAAGATCCCCAAAATGAGGATCAGTGGGTGGGAATTCTTCATAGCTTTACCTCTTAATTTATCAAGTATCAATTATTTCGCCAAAAGGCAGGTGTGAAAAGCAGGAAAATAGTGAATATTTCTAAACGACCCATAAGCATTAGGGCTGACATGTATAGCCTTAATCCTGAGCCAAACATTCCATAATTACCAGTAGCTCCCATTTCGCCGAAGCTAAGTCCGGTGTTTCCTAAACATCCAGCGGCTACACCAAGAGTGGTTTCTAGATCCAAACCTTGAAGTGATAACACAACTACAGATATCAAAAACACCACAAAATAAAGCATCATAAAGCTTGTGATTCGAGAAACACTATCAGATTGAATGGGCATTTTTCCTACCTTGATGGCTGCAATTCCTGATGGATGAAGACGTTTAAAGAACATTCTTCCAATTACCTTAAAAGCGACAAGAATTCGAACAACTTTAATTCCACCGCAAGTCGAAGCTGCGCATCCCCCAACGAACATAAGGATAAAGAGGATCATCTTGCATTCACCTGGCCACTGGGTAAAATCGGTTATGGCATATCCCGCTGTACTTATTATGGAGATAACTTGAAAAAAAGCATGACGAAAAGCCGAAGTCAATGTGGAATAAGTTTCTGAATTATAGAGGCCTAATGTTATTAAAAGGGCTGAACCTAGAATAATGCCACAAAAGAGTCTAAGCTCTGGGTTTCTAAGAACTTCTTTCCATTTTCCATTGAGCAACTGGAAATATATTAAAAAACTAATTGAAGAAAGAAAACAAAAGGCTGCAATAACTCCTTCAATATAAACACTATTATAATAAGCTAAGCCCTGGGTGTGGGCAAAAAGTCCACCAGTACTTACACTTCCAAAGGTATTTACTATGGCATCGAAAACAGGCATTTCAGTAAAGAAAAAAAGCAAGGAAAATTCTGTTATGGAAAAAACTAAATAGGTTAAATAGAGAATTTTAGTTGTAGAGGAGGTATGTGCTACAACCTTTTGAAAGCTAGGGCCAGGAGTTTCTGCTTGAACGATAGTCTGTCCACTAATTCCCAATGCAGGCAATAAGGAAATAGCGAAAACCAGTATACCCATTCCTCCAAGCCAATTAGAAATGGCTTTCCACATAAGAAGCCCTCTTGGCATTAAGTCTACATTTCTAATAGTGGCCCCAGTGGTGGTAAAGCCTGCCACAGATTCAAAAAAAGCATCAATTGGGTGGCTCAAATCACTGGATAAAAAATATGGGAGAGCCCCGAAAATAGAGGCAAAGAGCCAACAAAGTGCTACCACCATATAGCCATCTCTTAGTTTTAGATTACCCGAGACTTCGCGTAGAAAAAAAGAACCGGCGCCTCCCAAAATAATTGATAGAATAGATGATTTAAGGAAAGCAGACTGTACCAAAGCACTGTCATAAGTGCGTGAAAAAAAATAAGCCGGTATCATAGCTATTCCCACTATAAGAACTATCAATGAAACTATTTTTATAATGACTTTCCAATTAAGCATAAAAACTCCTAAATGTTACGATTCCAGAACTTGGGAGTAAACAACATAAACAAAGTAAATAGTTCCAAACGGCCTGCCAACATTAAAAAACTGAGAAACATTTTAATGGGATCAGAAAAAATACTGTAATTCATAGCAGGCCCTACCCCTCCAAAACCTGGTCCAATGCTTCCAATACAGGCCATAGCAGCGGTTAAAGAGGTAATCATATCGTGATTATCAAAACTGATTATAACAGAGCTGAACATTATAGTTGCAACATAAAGTAAAGAAAAACCCCCAACTGCCGTTACCACATCTCCAGGAACCGTCTTTGGTCCTAGACGTACAGTACAAACCGCACTAGGGTGAAGACGAACAAGTATCCCTCTTCTAATAAATCGTATTATTATCAGAGCCCTAATGGCCTTCAATCCCCCGCCCGTAGAACCGGAGCATCCTCCTATCATCATCAAACAAAATAAAATTGCTTTTGAAAATGTTGGCCATAAATCATAGTTTACAGTTGCATATCCGGTGGTCGTTATTACTGACGCAACCTGGAAGGCGGATTCTCGCAGTGCAACTGGCAATCCATAAACGTTAGTATAAAACAGATTCAGTGATATCAAGGCTGTAGCGACAAATATAACTATCATATAAAATCGGAACTCACTATCCTTTAGAAAGCCATGTAAGCCTCTTTTAATACTTGTATAATAAAGGGTGAAGTTTAGCGCAGAAAGCACCATGAAAAGAGTTACAACAAGGCTAACATAAGTGCTTTGAAAATGACCCAGACTATCATTATAAGAAGAAAATCCTCCGGTACCAACAGTTCCGAAGGTATGAACTAAAGCGTCGAACCAATTCAATCCTCCTAATTTCAGCAAAATTGTTTGGGCAACAGTAAGAATTAAATATATGGTAAATAAAATTCTTGATTGGCCTTTAAATTTGGGGCTTATTTTCTCGTAGGTTGGTCCGGGGGTCTCTGCCCTAAGAATATTAAATCCTCCAATATTTAATTGAGGCATTATGGCAATAGCAAAAATTACAATTCCAAGTCCACCTAACCAATGAGTGAAAGATCTCCAAAAAAGAATGCTATATGGCATACTCTCGATATCTGTAAGAACAGAAGCTCCAGTTGTGCTAAAACCTGAAGCCATTTCAAAAAAACTATCCACAAAGGACATTTTATTAGACAAAACAAAGGGGAAAGAACCTAAAAGTGTAACAAGGATCCAGACCAAGGCAACAATTAAAAAGCCGTCTCTAATTCGGATGGCTTTATTTGAAGGAGTTACAGCAATCGTGAGTAAAACTCCTATAATAATAGCTGGAATCACAACCCCATAGAAAGCTGAATACATTTCTCTTTCTTGATAAATAATTGCCACTAGCCAGGGGAAAGTCATTGCAATTCCAGAAACAATAAAAATCTTTCCCATTATGAGCATTATTGAATTATAATTAAAACCCATTATATTGACTCCTAGCCAAAGATCCCAAGTGGCCCTCTGTTACGTAACAGTTTTTCTAAAGAAGGTAGTTCCGACAAAAGACACATAATAAGGACTCTGTCTCCCTCAATGATTCTGGTATCTCCCGTTGGAATAATAACGCTAGTTCCACGGTGTATTGCTGCAATTAAGGTTCCATCCGGTAGATCAAGGTCACTTAATGGAGTGTCTAAAATAGCCATGTGATGACCAGCAATAATTTCCATAATTTCTGCTTGGCCTTGAATCAGCTGGCTAGAAATTATACGTTTGCTGCCCTGAATAAATCGCAGAATATTGCTGGCTGTAATATTTAGTGGGTTCAACACCATATCCACACCCATACTCTCAATTAATCCAGAATAACTATCTCTAGATATCTTTGCAATAACGTCTTCAATTCCCTTACGCTTAGCCATAAGCGCAAGCAAAAGGTTTTCTTCGTCGTAACCTGTAGTAGTAACAAAAGCATCCATCTCATCTAAGTTTTCAGACTCAAGTAAGGCTATGTCTGTGGCGTCTCCGTTAAGGATCATTACATTGTCTAAATGGGCAGCTAAATAATGGCATCTCTCTTTGGACACCTCAACTATTTTTACAGCTATTCCAAACTCTGATAGCTTTTGTGCTAAGTATAGACCTGTCTTTCCTCCCCCTATAATCATAACCCTTTGTAAGTCTGTATACTTTCCTTTAACATGAACCTTACTATCAAGAGCCATGATTGGAGCTTTTTCACCCACCATATATAAAACATCATCCTCTTCGATTACTGAGGGGCCGTGGGGAATAATGACTTTACCATTTCTAGATATTCCCACCACTAACATATTTTTCAGCACTTTGCTGAAATCTAGCATACTCACACCTATAAGTGCGGGCATTTTTTCGGCAGCCATCTCAATCATGGCGATTTTACCGCTGGTAAAAATACCGTTACTCAAAGTATATTTTTCTACCAAGTATTTATAGATTTCCAAAGTAATAGATAAGTCTGGATTCACTATGGAATCCAACTGAAAAGAGTCCTTTAAAAAATCAAACTGATTCATATGCTCAGGACCTCTGACCCTTGCTATTACAGTAGAACATCCAAGTTTTTTCGCGCTAGATGCTATTATTATATTTTTCTCATCTTTGTCTGTAGTGGCAAGGAGATAATCATAGGAAGCTATATTAATATCTTCTAGAACATTCTTCTGCTTGGCATTGGCATTAACAGTTAATATGTCCATCTGGCTAGAGAGCCTTGCTAGCACTTCCTCATCTTTATCTATTACTGTTACAGAATGATCGCCTCCTAAAAGTGCTTCTGTAACTTTCATACCTAATTTGCCTGCTCCAGCAATTGCAATTTTCATTGAAACTCCTTTATCATCTATTAGATTCTTTGTATTTTATCACTCATTACATTATAAGCAATATTTATTTGAAATAACAGGGCTATTGAGGTAAAATCTTATATTTTTTCTACGTTTTGAGGCATGTTTATGGTATAATGCAACATATGTATATAATGAAACCATTAAAGGATTCGTAGGAGGGTCTTGTTGATGTTAAAATTTGAAGCGAGCGAACAAAATACTGCTAAACTAATGGTCATCGGTGTAGGTGGTGGAGGTTGCAATGCAGTAAACAGAATGATTGAATCAGGGATGCGAGGAGTTCGTCTAGTTGCGGTAAACACCGACAAACAAGCATTGAATTGCTCTCAAGCCGAAACTAAAATGCAAATTGGAGAGAAATTGACCCGAGGTCTTGGGGCAGGAGCAAACCCTGAAATAGGACAAAGGGCAGCAGAAGAGAGCATTGAAGAGATTATAAAAATTATGGATGGTTCCGACATGGTATTTATAACCGCAGGAATGGGCGGTGGAACAGGAACTGGAGCTGCTCCAATTATCGCAAAGGCAGCTAAAGATCTAGGAATATTAACTGTTGGAGTTGTTACTAAGCCTTTTACATTTGAAGGCAAGAAAAGAATGAGTCATGCTGAGCTAGGAATTAAGTTCCTTAAAAAATATGTTGATTCCCTAGTTATTGTTCCCAACGATAAGCTCTTGCAAGTAGCAGAAAAAAACACCACTATGTTGGAAGCTTTTAATATGGCCGATGATGTCCTTAAGCAAGGTGTTCGAGGGATTTCTGATATTATTGCAGAAGCGGGTATTATCAACCAAGATTTCGCTGACGTGGATACAATCATGCGTGATCGTGGCGTTGCCCACATGGGCGTAGGTCATGGTAGCGGAGAAGGAAGGGTAAACCAAGCCGTTAAAGAAGCAATAGAAAGCCCAATGCTAGAAACCAGCATAAGTGGAGCAAAAGCCATATTGTTAAATGTTCTTGGCGGATATGATTTAGGCATGGTTGAGGTTAATGAAATCGCAGATCAAGTTCAAAAGGCTTCTGACGACGACGCTATCCTTATCTTTGGAGCTTCTGTCAGAGAAGAGCTTAGCGAAGAAATTGTTGTAACAGTAATAGCAACAGGATTTGATAATAGACCCTCTGATGCTCTAAATAGATTGATTTCTGAACCAGGTGAAAACGAAGATGATTTGACTAGTGGGGCAAATATACCAGGGCAAATAGACAACCCTTATGACACCATGGACTCATTACACTCCACAAAGAGTACTTTTGATATACCTGTATTCTTAAAAGGTGGAAAGAAAAATGAGGAAGACTAGTATACTATTTTAGCATCTAGCCGGTTTATGCCGGCTTTTTATCGTTTAGAATCTTGTTATGTTAAGATCATGGGTGGTATATGAACAAAATCTTGGATATAACATCTCGGGATAACCCTCTATATAAGCAAACAAAAAAGCTTCTTGGGAAAAAAACTAGAGATGGGTTAGGGCGGTATCTCATTGAGGGAAACAACTTGATGGAAGAAGCTCTTAATTATGAAGCCCCAATTCTCTATATTATATTGCGAAATGATTATGATATTCAGAATTCTCGCGTCTTTCAAAGAAAACAGATTCCCGGGCAAATAAATATTTACATGTTGGAAAGTCATTTGTTCGATGATTTAGCGGATACTATTACCAGCCAAGGGATTATAGGGGTTGTTGAGAAACCCGAAACAAAATCTTTTCCAACTGATGGGAACATTGTTGTTTTTGACCGACTACAAGACCCTGGAAATATAGGGTCAATTATACGAACTGCAGAAGCCGCAGGCTATGTAGGAGTGGGAATATTAAAAGGCACTGGCGATGTTTTTAGTCCAAAAGTGGTAAGAGGTGCAGCCGGATCATTATTTCGTATGCCTATTTTATTTTTTGAAAGCCGAGAAGATTTTCTGGCCTCTCCAGCTGCAAAAGAACGGCGATTGGTGGCAAGCAGTTTAAAAGCAAAACGATATTATTATCAAGAAGATATAAGCCGAAGAATTGCACTAATTATTGGCAATGAAGGTCAAGGAATTGACCCTCTGCTAGAAGAACAGTGCGATATCTCAATTAAAATACCAATGAAAGGCAATATGGATTCTTTGAATGTGGCTGTGGCTGCAGGCATATTAATGTATGAATCTATGAGGAACAAGGGATGAAAGAGTCTTTAAATAAAATTTTAGAAGAAGCAAAACTACAAACAGAAAGAGCAACATCTCTTGGAGAGATGGAGGATATCAGAGTTAAGTTGTTGGGGAAAAAAAGCCAACTAACAGAAATTCTAAGATCAATGGGCAAATTGTCCCCTGAGGAAAGAAAAGAGCTAGGGCTAGAAGCCAACAAGGTTAGGAGCTCAATAGAAATCCTCTTGGAAGAAAAACTCAAAGAAGTGAAGGAGAAGTCTCTGAAACAACAGTTTGAAAAAGAGAGAATTGATGTAACTGAGCCTGGTATTCCTTGTAATTTAGGAAGCAAACATCTAATAACATTAACCATCGATGAGATTTCTAGAATTTTCATGAGCATGGGCTTTTCGGTATCTGAAGGACCTGAAATTGAGACTGTGTTCCACAATTTCGATGCACTTAATGCCCCAAAGAATCATCCTTCCAGAGATCAAAGTGACACTTTCTATATTACTGAAGATGTCTTATTGAGAACTCAAACATCGCCGGTACAGGTAAGAACAATAAAAAATGAGAAACCGCCTATTAAGGTTATATCACCAGGTCGTTGTTTTAGATGCGACTCTCCAGATGCTACCCACTCACCTATGTTTCATCAAATTGAGGGACTTTTAGTTGATGAGGGAGTAGCTATGACTGACCTTAAAGGTTGTCTTGATATAATGGCAAAACAGTTATTTGGATCTGATACACAAACGAAATTTAGACCTCACCATTTCCCATTCACTGAACCGTCAGCCGAGATGGATGTAAGTTGTTTTAAGTGCGGAGGAAAAGGTTGTAATATTTGCAAAGGTTCTGGATGGATAGAGATTTTGGGATGCGGAATGGTCCACCCAAACGTTCTAGAAGTTGGAGGTATTGATACAGAGAAATACACAGGGTTCGCTTTTGGTATGGGTGTAGAGAGAATTGCCATGTTGCGTCACGAAGTAGATGATATTAGACTATTTTATGAAAACGATATGCGATTCATCAATCAATTCAAATAGGAGGTTCTATCGATGCTAGTTCCCATTTTATGGTTAAAAGATTATACAGAGGTTAACGACTCTATAGAAATATTTTGCGAGAAGATGATAATGTCGGGCTCTAATTTAGAAGGCGTTAAAAATGTCGGTCAAGGGATACAAGGAGTTATTGTCGGAAAGATTGCTAAAATTGATCCACATCCTAATGCAGACAAATTAGTGATTTGTCGTGTTGACATCGGGGAAAGTGAACTTAGAGATATTGTGACAGGTGCCAAGAATGTTTTTGAAGGAGCCATAGTTCCAGTTGCTTTGGCAGGTTCACGTATTCCAGGGCCTCTTCATGGGCAAGTGAAAAAAGAGGGTGGCGTGGTTTTAGAAAAGGGAGAGATAAGAGGGGTCATTTCTGACGGAATGTTATGTTCTTGTAGCGAGCTTGGCTTTGAAGATAAGGTCGTTCCTCTTTTTCATAGAGATGGAATTTGGATTTTAAATGATACTATAGAGGATCCTGTTTTGGGTTCCGACTTTGCTGAAATAATGGGATTAGAAAATCAGGTTGTTGATTTTGAGATAACACCTAATCGTCCTGATTGCCTTTCTATGATAGGTATGGCAAGAGAATCTGCAGCTACATTTCAAAAGAATGTAAAGGTTCCTAAAAGTGAAATCAAGGTTAAGGAGAGTAAAGGACAAGATTATCTCCAAATAGAGATAAAAAAACCTGATCTTTGCAGAAGATATGTTGCAAGGATTGTTAGTGATGTCACTATCAAACAGTCTCCTTGGTGGCTTCAAAAACGACTTATGTTAGCAGGTATGAGGCCAATTAATAACATTGTTGATATTACTAATTTTGTTATGCTTGAATTTGGCGAGCCGATTCACGCCTTTGATATAAGACAAATTGAGGGGGGGAAGATTGTTGTAGATACTTCTGCACCTGGAGAAACTTTTACAACCCTTGATGGCATCGAGAGAGATCTGCCTGAAAACACCCTCATGATAAAAGATGGGGTTAAATCCTTGGGAATAGCAGGAATAATGGGGGGCTTAAATTCTGAAATTGTAGATGATACAAGAACCATTTTAATAGAAGGAGCAAATTTCAATGCGGACTCTATTAGAGGGAGTTCTAAAAAAATGGGTCTTCGAACGGAAGCCAGCTCTAGATTCGAAAAAGGTATGGATGCAAACCTATGCAAACAAGCGGTAGATAGAGTAGCTTATCTAATGGAAGAACTAGGTGCAGGAAAAGTTGTAGCACAAGAAATTGACCAGTATCCTACCCCAATGGAATCAAAGCCTTGTTCTATTAGAGTAAGCAGAATAAGCCATATAATGGGGGTTTCCTTAACAACTGAAGAGGTTAAGGGTATACTTTCACGGCTAGAAATGATAGTAACTGGAGATGGAGACTTGCTTACAGTAACTCCCCCAACAGTACGTCAAGATTTAGAAAAAGAAATTGACTACGTAGAAGAAGTAGCCCGTATTTACGGATATGACAAACTGCCGGTAACTGTACACAAGGGAAATAGTGCAGCAAAGAAAAGCGAAAAAAGGCAACTCATAGATTTAACAAAGGAGACTCTTTGTGCATTAGGGTTTAGTGAAATACAGACGTATAGCTTTGTGAGCCCGAAAGGTATAGACATGATCCGACTACCCCAAGATGCAAAAGAAAAAGATTTTGTGAGACTCATAAACCCTTTGGGTGAAGAAAACGCAGTTATGCGTACCTTATTAACTCCCAATATGTTAGAGACTTTGGGAAGAAACTACACACGGAAAATAGGCCAAGTCAAAGCATTTGAGATTGGCAACACCTTTCACGGCTTAGGAACTATAGAAAATGGCCTACCAATTGAGGAACTTTCCTTGGTCTTAGGTTGTTATGGCAAAGAAGAAAGTTTTTTTACCCTGAAAGGAATCATTTCTGAGTTATTAGTTAAATTAGGTGTCCCTCAGCTTGAATACCAGCCATCAGAAGGAAGTGGAACATATCATCCAGGACGTTGTGCAAGTATGTTAATAGGGGATATCTCTATTGGAATAATTGGTGAAATACACCCGGAGGTTGCAAAGAATTATGGGATTGATACCAAGGTATACATTGCTGAACTCCACTATGACCAACTTATGAAAATGGCTGACATAAAGAGGGTATACTCACCCCTAGCTAAATATCCTGCAATTGATAGAGATATAGCTCTTCTTGTAAAAGAAGACACCCAAGTAGGAGAACTAGAGAAGATAATTAAGTCTCATGGAAGTGAACTATTAGAAGATGTTCAACTCTTTGACGTATATAGAGGTAATCAAGTTGAAGAAGGGAAAAAATCCTGTGCCTTTACTTTGCTTTACCGTGCAAAGGACCGAACACTTAAAGATGAAGAGGTGAATACTATTCACCAAGAAGTTTTAAATGCTTTGAAAGAAGAAGCTAATGCAGTATTGCGAGAAATTTAGGAGAGGAAAGGGCTATGGACAAGAATAGGGTTAGTGTTAAGATTTACGGACAGGAGTACGTGCTTTCTGGCGACAAATCAAGAGATCATATAATGAAGGTGGCAGATTACGTTAATACTAAGATGTATGAATTAGCGGCTGAGGCTGAAGGCATTGCCCTATCATCTTTAGGAGTTTTGACCGCAGTTAATGTTTCGGACGATTATTTTGACGCATTGGGAGAAGCCAATAACTTAAAAAGAGAAAATGTGCAACTTGAAAAAGATGGTGCTCACTATATTCAGCTTTGGGAAGAAGCTAAAAGAAGCATTATCGATTACAAGGAAGATTCACAGGCAATCTTGGATCAAAAAAGAGAATTGCTTGCAACAATTGAACAGCAAGTAGAGGAAATCCAGCAGCTTAAAGAAGAAGTAAAAGACGCAGAAGCCAAAGGAGCTATTAGTTCACAAAACATTCTTCAAGATCTTGAAAAAAAATGCCGTGATTTAGAAAACAGCTTTTTTGATGTTCAGATGGAGAACATCCAACTGAAAAGCGAATTAGAGCGACTAAGAAAGGATGAATAATACATGGACCAAAGGGCAAAACGGGTTTTAGAATATGATAAAATCATAGAGCGATTGGGATCTCATGGAGCTTCTTCCCTAGCGCGCGAGAGGATCAAAGAAATGGAGCCCAAAACAGACGGGCGCATTATAAAAGATCTTTTAGCAGAAACCAGCGAAGCCCTTGATGTTATTGTAAAAAAAGGACCTTTACCTCTTGGTAATTTTTATGACATTCGACTAGCTCTAGAGCTTTCAAAAAAAGGGGGGACCCTTACAATGAAACAGCTACTAGAGGTTTTATATAATATGAACACGGCTGCTAATATTATTTCTTTTCTGAAAAGCGATCTCCCGGAGATCCCTATTATCAGGAGCTTAGCAGACTTGTTGATAGCACCAAAAGATTTGAGAAGTGAAATCGATCGCTGTATTTTAAGTGAAGAAGAGATGGCAGACAATGCCTCATCTGAGTTAAGATCTCTGAGACGTAACATATTAAGGCAGAATGATGCTATTCGAAATAGAATGAACCAGATGCTAAGCTCTGCGGACAACAAGACATACTTGCAAGATGCTATTATAACTATGAGGCAAGGACGCTATGTAATTCCTGTAAAGCAAGAGCACCGCAATAAATTTCCGGGCATGATTCACGATCAATCAGCAAGTGGAGCAACACTCTTCATTGAGCCCCAAGTGATAGTTAACTTAAACAATGAGCTTAGAGAACTTGAGATGGCAGAAGAAGCCGAAGTTCAAAGGATACTGTCAGACTTAACCCAATATGTGGCCCAATATTATAGCGATCTTGTTAATAATCAAGAACTGTTAATCCAGTTGGATGTGATTTTTGCAAAAGGGAAACTCTCCTATGAAATGGATGGGGTGGAAGGGGAAATTGTCGATAACGGGGTTTTGGAATTAATCGGTGCAAGGCATCCGTTAATTGATCCTAAGTCTGTAGTTCCTGTTTCCGTATATATAGGTAAAGACTACAATGCTCTTATAATAACAGGACCTAACACTGGAGGGAAAACTGTTACATTAAAGACTACGGGACTACTAGTGATGATGGCTCAATCTGGGCTTCACATTCCTTGTTCTCAAGGAAGCAGAGTACCAGTATTTGAAAAGATATATGCCGACATTGGAGATGAGCAAAGTATTGAACAGAGTCTGAGTACATTCTCATCTCATATGAAAAACATAGTGAATATAGTGAAAGAAAGCAACAAGAAAACATTGGTGCTTTTAGATGAATTGGGGGCTGGCACGGACCCTACCGAAGGAGCTGCTTTAGGAATAGCAATCCTAAAAGATTTAGATCAAAAGGGAGCAACTGTTCTTGCCACAACTCACTATACAGAATTAAAAAAATATGCCATATCTACCGAGGGCGTGGAAAACGCCTCTATGGAATTTGATATTGAAACCTTGAGCCCTACATATAAACTAGTATTGGGGATACCTGGGAAATCCAATGCTTTTGAAATATCAGGAAAACTCGGTTTGTCAAAATCTATTATTGAATTAGCCAGAAGCCTGCTAGATGGCAATGCACTGGAATTTGAAGAAGTGATAACAGCCCTAGAGGCAGACAAAAAGGCAGCAGCTGTTTTAAAAGACGAAGCATTAACTTTGAACTTAGCCATGAAAAAAGAAAAAGACGATTTAAAGGCTGCAGAGAAAAAACTTGCTCAACAAAAAGAAAAGATTCTACAAGAGGCTAAACTTGAGGCAAGAGAACTAGTTGCCGAAGCGAAAGAATCCGCCTTGCAGATTACAAAAGAATTAAAAGAACTAGCAAGGGAAGAAAGCTTAGGACAGAGAACGCAAAAACTTCAGGATGCTAAATCCAACCTTAAAAAATTAGACAATCGCTACAGAGATACATTGGTTACCAAAGAAAATCCAAACCCATTAAGGCACCATGAGATAGAAATAGGAAAAAGAGTCAGGGTTCTTACCCTAGATCAAATTGGTGAAGTTTTGACCTTACCTGATGAAAAGGGTGAATTATTAATTCAGGTTGGAATACTAAAGGTAAATTCTCGTTTAAGTGATATAATACCTATTGAAGAAAACAGAGTGAGAAAAAAACCCTCAAAAGTGGGTGGGGGAGTATCATATATTGGTAAAAGCAAAGCATGTCCCATGAGCATCAATGTTCAAGGAGAGAATCTTGACAGTGCTATGATGGATGTAGATAAGTATTTAGATAATGCGTATATGGCGGGATTGAAGAAGGTAACGGTAATTCATGGCCGTGGAGAAGGCATCTTAAGACAAGGTCTTCATGATATGTTTAAAAACCACAAACACGTGGTCTCATTTCAAAAAGGTAGCTATAACGAAGGTGGAGATGGAGTAACAATAGTAACTCTAACAGAAAAATAAAAAGTTATTGAACGAGGAGAATAAATGATTAACTACAAAAAAAATATTGCAAACGCATTAAATGAAGTAATTGAAGAATTAACAAAAGAAGAAGTGTTTGAAATGATTGAAATTCCATCAGACGAATCAATGGGAGATTATGCCCTACCATGTTTTCGTTTGGCAAAAACCCTTCGTAAAGCACCTCCGAAGATAGCCCAGGAATTAGCTGAAAAAATAAATGATCACCCTTTGTTTGAAAAGGTGGAAAGTGTTGGTGCATATTTAAATTTATTTTTGAAAAAAGCTGATTTTGCAAAAGATGTAGTAACAGCAATTGTAGACAATCCAGACGATTATGGACGTTGGGAGATTGGGAAAGGCAAAAAAGTTTTAGTAGAGTTTTCGTCCCCAAATATCGCTAAACCTTTTCATATAGGTCATATCAGAAGTACAGTAATTGGAAACTCTATTTATAAGATATATGATTTTCTCGGATATGAAACAGTAAGGATTAATCATCTTGGAGATTACGGGACGCAGTTCGGGAAAATGATTGTTGCCTATAGACGTTGGGGTAATAAGGATGATGTAACTAGAGCTCCAATAGAAACCCTGCTATCCTATTATGTAAAATTTCATGAGGAAGCAGAAAAAGACGAAACCTTGGATCAAGAGGCAAGAGAAGCCTTCCGTAAATTAGAGCAAGGAAGCCTTGAAGAAAAGGCTCTTTGGCAGTGGTTTAGAGATGAAAGCTTAAAAGAATTCAATCGAGTTTACGAAATGCTGGGAATTGAATTTGACAGCTTAGCAGGAGAAAGCTCATACTCTGATAAAATGGGGAGAGTTGTTCAGGAGCTGGAAGAAAAAGGACTTCTTGAAGATTCTGAAGGTGCCAAGATAGTTGACCTTGAAGAAGGGGGCTTACCTTCAGCACTTATAACTAAGAGTGACGGCTCTACATTATATATTACAAGGGATATTGCGGCAGGGATTTATCGTAAGGAAACTTATGATTTCTATAAAAATCTATATATTGTTGGCAATCAACAGCTTCTTCACTTCCAACAATGGATGAAGATTATAGAACTTATGGGCTATCCCTGGGCAAAAGATTGTGTCCATATTCCTTTCGGTCTTGTTAGCCTAGATGATGGAGACACTCTATCCACTCGTCGTGGGAAAGTGGTTTTTCTTGAGGATGTTCTCAAAAAAGCTGTAGAAAAAACAAGGGAAATCATTGTTGAGAAGGATGTCAACACAGATAACATTGACGAAACAGCAGCTCAAGTAGGGATAGGCGCTGTAGTCTTTAATGAACTGTCAAATTCTCGAAACAAAGATTACGTGTTTTCTTGGGACAAAGTCTTGGCTTTCGAAGGAGAAACAGGACCTTACGTACAGTATACCCATGCAAGGGCATCAAGCCTTATTAGAAAAGCTGGAGATGAAGCTCTTAAAGACTCAAAAAAGAATGATAAATGGAATAAAGATCACCTGTCAAGCGAAAGTGCATATCGTCTTACCAAGTTGCTATATGCCTTCCCAGAAGCTATATTAGAGGCTGGAGAGAGGTATGAACCAAGTATAGTGGCAAGACACATAGTAGATGTAGCCCAAGCCTTTAACCGCTTTTATCATGACGAACATATATTGGTGCCAGATCAAAATGAGAGAGCCGCAAAAATCGCCTTAGTAGTTGCAACAAAAGCCGTATTAAAAAATGGGCTTGCACTTTTGGGAGTACATGCTCCTGAAAAAATGTAGACATATCTAATATACTTCAAAATTGAAAAGAAAAAGTTTATAATGTACCTAATAATAATGAAAGGAAAAACCTGTCTTTAAGGGCAGAGTTATATAAAAAAGATGAGATACGAAGGAAATATTTTTAGGCCTCCCAGTGAGGCATATAGTTTAATAGTTCAAGTCACCATTGGATGTTCACACAATAAGTGTACTTTTTGCAGCATGTTCAAGGACAAGGATTTTAGAGTCCGGGATATAGCAGAAGTTGTGGAGGATCTTAAATCAGCACGTACAACCTATAGAAGAATTGACAAGATATTCTTGGCCGATGGAGATGCCTTGTGTTTAAGCAACTCAAAGCTTTTAGAAATCTTAAATCATTGCAGTGAGATTTTTCCTGAATGCGATCAAGTTACACTTTACGGTTCTCCCCAAGACGCATTAAGAAAGAGTGCAGAGGAGCTAGAACAATTAAGAGAAGCGGGCCTGAAAATGGTCTATATAGGGGCTGAATCTGGAAGTGATGAAGTTCTTAAAAAAATAGTTAAAGGCGCTAGCCGTGAAGAAATAATTACTGCAGTTCAAAAGATAGAGCAGGCGGGTATAAAAGCCTCTGTAACTTTTATCTCTGGCCTTGCCGGTAAAGACGGCTGGAAAGATCACGCAGTTCAATCTGGAACGATGATTAGTGAAATGGAACCTTCTTATGTAGGACTTTTAACTTTGATGTTAGAGCCTGGAACTCCTCTTATGGATGATGTAAGAGCAAAACGTTTTGAGCTTCTTTCTCCAGAAGAGGTTGTTGCAGAAACACTTGTTATGTTGGAAAATATAAATGTTACAAAAAAATGTGTTTTTAGGAGCAATCACGCCAGCAATTATGTTTCCCTTAGGGGAGATTTGCCCCAGGATAAGGAAAAAATGCTGGCACAGCTAAGAAAAGCCATGGAAGATACAGGGCTTTTAAAAGACGAAAGGTTTCGGATGCTTTAGATGATAAAAGTATTGCTTACCACTCTGAATTCTAAGTTTATCCATTCATCCTTGGCGTTAAGGTATCTTTATACTTCAGCCATGGAAAATTTGGATGAAGACAATCTTAGAATAGAGGTCAATGAATTCACCATCAACCATCATGATGACTACATTATTACAGAGATTCTCCGTGGAGACTACAGCGTTGTTTGTTTTTCAGTGAATATTTGGAATCTGGAAAGGATACTAAATATTGCTTCAGTGATAAAGAAAGCAATGCCTTCACTTCAAATTGTATTAGGGGGACCAGAGGTTAGTCATGAACCATTAGCTATTTTACAAGAAAATCGTTTTGTAGATTTTGTCGTTGAGGGTGAAGGAGAGTATGTTTTTACAGCGCTATGTAAGTGCGAATTCCAAGATCCCGGGCTATCTGATATCAGAGGTTTGATATATAGAGATAGACGAGATGCAAAGATATATGTGAATCCCACTCAAGAGCCATTAAAAATGGATTCGGTGCCATTTCCCTATAAGCTAATTCCACCAGAGCAAGAAAAGATTGTATATTATGAAAGCACTAGGGGATGTCCACATAGTTGTAGTTACTGTATGTCATCTATAGAAAAAGGAGTTCGATCACTTCCAGAAGATCGGGTTAAGGAAGAGTTAGACTATTTCATTAGAAGCAATGTGAGCCAAGTGAAATTTGTAGACCGCACATTTAACTGGGATAGGAACAGATGTTACAGATTACTTAAGCATATAATTGAAAATGATAACGAAATTACCAATTGGCATTTTGAAATTTCTGGAGAAGCATTGGATCGGCCATTACTTGACTTGATTGGTTCAGCAAGACCTGGATTGTTTCAATTTGAAATAGGAATTCAAAGCACACATAAACAGACATTGAAGGCTGTAAAAAGAAGTACAAATGTAGAGCAGCTTTTAGAAAATGCCAAGCAGCTTATTGAGCTTAACAATTGCCATATTCATGTAGATCTTATTGCAGGGCTACCTTATGAAACCTACGATGTTTTCAAAAAGTCTTTTAACGATGTTTATGGATTAAAGGCTGACCATTTTCAATTGGGATTCTTAAAGCTGCTAAAGGGAACAGAATTAAGGCTTCAGGAAGATGAATACGGCTACGTATTTTACGACAAAGCTCCATATACTATTATTTATAATAAATACTTGTCGGTGTGGGATATATTAAGGCTCAAGCAGGTTGACCGGGTTTTAAATCTTTATTATAACCGAGGGGGCTTCCAGCGTACTTTAGATTATTTAAGTGAATTACACAATTCTGCTTTTGATTTTTTTGAAGAATTTGCTCTTTTCTATTACTTAAAGGGATTCCAAGAAGTTTCACATAAAAAAGAAGATTTATACCGAATACTAAAAAAATATGGTGTTTGGAAGAATCGAACACTTGAAGGCACAGAAGATGGAGTCACAAAAAACCTCCTTAAAGATATGGAAGAAGCCTTAAATGAAGATTTAGTTAAGAAGTTCAACAGAAAAGGATGGAACATTTAATGAGCGATTTAAACTTCAAAAAACCACCCAAAGCGAAGAAAGAGCTGATAAAGCGACAAACAGAGGACCAACGAAGGAAGGACCTGGCAACACCAGAACAGATAGCAAAAAATGTGTGGAGTGTTAGAGCTGGCATTAAACGTACTGTAGTTAGAACTCCTGAAGAATATGACATACAAATTAGAGAAGATCGAATTGGAAGATACTTTAAGAAGCACTTATCCAGATTTATTTTCGCCGAGTTTTCCGAGGAGTATATGAAAAAAGGCGGAATGGAAGAACTTATGAGAGGTGTACCTATACCCTTAAGAAAATCGGATTTAGAAGTTTTCGCAGGTGGAGCAGGACTAAAACCCACTCATATTGCTGCTAACATGGCATGGATTATGGGAATCGATCCTCATTTTAAGTACACACCATATTATGTAAAATTTTTGAATAAACTTTTCAACTATAAAATAATGGAGGGGATGCTTAAAACCGGAAGAGATGCGGCGGAAAAAGGGAATTATGAAGAAGCGTGTATCCATTTTAGAGCAACGCTTTGCATGAATCCAGAATATCTTCATGGAATGTACAGTTATGCACGATGCTGTAGAGAAATGTATACGGCTTCTAACAATGAGGAATATGTAGAACGTTTCAAAGCAGAGTCTCTTGATTTCTTTGAACTTACTACTGAGGCCCATCCTCGCCATGCCCAAAGCTTTTATTACTTGGGCTACGCATATCTAAATAAAGGGCTATATACTAAAGCGCAAACAGCTTGGAAAAAGTTTCTGAGCTTCACAAGAAATGCGAAAGATAGAAAAGAAATACACAACCGTCTCAAACAGATTGAGGAACCTGTAATAATTGAGCAAGCAATAAATGAGATATCCTTAGGTCGTTTTGCTCAAGGTGTTGATACTCTTGAACATTACCTGAAATCAGATTTTGAGAACTGGTGGCCACTTCATTACTATCTGGGGATTGGATACCTTAACATGGGTCAACGTAAAGATGCCGTGAATGCCTTCAAACGTACACTAGAGAAGAATGGAAGCCATATACATAGTATGGAGTCACTAGCAGATATATACAAGGAATCTGGCGACAAAGAAGAAGAACAAAAATACAGGAAAAAGATAGCCATAGTAAAAGAAAATCAATTAGAAAAAGCGGCATATCTTGAGAAGCGAAATTCCCAAACCCTGCCATCCACTGAGGATTCTATAAAGAGGGTTGCACTTGAGAATGATACAAAGAAGAAACCTAAAATTAAAAGGTTAAAATAATCCCAGATTAATGATTAAATATATGATAGAGTGTTGACATTCGGGTAGGCATTAAGGTATACTCTTTATTGTTGCTAGGAATAGAAAGTGGTATTCCAAGGTAGCTCAATGGTAGAGCAATCGGCTGTTAACCGATAGGCTGTGGGTTCGAGCCCCACCCTTGGAGCCAATTTGCCGGAGTGGCGGAATTGGCAGACGCCCGGGACTTAAAATCCCGTGAGCTTTCAAGCTCGTACCGGTTCGATTCCGGTCTCCGGCACCATAGATGTGCCGACCGGTATAAAGCCGGAAAACATAATGGCGCGGGGTAGAGCAGCTGGTAGCTCGTCGGGCTCATAACCCGGAGGTCGTAGGTTCAAATCCTTCCCCCGCAACCAAGTAATTGCAAGGCTTTCGATAGTTTCTCGGAAGCCTTTTTTTGATTGTTTTCGGATTTTCACCAATTTTTCTCGAGCTATGATGTAAAAACACCCTATAATGAGGCAATCCCGGTTTTACTCAGATGGGCAAAAAAGAGTTTTCAATAAACATGGATTGACTTTGCCGAAAAGCAGCATATAATACTTGTATCGATATTCGATAATAGAGGGAGAAAAATTGGCTAGAAAAAAATTTCAAACGTTGACAGAACAGATGTTTTATACACTACTTTGCTTCCGTAAAGAATGTTGTGGTGTTGATATCATGAAACAAACAAGAGAAATAACTAATGATAGAGTGATCATTGGGCCTGGAACTCTTTACAATTTAATAGGTCAGTTTTTGGATGCAGAGTTGATTTGCGAGACTAGCCTGGAAGGACGACGTATAAGTTATCGAATAACTAAAAAAGGGGAAGAAACTCTGGAAGAGGAATATGGCCGATTAAAAAAACAAATGGACGATTTTAAGAGGATTGCTTGTACTGAAAAGGAGACCTGTAAATGAATAATTTAGAAAGCAAGTATAGATTCTCATTCTTTTCAATGTTTGATTATAAGAGCATTGAGGACAATCTAGCTTTGATGGCAGAGAAAGGATGGAGGATTGATCATATAAGCGCTTTTCTGTGGAAGTTTAAAAGGGCCAATCCATCAGAGAGGAAGTTTGCCGTAGTATTGTCGGGTAATGATTCGGAATATAAGCCGATATGCCTGGAAAACCAAGAGATGCTTGAAGAAATATGTATTGAAAATGGTTGGGAAAAAGAAATCCAATGGAAACAAATGCAAATATTTTCTGCTAATAAAGATGCAATTCCTATGGAAACCGATGAAGCTGTTAGGATAGAGAACATACACTTGAGTATGAAAAAGACTTTTATCCCAAGTTGGTTATTGGCAATACTCACTATGCTAATACTTTTGACTTCTAATAGCATGAAATACTTCGGAAATTCCCCTTACTGTGATGAAGACACTGTTTGGGTTTTAATTATTGCCTCATACGGAGCTTTCATGATAGGGGTCGCCCTGCTGGGATATATATTTTGGCTGCAAGCCTCTAGAAAAAAAATAGCCGAAGGCGGGACATGTATCAGTGCCGCTTGGCATCGCAGGTTGCTAAACATACTTATGATAGGCTTTCTGATTATTTTATTGGCTTTCTTTGCAGATACCAAAATGCAATTAGGACAAGGACTTGTTCTTTATATAATCATTTATATGGCGGGGGTTTTAGCGGTGATTTCGGTTTCGAATTTTCTTTCTCAGTATCTTAAAGGAAAGAGGTGTTCATCTCGTTCTAATATAATTTTATCCATAACAGTTGCAGTAATATTAATTATTGGTATGGTTGTTATAACTAACATTATAGGGGCTTAATATTTAGAGGGATTATTATGGATAAATTTTTAGAGGGTATAAAGATATTTTTCGACTGGCTCATTACAGGGTTTTCGAATATTATCGTTGAAATTGGAATGGTACTACAAGATTCCACAATAGGTATAATGGGCATTTATACTTTTTCTGTGAGGTGGTGGTGCCCTATTTTAGCAATACTAATATTTTTTCGTTGCATATTGCCACTATTACATGATAAAGGGTATGATGTTGTATGGGCAAATTTAGCTATCCCAAATGGCCATAGTATACCTTTAAAGCATTGGGAAAACTCCATAGGTCGTAGTAAATTAAGTGATATTGTAATTAATTTTCCTTTCATATCCCGTAGCCATGGGGTGCTTTCCTATGATGGTAACAACTGGACTATTACTGACTTAGCATCAAAGGGTGGGATAAAGGTAAATGGAGAAAGGATTACTAAAACAGGGAGAGTTGAAGAAGGAGATACAATCTCATTTGCTAATGCGGAATTTTTATTGCTAGCTCCAGAATCCGGGCATGAGAACATCCCTACAATAGGATATTTAAAATGGTTTTCGGGATTTGGTAAAGATTTCATTTCTCGAAAAACATTATTTATGATTATAGCTTTTCAAATATTGGGTGGAATACAAATCGCATTTTCCGCCAAGGATGAGATGAAGCTAACAATACTCTTTACGATTTTAATATTCACCGTTGCTGAATGCTTTTATTTTTTTGCTATATCGAAATTCAGTAAAAAATATTCAGAACTTGAATTAATGGCTTTTTTCCTTTCTGGCTTAAGCTTGTTAATTATAGGGTCAGCCGCCCCCCAACTTCTACTCAAACAGTTAATTGCAATAACTACAGGTATTGCCGTGTATTTTGTGATTCAATTAATAGTCAAGGATCTTAGCCGAGCAAATAAATTAAAATACATACTTATTGCAGGTGCTATCATCTTATTAGTGTTGAACTTGGTAATTGGGGAAGCCCGCTTTGGTGCAAAAAACTGGATTAACTTAGGTTTTATAACCTTTCAGCCTATGGAGTTTGTGAAAATAGCTTTTGTTCTTGCTGGTACGGCTACTTTAGATAAGCTTCTCACTGCAAGAAACTTAACAGCCTTTATAGGATTTTCTGCGGCATGTATAATTGTTCTAGTTCTAATAAGCGATTTAGGAACAGCTGCCGTTTTCTTTGGAGCTTTTCTGGTTATATCATTTATGCGGTCGGGGGATCTTCGTACCATTGCTTTTATAGCTTCAGGTGCTGCATTAGGAGCTATGGCAATCATCATGTTAATGCCATACATTGCATTGAGATTTAAGGCTTGGCGGCATGTGTGGGAGTTTGCGGACACTATAGGCTATCAACAGACTCGTACAATGATTGCCTCAGCAAGTGGAGGACTCATGGGCGTTGGTGGGGGAAATGGTTACCTTGTAAATGTTGCTGCATCAGATACTGATTTAGTATTCGGGATTCTTTGTGAGGAATGGGGATTGATTATAGCTCTGATAGCTGTATTGATGTTGGTATTTTTTGCTTTTTCTACCATATTTATTACAAACAGATGTAAATCATCTTTTTATGCCATTGCAGCCTGTGGAGTGGCTTCCATTTTTCTAATTCAAACAGCATTAAATGTTTTCGGCTCAGTGGATTTATTACCACTAACAGGTATTACATTACCATTTATATCGAATGGTGGTTCTTCTATGGTGGCATCTTGGGGTCTTCTTGCATTTATCAAGGCTGCAGATGAGCGTTATAGGCCAGAAATTGTGAATAACAACGAAGTGAATGGGTGAATGATTTGAAAATATTAACAAAACGTACGTGGATGTTGCTGCTACTTTCCTTGGTAATTGTTTTTGGTCTTGTTATATTTGCGGGGAATTATATAAAAAACGCATCCACATGGGTTCAACATCCTACAAATAAGCATTTATATTCAAATGGCCGGCTTTTAGCTGCGGGAACAATTTATGATCGAAAAGGTGAAGTTTTATTTGAAAAAGTAGACGACAGCCTGAAATATCATGAAGATAAAACTATCAGAAAAGCTACTATGCACGTAATCGGTGATTCAAATGGAAATGTAGTAAGTAGCGTTCAAGTAGCATTTGGAGAAAAACTGAGCGGTTGGAATTTAATTAGCGGAGCTTATCGTTTTAATAAAAGCGATGGAGTGCGAAAGAAAATAAAACTTACCTTAGATGCGGACTTATGCGCAGCAGCTTATAAAGCATTAAATGGTAGAAATGGAACGGTGGGTGTCTATAACTATAAAACTGGAGAAATTCTTTGTATGGTCAGTACACCAACATTTGATCCCCAAAATAAACCTGATGTAGAAGCTAGCCCAATCAAATATGAGGGAGTATATATTAACCGTCTTCTTTCTGCTACCTACACACCTGGTTCAGTATTTAAATTGGTTACAGCAGGAGCAGCTATAGATAATCTCGAAGACTTAGATTCAAAAGTATACAATTGCAAGGGCGAGGTAACTATAAATGGTGATACAGTAACTTGTTTATCCAAACATGGAGAAATTGATTTTGAAAAAGCTCTTGCAGAATCATGCAATGTGGCATTTGCAGAAATATCCTTAGAATTGGGGAGAAATAGACTACAGAAATATGCGGAAAAAATAGGCTTTAATTCCAGTGTAGATGTGGATAGTATCAATACTGCTGTAGGAAAAATAAAGCTATCGGATACAGAAGATGTAGAATTGGCCTGGGCAGGGATAGGTCAATATACGGATACCGCAAACCCCTTAAATTTCATGACTTATGTAGGCTCCATAGCAAATGAGGGTGTTCGGGTTTCACCAAAAATATTAAAGAAAAATGATTTAATATCATTGTTGCTTGACTATACCAATATAGGGAAAAGGATAATTTCTGCAAAAACAGCAAATGAACTTAAATCAATGATGAGATATAATGTTACAGAAGTTTATAAAGAGAAAAATTACCAGGGATTGGAGCTTTGCGCAAAAACTGGAACTGCTGAAGTAGGAAGTGATAAAAAGCCCCATGCTTGGTTTGTGGGATTTATGGACCGAGATGACTTCCCCCTTGCTTTTGTAGTAGTAGTTGAAAATGGAGGTCGTGGTATTCAGGCTGCAGCCCCTATAGCAAAAACGGTATTAGAGTATGCTGTTAGTAATTAAAGAGAAAATACCAAACAGGAGAATTTAGCATGGAAAACGAATCAAAAAAAGCGCTGCTAATATTAGTAGGAGTAAACTTTCTTTGGGGTCTTGATTTTATTGTTATTGAATACATGATGGATTTCTTTTCCCCAACCATATTTACCATGATAAGAACGCTTATAGGTACAATAGTATTACTGGTTTTGGTCGTTATAAAGAACAAAGGCCTGTACATCAAAAAAGAGGACTGGCCCAGGGTATTTATATCTGGTGCAGTGGGATTATCTCTTTATTTTACCATAGAAAATACTGGGGTTGGTTTTACTTCTGCTTCTTTTGCTTCTCTAATTATGGCTACGGTTCCAGTATTCGGACTTATTGGCGACAGAGTATTTTACGGAAGAAAAGTAACAGGATTGAAAATTGTTTGTGTGCTGGCTTCCATAGGCGGAGTATATTTATTGATTTCCGGAGAACCAATGGGTATTAATATTAAGGGCCTAATTACCATGCTAGCAGCTGCTTTGTTGTGGACATTCTACATAACTTATGTTAAGCTGCTCTTTGATAAATATGATTTAATTACTCTAATGGCAGGGCTTTTTTTGTCAGGAATGATTATTCAATTGCCGATTACACTTCTTTTTACAAGGCAACCTTTGATGGAATTCACACCAGCAAGTATTTTAATAACTGTTGCGTCTGCAGTTGTTTTTATTATTATTGGTGAATTTGGATATGTGTATGCCATAGGAAAGTTAACGATAACTACAGTATCGATTTTTGAAAATGTACTGCCACTGACTGCAGTACTGTTTTCACTTTTCATATTTGGTACCATGTTGTCAGGAATACAGCTTATAGGCGGGGTGATTATAATGATATCGGTGACGGTGCTTGCATTAAAGGATCAAGACGATGAAGGGTAAAAAATATAAGCCTGAATTAAAATAAGATAGTATAGATTTTAGAAAAGGGTAAAGGATAAATGGGAGGAGTTAAAAATGTATAAAAAAACAATTGGCTTGCTGGTGATTTTCATGTTCATTATAACTAGCTCTGTAATTTCATATGGGGCGACAGCATCATCAGGTGTTAATGTTACTCTTCCTGTGTTTAAAGTAGCACTAAATGGAGTGGTTATGGAAAATGAATATAGCAAATATCCTTTGATTGTATATAAAGATATTACATACTTTCCAATGACCTACAGTGATTGTCGGTATCTTGGAATAGAGACAAGCTGGAAAGGAAACGAAGAGGGCCTTGTAATAGACACCACAGATATAACAGGCGCATATACTCCATATAAAACTCAGGCAAAGAATAGTAGAAGTTATAGGGCTACAGTTCCTAATTTCCCCATCAAGATAAATGGAGAAATGATAAATAATGCTAAGGAAGCTTATCCCTTATTATCTTTTCGTGACATTACATACTTTCCGATAACCTGGAGATTTGGAGTTGATGAGTTTGGCTGGGATTACAGTTTTGATTCAAAAAATGGACTTAGGATTAATTCGAAAAACATTCATTTGCTGGAAACAGAAATCCCAAATGACAAAGCGGAAGGCTGGGACACTATGGCTATAGCCAAGGGATATCTTTATTATGTGGGAACAAAAGGGCGTATAATGCAAGCAGAGATTTATACTGGAAATAGCTCGGACAGCGATAAAGCAATAATAAAGAAGACAAGCAGTAAAGTTGCTTATCAGCTTCCTCTACATACAATGAGTGATGGTAAATCCTATGTTATTCCCAGTCTTTATTCCAAAGACGGTAAAGCCTACCTCACATATTCAAATGGTGGTGCCACTATGGGAACAGACTATCTCCTTCTTCTTGATAGTAGTGGTGGAACTTTACTTAATAGTTCAAGAAATGAGTTGAAATCTTTTGGAGATAAAGAGTTTCAATGGTGGGTAGGACCTGCTCCAGGCCCAGGGAATTTATACATGAAAACAGATGACCCACTTTATTCTAAGGAAACAGGTTATGAAGGATGGAAAAAGATAGGTGATCCTGACTACCTATACGGGTGGAATTGGAAGATCAGAGATGATAGCGAAAGCTCTAGTGGAAGCCAAGGAGGCAGTGGATCCCAGGACTGCTATCTTGTTGGGGAGAATTTATATATTCTCGGATTTAATATGAAGCAGGGTGAAGCATATCTTGAGAAAGGGGGCAGCAAACCTACAACTGGGATATACCAGATAAATATCAAAAGTAATGAAACTCGAAGAATCAGTGAAGAAGAGGTTTTAGCCTTTAGGGTTGAGGGTGACTTTATTTATTATCACAATAACTATGTGGAGTTCTTCGAGTATAAGATCTCTGAAAACAAGGAATCTCCCATTGGTGAAAGAAATCAACGAGCAAACAATTACGTTGAGGACTTCCAAGTTCTAGCTGGTAATCTGTATTTTAAAAGTGGAGTTGACCATGGACTATATAATTCTCAATATGACTTGCTAGGCTGGGGCGTGGGAGAATTGAAGTTGACAGGATCCAATGAAGCATATATTGCTTGTACTCTTTCTGGGAACAATCAAATACCTGATAGAGTTATGGTATTTGATAAAACCGGCAAAAAAGTATTTAGATCTTCAGATGAAACATCTGCCATAACCGTGGAAGGAAACAAGGTTTATTATTACAATAAAAACACTAATACAGTGTGTGTGGGAGATTTCGAAAAAAAATTAATTTGACAAGTCTATAAAGAAAGTATATAGTACGTGAAAAGGGAGCTGACACAAAGTCGGCTGAGAGGAAACTCGTAATGTTTCGACCTGTAACCTGATTTGGATAATGCCAACGTAGGGATATTTAGATTGAAGAGTCTTTATTCCGTAGGGATAAAGACTTTTTTATTACGAAAAAACTCGCGGGGGGAAAAATTGAAAAGACAACAACTAGAAAAAATCTATCCCATAGGAGCAATATTAATTCTCCTTATTCTATGGCAAGTTGCTGTAGGGTTTGGTTTTGTTGACACTTTTTCTATTCCCTCCCCTTTAAAAATTTGTAATGCTATGTTTAATGAAATGGGTATGTTGCTGGGACATCTGGTCATCACGTTGTTAGAAGGTTTTTTGGGTGTCCTTCTTTCGGCCATACTTGCAATTATCATTGCGGTGCTTATGAATTTGTCTAAGGTTGCGAAACACACAATCTATCCATTATTGGTGTTCTCTCAAACGGTACCAATCATTGTGCTTGCTCCACTATTTGCTATGTGGTTTGGATTTGGAATCATGCCCAAAATCGTGGTAGTCGTTTTAATTTGTTTTTTCCCAATAACCGTTAGCATCACCGAAGGCTTTTCAGGGATAGACCCGGAGCTAATCGACATGATGCGGTCCATGGGAGCTAACAAGTATCATATTTTTACTAAAGTCCAATTTCCAGCAGTATTGGGCCCCTTCTTTTCCGGCCTAAAAATAGCGGTCACCTACAGTATCATGGGTGCCATTATCGGAGAGTGGATGGGCGGGAGCGCTGGTATTGGCGTGTATATGATGCGTGTAAAAAGTTCATTTGCCTACGACAAAATGTTTGCCGCCATAGTTTTAATTTCAATACTATCCTTTCTTTTATTTAAACTGATTGGATGGATACAACGATTCGTCACACCCTGGAGTTATTATGACATTGAAAAGGAGTAAGTTTGTATGAGAAAAATAATAGGAACAGTATTAATGGTCATTTTATTGACATCGTTAATAGCTTTAACAGGTTGTCAACAAGACTCAACCTCGAACAAAGAAATAACAGTGTTGCTAGATTGGGTGCCTAACACCAACCATACGGGACTATATGTAGCACAGGAGAAAGGTTATTTTGAAGAAGAAGGACTAACCGTTAATATTATACAGCCTTCAGAGGGAGGCACTGCAGATTTAATAGCAGCTGGCCAAGGAGAGTTTGGAGTGAGCTACCAGGAGCAAGTGACTTATGCAAGAACAGCGAAAACCTCTCTTCCTGTCAAAGCCATAGCCGCTGTAATTCAACATAACACATCGGGATTTGCTTCTCCTGTGGATAGAGGGATAATAACACCAAAAGACTTTGAAGGTAAAAAATATGGTGGTTGGAATTCTCCAATGGAGGAAGCCATGTTAAAGGGGCTAATGGCCAATGAAGGAGCGGATTTTTCAAAACTGGAAATGATTAGCGTAGGCACCTTGGATTTCTTTACTGCAGTTAGCAACCACGTTGACTTTACATGGATCTATTATGGCTGGGATGGAATAGCTGCTGAAATGAAGGGTCTTACCTTGAATTTCATCAAGTTGCAGGATGTAGATGTTAATCTAGATTCTTATACTCCAGTCATCATCGCAAGTGAAGCGTTGCTTCAAGAGGACCCCGAATTAGCCAAAGCATTTTTACGGGCAGTCAGCAAAGGCTACAAATTTGCCATAGAAAACCCAGATCAAGCAGCGGAGCATTTACTTAAGCATGCCCCTGAAATCGACAGTGAAATCGCCATAGAATCCCAACGTTACCTTGCCAAAGAGTATCAAGGGGATGCAAAAAAATGGGGTGAAATGGATATTAATATTTGGGAGAATTACGGAGCCTTTATGTGGAATCAAGAATTGATCGAAAGTGAGTTCATAGCGGAGGATGCTTTTACCAATGAATATCTCCCTAAGTAAGCTAGAAGTAAAAGGGGTATCCAAGAAATATGGGGAAGATTTAATACTCAAAGATATTTCCTTTTCTATAAAAGAAAATGAATTCCTATCTATCATTGGACCCAGCGGTTGCGGAAAGTCCACACTTTTCAATGTAATTGCGGGTCTGGAGTTTCCTGTGTCTGGCACGGTGTTGTTGGACGGAAATCCCATATTGGGAGTTACCGGGAAGGTGGGTTACATGCATCAGAAAGACCTCCTCCTTCCTTGGCGCACTGTTATTGAAAATGTGGCAATGCCTTTGGAAATAAAGGGTATGGTAAAGAAGGAAGCACAAAAACATGTGAAAGAATCTCTTGCAATTTTTGGGCTTGAGGGACATGAGAATAAATACCCTGCCCAGCTATCTGGCGGAATGCGACAAAGAACTTCATTGATGAGAGCCTCAATGCTTCCCAATGACATTATGCTCTTAGACGAACCCTTTGGTAGCTTGGATGCCATAACCAAATCAAAAATGCAGGACTACCTGTTTCATGTATTGGGACATATGAAAAAAACCATTCTCTTCATCACCCACGACATCGAAGAGGCAATCTTCCTGTCAGACAGGATTATTGTTCTGGGGGGCAATCCTGCAGAGATAATTGATATAGAAGAAATAAAGATAGAAAAACCTAGGCAAAGAGAAGTAGTTTTGTCGCCGGAATTCATCCAAATTAAAGGTAAATTAATTCAGTTGCTAGGATAAGAATTACATCCAATAAATATCAAAGCCTTCGAGAGTGCCTCGGAGGCTTTTTTTCTTCAAGCTGCAATTATAATTTACTTGGAATAATTGTTTAACAAGCCTTAAATATAAGCTTGTTTAGACGATATATATACAAGAATGAAAGTATTTAAAAGCAAGATTCTGCTAGAATAGTTTTTAATTTTAATTAGGAGGAGCGTATATGGACATAAATAAAGATACAACCGGTAAAAAAGAGTTTAGTAATATTAAAATAGGTACTAAAATAATTTTATTGGTGTTAGTTTGTTCTTTTGTTATGACAGCAGTGGTCGGTGGAATCAGTATAATTAAAAGCAGAAGTGCAATGCGTGAAGATGCAGAAAATCTACTCCTAGAAAAAGTAAAAATATATTCAAAAGACTTTGATGAAGATCTGGTAAGATATGAAACCACTGCAAAATCTGTGCATAGATTGATAGAAGGAACTATGGACAAAAAAAGATTAAAAGAAGAAGGTTACATTGACGACTATGTTAAAAATACCTTAAATCCGGTTCTAAAGCAAATAGCAGAACAAACAGATAAGAGTGCAGGAGTATATGTTGTATTTGATCCTAAATTCACTGGTAAGACGGAAGGGGTGTGGGCTGCATTAGATGGTGATAAAACAATACAGCTACAACCATCAGAAATATCAGGAATAGATCCAAAAGACCCTTCTGTAGCATTTTATTACGATGCAATTAATGCTGGGGCGGCAAAATGGGGAGAGTTTTATAACAATGATGCAGGAGTAGATGTAATGTCATATGCTATACCTATAGAATATGGAAATGACTATATAGGCATGATAGGGATAGACCTAAAAGTAACGGAGATATTAAAGAAAATAGACGATTTTCAAATTTATGAAACAGGGTATGCAAGTCTGTTGAATAAAGATTATTTGAACATATCAAGCAATGTAAATGAAGAAGCAAATACAGGAAAAGATGCAACCATAGAACAGTTATTTGTAGGGATGGAAGAAGAAAGTGCTGGGATAGTAGAAATTGAATTTGATGGCAATAAGGAAATCATAGCTTATTCAAAACTATACGATGGTAAAATAGTATTATTAATTGCTTCCGTAAAGGAGATTTTAACACGTGCAAAGAGTCTGGCGTTAATAATAATCTTGTCATCTTTAGTTATAATGATTATTGTTGCTTTAATATCCTTAGTATTAAGCAAAAAAATAAGCAGTCCCTTAATTTATGCCACAGGAATATTAGAGGAAACTTCTAATTTGAATCTAAGGAATAAATATGATTCAGAAAAAGATGCGAAAATAGAAAGACAAAAGGATGAAGTAGGGGGGATCTTCAGAGCCACTCAAACATTGAGAAAAGAAATAAGAGGCTTAGTAGGATCAATAGAGGAAACTACGAGCATAATTATTAATAATACTGGTAATTTAACAAGCGCTACAAATGAAACAACACAGTCTATAAAAGATGTTGCTAGCACAGTAGAAGAAGTGGCAGAGGCATCATCTAATCAAGCAAGAGACGCTGAGGATGGTTCTAGAAGTATAGGAATACTAGCAGAAAGAATTAAAGAAGCTTTAAAAAATAGTGAGGTTGTCATTGAAGCCTCAAACAAATCGAAAACCCTAAATCAAGAAGGAACAGAATCTATGGAAGAATTAGTAGAGAAATTTAAAGTATCTAATAATTATAACCAAGAAGTTTCTGAAAATGTTAATATGCTACTAGATAACTCTAAAATGATAGAAAATATATTAGACAGTATATTGGGCATCGCAAATCAGACAAATTTACTGGCTTTAAATGCGGCAATTGAAGCAGCTAGAGCCGGCGAAGCTGGGAAAGGTTTTGCAGTAGTTGCTGATGAAATAAGAAGATTATCCCAACAAACCCAAGAGGCTACTAAGAGCATAGAAGATATATTGAAAACCATACAAACTCAAGTAGGATCAACTAAAGATAGCACCGATTTATCTAAAGATGCTTTAGATGAGGCCAATAAAAAGCTGAATTTAGTTAATGAAGTTTTTGAAGAGAATTATTCTGCAATTCTATTGTCTATATCTGCCATAGATGAACTAGAGAAGAAACTACTAGAGGTAGATAAACATAAAGAAGAAGCTGTAATCGCTATGCAAAACATAAGATCAATTACTCAAGAAACTGCCGCCGCCACAGAAGAAGTAGCTGCATCTATGGAAGAGCAATCCACCATAATAGAAAACATATCAGAAAATGTGGATGATTTAGCAAGTACCATAGAAAAGTTAGGAGGATTGGTCCGCCGATTTAAACTTTAACAACAAACATAACACTTAGGGCTCTATGAAAGTAGGGCCTTTTTTTGTTGGTAGAAATTCTCGAAAATTCAAATCATAGAAAAATAGATATAAATCATACAAAGAAGGGTATAGTTATTAAATAAAGATATAGATAAGATTGAAGGTGGGGGTGCCTTGAAATGAAAAAAGTACTAGCTATAATGGGAGGGCCAAGACGAGGTAAAAATACCGAGAGAATGTTAGATGGATTTTTAGAAGGGTTAAAAGATACTGAAGAAAAAATCGCTATAAAAAAAATATATTTAAGGGATATGGATATCAATCATTGTATAGGTTGTGGCTACTGTGAAAAGATAGGTAAATGTTTTATGACTGATGATATGGAGATCTTATATAATGAATTTGACGAAACAGACGGGGTGATAATTGCTAGCCCTATGTTTTTTAACTGCGTATCAAGTTACACCAAAACCATGATAGATAGATGCCAAATATTTTGGTCTAGAAAATATGTGCTGAAGAAGTCTAGTATAGATAGAGATAAAAAAAGATTTGGATATTTTATTTCTGTATCAGGAGCGCCAGAAGAGAACACGGATTTTACTTGTGCTAAATCTGTAATTGAAGTTTTCTTTAGAGCGATTAATACTGAATATCGAGGGGATTTGTTTGCAGCAAATACAGATAACAGCAAAACATGGGAAAGAGAAGAACTAATGAAGGAAGCTTATGAAGCAGGCAAGAATTTTTTTGAGGGATTTTAAGAAATTCTCTAAAAATTACAGTATAAGCTGTTTTTTTACTAAAGGTATTATAAATGTTAGAGCTAAAAAATGTAACAAAATCATATAGAACAAGAAACTTTGTTCAAAACGCATTGAATGAAGTTTCTATTTCTTTTAGGGACAATGAGTTTGTCTCTATTTTAGGTGCCTCTGGTTCAGGTAAGACCACAATGCTAAATATCATCGGTGGTCTTGATCATTATGATGAAGGTGAATTAATCATCGAAGGTGTATCCACCGAGGATTATAAATCTTCGGACTGGGATACTTATAGGAATCGCCGTGTGGGTTTTATCTTTCAAAGTTATAATCTTATTCCCCACCAATCTACTTTAGCGAACGTTGAATTGGCCCTTACATTAAGTGGAGTATCGGCAAAAGAACGTAAAAAACGTGGGATTGAAGCTTTAGACGCAGTTGGTCTCATAGACCATATTCATAAGCTCCCTACTCAATTGTCCAGTGGCCAAATGCAACGAGTTGCCATTGCCCGTGCACTTATTAATGATCCTGAAATTGTACTGGCTGATGAGCCAACAGGAGCTTTAGATAGCGAGACATCAATTCAAGTAATGGGGTTACTTAAAGAAACAGCAAAAGACCGATTAGTTATTATGGTTACTCATAATCCTGAGCTTGCTGAAAAGTATACCAATCGAATTATTCAACTTAAAGATGGGATGGTTATTGGTGATACCAATCCTCATAAAACTGAAGCCGAAGAAACTTTAATAGCTAAAAAGACATCCACGAAGACCAAAATGTCATTTTTAACGGCGGTTTCTCTTTCAGTTAGTAATTTAATGACCAAGAAAGGGAGGTCTTTTGTTACATCTTTAGCGGGATCAATTGGTATTATTGGTATTGCATTAATTCTTGCATTAGCAAGTGGAATCAATCTATATATAGCGAATACCGAGAAAGAAACAATGAGCGCCTTTCCTTTGAGCATTGATTCTTCAGGAATTGACATCACTAGTTTTATCGGTGGGGAGGGAAATATGCCCACAGCCATAGAAAGAGAAGAAGGCAAAGAAGGTGAAGTCCCCATAATTAACACATTTAGCTCTCTTTTCGCATTTCAAAATAAAAATGATTTAAGAAGTTTCAAAGGTTATTTAGAGGATAACAGAAATGAAATCGATCCTTATGTTAGGAATATACAATATAAATACGGTATTACTCCACAAATTTATTTGAAGGATGAAAAAGCAGATGTTAGACAGGTGAATCCAGATACGATTTCTGCTCAATATGGATTTAGCCCTATGGGTGGCCTAGATATGATCTCTGGAGCTGGTGATTTTGGAAGGAAAAGTTTTAGCGAATTACCTGGTGATGTTTCACTATTTGAAGATCAATACGACGTGGTAGCAGGGAAATGGCCTACAGAAATCAACGAGATAGTGGTTGTCTTATTGGACAGCGGATCATTAACAGATACAACTATGTACACCCTAGGTCTTAGAGACCGTGAAGGTTTAAAAAACATGTTCGAAAATTTCGTAAATCAAGAAAATATAGAAATTGATGATGGAAATGTTAACAAAATTAATTTTGATGAAATCTTGGGAGTCAATTTCAAGCTTGTTAACCCTGCTGAAAAATATACTTATAATGAATCTTACAAACTTTGGATAGATAAATCAGAAGATATAAAATATATGGATAAGGTTATTGAGGGTGGTATGGACTTAGATGTTGTAGGAGTTGTAAAAGCCAACACAGATACTAATAATCCAATGTTATCATCAGGAATATATTATTCTTCTGGGCTTACAAGGCATCTAATCACTGAGGCTTTTTCCTATGAAATCGTTCAAGACCAGCTTGAAAACCAAGAAGTTAATGTATTTACGGGTAAAAGATTTGACGATGAAGGGGAATTTAGTCCTGATGAATTCTTCGATCTAGAAGATTTTATTACTATTGATCAAGGGCTTCTTCAAAATTCCTTTAACTTTGATTTGTCTGCATTAGATATCGATTTTTCGGATCTTGAAATAAACGTTGGCCCTGAAGATTTTCCCGATCTGGATTTAGCGGCCCTAGGGGAAATAATTTCCTCACAGATCAACGTACCAGTGGAAGAGATTCAAAACATTTTACTTTCAGTACTGGAAAATTTCACAGCTACACAAAATCCGCAGGAGGTTACTTCTCTTGAAGAATGGGCTGTGAACTTTAATGAATATATTGCTAGTGAAGAAGTGGGAAACAATTTGATTCGAGATTTTGAAGCAATAGGTGAAGAGGGCCAAATTTCTGAAAAATTAACTGAGATTGTCCAAAACTATTTTAGTGACTATATAGAGCTGGCCTTTGACCAATTGATGACAACTCTTCAATCAGATTTTGCAAGACAAATTGAAGGGCTAGGCCCAAGTATCCTAAAAGCCCTGAACATCAATACAAAAAACTTAACACAAGCATTTCAGCTTAATATAGATGAAGACGAGCTGTTTAATCTTATTAGTAGTCTAGGAGGAGGAGAGCAAATAAGCCAAAAATCCAACTTAGAGCTCTTAGGCTACAGAAACCTTGATGATCCAAGCCAGATAAATCTTTACCCCAAAGATTTTAAAACAAAAGAGAGTGTTGTTGGGTTCATTGAGGACTATAATATTAAAATGAAAAATAGCGGTCAGGAAGAAAAGGTGGTGACTTATACAGATTTTATAGCCGCAATTTTGTCATCTGTCACCACAATCATTAATACCATATCTTATGCTCTGGTTGCTTTTGTTGGGATATCCCTTGTGGTATCCTCAATTATGATTGGTGTCATTACATATGTATCGGTGCTGGAGAGGATTAAAGAAATAGGTATTCTAAGAGCTATTGGTGCAAGTAAAAAAGATATTCGCAGAGTTTTTAACGCTGAGACTTTAATCATTGGCTTTGTCGCTGGGACATTTGGGGTGCTGGCAACCTTTATAATCAGTAAGATAGCTAATATTGTTGTTTATAATAAGTTTGGTATTCCAAATATTGCCTATTTGGAATTTAAGGCGGTAGTTGTCTTAATTTTAATCAGTATGTTTTTAGCCTTTATTTCAGGCTTAATTCCATCATCATCTGCAGCTAACAAAGATCCAGTTGAAGCATTAAGAAGTGAATAATCTTTAGCATTCAATCAAGAAGATATAATAATTGTATTGCTAAGGGTTTTTTGATAAAATATCACTCTGATGTGTCACTTATGGTAGAATTATGAGAACATATCAAATGGCGGAAAACTTATAGCTTGTAAATAAGACGAGAAGAATAAAAGTAGTGAAGGGAAAGACAACTATGACACAAGAAAAGACACTTAAACCCAAAGAGATTTTGGAGTGCACCATTGATTCTGCGGTGGTTAAAGCCGAAGGAGGGTTCACCAAATTATTGATATTAGGAATTCTTGCTGGTGGGTTTATTGCTTTGGCTGCGGAAGGTTCAAATATGGCGGCATTCAATTTGTTTGCTAATCCTGAAACTTATGGCTTGGGAAAAGTACTTGCAGGTTCTATATTTGGTACTGGGCTGATGTTAGTTGTTCTTGCAGGAGGAGAATTATTTACTGGAAATACCATGATGCTTGCAGCCCTGTGTGATAGGCGAATAACCGCATATAAGATGCTTAGAAATTGGGTTATAGTGTACGTAGGGAATTTGATAGGATCACTTTTAGTTGCCTGGATGATGGCGCATTCCGGTTTATTTAACAGTGGAGGCGAAATGTTGGGAGCTGTTACTGTGAATATTGCTGCCTACAAAGTACAATTGAGTTTTTCTCAAGGATTCATATTAGGAATTTTATGCAATTGGCTGGTTTGCTTAGCAGTTTGGATGGCTGCTGGGGCCGCGTCAATGGTTGGGAAGATATTTGCAATCTTTTTCCCTATCTGGCTATTTATTACTTCAGGGTTTGAACATAGTGTAGCTAATATGTATTACATCCCAGCCGGTATCTTTGCCAATCAATTAAATCCTCATTACGCCCAATTGTTAGGATTATCAGAGGATTCTTTGAGTTTTTTAACTTGGCAGGGATTCTTTGTTAACAACTTAATTCCTGTAACTTTGGGCAATATTATTGGTGGTGGAGTTCTCGTTGCTATGGCATATTGGTATGCTTATAAAAAGAAGGGTTAACACACTTTAGATAATTCTGTTTACATCAGGCAATTCTAACATTATTGTCATGCCAGGTTCTACGGATATATCAAGTTTTGGATCTATATCCGTCTTTATATAAGAAAACTTTGTCTTACCCCCGGATATTCTATAGATATGATCCTTCAAATAAGGAATTATCTCGCTACAGTCTTTTAATTCTTCCAAAACGTAAGCCAGGGTATGTTCTTTGGAATAGGTTCTACTTATAACTGGCACATTACTATTTAACTCCTTAAGGTATAAATGGGCGTGTATAGGCCTATCCTCTGATTTTTGGTACATGATTAGGAAAAGTGTTTGTAGATTTTTTATTAGTAAATATTGATCACGGATTTCCACAATATTTCCCTTACACTCAGAAAGCAGCTGATATAAACTGTAATAGGGTGTTGGAATTCCGCTACTAGTAAAAAGGGCAGCTTCATCGCCGAAAAATGATAGGCATGTTTCGGAATCGTCTATACAATTAATCAGGGCATCTGCAACATTGAGAGGGGTAAATTTCCGAGATTTTGGAGTTTTGTCTATTACATGGACAGGGATGTTCAGTGCAGAAAGATCTCCTAAAAGTTGATGTTTTTCAGACATAGATTCCAATGAAGATTCAGTGATATATATGGAAGCAGGAAATAATTCTTGCAGTTGTTTTTTGTAGTATCCAGCGTGTAAGATACTCTCTGGAGAGTCTAAAAGCAGATTAAGTGGGAACTTATCTCTGATTGCTTGTCCCCGTGGATAGTTGCCTTTCAAAGGGATAAAGACGTGTTGAGAAGCGTGCCGCTTTACCTCCTTTCTATAGTCAATGTGGCTTATGTTTAAGTACGACTGTAATAGATCTGTGGCTTCTTCTAAACAAATCTCACTATGAAACTCACGCTCTTCGGGGCGTTTTTGTTTTTTATATTCAGCTGGGGTTACCTTATGCAATTCTTCAAAACATTTATTGAAATAGGAAGACGAGGAGAATCCACATAGCTCTCTGATCTCGGTTAATGTAAATTTGTCGTCCACTAAAAACTTTTCAGCGTATTCAATACGAGCATAATTTAAAAAGTTTTGAAAACTCAGACCTGAGGTGTCCTTGATTAGGTGTGAAATGTAATAAGGGCTTAGATGTTCTAATTTTGCAAGGTCATCTAAAGTTATTTTCTTATCGTAATTTTCATATATATGTCTTATTATTCGATAGAGGCGGTCTAAATTTACGGAATCTATTTTTTCGTGATTGGCATAGAAAAAATTATCCTCTATTAAAAAACCTTGGAATTGATTTACCATAATAAAAATCAACTCATGCAATTCCGCTTCTAAAAGTTCAAGATTATCTTTATCTTTTAAACGTATCATCATAATTTTTGCCAAGTTGTGCTTCAAAAAAGACAGCTTGTTTTGTAATACTTGTTGATGTGCACTAGAATCCCCTACCACCTCTTCGCATGCAAAAATCATATAATCGACATTAGGATAAAGGTCTGTAAAATACTCAAGGTCAATATGCATGGTTAACATAAGTACATCAGGAGAAGATTCATAAATATAATGAAGATCTATAGTATCTGCAATCAATAAATCTCCTGGTTTCAAATGGTAATCTTGATGGTGGATTTTATAACTCACACTTCCTTTTAAAACAAGAACAATCTCTATTTCCTTGTGGTAATGGGGATATTCTTTTTTTATGTTTGTAAAAGAAATTGAAAAAGGAAGATTATTATAATAGCTTATATGTTCTGGTAACATTTATTCCTCCCTAGATATTCCGAATATAGCAGTTTTTTAGCATAATAGTTCCATAATTGTGGAATCTTGCTAAAATAGTCGCAAGATTTTGTGATTCACCCAAAGAATCTGCAAGATTCTTAAATGGCTTATCATTTATAACAACAAACTTATTGTATCTCACATGATTAAAAATTACAATTAATGAAATGTTAGAAAATTAGAATTATTGCTTAAAAAAATACCAGAAGAGGTGAAGGCGTGAAGATTCTTATTCTAGGTGTGGGAGCCCAGGGATCAACAGTTGCTAAGCGTATGGATGAAGAAGAAAAAGTGTCTCAAGTAATCTGTGCTGATTATGACCCAAAAGCTGTTAAGGATTTAGTCAAAGGGCTCAAGAAGGGCAAAGGCTTGCAGGTAGACGCAAATGATGTTGAAAGCATAAAAAGAGCTGCAGAAGGGGTAGATTTAATTGTTAATGGGCTTCCTCTTCAATTTGGCAAAAACGTACTGGAGGCAGCCTTGGCAGTAAAATGTAATTATCAAGATTTTGCGGCAACAGAGGCAATTCATGAAGATTGGGTAGAAGGCATTAAAATTATGTATGATGCGTATTCAAAACGCTTTAAAGAGATTGGAAAAACAGCCATTATAGGTACAGGATCTGCTCCAGGGTTGATTTGTGTAGCTGCTAGGCATACTATGCGTTACTTAGATACCTGCGACACAATATATACAATTGTATATGAGGGAGTTGAGGCAAAAAGATTCCTTCCATTTTGGTGGTCCCCTGTAACAGCCTTAAGCGATATGGCAGGATTACCAAGCGCCTATGTAAATGGTGAACTAATCAAAGTTGAGCCTTTTAGCGGACCTATTTTCAGGAAGTACGACTATCTTGATAAAGAAATTAAACTTGTTGAACATGATCATGACGAACCTGTACATATGGGATTAAATGCCGATGAATTTTTCAAAGGAGCTAAAAACATTTATTTTAAATATGCTGGTGCAGGAGTAAGTTTCGCAGAACCTCTTTACAGACTGGGTCTGCTTTCAAAAAAACCCCGTATTTTTGAAGGCAATGAAATTAACACATTTAATTTAGTCTTAGAGAATATACCTCCAGCACCAAAATACAAAGAGGAAATAGCTGAGATAATAGAAGAAGGGTTAATTACTGATACCGGAGCCATGGTGGTAGAAGCTTATGGGACAAAAGATGGAAAATCTATTCGAGTAGAAACTCATGTGTTTGCACCAGGCTTAGTGGAATCTTTTGAGCGAGCGGGCATTACCAGTGAGATGTATCTGACGGGTCAAGGTGGTGCCCTGTTTACCAAGATGTTTGTAGAAGACAAATATACACAAACGGGACTTATCTCTTCAGATATGCTTACCTTTGAACAGGTGGATTATTACCGAGATTGTGCGGCGAAACTAGATATTACTATGGAAACAAAAGTCATTGATTTAGATTAAATAATTAGTTATAAATAATCAGTTATATCAAGCACTAAAGTGTTGAGTAAGTAGAAGGAGGATACAAATGGAAGAAGTTAGAACCCATGGTGTCGCGGGACTAAAAAAGTATGATATGAAAATAAGTAGCATTGTTTTCATGATATATTGCTTAGTTGCTGCAGGGGCTTTTGGTATTGAAGAAATGATTCCGTCATCAGGACCGGGAATGACCATCATTATGTTAATGGTTTTCCCTCTTATTTGGGCCTTCCCTATCAGTAACCTTGTTGCTGAATGTGGCTCTGTTCTACCCTCTGAGGGAGGGGTTTACGTATGGGTAAAGGAAGCCTTTGGCGAGTTTTGGGGATTCCAAGCTGGTTGGTGGGGAACAGTTTCCACCTATATTACTAATGGGGTGTATGTTGCTCTAGTAGCAGGTTATGTGAGTCAATTTATACCTATGACAGCAACTTCAAGTTTTGCATTGAAAATGGGTATGATACTTATTTTTACAGTTATTAATCTATTGGGAATACGTGAAGTTGGTAAAGTAAGCTCTATATTATCTGTATTAATACTTTTAGCATTTGGCTTGGTTGCTATTGTGGGCATACTAAACTGGAACCAAAACCCAATGATTCCAATTGTCCCATCCGATATGGGGGTATTAGAGTCTATTGGTGGTGGTATTGGTATCTGCATTTGGATGTACTGTGGTTATGAGTGTATATCTAATATGGCAGGAGAAGTAAAGGATCCCCAAGTTATTCCAAAAGGTCTACTTGTCGCTATGCCCCTAATTGCTGCCACCTATATTCTTCCAACAATCGGAGGTCTTGCAAGCATCGGACAGTGGGAAAGCTGGTCAACAGAAGGCGGTTTTGGTGAAACAGTAGGCTATGCCTCAGTACTTTCAGATAATCTTGGACAAGCCTGGGGATATGTATTCTTAGTAATAGCAATAGTATCTCAGTGTGCAATATTTAATACTTATTTGGCTTCAGGGTCTAGAGGCTTCTTCGTTCTAGCAGACGATCGCCTTTTCCCACCCTTCATGGTTAAGGTAAGCAAGAGTCGAGGAGTTCCTCATGTAGGAATTTTGTCCCTAGCAGTAGTCACCATGTTCCTTTCACAGTTTGATTTTAAATCCTTGGTATTAGCTGAAGTAGTGTTTATGTTGGCTTTGTATATCATCTTACCTTTAGCAGTTATCAAACTCAGAAAAAAATATCCTATAGAAGAACGAAAAAAACAAGGGCTGTATGTTATGGGTGGAGGAAAGCTAGGTTTACTATTCTTTGCAGGAGCACCCTTACTTATTTCAGTATTTGCTCTTTTGATTAATGGAACAGACTACTTCCTCATAGGATTATTAGGAATAAGTACTGGACCAGTATTCTACTATATTTTCAAAAGGCTTTATGGTGGCCTTGCAAAAGTAGACCCTGAAAATCATCCATTAAACCCTAAGACAAAAATGGGCGTGGGAGACATTATGAGATTTGGTTGGTACGGTCTATTTACAGGAGCTTTTGCCTTCGTTGGTCATTTCTTCCTTATGTGGTATGAAGGAGAATGGGGAGCAGAATATTATATCGAGGAATGGGAAACAGGATTCTTATCCAACTTCTCAGGAATGATAGATGCTCTTAAGATTGGTGGAATCATACTAATAATAGTGAGTTTAGTAGTCTTATACATAGGACGAAAAAAAGATCCGGCTCCAAGTTCTTGGTAAGAATTTAGCTATAAATAAAACATTGACTTGAAAGGAGACTAAATAAACATCATGAGTTATAAAATATTAGTTTTAGGAACAGGTGCACAGGGTTCAATAGTAGCAAAAAAGATGGACGAGGAAGCAAAGGTTGATAAAATAATTTGTGCGGACTCAGATCATAAAGCAGTAGATGAACTTGTAAAGAATTTAAAGAAGGCAGAAGGGGTATATGTGGATGCCTCAGATGTGAACAGCATTATTAAGGTAGCAGAAGATGTAGATCTTATCGTAAATGCACTGCCAATCAGGTTCGCTCCAAATGTACTTGATGCAGCTTTAGCCGTAAAGGCAAACTATCAAGACTTTGCATCAACAGACGTACTTGACGAATGGTGGCCTAAATGCATAGAAATTATGTATGAGGAGTATGGCAAGAAATTCAAGGACATAGGAAAGATGGCCATAATTGGGTCAGGGTCTGCGCCAGGGATGATGTGTGTTGTAACAAAGAGCAGCATGAGAGAAGTTGACACCTGTGATGACATTCTTATGATGGTATATGAGGGTGTAGAGGCAAAAAGATTCTTGCCATTCTGGTGGTCACCATTTACCGCATTATCAGATATGATAGACCCAACATTTGCATTAAAGGACGGCGTTCTAGTCGAAACAGAACCTCATTCATTGCCAGTTACAAGGCACTTTAAGGGTTGCGAAAAAGAAGTAACACTTGTAGAGCACGCTCATGATGAAACAGTGTTCATGGGACTGAATAAGGATACACACTTTAAGGGAGTAAAGAACGTTAACTTTAAGTACGGTGGAGTAGGAATCGAATTTTCGACACCCTTATATAGAGCGGGACTTTTAAACAGAGAAGAAGAGACATTTAATGGACGTACATTTATACCCTTTGATGTTATTCTTTCACACCTTCCACCAGCACCTAAGTATAGAGATGAAATCCAAGAAATTCTTGACGAAGGTCTTGTAAAGGATGAAGGGGCATTTGTAGTAGAGGTTACAGGTACAAAAGACGGAAAAAAAGTACTGGTAGAGACATACGTTAATGCACCTGGATGTGAAGAATCTTTCAAGAGAGAAGGAATCACAGGTGAACAATATATGACAGGACAGTGTGGATCATTGTTTACAAAGATGTTTGTAAATGGTGACTATGAACAAACAGGGCTTATATCCTCAGATATGCTGACTTATGACGAATGCGATAAATATATTGCATATGCAAAGGAACTAGACATCGTTACTGAAACAGAAGTTAAAACAATCTAATAAACAATATAATAACACTATAAAAAGGGGATGCTCAGCTAAAAAGTTGAGCATTCTCTTTTTAAGTTCGTATAGCATGACGGTAATTAAATAGAACATTGTGATATACTGTTAAATAAAAAAAAATCACTATATCTCTTATAACTTAGAATATTATTAACCTAGGAGGGAAAAGTATGTTTAGAGAAATGAAGGATGTAGGTGTTTCATTGTCTAAAAAGGAAACCATTAAAATGTTTGAGACGCAAAAACATGGAACACTAGCAGTAAATGGAGATAATGGATATCCCTATGCAGTAGCTATTAGCTATGTGTATGCCAAAGATACAATAATATTTCATAGTTCTATTACAGGCCATAAGTTGGATGCAATTAAGAAAGATTCAAAAGTTTCTTTTTGCGTAATTGAACAGGACAATATAATTCCTGGAGAATTCAACACATTATATAGAAGTGCTATTGCTTTTGGTAAGGCCAAAATTGTAGAGAATGAAGAGGAAAAGAGAGATGCGCTAAGAGAGATATTAAAAAAATACAGCTCAGAGTTTATGACAAGGGGAGAAAAATATATTGATGGTGAATGGGATAACGTTGCTGTTATTGTAATTGAAGTTGAACACATGACGGGCAAGGCTGGAAACTAGTTGTTAAAAAAATATCAAAAACTCTTGCAAATATAAGCTTGATGAAATATAATGATTTAAATGATAGATTGTACTAACCAAAAGGGTCCGTCCCGATTGAAAAGGCATGAGATCATAGCGAATGAGAAAATAGTCGGTAAAATGCTGGAACTATTTATTGCTTTGTTATGTGGCCCTGTGTCTTTGACACAGGGTTTTTTATATTCAAGGAGAAAAATATGCAAGATCTGATTGATGAGCTTAAAAAAAACAGAATACTAGATAAAAATGAGCTCGTTAGATTAATGAGTGGGTTTCAGAGCCAAGACAAAGAGTGTCTTCTTAAGGCAGCGAGAGAAGTAACAGGGGATATCTTTGGTAAGGGCATTTACACACGAGGGTTAATAGAAATATCAAATTACTGCAAGAACGACTGTTACTATTGCGGAATAAGAAAAAGCAACGATGAATCTCAGCGATATCGTCTTAGCAAGGAGGATATACTTTCTTGCTGCAATCAAGGATATGACTTAGGCTTTCGTACTTTCGTTCTTCAAGGAGGAGAGGACCCATGGTTCACCGATGAGAGAATTTTAGATGTAGTCAAATCTATCAAAAGCGAATATCCCGATTGTGCAATTACACTTTCATTGGGAGAAAAAACACGAGCGCAGTATGCCAAATATTATACCGCCGGAGTAGACAGATATCTACTTCGCCACGAAACAGCAAATGCTAGTCATTATTCAAGACTACATCCTAGAGCTTTAACATTGGAGAACCGCAAGAGATGTCTTTTTGATTTGAAAGAAATCGGATATCAAGTTGGAACTGGATTTATGGTGGGATCTCCTTTTCAAACTTTCGAAAACCTAGCCGATGATCTGCTTTTTATCAAAGACTTAGAACCTGAAATGATAGGTATCGGACCATTTATTCCTCACAAAGACACCCCATTTGCTAAATGGGAAGCAGGGGCTATGGACTTGACGATTTTCCTTATAGGCGTTCTAAGGCTGATGCTTCCATATTCACTAATACCATCAACCACGGCTTTAGGTACTATAAATACTAAGGGTAGAGAAAATGGAATCTTAGCCGGGGCTAATGTGGTTATGCCTAACCTATCGCCCAAAGAAGTTCGAGATAAATACCTCTTGTATGATAATAAAATATCTACTGGGGCAGAAGGTGCGGAATCAGTAAATCTGTTGGATAAAAGGATTAATAAAATCGGATATAAACTTCTTATTGACAGAGGAGATCATCAAAATAGAAAGGAAAAAATATAATGAGTCTAAATGAAACCCCAAGATCCAATCGACTACACATAGGAATCTATGGTAAGAGGAATAGCGGAAAGTCCTCATTGATAAATGCCCTAACAGGCCATGAAACGGCTTTAGTTTCGGAATTCCCGGGGACAACAACAGATCCTGTTTTTAAGTCAATAGAAATTCAAGGGATCGGTCCTTGTGTCCTTATTGATACAGCTGGCTTTGACGATGAAGGTTTCATGGGAGAACTTAGAGTGGAAATGACCAAGAAAGCTCTAGATAAAACAGACATTGCCTTAGTAATTTTTGACGGTGATGCCCGGTTAAATCAAGAAATTGATTGGATACTTCAATTAAAAAGCAGAAACATCCCTATCATAACAGTTTTGAATAAAGCTGACATCTTGTCTGATACCACGGCCACCATGGAGAAAATTGAAAATGAAACGGGAATAGCGCCTATTCTTGTTAGCGCAAAGGAAAAGACTGGTATCCAAATGATTCGCACAGCAATATTGCGAAAACTTCCAGAAGATTACGACGCAAAAACCATTACAGGGGAATTAGTAAAAAAGGGAGATCTGGTATTACTAGTAATGCCTCAGGATATCCAAGCACCTAAAGGAAGATTGATTCTTCCTCAAGTCCAGACTATCAGAGAATTACTTGATAAAAGATGTCTGATTATGAGTGCAACTACAGACAAACTAGATGAAGCTCTTGAGGCTATGTCCAGACCACCCGACGTAATTATTACTGATTCACAGGTGTTTAAGTGTGTTTACGATAAAAAACCCGAATCCAGCAAACTAACATCATTCTCAGTTCTATTTGCAGGATACAAGGGAGATTTGGATTACTATACCAACAGCGCGTCGGCCATCGCTGAGTTGACTGAGGATTCCAAAGTTCTAATTGCAGAGGCTTGTACACATGCCCCTCTATCAGAAGACATAGGGAGAGAAAAGATACCCGCTTTGTTGAGAAAGAGAATTGGCCAAGGGCTTACCGTAGATTTTGTTAGAGGTAATGACTTCCCCGAAAATTTAGGGGTATACGATTTAGTGATTCAGTGTGGCGCATGCATGTTCAACAGGAAAATGGTGTTGTCTAGAATTGAACGGGCGGCGTCACAAGGGATACCCATGTCGAATTACGGAGTGGTAATTGCATATTTGTCAGGCATACTAGACAAAATTAGCACAGCATAATTTGCCAGCCGACAAAGGGTTAAAACTCGTTTATCCTAAAGGGGATAAGGAGAGAGCGGTGATAGATACTTGGTAGTAATAGCAAATTTAAATATTGATAAAAAGAAAAGAGGCAAAACATGTATGACGTTAACTCATTAAAAGCAGAAGAATTTATTAGTGACAAGGAAATTAGGGACACTCTAGCTTATGCGAAAGAAAACAGAAACAATGCAAAATTAATCGATGAGATCCTGGAAAAAGCAAAACTGGGTAAAGGGTTAAGCCATAGAGAAGCGATTATATTGTTGGATTGTGAAATAGAGGAAAAGAACCAAGAAATTTTTGAACTTGCTGCAGAGATTAAACATAATTTTTATGGTAATCGAATTGTCATGTTTGCTCCACTATATCTTTCCAATTATTGTATAAATGGATGTACTTACTGTCCTTATCATGCTCAAAACAAAACTATAACTAGAAAAAAACTCAGCCAAGAAGAAATAAAAAATGAAACAACTGCTCTTATGGATATGGGTCACAAACGTCTTGCTCTTGAACTTGGAGAAGATCCTGTAAAGAATCCTTTAGACTATTTGCTTGAATCAATAAAGACTATCTATAGTATCAAGCACGATAATGGAGAAATTCGGCGTGTCAATATCAATATAGCCGCCACAACAGTTGAGGATTATAGAAAACTGCATGAAGCAGAAATCGGAACATACATATTGTTCCAAGAAACCTACAACAAAGAAACTTATGAAAGATTGCACCCAACCGGTCCAAAACATAATTATGCCTGGCATACAGAAGCCCACGACAGAGCCATGGAGGGTGGAATTGAGGATGTGGGACTAGGCGTTCTCTTTGGCCTGGAAGGCTATAGTTATGAGTTTGTGGGCCTGTTGATGCATGCAGAGCACCTAGAAGCTGTTCATGGTGTAGGTCCTCACACTATTAGTGTGCCACGTATTAAAGAGGCTGATGATATTGACGCAAGTTCTTTTTCAGAGGGCATTAGCGATGACATTTTTGCGAAAATAACTGCCTGCATACGTCTAGCAGTTCCATATACAGGTATTATAATTTCAACTCGTGAAAGTCAAAATGTTAGGGAAAGAGTACTGAAACTTGGAGTTTCTCAAATTAGTGGAGGATCAAAGACTAGTGTTGGAGGCTATGCTGCACCTGAACCCGAAGACCATAAATCCGAGCAGTTTGATGTAAGCGATACAAGAACATTGGATGAGGTTGTTAACTGGTTAATGGGATTGGGCTACATACCAAGCTTCTGCACCTCATGTTATAAGGAAGGTAGGACTGGAGATCGCTTTATGACACTTTTGAAGACAGGACAACTTCAGAATATTTGTCATTCAAATGCTCTTATGACATTAAAGGAATACACTGAAGACTATGGATCTCCCGAGACTAAAGCTAAAGGGGTTAAGCTTATAAAAGATCAAGTACCAACAATTCCAAATCTTAAAGTTAGGGGAATTGTTGAGGAAAATCTTCAAGCAATTGAAAATGGAAAAAGATATTTCAGGTTTTAACTAACATTTGATTTAGTCTAAAAAGTTAGACAATGGAGTCAACTAAGAGAGGAACCCTGAAGCTTTTGCTACAGGGTTCCTTTTAAAAACTCCAAACGATTTTTAATATTCAGAGCGTTGAAGTTTTAGTCTTTTTCTGGTAAAATTTCAAGGAATGCGCAGTTATTTTGTTCCGTGGATAAGCAGATTAGGATGTTTTGGTTATATGAACAAAGGGAAAAGCCTAAAGCATGAAAATTATTTAATAGATGCTTTTAAAAATAAGAAAAACCTGTTATTGATTTTTACAGTAATTTTTATTGTAATGAGCGTTATATACTTGTATTTCGTGTGGGACAAGTATAATGATGCGGCTTCTTTGGAAGCTATTACATTAGCAGAATCTATAGCTTCTCTTTTGCACAATGAACATATTGCTGAGCTTTCTGGAAATCAAAGAGATCTAGAGAAACCAGAATACATTATGACAAATCTTAGCCTTTCCAATCTAACAAAAGCTTCGGATTCAATCCACTTTGCATATATTCTAGGTGAACAGAATGGAGAAATGATTTTTTATTCGGACTCTGAAACTCCTGATTCTCCAGACTATTCACCTCCTGGGCAAGTATATATTGAAGCTAAGGGAATTGACTGGGAACCCTTTAGAACAGGGAAAACAGTATTAACCCAACCAACTGAGGACCGTTGGGGGACTTGGATCAGTGCTATGGTGCCTATTATAGAGCCTTTAAATGGAAAAGTCCTTGCCGTATTAGGAGTTGATTACTCTGCTGCAGAATGGAAATCGAAAATCTGGGGGAAAATGATATCAGATATTATAATTGTCTTTTGTATATTTCTTCTTCTAATTGCTTTCATTAGAATTTGGGTGCAACGTTCATATTTGAAAAAGCTTGAGATGTTGTATCATGCTGTTTTTGAGCAAGCTCCAATTGGTATTGCAGTGGTTAACGATAAGGAAAATTATTTTACAGAATCTGGCCATGCCAATTCAAACAAAATGTATGAGCAGATACTGGGTCGAACAAACCAGGATTTAAAGGGTCTTCATTGGTCCGAAATCACCTACCCTGATGATTTGCAAAAAGATAAAGAAAAATTCCAACAATTTTCAAATAGAGAGATCTGTGAGTATTCGATAGAAAAGCGTTTTATCAAGCCTGACAATTCAATTGTGTGGACCAACATGAAGATTTCTCGTCTTGAAGGACTTTCAGATAACAACGATACTTACCTGTGCTTAATTGAGGACATAACATCAAGGAAGGAAACAGAAAAAAGTCTACAAGAAAACCAACGTCGAGAGGCTCTTATTATGTCTTATCTTCCAGGTATGGCCTATAGATGCAAATACTCTAGGGCTGGGACTATGTTAGTTGTATCCGATGGTTGCTATAAATTAACAGGTTACATGCCAGAAAGTTTTATCAATGATAAAAAGTTGAGATATAATGACCTAATCCCTAGCGAGGATAGAGAACTACTTTGGCACGAATGGCAGCGAACTGTTCCAAATATGCTGCCTTACAAATGTGAATATGGAATCATAACAGCAACGGGAGAACAAAAATGGGTCATTGAGATGGGAGAGGGAGTCTATGATGAAGAGGGTAAAGTAGTAGCCCTTGAAGGAATCATATTTGATGTAACAGAGAAAGAAAAAATTGCGAAACAGAACGAATTCTTAGCATATCACGACTATGTAACTGGCCTATATAATAGGCGGTTTTTTGAAGAGGAGTTCCAACGTCGAATTAAAGCAGAAGAGTTTCCACTTGCTATATTTTTAGGTGATATCAATAGTTTTAAAGTCTACAATGACACATTCGGCCATATTGAAGGAGACAAGGCTTTAAGAAATACTGCAGAACTAATAAAAGAACTCATCGAGGAAGGCGATGTACTGGCTCGTATAGGAGGAGACGAGTTTGCAATTATTGTTTCTGGGAAAAATGAAAGCGAAATTAAAAGATACTTTGATAAAATCGAGAGGGATTCAGATAAGTTCTTCGAAGATTCACCGGAAGAGAGGTTGGTTACCATCTCATGGGGCTATGGGATTCAAAGAAATAAGGAAGATACATTAGATATGCTTCAGCAAGAAGCGGAAGCGTATATGTATAATAGAAAATTCTATAACCATAATAGCATGAGAAGTAAAACCATTGATGTCATAATGGACACACTTTTTACAAAAAGTGAACGGGAGAAGGACCACTCAGAACGCGTCGGTATTTTAACCGAAGCTATTGCAAAAAAAATGAAATTGAAGAAATCAGAAATTGACAAAATACGCGTGGCGGGTCTTCTTCATGATATTGGGAAAATCGGCATTGATGAGGCAGTACTAAATAAGCCGGGCAAGCTAGATTCTAAAGAGTGGGATCTAATGAAACTCCACCCAGCAAAAGGTGCTGGGATTCTTTACAACACAATAGAGTATCATGATATTGCGGATATAGTGTTGTCACACCATGAAAGATATGACGGCAGTGGGTATCCCAATAAATTAAAGGGAGAAGATATTCCTTTGGGGTCAAGAATCATAGCAGTGGCAGATACCTTTGATGCAGTAACTAACGAAAGACCCTACAAGAGTATCTTGAGTAAAGAAGCGGCAATAAAAGAAGTAAGAGATTGTGCAGGCACGCAACTGGACCCAGAGATTGTCTCTGTTTTTATAAAAGATGTTATTAAGTGAATAGAACAACTCCTAAAAGGCTCTCAAAAATTATGAGAGTCTTTTTCTTATTAAATTTAATAATTAATAAAATCTTTTGTTTTTATATTTAGGCTTGATTAATTCTTAACATAAAGTTATAATATGCTATAATAAATATATTTGAATATAAGCATGTATCCCGATTGGAGTTTTGTATGGAACACATTTATCGAACAGACCCAGAATCCTTTAACGAACTGGCGGAAATATTAAAAGCGTTGGCCCATCCCCAAAGGTTATGTATTGTCAAAACCTTGTGCGAAAAAGATCGTTTAAACGTAGGGGATATGCAGCATTGCCTTGGTGAAGCCCAAGCAGCTGTTTCTCAGCACCTAATAAGGTTGAAAGCCTCGAATATTATTGTGGGCAAAAGAGAAGGAACAAACATCTATTATTCAATTTGCGACGAAAGAGTCCGAACATTGGCTCAAGCAGTTATTAATGAGTTTTTCTCAAAGGTAGAGTAAGCTTATCAAAACATTAAGGAGGATCCAAAATGAAACAAACAGACTTATTAGTTGTAGGAGGTAGTGCAGGTGGCATTTTAAGCGCAACTACTGCAAGAAAATCTTATGGTGCCGATATCGATATTACTCTTATTAGGAGCACAGATAGAGTTATGGTTCCATGTGGTATTCCATATATTTATGGTACCCTGCATTGTACATCAAAAAATGTAATTCCAGATGCAGGCTTAGAAGATGCCAATATTAATTTGGTGGTAGACAAAGTGACCTCAATTGACCGAGAGGCTAAGACGGCAACAACAGAAAGTGGAGAAGTGTTTCAATATAAAAAGTTGATTCTTGCAACAGGATCACTGCCTATCATTCCTACATTTATTCCAGGGCATGACCTTGAGAATGTTGTCACTGTTTTAAAAGATCAGTATTATCTAGATGCTTTGCTTGAAAAAGTACAGGCAGCGAAAAATGTGGCAGTTATAGGTGGAGGCTTTATTGGTGTTGAGTTCGCAGAACAAATTAGTTTGTTAGGTAAGAATGTTACTCTAGTTGAATTGGCAGATGCGTGTCTGTGGCAGGCATTTGATAAGCAGTACACAGATGAAATTGAAAATGCATTAAGAGAAAACGGAGTTAAGCTTCTTACTAAAACCAAGGTTACAAAAATCAATGGAGATAAAAAGGTTGAGTCTATTGATTTAGATAATGGAGAGAAAGTAGACGCTGACCTTGTTATTCTTGCACTTGGTGTAAAGCCAAACGCTGTTCTAGCAGAAAGCGCAGGTATTGAACTAAATATAAAAGGCGCCATCCCAGTAGACCAATACACAAGAACTAGTGATCCTAGTATATTCGCTGTTGGCGATTGTGCCGAAAAAAATTGCTTTTTTACAGGTAAAGATGTTCCAGTGCTTTTGGCATCATCTGCTGCTATGGAAGCTAAAATTGCAGGATGCAATGCCTTCCATTTAAGGCTTGTACGTGCAAACAAAGGAACTATCAGTGCTTTCTCCACAAAAGTTTTTGGTAGAACTTATGCCGCCGCAGGTCTTACACAGGCAAGAGCAGAGCAGGAAGGATTTAGTTTAATGGTAGGTGAATTTACTACAATGAGCTGTCATCCGGGCTCCTTACCAGGAGCTGAAAAAGTTAATATCAAGTTAATGTTTTCTAAGTGCTCTGGAATTATTTTGGGTGCCCAGATTTCTGGTGGAGACTCCGTTGGAGAGATGATAAACATACTTAGCTTGGCTATTCAAAAAGGGATCACTGCCACAGAGTTAAATACTCTACAAGTAGCTACTCATCCCTTGATATCCGCTTCTCCAATTGCCTACCCAATCAACGCAGCAGCTATGAATGCATTGGCAACAAACTGTACACATCTTAATGCTGATTTGGTAATTTAGAATTAAAAATATAGCAACTGAGAATTAATAAAAAGCCCCTGAAATACTGGTTCAGGGGTTTAAATTATACTGTTTTAGGATGGGCCCAACTTTCCATAGGTCTTGACAAGTTGGCTTATTATTGATAAATTAGTAAAGCATGAATAAGCAGTAAACAACGGGGTGTGGCGCAGTTTGGCTAGCGTGCTTGACTGGGGGTCAAGAGGCCGCAGGTTCGAGTCCTGTCACTCCGACCAAGATTCCACTTTGTCCGCGATGCGAATTTCGTATCATGAACAGAGTGGTTTTTTATTGTGATTTTATAGAAGCTGGGTACCATTAATAAACAACTCAAATGAAAGGTCCAGATAAAAAGCAGCATTTCTGCACATCTTCATTCGAAGAAGAAATATTTCAAAATAATCAATAATGGGGCATATGGATGTATCAATTTCGATAAGAAGCAAAGCCTTCTTATTTTCTATAACTAATCTAGAGGATGTTGCTGAATAGTTAACCCGATCATGGATATCAAAATTCACTAAGTCCTTATTTGTGACACGGCTTCTATGAACATCAGCCTTATCTGCAAGGATTAATGCCGCTGCAATCTTATTGACTGGATGGCCTTCCTCCTCATCGTGATTTGCTATTGCCACCATAATAGTGGCTGCGTCTTGGTAACACATACCCATTCTTAATAACATGTTGTAGGCCAGGATTGAACCAGACATGGCGTGTTGACTTCTGTTAACGGCGTTTCCAATGTCATGAAGATAACCAGCGATTCTTCCCAGCTCTATTGTATGCTTGTCACAACTAATTTGTTCGAGAATTTCTCCTACTTTGTTTGAAACCAGGCGAGAGTGACGAAATGAATGCTCTGTATAGCCTAGAGAAGTCATTTGTAGGGCAGAGGTCTGAAGAAGTATTTTCACTTCTTCGCTCTTTTGTACATCTACGATAGTAATGGCTACAGACATATTTACTCCTTCAGTTCAAATTTGTTTTCGTTTACGAATCCAGAGCCAACTCTGTATCATGAACAAGTTCTTTAATTAGCTCTTTAACAGGAACTATCTTATCGATTCTATAAACATTGGAACCCGCGAAAACCAGGCCCTCGTCAACATTACCGGTTACTGCATTTATTAAAGCAGTGGATATGCAATATGGTGAAACCTTAGGGTCACAGGTTTGTAGACAGTCAATACATGATGATATTTTCTTGGGCTGTTCAGATACTTCTTTTAAGAACTTGTTATTTATGGCTCTTCCTGGCATGCCAACAGGGCTTTTCATAATAACTATATCATCCTTTTTGGCAGCCACATATTCTTCTTTAAACTTCATATCTGCATCACATTCATCAGTAGCCACAAAACGTGTTGCCATCTGTACACCGTTAGCACCTTCTTTTAAACATTTAGCAATGTCCTCACCGCTGTAAATACCACCAGCTGCTATAACTGGAATATCTACATTAAACTTTTCTTTAAAAGGTTTTATTACCTCTATTACTTCTTTAACTATATCCATAACGGGGATTCTGTCCGTAGAAGTCAGTAATTCTTCTGTGAAACCAAGATGGCCACCTGCTTCAGGACCTTCAACTACTATCATATCTGCAGTTCTACCATAATTTTTCTCCCAGTACCGAAGAATGACTCTTGCAGCCTTACCAGAAGAAACGATTGGGGCTATTCGGGTCTTAAAGCCCTTTACATATTCAGGAAGCTTTGTGGGAAGTCCTGCACCTGAGATAATCAAGTCGATACCGCCCTGTGCAGCAGCACGAGCAAGCTCATCGTAATGGTTCATGGCAACCATCAAATTAATTCCTATTATTCCCTTTGGGGACAACTCTCTTACTTTAAGTAATTGTTTTTTTAAAGCACGTAAATCAGCCTTCAACTTATCACGGCTGAAGTCAAGTTCCTCATATCCCAGGTTTACCCCTGCAAGTACCCCTACACCGCCTTCATTTGCAACAGCTGCTGCAAGACAGGGACCAGATACTCCGATTCCCATTGCACCTTGTACAATTGGAATCTCTGCTATTAAACCATTGATATCGAGTTTGGGAATTTTCATATTTCTACCCCTTTATATAGTAATACTTAACAAAACATCTTCTGAAAAAAATATACTACCACAAATCTCTATATTTATCCACAAATAATGTAAGTGCAACTAATACTAATACATCCAATCAGCACAAATAGGTCATGTTGAAAGATCTTTGATTGCTTTCTTAATTCTAGAGATGGTTGATTTCTTTCCCATTTCTTTATTCCTAATTATTTCCGAAAGATAGTCCCAAAAGCCTTTAGTCAAATCATTATTCTCTATATAAAGGCACAGAAAAGGAGATTTGTTTTTCAGCAAGAATAAACCCGATTCTTCCTTTGCGCATACTGAATAGCCCAAATCATTTGTTAGACTTTCTACATAAACATTATAGTTCTCGTAATCTTCTAACAGATGGATAATATTCCTTAGATGCGCTATATACTCTTCTATAGTGTAGCTTATAAAATTTTCTTTTAAGCCACTTGAAAGATCAAGTGTTACAAGGTCTTGGTTGAAGTCTTCTTTTTGTGGGATTGAAAATATTTCTGTCACTGAATAGTCTACCAAGTGGGCCCGTAATTTATCGGCTCTATATTTATATAAGGAAAGACTTTTCATGATATGCCTGATGACTGGTCAACAGTGGCGCTCACTAAGGCTGTGGATAATGGACTGCTTAATGGTTATAAAATAAATGGTAAGACTTATATCCAAGGGCAAAACCCCATGACAAGAGCTGAAATGGCTGCTGTTATATCTAGGACCTTTGGAGCCAACGTAAAAGCAGATTTGTCTGGAGCTGTAGATATTGTAGCAGAAGAATGGTATGCCAATGAAATGGCCAAGGCTGTAAAAATGAAGGCTTTTTCAATGGATACTAAAATTCGTCCAAATGATAATATTACAAGGGAAGAAGCATTTGTTGTTTTGGCGAGAGTTTTTAAGATTGAAGGCTCTGATGATAACAATTTGACTCTAAATATTTTCTCCGACGAAAACCAAATAAGTGGTTGGGCGAAAAGAGAACTTAAAGGCATGGTAGAAGCGGGATACATCAAAGGCTCCCACGGAAAACTCTTTCCTTTAGCAGCAATATCCAGGGCTGAATTCGCCGTTGTAATGGATAATTTAGTTAAGCAATATATAACCGAACCTGGAATCATAACTGAAGTTGTTTCTTCGGGGAATGTTTTGGTTAGATCCCCAGGGGTAACATTAAAAAACCTAACGGTTAAAGGAGACTTGATAATTGCCGATGGTGTTGGAGAAGATGAAGCTATTCTTGAAGGAGTAAAAGTTAAGGGTAAAACTATTGTTCGCGGTGGGGGAGTTAATTCCCTTATTATTCGAGGCGATACAAATATAGGGAAAGTAATACTATCAAAAACAACAGGAGATTTAAGAGTCATTGTTGAAGGTGATACAGATATAAAGACTTTATATGTAGATGACGGATCTCAAGATGTAATCCTACAGGGTATTGTTGGATTTATGGAGATAGCAGGAGATAATATAACAGTACGAGCAGAGCTTTCAATGAAAGATAGGGTATTAATTACAGGTAACAACTCATTCGTAATATTTGAAGATGTTATAATTGGAGATACTTTGCTACCTGCCAGTGGGGGGCGAAATCCTGGAGGTGGCAGAAACCCAGCTCCAATACCAGTTTCTGTAAGTTGCATCAGCCTTAACCCGACAGAGATGATTTTGACAGCAGGTGGAATCAAGAAAATTGCGGTAACAATTAACCCATCAAATGCGACAAATCAAAACATTGTTTGGTCATCTGGAGATATAAGTGTAGCTACTGTAGATCAAGATGGATTGGTAACGGGAGTTACAATCGGGGCAACCACAATTAATGTGACTTCTGCCGATAATAGCTCAATACTTGGGACCAGCAGAATTACTGTGGGCTATTACGTAGAAAATGTAGAACAATTGAAAAGTGCAATTGAAAATGCTGTAAATGGAGATGCAATTATACTTGCGGCCGGAGAATATCAACTTACAGAGACTTTAGAAATTACCAAGAGCATTCAGATTATAGGACCACAAGCTAATGTGGCCCCTAGGGGTAGTGAGCCAGCGTCGCGAACGGTTGACAATAATGAGGCCATACTAACTGGAGATAAAGGGGATACATCTGACCCTATTTCCAAAAAGGTCGCGATAGATGCAAATTGGTTAGATTCAATTTTTAAAATTAAAGCCAACAATGTTGTCATAAATGGATTAACCGTAGAAAGAACAAAGAATTCTCTCATTTCTGCGACAACCACTGATAACCTTACTGGTCTTCAAATCATTAACAATATAGTAAGGCAAGGTAGAGGAAATGAGGGTATAAAAGTTCAAAAGGCTATTAACCCCTTGATCGAGAATAATTACATTAAAGATATAAGATTTGGTGGAGATGCAATTGAAGTAATTGAAGGAACAGGATTTAGAATTATTAACAACGAAATCGATGGATGTGATTCTGAGAATGGAACTATACGAGTAAAAAACAAGATAGGTGGGGAAGCTGGAATTGTTCAGAACAACCTAATTAAAAATACTCGAGGTCATTTTGCCATAACGGCGTATGAAGGAAATGGCAATATAACTATAGATAATAACATAATCAAGAGTGCAGATACTGGCGGCATATTCATTTATAAAAACCAAAGTGTTTCTGAAGATAATTTGACAATTATTGATATAACCAATAACACTATAGACAACTATGGAACTTCGCCTGCTAGTGTTTCAGTAATAGATTCTAAAAAAAATTATCTTATCGAGGCGGCATCTGCTATTTCGGTAAGCTTTAACCTTAATCCAGGCATTCAGCCTAAGGTCACTATTAGGGGCAATACCACTACAAATGGTGCTTCGGGAATTCCTGTATTAGCATTTGGTGGAGGAACTCCTGATGATGGCGCCAAGCCAACTGATTTGTCAAATATTACTGTTTCTGGAAATAATTTTGACACAGCCTTAATAAAAAACATAAAGATTACGGGAACTGCTATATCTATTTAATACAAAGCCAATTGTACGATATAAACATCAAAAACAACCCCGCATGCAAAGCTAAAGCTCTGCTGAGGGGATTTGTAACTGGGTAATTAGGAAGGACGTAAAGCTAGAAGTTTAGCTTCAAAGAATGAAGAAGGGTATGTGTTCAAGTGTAACAAAGGGAGGCTTTCACAAGAAACGCCTCCCTTTGGCTTCCTTGAAAACCTGGCTTTTTTCCTGTATAATTAAAAAAAGTTTATATTTGCACAAAGGAGGTTATTCTTTTGTTAGATAAAATTCTTGAATTTTACTGGAATATTGGAGTTGTTAAATACGTTGAGAGCTTAAGTTACTTCACCTTATTTGTTGGTGTTCTACTTGGGGCGATAATAATAAGAACTGTGGTTAAGATCATACTTGTTAAAGTTGTATCTAAAACTGCAAAAAGAACAAGGACCCAATGGGATAATATATTACTGAAAAATAAATTTTTTCATAGAATTTCGAATTTAGCGATACCCATAATTCTTTCTATGTTTACAAAAACATTTCTACCCGTCATAGATATTTGGGCTCGAATAGTAGGATTGCTGGTGGTTATATTTGTAGTATTCACAATAACAGCAGCCATAAATTCAATAGAGGAAATATACAGAGGGTATGAAATATCCAAGACAAGACCTATTAAGGGTGTTCTTCAAATAGCTAATATAGTTAACTTTATCATTGGAGGAGTGGTTTCCATCGCACTCTTGGTGGGAGAAAGCCCAGTGGTGTTGCTAGGCGGCATTGGAGCCATGACTGCTGTAACAAGTTTAATCTTCAAAGATGCTATTTTAGGTTTTGTAGCAGGTATACAGCTTACTGGAAACGATATGGTACGTATTGGTGACTGGATTGAGGTCCCTAACTATTCCGCTAACGGAATAGTTGTGGATATGTCACTAACAACAGTAAAAGTTGAAAACTTCGATAACACAATAACAACAGTTCCCGCCTATGCTATGATTACCAATGCATTTATTAATTGGCGTGGCATGGAAGATTCTGGTGGCCGTCGTATTAAAAGAGCTGTATATATAAATGTTAGTGACGTTAGATTTTTAGGTGACGATGATTTGAATCGCTACGAAGAAATAGACTTGCTAAGTGAATACATAAAATGCCGAAGAAAAGAAATAACTGAAGACAACCAAAAGAGAAATCAGGGGCCTAATTTAGAAATGAACACAAGAAGGTTAACTAATTTAGGAACTTTTCGAGTATATGTTGAAGAATACCTTAAACATCATCCTAGTATTCGTCAGGATACAACATTAATGGTAAGACAATTAAATACTGAAGGACAAGGCATTCCTTTAGAAATATATGTGTTTGCCAATACCACAGATTGGATGAAATATGAAGAGATTCAAGCTAATATGTTTGATCATCTTTATGCTATTGCCACAGAATTCGACTTAACATTGTTCCAAAAACCTTCAGGTAATGATGTTAGGAAGTTAGGTTTTGAGCAAGTGAAAAAAGACCGGTAATTTTTGAGTTACAAGCTATTAGCTTATGTGCTTACATTTATGGGTATAAAGTAGTTACAAATAAAATGGAGGAGGTAATGTCATGATTCATTATGGAATTGAGACTGGACTTGAAATATCGGTGCAACGCCAGACAGTTGGAGCTAAGGAAGCTATTACTGTAGATGATTTTGCTTTGGGTACCTTATTATCAACTGCTTCCATAGCAAATATGGTATCAGAGATTTCCATTGAGCTATTAGATTCAGCTCTACCAGAGGAGAACTTTACTGTGGGTAATAAGTTTTCAGTTACACACATAGAACCCGTTATAACTGGAGCCACAGTTACACTTAATATCAAGGTGATAGAGGTAGAAAACAATATTATACGCTTAGAATTTGTAGGCCGCGATAGTAAAGGTGTTTTTTGTGAGGGCACCCACCAGCGAATCATTATAGGGAAAAATAAGCTCTTTGATATTGCGTATGAAAGAGCAGAAGAATAAAAAGTCTAACATCCATCTAAACACATATCAAGAATATTCAAAACAAAGTTGTAGTCGTAAGACTCCAACTTTGTTTAGTTTTTTACCTATCAAAGTGGTTTATAGCCGGAGAATTTATTGTTTTAATCTCTCTAATGTTATATGATTAAAGAACAATGTATACTGCATAACACAAGGGAGGAAAGACACAGAATGAATAAGAAGTTTGTTTATTTGTTTGCAGAAGGTAATGGTGGAATGAAGGACTTACTTGGAGGAAAAGGCGCGAATCTAGCGGAGATGTCCAATCTTGGAATGCCTGTTCCACAAGGATTTACAATTACTACTGAAGCCTGTACAAAATATTATGAAGACGGGGAGAGGATTTCTCCTGAAATACAAAAAGAAATTTTCCAGTATGTTGAGAAACTAGAGAAAATTAGTGGAAAAAAATTCGGGGACAAAAATAGCCCCCTTTTAGTTTCTATAAGGTCAGGAGCTAGAGCTTCTATGCCAGGTATGATGGATACTGTCTTAAACTTAGGAATCAATGATGAAGTAGCAGAAGGATTAATTAAATTAACTAATAATCCACGTTTTGTGTATGACTCTTATCGTAGGTTCATTCAGATGTTTTCAGATGTTGTAATGGAATTAGACAAAGAAGAATTTGCTAAAATACTAGAGGATATTAAGACTAAATGGGAAGCCAAGGATGATGCCAGCATTCCCCAAGAGGGAATGAAAGAATTGGTGCAACTTTACAAGGACCATTATAAATCTAAGTTAGGTGTTGATTTTCCACAAGATCCCAAGGCTCAGATGATAGACTCAATTGTTGCGGTTTTTAGAAGTTGGAATAACCCCCGAGCAGTATCTTATAGAAGATTTAACGATATTCCAGCTAGCTGGGGTACAGCAGTTAACGTGCAATTAATGGTTTATGGGAATATGGGGGATGATTCGGGGACAGGTGTAGCTTTTACAAGAAACCCTGCAACAGGTGAAAAGAAACTTTTTGGAGAATTTTTAATAAATGCCCAAGGAGAAGACGTTGTAGCAGGAATAAGAACTCCTGAAGAAATCGATCAACTCAAGCAAATCATGCCTGATGTTTATGATGAGTTCAAAGAAATTGCAGAAAGACTTGATGATCATTATAAAGATATGCAGGATATGGAATTTACAATTGAGAATGGAAAACTCTATATGTTACAAACTAGAAATGGTAAAAGAACCGCAACAGCGGCGCTCAGAATTGCCATAGATCTAGTTGAAAGCGGAACACTAACCAGGGAAGAAGCTCTATTAAAGGTTGACCCCAAGCAATTAGATGCTCTTCTTCACCCTCAATTTGATAATAAAGCATTGAAATCTACGAAACCTGTTGCTAAAGGTTTAGCGGCATCTCCTGGGGCTGCTTGTGGGACAATTTATTTTTCTGCCGAAGAGGCAGTTGCAGCTTCAAAAGATGGTCCAGTACTTTTAGTAAGAAATGAAACATCACCTGAAGATATTGAAGGAATGCATGTAGCCCAAGGTATTCTTACTGCTAGAGGGGGGATGACATCTCATGCAGCCGTTGTGGCAAGAGGAATGGGAACTTGCTGTGTATCAGGTTGCAGTGAGTTACATATTAATTACAAAAAGAAAACTCTTAATATAAAGGACCTAGAAGTTAAAGAGGGTGAATGGATGTCTATAGATGGAACAAGTGGCCACGTATATATTGGGCAGATTCCACTTGTAGATGCAGAGTTCACGCCAGACTTTCATGAGGTGATGGAATGGGCTGACGATGTTAGAAGACTTGAGGTACGAACTAATGCAGATACTCCGGAAGATGCGGCAACCGCTGTTAAGTTTGGAGCACAAGGAATTGGACTAACCAGAACGGAGCATATGTTCTTTAAAGAAGATCGTATTATAGCTGTTAGAGAAATGATAGTTGCAAAAAATGAAGAGCAGAGAAATAAAGCATTAGAAAAACTTCTACCAATACAACAGGAAGATTTTGAAGGAATTTATCGTGCGATGGAAGGAAGACCTGTAACAATAAGATTATTAGATCCTCCTCTTCACGAATTTTTGCCAAGAGAAGAAGAGGACATTCAGGAATTAGCAGATTTAATGAATCTTGATTATGAAGAACTGAATAAGACTATAGATGAACTTCATGAAACTAACCCCATGATGGGTCATCGAGGTTGCCGTCTTTCTGTGAGTCACCCCGAAATAGCCAAGATGCAAACTAGGGCTATAATTCAGGCTGCAATTAAAGTGAAAAAAGAAACGGGCTTAAATATCGTTCCGGAAATTATGATACCCTTAATTGGGGATAAAAAAGAAATGCGATACGTTAAAGATATAGTGGTTGGAGTTGTAGAGGAAATTTTGGCTGAGAAAAAAATCGATTTAAAATATTTGGTAGGAACAATGATTGAAATTCCTAGGGCCGCACTGTTGGCAGACCAAATTGCGGAAGAAGCTGATTTCTTTAGCTTCGGAACAAATGATTTAACTCAAATGACCTATGGATTTAGCCGAGATGATTCAAGTAAATTTCTTGAAAATTATTATAAACAAGGGATTTTCGAAAGCGATCCCTTCGTAAAACTTGACCAAGAAGGAACCGGGCAATTAGTCAAAATGGGAGCCGATCTTGGCCGAAAAGCGAAAAATAATTTGAAAATCGGAATATGTGGTGAACACGGTGGAGATCCAGCTTCAGTTGAGTTTTTTAGTGAAATAGGACTTGATTATGTTTCTTGCTCTCCTTATAGAGTTCCGATTGCAAGACTTGCTGCGGCTCACGGAGTTATAAAGCAGAGAAAATTTTAAGATATTACTAGACGAGAGTGAGTGAATTATGGAAAACAAAAAATTTATAACCGACTTATTGCTGAAAATGCCCTCCTTATTTTTTGGGTTTTTTCTGTTTGCCTTGGCAATACTCTTAGCCCTATATTCGAATCTTGGAATGAGTCCTTGGGACGTTTTTCATATGGGAATAGTTAAGAATTCCTTTCTTACCCTAGGGCAGACTTCTCAAATCGTTGGTTTTATCATTATAATGCTGTCAATTTTTTTAGAGGTAGTCCCTGGGATTGGAAGTGTTTTAAATATGATTTTTATAGGTATGTTCATAGATTTAATTAATAGTACTGGTTTACTTGTTACACCAGAGAGTATGTTAGGGAAAATAATACTATTATTATCAGCTATATTTATTATGGGAATAGCTAGTTATTTTTATCTGCAAGTTGAGTTAGGCGCCGGCCCTAGAGATGGTCTAATGGAAGGCCTTGTAAAAAAACTCAAGAAGCCAGTATGGCTTATAAGAGGGTCCATAGAAATCACTGTTTTACTGATAGGATTCTTTTTGGGAGGTCCAGTTGGAATGGGAACTATTCTATTGGCATTAGGTATTGGACCTTCAGTACAATTCGCATTCAAGATAGGTAAATATGACTCTAAAACATCTCACCATATGAACTTTGTTGACTTATATAGGAGTATCAAAGTTTCTTAGAGAGGCCAAAAAGTTGTATTTAACTTTTTCCTAATACTTGGTGACAAAGTCCCTTTTAATATTTACTGTTTTAGACTATAATAAGTATGTACTTATGGGAGTGGTTGGGTCCTGGTGGGTTCCACGGACTTCAAATCCGATGTGGGGTGGTTCTGCCATCCTAGGTGGGTTCGATTCCCACACATTCCCGCCAAAATTTACGAGGAAAGGAGAGAATTCGTGACAGAAAAAGAAAAGAGAAGACTTACAGAGCTATCGTCAAAATCTGGTTGAGCGAGCAAAATGGATCCGGCTACCTTGGCGCAAGTTCTGCGGCATTTGGACCGGAATGACAGAGAGAAAGATCCTAGAGTTTTAGTGGATTTTGATTTAATGGACGATGCAGGAGTTTATCAATTAACAGATGAGCTTGCTTTAGTTCAAACCGTTGACTTCTTTACTCCAATAGCGGATGATCCCTTTACCTTTGGACAAATAGCAGTAACCAACGCTTTAAGTGACGTTTATGCCATGGGGGCTAAGCCTTTGACAGCACTGTCAGTTGCGTGTTTCCCAGAAGATTTGGAACCGGAAATTTTGGCTCAAATATTAAAGGGTGGGGAATCAAAATTAAAAGAGGCTGGTGTGGCTCTACTTGGAGGGCACACAGTTAATGATAAAGAATTAAAATATGGTCTTTCTGTTACTGGTACAGTTCATCCAAACCGGGTACTGACCAATGCAGGAGCTGAAATTGGAGATCTTTTAATTCTAACAAAACCCTTGGGCACAGCTGTTTTAACTACGGCTTTAAAAAGAGGCATTGTTTCAGAAGAAGAGATCAATGAATGTATCTTGTCTATGGCAACATTGAATAAAGCTGCCATGGAAGCTATGATAAAAATAGGCGTTAACGGGTGTACTGACATAACAGGTTTTGGACTCATTGGCCATGGTGTAGAGATGGCCAAGGCAGCAAACTTACAGCTGGAGTTTAGTTGGGACAAACTCCCTTTACTTCCACAAGTTATGGAGTACATCAAAAAAGGTGCTGTCCCTGGAGGGACCTATTCCAACCAGGAATATTTTCAAGAAGACGTATTTTTACCCTCGAGAACAGCGGATGAAAAACTGCTTTTATTTGACCCTCAAACATCAGGAGGATTATTAATCGCAGTCTCTGCGGAACTTGCAGAAGATTTGCTAGACTTAATCAATAGCCAGCAACCAATTAAAGGTGCAATTGTTGGGCGTGTTAAAGAAAAATTAAAAGATGACCCTTATTTGTTAGTGGTCTAGAAGGAGGAATCCTTGGAAAATAAATCATTGCAGGACTGTCTTCGTGCAGTTCCTTCAGTCAACGATATCATAGAGTTTCCAGAAGTAAATGCCTTTATTGAAGGCTATGGAAGAAAATTGGTCTTGGACAAAATCCAAGACCTTATTTCAATGGTTAAAGAAGATATAAAGCTTGCTTTCAATGAAGGGGAAGAAACTCAATCAACAGAAGAAATCCAAGAATTTCTATGGAAGAATCTTAAAAATCTTCTTGAGCTTGAGGATTTAAATAGACTTAAAAAGCTTGTAAATGCCACGGGAGTTGTTCTCCACACAAACTTAGGTAGAGCGCCCTTACCAAAAACAGCGGTAGAAGTTTTAGAAGGTTCTCTTGTTGGGTATTGCAATTTGGAATATGACCTATTAGAAGGGAAAAGGGGTTCACGCCATGACCATATGGACTCATTATTACAGGAAATAACCGGTGCGGAAGCAAGTTTAGTTGTTAACAATAACGCAGCGGCAGTATTTCTTTGCCTCAATACTTTTGCCCAGAACAAGGAGGTTATTGTTTCAAGAGGGCAATTAGTAGAAATTGGAGGAAGCTTTAGAATACCTGATATTATTCGCCAAAGCGGATGTAATATGGTAGAAGTCGGTACCACAAACAAAACAAAAATTGATGATTATGAAAAGGCAATCACTCCCGAAACAGAAATTCTTCTAAAGGTGCATACCAGTAATTACAAAATAACGGGATTCACTGAATCCACATCATTGAATGAAATGTCGAAGTTGGCTGGTGAAAAAGAAGTCCTATTTATAGAAGATTTGGGCAGTGGATGTCTTGTTGATTTGACAAAAATCGGCCTACCATATGAAAGCCGTGTTCAAGATTCAGTAAAAGAGGGTGTTGACTTAGTAACATTTAGCGGCGACAAACTTCTGGGGGGCCCTCAAGCTGGTATAATCGTAGGGAAAATAGATGCAATTAATGCTCTGAAAAAAAATCCTTTAGCTCGAACTTTTCGATGTGACAAATCAACTATCTCAGCTTTATATCAAGTCTTGACTTTCTATCGAGATGAGGAAACTGCCTTTAGAGAAATACCCGTCTTGACTATGCTGGGTAAAGAAGCAGAAACACTATTGACAGAAGGAGAAAGTCTAAAATTAAAGCTAGATAGATTATTTAAAGACAAACTGGAGATAGGCATTACAACAGTTCCTGCCGAAGTAGGTGGGGGGTCTCTTCCTTCTGTATTTGTTGAGAGTCCTGCAGTTACACTAAGCCCTTTAAATAGTAATGTTAACCGTCTTCAAGAAGGGCTGAGAATGGTAGATGTTCCAATTATCGCTCCCATTGAAGATGACATGATTTTAATACATATGAGAACCCTTCAGAGTGGAGATGAAGAACATATATTGAATGGTTTAAGAGAAATACTTGGAGAAACTATATGAAGCATGTAACAATGGGTACTGCTGGCCATATAGATCACGGAAAAACTACCCTTGTTAAGGCTATTACTGGGGTGGATACAGACCGCTTGTCAGAAGAAAAAAAGCGTGGCATTACAATTGAGCTGGGATTTGCTCCATTAATTTTACCATCGGGAACTAGTGTTTCTACAGTTGATGTTCCAGGTCATGAGAAATTTCTGAAAACCATGGTTGCAGGAGTATCTGGTATTGATTTCGCTCTTTTTGTAATAGCCGCCGATGAAGGTGTTATGCCACAGACAAAAGAGCATTTAGACGTACTTAACGTACTTGGAATAGATAAGGTAATAGTTGCGCTCACAAAAGCAGATTTGGTTCAGCCAGATGAAATATCAAAGCGAATTCAAGAAATCAATAATCTTCTAAAAGATACTGATTTAGAAGATTCACAAATTATCCCTGTTTCGGTTATTGATGGTAAGGGCATAGACTCCTTGATAGAGGCAATAGAAGATATTACCGCTTTAATTGTAAATCAACCTGTCCATGGACCTTTTCGTATGCCCGTTGATCGAGTTTTTACTATGTCTGGCCATGGAACCGTAGTTACTGGAACCATTATAGGCGGCAAGGTAAACAAGGGTGATCAAGTAGAAATACTTCCTGAAGGAATCATGGCTAAAGTTAGAAATATACAAGTTCATAATGAATCCGTAGATCAGGGAATAGTAGGAGACCGTTGTGCTATTAATTTGTCTCGAGTTGAGAAAAAAGAAATACAACGGGGCTCTGTGATAACTCAACTTAACAGTATGAAGGTTTCAACACTGCTAGATGTTTCTTTGGTTACAGTAGAAGATATAAATCCTATTCATCATAACCAAAGAGTACATGTTCATTTAGGGACCAAAGAGGTTCTAGGCCGAATTCGTTTACTTGAAACAGACAATTTAGAAGAAAAGAGCAGAGGCTATGCACAATTAAGACTTGAAGAACCATTGGTGGCTCAAAGAGGGGATAAGTTCATTATTAGAGCCTATTCGCCACTAATAACTCTCGGAGGCGGAACAGTTCTTTGGTCTCAAACCAATCATCGAAAACGTTTTCAAAAAGGTCAGATTGAAGAATTAGAAAGATTAAGTGAGGGTGACCCTAAAGAACTTTTGCGATATAGGTTAGAGGAAGAGGCCAGGCTATTTAAAGCATCAGAGCTTCAGGGAATTACTTCTTCTAAGGAGGAAACCCATAAAGATAATCAAGTAGATTCAAATATAGCCAATAACTTGCAAGCATTGTTAGTGGCAGGCAAAATTGGGTATTTAAATGAAATAGACAAGTATTTTGGTATAAACCACCAAGGTAACTGGGAAAATATGGTTCTCAAAGAATTAGAGAGCCTTTACAGTAAATACCCTTACCGCTACCAATTATCAAAAGAAGAAATCAAAAGCAAGGTTTTCGGAAACTGGAGTTTAAAAGAAGTGACCGCTTTTCTTAAAAAACTTTCTATTACAGGGGATCTTCAACTGGATGGCATGTATATATCAGAAAAAAATGGCCATCAAAGAGAGAAAATATATGGTAAAAGTAAGGTTCAAAAAGTAGAGAGCTATTTATTAGAGAATATTATGGTGGCAGCTTCTTCACCCCTTGTAAGTGAAGATTTGGGGTTTGCACTAGAAGAAACAAAAGAGATACTTGCTTTTTTGGAAGCTGGAAAATATGTTACTTCATTAGGTGATGGAAGTTATATTCATAACAAAGGGCTAAAAAAGGCCTATTTAATTCTGGTAGATATTTTAGACAAAGAAGGTGAAATCACAGTAGCTCATTATCGAGATGTTCTAGAAAGTGGTAGAAAGACTGCCATAGCTCTTCTAGAATATTTTGATAAAATTCAGCTGACAGTGCGCCAAGATATGATTCGTAAACCGGGCCCCCGTTATAGGGATGGCTTTTAGATAAGAACGGTTAATTTAGAAAATGGGAGGTGAAACAATGATTAAGGTAACTGATGTAGCTTCAGAAAAATTCAAAGAATTGGCTGCAAAAGAAGATAACCCAGATCAACTAATGCTTCGAATTTCATTCGGAGGAATAAGTTGAGGGGGGCCACAACTTATTTTGTCTCTGGATGAGACAAAGCAAAAAGGAGATATAGTGGTTGAATCTAACGGAATGAAAGTAGTTTACAATAAGCAAGTTGAAGCACACATAAATAAAGCTAAAATAGATTATCGTGATAAGTGGTACAACAGAGGATTTCGATTAGTAAATTTACCATTTGGCTCTTGTTAGAAAAGAGAAGCATATAATAAACAAAAAGAGCAGTTTTTTCCAAACCTTTAAGGATTGAAAATGCTGCTCTTTTTATATTCATTAAGATATTTAGCTTTTTAGACCGAAGTTCGGTGTATTTCTGTATAAGTGAGCTTACGGTTAGTTCTCTCAGATTGCATAAGACTGAAATATTTAACATTGTATACAATAGGAGGGAATTCTTGCTCTAAAGATTTTTTGCTTGTTACTTGGCGACCAAGGGTAATATGTGGCACAAAATTCTTAAACTCTACATTAAAGCCCGCTACACGCAACTTATCTGCCAGTTCTTTTTGTAGTTTTAAAAGCATGGGGCATTTTTCACAACCCAACCAGTAAACATCTCCATTGTCCTTTTGAAAAAACCTCATCCTGTTAAGAAGCAGTGTGAAAGGAATCCATTTAGCAGAATCCATTATGTTTATAATTGCAGGTAGGTCTTCTTTGGAAATGTCACCTAAATAAACCAATGTAAGATGCAGATTTTCTTCTTGAGTGAATCTACCACTTTCAGCATGGTTTCTTAGTTTGTTTCTTATAACAATAATCTCACGTTTTGTTTTTTCGTCCAATGGTATGCTTAGAAATAGTCTCACCCATCAACCCTCCTACTTAACTTAATTACACTACTATAATAACATATTATATACGATTATGCTATAATGAGATAAAGTAACAGGGTAAGGAAAATAAAATCTATGAAGGAAAATTCCATACAGACTTTTCACGAAGGCAACAACTATAATGCTTACAATTTTTTTGGCTGCCACCCCCACCTTGAAGGTGTGGTTTTTAGAGTTTTCGCACCTTATGCCAAAGAGATTTTCATTGTAGGAGATTTCAATCAATGGCAGCAAGTGGACCCTATGATAAAAAAAACAGCCTCAGGGATATGGGAAAAATTTGTCTCCAATGCTAAAGAACATCAAGGATATAAGTACTTTGTAATTGGAGAGGATGGAAGTTCTCGATATAAGGCAGATCCCTATGGATTTTATAGTGAAAAACGCCCTGACATGGCATCTAAAATTTATTTTTTGGAGGGCTATACTTGGGAGGACCAAAAGTGGATGGAGTCAAGGAATAAAAACTCTCTTTTGAGAATGCCTTTTAATATTTACGAAGTGCATTTAGATTCATTCAACCGCCAACTTAAAGGTTCCTACCAAGACTTCGGAGATGAATTAATCGCATATGTAAAGAGAATGGGTTATACACATTTGGAATTAATGCCAATAAGTGAGTATCCATACGACCCTTCTTGGGGTTACCAGGTAACGGGTTTTTATGCCCCTACCTCTCGATATGGAACTCCGAAACAGCTTATGGCATTTATCGATAAATGCCATAGTGAAGGTCTTGGAGTTATACTTGATTGGGTGCCAGCCCATTTTCCAAAAGATGAAGCGGGACTGTATCGGTGGGATGGATCTCATTTATATGAATATAAGGATGAGAAGAAGAGGTATCACGAAAATTGGGGTACAGCAGTTTTCGATTGGGGTAAGGCAGAAGTTAAAAGTTTTTTAATTTCCAACGCACTGTATTGGCTTAGAGAGTTCCACTTTGATGGTATTCGTATGGATGCTGTATCATCAATGCTTTATTTGGACTACGATCGACAGGATGGTGAATGGCAAGCAAACATTTATGGGGGTAAAGAAAACTTGGAGGCCGTTGAGTTTCTAAAAACTTTAAACACAGTTGTGGGCAATGAGTTCCCACAAGTGTTAATGATAGCTGAAGAATCTACCGCATGGCCTAGGATAACAACTCCTGTTCATCAAGGAGGGATGGGTTTTGACTATAAATGGAACATGGGTTGGATGAATGACACTCTTAAATATATGAGTCTGGGAGATGAGGACAGAAAACATAATTCACAGCTTCTCACATTTTCTATTACCTACGCTTTTGGTGAAAACTATATATTGCCGTTTTCTCACGATGAAGTAGTTCATTTAAAAAAATCTCTTCTTGGGAAGATGCCTGGGGGGAAGGAGGAAATGCTTGAAAACTTAAGAGCGATGATGGGGTATATGATGGCTCATCCAGGTAAAAAGTTACTATTTATGGGTGGAGAGCTAGCTCAAGAAAAGGAATGGGATTTTGATGGTTCTTTACAATGGGATCTTTTAGAAAAAGAGGATCACAGAGCATTTCATCAATTTATGAAAAGCCTCAACCATTTCTATAAGGAAAGTAGCAGCCTTTGGGAAAGGGATACTGAAGAAGAAGGTTTTCAATGGGTTAATATAGAGGAAGCAAAAGAAGGGATACTTTCTTTTCAAAGAAAAAACCTCAAAGGAGAGCCACTAATTATTATCGCTAATTTCACAGGCGTAACTGCAAAAAACTTAGCTCTCCCAGCTTGGGATGGCACGTATGAGGTAGCATTCTCAACATCACGTAATTTGGGTGGAATATCCATAACTGAGAAAGGGATAACTATTCCCCCCTATACAACTGGATTCATAAGAAGGGAGGATCATTAAATGTCATACGTTAATACAAAAGAAACTATTGCAATGCTGTTGGCTGGCGGTCAGGGAAGTCGATTAGGAAGCTTAACTGATAAGGTTGCAAAACCTGCTGTTCATTTTGGCGGCAAATATCGAATCATTGACTTTCCTCTATCAAACTGTGTTAATTCTGGAATAGATACCATTGGCGTTTTAACCCAATACCAGCCTTTGGAATTAAATGCATACATTGGAAGCGGCCAACCTTGGGATCTTGACAGGCTTTACGGTGGTGTGACAATACTACCCCCTTACGTTAAGGGAAAAGCAGGGGAATGGTATAAGGGGACTGCCAATGCCATCTATCAGAATATACATTATATTGAGCTCTATGACCCGGAATATGTCTTTATTCTTTCTGGAGACCATATCTACAAAGCGAATTACCGATTGATGCTAGATTATCACAAAGAAAAAAAATCCGATTGTACCATAGCAGTTATAGATGTACCTCTTCAAGACGCATCTCGTTTTGGTGTAATGAGCGTTAAGGATGATTTAAGAATATATGAATTCCAGGAAAAGCCAGCTGAACCCAAAAGCACTCTTGCTTCAATGGGAGTATATGTGTTTACTTGGAAAAAACTCAAAGAATACCTTAAACTGGATGAAAAAAATCCCCATTCGGGCAATGATTTTGGTAAGAATATTATCCCCATGATGATAGATGAAGGAGAGAATATATTTGCCTATGAGTATAAAGGGTATTGGAAGGATGTAGGAACCATACAAGCTCTTTGGGAATCCAATATGGATATACTGGACAAAGACAAAGGAATTGATCTCGATGATCCTCGATGGAAAATTTATTCCAGAAACGCAGTTTTACCCCCTCACTATATAGGGAATAATGCCTTTCTTAAAAATTCTCTTGTTACAGAGGGCTGCTTTGTTGAAGGAACTGTAGACCATAGCATTCTTTTTCCTGGTGTCACTGTTGAAGCAGGAGCAACAATATTAAATTCTATTATTATGCCGCGGGCTAAAGTTTTGACAAATGCAAAAGTAGAGTATTCCATTGTTATGCCTGATGCTATTGTGCCAAGAGAAGCTCACGTTGGTCACGTAGCAACTCCCAATGAAGTTGATGGTGGCATAACCGTATTTTCAGGGAAGGAGAAATAACATGGAAAGTGTATTAGGAGTGGTTTTTGCATATAGCGAGAGAGCTGCAATGCGAGAGTTAACGAAAATAAGAACCTTGGCCAGCCTTCCGATTGCAGGAAAGTATCGAGTTATAGACTTTATCTTATCTGGCTTTGTTAACTCCAACATTTATGACATTTCTCTTATAACAACAAATAATTATAATTCCCTGGTAGACCACGTGGGATCTGGAAGAGACTGGGATTTGACCCGGAAGATTGGTGGTGTAAGAATTCTTTCCCCATTCTCTGGTGAAAACAGTGTTGATGGTGTCTACAAAGGGACATTAGATGCACTGCACAGAAATCTTAGTTCCATTAAAAGGTCTCATGCCCAACATGTAGTTTTAACTGGTAGCTCTATAGTTTGTAATATAGATTACAGAGAATTAGTGGAAAACCACATTGCTAGCCATGCAGATATTACAGTTGTGTATACTAAATCTATGAATGGTGGCAAGACGGTTCCAAGAGGCGTCTCTATAATCGAGATGGACGAAAACCAACGTGTTCAGAATTTGAAGATCAATGAGGACGATGTTAAACTGCAGGATGTAAATTGGTCATTAGATATTTTTGTTATTAAGAAGGCTTTGTTGGAGACCTTAGTGGCTGATGCTGTTTCAGTGGGCTTAAAAGACTTTAACCAAGACATATTGAAACGGTTAGCGGGAACTCTAAATATCCAAGGAGTAGAAAGCGAAGATCAGTTCTTTGAGATAAGTAATATAAAAGGCTACATGCAGGCCAATATGAATTTTTTGAAAAAAGAATACAGAGACAAGGCCTTTGAAAAACCAGTGTTTACCAAGGTAAAGGATAGTTTCCCTACATTATATAAGGATGGGTGCTACGTGAAAAACTCCCTTATTGCAGATGGCTGTAAAATAGAAGGCCATGTGGAGAACTCTATTATTTCTCGTGGTGTTCGTGTAGAACATTCTGCTGTAGTAAAGAACTCCATAATTATGCAAAATACCGACATACAAAGTGGTGCTAGAGTTGAATATGTAATTTCGGACAAAGACGTTATTGTAAGAGAAGGAAGAGAAGTTATTGGCCACGATAAATATCCTCTTCTTTTGGCAAAGAAGAGTATTGTATAAGCATGAAACTAGTATTTATTAGTTCCGAAGGTACACCTTTTTCAAAAACTGGTGGGCTTGGAGACGTTATTGGTGCACTACCAAAGGCACTTAAAAATCGAAAAATAGATGTAAAGGTGATTCTGCCTCTTTATAAAAGTGTCCATGAAAAATATAAGGAACACTTGGAATTAGTGGCTGAATTTACCGTTCTTCTGAACTGGAGAAAGAGACCTTGCAGAGTATTTAGTTATTGCCTAGAAGGGTTAGAATATTGGTTTATTGAAGGACAAGATTATTTTGATCGTGATAAGATTTATGGTTATGATGATGATGGAGAAAGATTTGCTTTTTTTTCAAAAGCTGTGTTAGATCTTTTAGCAGAAATTGACTATTCTCCAGATATACTGCATTTGTCGGATTGGCAAACGGGACTTGTTCCTGTGCTACTAGAAACAGCCTACAAGGAAAAAGATGGGTACAGCAATTTGAAAACCGTGCTTACCATTCATAATATTGATTACCAAGGAATCTGTTCCTTGGATTTTGTTGATGAAGTGCTTGGGTTAGGAGAAGAAGCTAAAAATATTCTTACTCACCAAGGGCAAACCAACTTTCTAAAAGGAGGAATAGTTTCCTGTGATAGGTTAACAACTGTGAGTCCAACCTACGCAAAAGAAATTACAAGCTCCGAATATGGCGGTGGTCTAGAAGAAGTAATAGCAGAAGAAAAAAGAAAACTAACTGGAATTTTAAATGGCATAGATACTTACTTCTATGATCCCCAAAGGGATTATTGCATAGTAGAGAACTATAGCAAGAACTCATTAGAAGGCAAGTCTAAGTGTAAGGAATTCCTCCAACAAAAAAATAATCTTGAAGTAAATAAGGATGTTCCATTGCTAGCAATGGTTACAAGACTTACTGAGCAAAAGGGGATTGACTTAGTTGTATCTAGTTTCGAAAAAATTATGGATATGGGTTTCCAATTTGTACTCCTAGGCTCTGGAGACAATAGAATGGAAGACTTTTTCCTTAAGCAATCAAAGTTATATCCGGGAAAAGTTTTTGTTCAAATAGGCTTCGATGCGGTTTTGGCCCAACAAATATATAGTGGCGCAGATTTATTCTTGATGCCGTCTTTGAAAGAACCATGTGGATTAGCACAAATGATAAGCGCTCGTTATGGAACCCCCTCAATTGTACGAAAAACTGGTGGGTTGTCAGACACTATTAGACCACTTACTAGTTGTCAGGAAATTGATTTTGAAAAAGGTAATGGATTTGTTTTTAATGATAAAACAAGAGATTCTCTTCTTGGGGCATTAGATCAGGCAAGACGATGCTATGAAGACAAAGGCAACTTCAAAGTTTTAATCCAAAGGCTTATGGAAGAAGATTTTTCTTGGGATAAAGGAGCACTAGAGTATCAACTTCTTTATGAAGATTTAATAAATGAAGACGAAGAAGAATCTAAGGGGAAGGCTCCATATTGGCTTGGGGAGGGAATAATGTACCAAATTTTCCCTGATAGGTTTAATAGAAGCACTAAGTATGAGATTCCGCATATTGATAAAAATTATATTTTACGAGAAGATTGGGGAGGAGAACCCCATAAGGGCCCATTTGAAGATGGTGTGTGGAACAAAGAGTTTTTTGGGGGCAACCTAAGAGGAATTATAGAAAAGCTAGATTATCTTCTAGAACTAGGGGTAACAGTTATTTATTTAAATCCAATATTTGAAGCATTTTCTAACCACAGATATGACACTGCTAACTATATGGAAATCGATCCTATGTTGGGAACAACTGAGGATTTTGAAGAATTGTGTAATTCTGCAAAAAAACTAGGTATGAGAATTATACTTGATGGAGTGTTTAATCATACTGGCAGTGACAGTATATATTTTAATAAAGATGGACGATATCCTGTTGTTGGGGCATACCAAAGCAAAGAATCTGTCTATTTCCCTTGGTACCACTTTGAAGAATTTCCTGATAAATACCATAGCTGGTGGGGAATCGAAACTTTACCTGCTGTCAATGAAACTGAACCATCATACATAGACTATATTGCTAGAGGCGATAATTCTGTTGTTCGCCACTGGATGAGAAAAGGATCTTCAGGCTTTCGACTTGATGTAGTGGATGAGCTTCCAGATGCATTTCTCGACCAGCTTACGCAAGTTATAAAGGAAGAAAAACAAGATGGCTGTGTTATTGGAGAGGTTTGGGAAGATGCTTCCAACAAAATTGCTTATGGATCAAAAAGAAAGTACTTTAAGGGTAAGCAGTTGGATAGTGTTATGAATTATCCTCTCAAGGATGAGCTGGTAGAGTACCTAAACAATCATCAGCAGGGTGAAATTTTTTCTAAAGGAATGACAAAACTATGGGAAAATTATCCTCGTAGGGCTTTCAAGCATTTAATGAACATACTAAGTACCCATGATACAAAAAGAATTCTTACTGTTCTAGAAGATGCAAGCAATAATAGAATAGAGACCCTTGGAAAGTATCGGATTGCCCTTTTAATCTGGGCATTTATGCCTGGCATTCCATGCATCTACTATGGCGACGAATGGGGTTACAGGGGAGGGAAGGAACCAGAGAACAGAAGATGTTTTGTTCAAGGAGAAGGTGACAAAGAAATCAATGAAATTTTTAGAGAAATTCTCAGTTTCAGAAGAGGGATTGATAACATTGGAGATTTGGAATATTCTCCATATATAGGAGAGGTTGGACTATTTGGATTTATCAGAAGAGGTCAAAATCATGTTTTGTTGGTTATAGTAAATAGCGGTGAAGAGCGTTCATTTATTTGGGAACCAGAAAGAGGTCAAGAGATTGTAGCTAAACTGGAATTTAGGGTTGAGGAGTACTCTCCATTTAAATATACATTAAAAAAACACGGAGGCCTTGTAGTTTATATGAAGACAGGCCAGTAAAGATATCGAAAGGAAAATACGGATGAATAATTATCAAGAAGAAATAGAAAAAAGAGTAGATTTTATTCGAAAAGTTTTAAAAGAAAGCGGAGCCAAAGGCATTATCTTTGGAAATAGCGGCGGGAAAGACTGTGCTTTAGCAGGAATACTATGTAAGATGGCCTGTGAAGATACCGTCGCTGTAATGATGCCTTGCGAATCCACTCGAAACTTCGGAGAAGATTTAGAAGATGGGAAAGCTCTTGCTCAAGCTTTCAGAATTGAAAATAGAATTGTGGATTTAACGGAAAGCAAAAAGGCAATTATAGCTGCATCAAAAGGTGTATCAGAACTTTCTCCAACTGCTATTTCAAACATAGCTCCAAGGCTTAGGATGACAACCTTATACTTGATAGGCCAATCAGAAAACAGATTGGTAGCAGGTACTGGTAATGCCAGTGAGAGATATATGGGATATTTTACAAAATGGGGAGATGGTGCTTATGATTTTAACCCCATTTCTGATTTGACGACTACAGAAATATATCCTTTGCTAAGGTATTTAAAGGCACCTGAGAATATAATAAATAAAGCTCCTTCTGCAGGCCTTTTTGAAGGACAAACTGACGAACTAGAGATGGGAGTTACATATAAAGCCATTGATCAATATATAAGAAAGGGAGAAGGCCAGGCTGTAGATATTGAAATAATTCAGAGATACCATAATAGGACAGAACACAAAAGAAAAGCTGCGCTTAATTACAAGTAGGAGGCGGGATCATGCAAAAGGGTAAAATGCTTAAACCTGGAGATACTATTGGCTTAATTTCACCAGCAAGCCCATCTGAACACAAAAGTGAGATAATTAGGGCTGTGGAATATTGGACAGAAAAAGGTTTTAAAGTCATAGTGGGTAAAAATGTAAACAAAACAAAGGGTTTTGTAGCAGCCTGTGAGGAAGATAGGGCGGCGGATATGAACGAAATGTTTCGACGTGATGATATAGACGGAGTTTTCGTTACCCAAGGGGGTTACGGATCTGCTCAGCTTTTTTCACATTTGGATTTCGATGTCATCAAGAATAATCCCAAAGTTTTCACAGGATTTAGTGATATCACGTCTCTTCATATAATGTTGGGAAAATTTTCTGATTTAGTTACTTTTCACGGGCCAGGACTGGCTAGGTTTAATTCCCAAGATTTAACTGAGTATACAGAAAAATATTTTCATAAGGCCATATTATCGCCAGAGCCTATCGGAGAAATACCCTTAGCAAACCCTGAAAAGTGGATTTATGCAATGACTCAAGGAACTGCCGAGGGGGAATTAACTGGGGGTAATCTTACTTTGGTCTGTGCAACTTTGGGTACTCCCTATGAAATTGAAACTAGAGGTAAAATACTTCTTCTTGAAGAAGTAGATCAAGAACCCTGGGTAATGGATCATTGTTTATCTCACTTGAGGAATGCGGGAAAATTAAAAGATATTAAAGGGATTGTAATCGGAGAATGCCATAATTGTGAACCCTATAAGAATAATCCCGGTTTCCTGTGCGACACAGGTATCGAAGATGTTTTTACTTACTACTTTTCAAAATTAAATGTGCCTGTTTTATATGGACTTCCTTTAGGCCATACAAAAGATATTGCCACTTTACCCTTAGGAGTTGCAGTGCGAATATCAAGCGATGATAAAACATTAACTGTATTAGAAAGTGGCGTTACTGCCTAATCCACTTTCTTTAATTATATTTCATAAGTTTTTAGCAAGTGTTTTAAAGCAGGTAAGAAATGAAAAGAAAGGTAACGAAATGGTTATCCCTGCTTCTTATTATGCTACTTGTTCTTGGAACAGCAGGCTGCGGAGCAGGTGAAACTGAGGATGAAGGAACAACCTTCACCATGGCAATTACTGAAGAAATTGACACCCTAAACCCTTTATCGGCATGGATGCAAGTTTCTTACGAAGCGCTGCTACTCCTCTATGATCCACTAGTTAGGTATGATGAGAACTTAGATCCCATGCCATGTCTAGCGGAAAGTTGGGAATTAAGTGAAGACGAACTTACTTGGACATTTAATCTAGTGAAAGATGTTAACTGGCATGATGGAGAATCACTGACATCTGCTGATGTGAAATTCACCTATGAACTTTACCAAGAACATGACTCCTATATGTACGGGGGCTATCTAACTGGGATTAGCAGTATTGATTGTCCTGATGATTATACCGTAATAATAACAACGGAAGATCCTAAGGCAAATATGTTAATGAACACATCCCCAATTGTTCCTATGCATATTTGGGCTGACCAGGAAGATCCATATAACTGGGAAAATCGGGAACCCATAGGGACTGGACCCTATACATATGGTGGACAGGGAGAAGGTTTCGTTAAATTTACAAAGAACAAAAACTATTTTTTGGAGCCTCCTAAAATCGATAACATTGTAATGGTTGTTTATGAAAACTATGACACTGCTGCACAAGCTCTTATGATAGGAGAAATTGACGCAGCAGGTAGTCTAAGCGCTGCACAAAAGACTCAACTCGAAAAAGACAAAAATGTTGATGTTCTAATGGCGGAAGTCCCTGGATTCTGTATGTTGGCAATCAATATGATGCCTGCAACTGAAGATACAAAAGGTGATCCTCTTCTGAGGGATAAAGTTATCCGACAAGCGTTAGATTACTGTACTGACAAACAAAATATAGTTGATATGGCTTATGGTGGTGCAGGGATTGTTGGTAGCACCCTTATAAATCCAGGGGACCCATTCCATTATAGCCCTCCAGCAAGTGATCTAAGAACTTATGATATTGAAAAGGCCAAAACATTATTAGAAAATGCTGGATATAAAGATAAGGACGGTGATGGAATCAGAGAAGATAAATCTGGTAATCTCTTATCATTTGAGCTGATTTCCATTGCGGAAAATGTAGAAGAAGTTAAGACCGCTCAGATAATTGCTGCTAGCTGTAAAGACGCTGGAATTAATTTGGATCTTGTAACTATGGATAGTGGAGCTGTAAATGATTTAATCTATGCAGGCCAATATGACCTTTATATTTGGGGTTGGGGGTCTGATGTTGACCCATCAGTTATCTTGAAATTATTTTTAACTGAAGAATACTTCAATTTCAATGAAACTGGATTTTCCAACTCAAGATATGACGAATTATTTTATGCCCAAATGCAAGAAATGGATGAAACTCAACGTATATCTATGGTCCAAGAAATGCAGAAAATGCTCTATGAAGAGAGTCCCTATATCATTACTTTGTACGACAGCTATGTACAGGCGATTCGATCCGATCGATGGACAGGATATCAACAAATTCCTACGGGCACCGGTGGTCTGTTCTTTAATCTTACGTATAACAACTTCATGAATATGGAATCTGTAAACTAGCCAGTATATTAATAGGGCGGAGTTTTTAATAAGACTTCGCCTCCCTTACCTATAGAATAACGAAATGGGGAGTGGTCATGAGTAAAAAAAGACTACTAAAAAAATTGTTCTATGCTGGGATTACAATCTTTTTTGTGTTAATTTTCAATTATTTTCTTTTTAGGGTTTTGCCAGGGGATATAATCTCCATGGTATCCAGAAATGCCAAAACTACACCCGAGATGATTGAAAACCTAACCCAACTCTATGGATTGGATTTACCTTGGTATGAACAATTTTTTGTTTATTTGAAAAATCTTTTTCATGGAGATTTGGGAACATCCTTTTTGTACAAAAAGCCTGTTACAGAGGTTTTGGCTGGTAAGATTTTGCCCACAGTTGTCTTGCTTGGCATTGCAGAAATAATCGCAATAATTGTTGGGATAATATTTGGTGTGGCAGCAGCTTATAAGAGAGGGAAAAAATTAGATGCAGGGCTTTTAGGCACTTCATTGTTGCTTTACTCTATGCCTACATTTTGGCTAGGTATGATATTGATACTTATATTCTGCGTGAATCTTCAATGGTTTCCTATCGGAGGAATGGTCACTCCAGGCAAAATATTTGTAACAACTTGGGGGGCAATAAATGATTCTGTGCGACATATGGTGCTACCAGTAGCTTGTATGGCTCTCGGTATGATAGGTGAATATGCTATCACTATGAGAAGCACTATGATGGATGTTTTGTCTGAGGACTATATAACTACCGCTAAAGCGAAAGGCTTTTCAAATCGATACATTCTAAGAAAACATGCTCTTCCTAATGCTATGTTACCTATGATTACGCTAATAGCCATAAATTTAGGCCTTATAGTGGGAGGAGCCATACAAATAGAAACTGTATTTTCCTGGCCTGGACTTGGCAACCTAATGTATACAGCTCTAAGCGGAAGGGACTATCCATTGCTTCAGGGCTTATTTCTTTTGATTACAATAACGGTAATATTAGCTAATGTGTTGTCTGATATCTTATACGAATTCGCGGATCCGCGAGTTCACAGTTAGGGGGCGATGCTATGAATTCTGTTAAAATGGAGCTAAGAAAAAGAAAGGCCAAAGAATTCACTCATCAAATAAGAGCAAATAAAATGGCTTTTATTGGAACAGTGACCTTGGGATTGTTCGTTCTTATAGCGATTTTCGGACCTATATTTGTACCATTCAACGTTATGGATTTTGGAACCGCATCGGAAATGTTGATGCCTCCAAGCTCACAACATATTTTGGGAACTGATGATATGGGTAGAGATGTGCTGGCTTATTTGATTTCAGGTGCTAGGATATCTCTTATGGTGGGAGCCCTTGCCACACTCCTGTCTATGGGTATAGGAACTATTATTGGAATAGTTGCTGGATATAAAGGGAAAATCATTGATAACATCTTAATGCGAATAACAGACTTCTTCCTAGTAATTCCTTGGTTACCATTAATGATGGTGCTAGCGGCAATATTAGGAACCAGTATTTGGAACATTATAATCGTTATTGGCATTACAAGCTGGGCTGGAACTGCTCGTATTGTAAGAGCCCAAACCCTTTCTGTAAGGGAGCAGCAATTTGTTGAAAGAACTGTATCTCTTGGTGCAGGAAGTATTCATATTATGATTCATCATATATTACCGAATGTGTTCCCTTTGATTTTTGCTAACACTGTTCTTATTGCTGCAGCAGCAATAACATCGGAAACCACTCTTAGTTTTTTAGGTTTAGGAGATCCTGCACATGCAAGTTGGGGTATGATGCTTCATTATGCATTTGAAACAGGAGCAACTTCTGCAGGTGCATATTGGTATTTTTTGCCGCCAGGGATTTGCGTTGTGGCAGTTGTACTGGCATTCACCTTAATGGGATACGCCTTCGATGAGATACTAAATCCCAAGTTGAAAGAGAGGTAGTGAGATGAAATTGCTGGAAGTAAATCATTTACACACTTATTTCAGAACAGGGAGAGGCGTGTTAAAGGCAGTGGATGATGTTAGTTTTTCTTTAGATCAAGGAGAGGCTTTAGGTATTGTAGGCGAATCGGGATGTGGTAAAACCACTGTAGCCCTTTCTATTTGTCATCTCCTGCCCAAAGAAGGTTTTATAGAAGAAGGCGAGATTTTTCTTGAGGGAAAAGACTTGGTTCCATTGTCTGAGAAGGAAATAAGAAAACATCGTTGGAAAGATATTTCTATGATATTTCAAGGGGCGATGAATGCTTTCAATCCTGTATTAACAGTGGGAAAACAAATAGCAGAAGCAATAGTTCTACATGAAAAAGTTTCTGATAAAGAAGCATTAGAAAGAGCTAAAGAGCTTTTGGAATGGGTGGAAATACCAAAAGAAAGATATAGCCAGTATCCCCATGAGTTTTCTGGGGGCATGAAGCAGAGAGCAATGATTGCCATGGCTTTGGCTTGCAGACCTAAAATAATCATAGGAGATGAGCCTACAACTGCTTTAGATGTAATGGTTCAAGCTCAAATCCTTAACCTGTTAGAAAAACTTAGAAGAGAAACAAATATGGGAATGATTTTAATTACCCACGATTTATCTATACTAGGAGAAACCTGCGATAAAATTGGTGTTATGTATGCAGGCAAGATGGTGGAAATGGGAAGCGTTGATAATATATTCAAGCATTCTGCGCACCCTTATACTAAGAGGCTTATTGCTTGTTTCCCTAATATTGAAGGAGAAAAAGTTGTGCCTAAAGGGATTGATGGTTTTCCGCCTGATTTATACGATCCGCCAGATGGATGCCCATTTCACCCTCGTTGTGATTACGCCATAGATATTTGTAAAAAAGAAATGCCCCTAACATTGGAAATAGAAGAAGATCATAAGGTGGCCTGTCATAGATGGGAGGATGTACTCCATGGGAAATAAAGAATTATTAAGAGTAGAGGATTTAAAAGTTCACTTTGATTTAAAGGGAAGTGTTGCCGGATCTTTATTGGGTAACAAAAAACGTGTCTTAAAAGCTGTAGATGGAGTCTCTTTTAATATTTATGAAGGGGAGATACTGTCCTTGGTTGGGGAAAGCGGTAGCGGTAAAACAACTATAGGTAAAGCCATTCTTCAATTATTAGATGAAACAGAAGGGCGAGTATTATTTCAAGGCGAAGAAATTAGCCAAGACGGCAGCCAATTAAAAGCTTTTCATAGGAAGGCACAAATGATATTTCAAGATCCATATCAGTCATTAAACCCTAGGCACTATGTGATGGATATAGTGGCGGAGCCTTTGGATGTTAATGGATTAGTTAAATCTACTATGCAAAGAACACGCCTTGTCAAAGAGGCTTTAGAACAGGCAGGACTAACTCCAGGAGAAGATTTTTTTTACCGCTATCCTTATCAATTGTCAGGAGGGCAAAGGCAAAGAGTTGTTGTAGCGGGTTCCTTAATTTTGGATCCACTATTTATTGTGGCTGACGAGCCAGTTTCCATGCTTGATGCCTCTATTAGAACTGGTATACTAAAATTGATGTTAAAACTTCGAGAAGATCGTGGACTTGCCTATCTCTTTATTACACATGATATTTCATTGGCCTGGTTGATATCAGATAGAATTGCTATTCTTTATTTGGGCAAAATCATGGAAATCGGTGGTGGTGATGAAATCGTTAAAAATGGCTTACACCCCTATACCAAAGCACTAATGGCAATAATGCCAAAGCCTGGACAAAGCCGTGTGGATGAGCGCCCTGTTCTTGAGGGAGAGACGCCAAATGCTGCAACAGAGATTAAAGGCTGCAAGTTTTCATCGCGGTGTCCTATAGCCCAGCAGCTATGTAAAGAAAAGGAACCATTGCTTAGAGAAATTACCAAAGGCCATTTTGTGGCATGTCACTTTGTATAAGGAGGTATTTGCACTTGATTACTGAGATGAAGAGATTTGTCGATCAAATAGATCCCATTTCTATTGCTAGCGAATTGGTTAAAATTCCCAGTTTTTCTTTCATGGAAAACCAAGAAAAAGAGGTGGCCGAATATATTTATAAAATGTTTAGTAAAGAAGGGATAGAGGTTTATTTAGTGGAGGTTGCCCCTGGGCGTCCTAATGTAATAGCAAAAATCAAAGGAACAGGATCTGGGCCTTCTCTTATGTTTTTAGGTCATACGGATACTGTGCCTTTATATGACATGAGGGACGGCCTTTCAGGTATAATAGAAGACGGAAAGCTAAGTGGCCGTGGTGCCTGTGATATGAAAGGTCAGATTGCATCAATGATTTCAGCCGTGATTGCTATAAAAAGAGCAAGAATTCCTCTTAAAGGGGACTTGTATTTTGCAGGGGTCATAGATGAAGAACGTGCAGGTCTTGGTGTAGACCACCTTGTAAAAAATGGACCTATAGCAGATGCTACCATTGTTGGTGAAGCTACTAATTTAAAAGTAGCTAGGGGGCAAAAGGGTTTGGAGTGGATTGAGATAATTGTGAGAGGCAAAAAAGTTCATGGCTCATCAAAAGAAAAGGGTGTTAATGCTATAGAAATGGCAGCTAGATTGATTCAAAAAATATACAACGACCTGACGCCTCGATTAGAAAGAAGAGTTCATGAGGTTTTAGGTCCCCCTACAATTAATGTGGGAACAATACAAGGAGGAGACCAGCCAAGCACAATTCCAGGAGAATGTATAATTCGTCTGGATCGCCGTTGTGTTCCAGGAGAGTCAATTCCACAAGTTTACGAAGAACTTAATCAATTGGTAGATCAATTAAATCATGAAGATCCAAGATTTCAAGCTGAAGTAAAGGATATGTTTGATGGAAAATTAACCCCTCATCTACCATTTTATTTGGAAAAAGATGAGCCATTGATCAAAGCAGTAAAGAAAGTTTTAAATCCATCACTAACCGAAGAAATTAGCGATGATTGGTTAACGGTTATGTATGCGTGGACAGATGCAGGGATTATAGCTAATTATACTTCCAGTAAGTGTATAATATTTGGACCAGGAGAATTAACCACTGCTCATAGCCCACAGGAGTCAATACAAGGAATTGAACTTCTAAGAGGAGCTTACCTGTATGGCGAAATTGCTATTGAATATTGTGGAATAGAGGAGGGCGAATATGGTAATACCCATTGATGAGATCAAAAAAACCGAAAAAGAAGAAATAGAAAAAAAAGCAGAAGAAGTGCGATTTGGTAGAATAAAAAACATTGTTGAATCTTATAGAGACGATATAATTACTCATATAGCCAATCTTATATCTTTCGAAAGCATATTAGAAAACCCTAATGCTTGTAAAGAAGCACTAGCATATGTACTGGAACTTGGTAAAAACCTAGGAATGAAAACGGGAATTACTTCTGTAGGAGATGCTGGATTTGTTGAAATAGGAGAGGGGAATCGAGAAGTAGGAATACTAGTTCATGTAGACGTTGTAGGAATAGGAGATTTTGAGAAATGGAAATCCTCTCCTTTTAAAGCTACAATTAAAGAAGGCTACTTATATGGAAGAGGAGTTGTTGATGATAAAGGCCCAGTGATTATGTCTTTGTACGCCATGAAAGCTGTTTTAGAAGAAGGGACTCCCATAAAAAAAAGAATTCGACTTATTGTTGGAACTTCTGAAGAATCATCTTGGACAGATATTGATAATTACAAAAAGGAATTTGCTTTGCCAGACTATGGATTTTCCCCTGACGGAGAGTTTCCAATTTATAATATTGAAAAAGGCTATGCTGATGTTGAATTATTATTCAAGGATGATAAGCTGTCGAAAGTGAATAAAATAGATTCGGGTGATAATCCTAACACTATTCCAGGTAAGGCTAGAATAGAATATGCGGATGGTAAAACAAATGAATATATAGGAAAGTCAGTTCATAGTTCGGAACCTTGGTACGGAGAAAATGCAATTTCTCTTTTAGCTCAAGGCGAAGCAAAAGCCAACAAAGTAAATGATTTAGCATTTTTAAAATTTTTGACAGAGCATTTTGCCAAAGATTATGGGCTCTCATTAGGGATAGATGATGGTATTACAACTCATAAAGGAATATTTGTAGGAAAAACAGTTGCATCTCCAACCATAATAAAGTTGACGAATGAAGGATTATTCCTTAATATAAATGTAAGAGCTAAATATGGGACTAATGAAAGCATGATTTACGCGGCTTTTCAGAAGGCCGCAGAGACTTATGATTTTTCTTTTCAAATAAAAGAAGTGTTAGAGCCTATAATGGTAAATGAGAAGTTACCATTTTTAAAACAGATGAACCGTATCTATGAGCTATCTGGTAGGAAGGGCGGGTTCCATGTAGCCAATGGCACCAGTTATGCCAAAGCCATGGAAAATTTTGTTTGCTGGGGACCAGTGTTTCCTGAAGAACCTAGCCCTGCTCACGAGGAAAACGAAAAAATTTCCATAACTAAAATGATAGAAGCAACTGTTATGTATGGGTTGTTTTTGGCAGCCACCACTAAATAGACAATTTCCAATATTAAAGTTAAAGGAGAGTACGAATGGAAAGCAATCTTAAGTATTATGACGTTAGAGAGACAAAGTCATTAAAAGACTTTATAGATCAAAGTGCTAGCCTCTATGGTGGAAATACTGCTTTTTTAGTGAAAGATGAAAGAGGCGGGGACTACCGGGAAATAACATACAAGCAATTCAAGAATGATATTGATGCCTTAGGTACCAAGCTATTATCAATGGGGCTTAAAGACAAAAAAATAGCAATTATTGGAGACAATTGCTACCAGTGGATAGTTAGCTACTATGCGGTAGTAAATGGAACTGGAATAGTGGTTCCCTTAGACAAAGAATTAAATCAAGAAGAAATTCACAACCTTATAGTCACCTCCGGCTGCCAAGCCGTGTTTTTCACTGAAAATTATGGGGGATATTTTAAAGACGAAGATATTGAATTTAAGGTTGAGATGACTGCATACGAAAAAACTTTTCAACCTTCAGAGAATTTAGTTCAATGGAAAGAACTGCTGGAAGAAGGTAATTTTTTAAGAAAGCAGGGAGACTTGGCTTTCATAAATGCTGAGATAGACCCTCTTGAAATGAAAATGATACTTTTTACATCAGGTACAACAGGTATGGCAAAGGGGGTTATGTTGTGTCATAACAATATACTAACAAACATTCGTGATACCAGCAGTATCGTAAAGGTGAAACAGACGGATCGCACCCTTTCCATATTACCCATACATCATACATTTGAATCTACAATGGGAATGGGAGTAATTCTATATAACGGTGGTTCCATTGCTTTCTGCGAGGGGCTAAAGTATATTGCCAAAAACATGGCTGAAGCTGAGGCCACTATATTAGTGGGGGTGCCTCTAATATTTGAATCGATTTATGATAAAATCTGGAAGCAAGCTGAAAAAACTGGGAAAGCAAAATCTCTTAGAAAAGCAATAAATATTAACAAAGCCGCTAAGGGATTAGGAATAGACATGAGTCGAGTTTTGTTTAAAAGTATTTACAAAAAATTCGGTGGTAAGCTTCGTATGTTAGTATCTGGGGCAGCAGCATTAGATCCAAATGTATGTAGAGGCTTTGAAGATGTAGGCATTAAAGTTTTACAAGGATATGGCTTAACGGAGAGCGCTCCTTTGATTAGCGGAACTCCTGATTTCTCTGACACTTACAAGAAAGCTGGTTCTGTTGGTCTACCAGTTAGAAGCGGCATAGTGCTTATTGTAGATAAAGATGATGACCAAATAGGTGAAATACTTTTCAGCGGCCCTAATGTTATGTTAGGATATTATAATCTTCCAGAAGAAACTGCTGAAGTTCTTAAAGATGGGCATTTCTATACAGGTGATTTAGGATTTTTGGATGATGAGGGGTGGCTCTATATTACGGGTAGAAAGAAGAATGTTATAGTAACAAAAACGGGGAAAAACATATACCCTGAAGAAGTAGAATACTACGTTAACCGCAGCAAATATATTCAAGAGAGCTTGGTGCATGGAATCGAAGATGACCGGGAAGAGACTTTGGTAGGAGTCCAGGTTAGACCTGACTACGATGTAATATATGAGGAGTTTGGTGAGAATGTTGATGAAGGACAAGTTCAGGCCTTGATTAAAAAAGCAATTGCTGAGATCAACGAGCGGCTTCCCATCTACAAAAGAATTAGAAATATTTCTGTTAGAAAAGATGAATTTATAAAAACGACCACTAAGAAGATAAAACGTTTTCAAAATATTTATGAACAAAAAACAAAAGGAGAGTAAGTATGAGAGATTTTGTATTTGATATCGATTATGTAAGAGAGCAATTCCCTGCCATGTCTAAAACTTCAAATGGCAACGCTGCCGCTTTTTTAGATGGGCCAGGAGGGACTCAGGTCCCTAAAAGTGTTGTAGATAAAATAAGTGATTATCTTTATTATCATAATGCTAATTCTGGAGGCTCCTTTGTTACTTCAGAAGAGAGTGACGCCATGTTTGCCCACGCCCATGATGTCTTTGGAGATTTCTTTGGATGCAGTGGGGAAGAGGTAGCTTTCGGAGAAAATACTACAACTATTAATTTTAAATTAGCAATGGCAATTCTAAGAGACTTAAAAGCTGGAGATGAGGTTATTATCACTGATATTGACCATGAGGGTAACCGATCTTCATGGAGAACCCTTGAGGATTTTGGGATAGTAGTAAAAAGCGTTAAAATCAATAAGGATACTATAACTCTGGATTTTGATGATTATATGGAAAAACTATCTGATAAGACCAAAGTTGTAGCTGTGAATTGGGCTGCAAACTCATGTGGAACTATAACAGATGTCAAAAAGGTAATAGATGAAGCTCATAAGAAAGGGGCTATAACAGTAGTTGATGCCGTCCATTATGCGCCTCACAAGCCAATAGATGTTAAAGAAATCGGAACTGACATTCTTCTCTGCTCTGCATACAAGTTTTTTGGACCCCATATTGGAATCATGTATATTGAAAAAAGTGTAGGTGAGAGAATAAAGGCCTTGAGAGTCTTCGCTTACGATAACGAGGAAACTCCTCATAAATTTGAGACAGGAACTCCTGCAATGGAAATGTGTGCAGGGGCAGTAGCCGCAGTTGAATTTATTGCGGATATTGGAGCAAGGCATATTGAGTTTTTTCAAGACGAAACTAAAGGCTTAAAGGGTCGGCGAAAAAATGTTGTTGCGGGAATGCTTGCCATTGATAAGTATGAGGAAGCTCTTGCAGATCAAATGCGAAAGGAGCTTTCAAAGATTGAGGGCTTAAAGATATTTGGACCTGGCGATGGTCATCCTAGAACATCCACAGTGAGCTTTAACATTGAAGGCCATAACTCTGCTGACATAGGTAGATACCTTGGAGATAGAGGCCTGTTTGTATGGGATGGAGACTATTATGCTATAGAGACAATAAGAAATGTGCTAAATCTTACAGACACTGGAGGACTTGTGCGAATTGGCCTTGCTCCATATAATATTCAAAGTGAAATAGATAGAGTTATAAAAGCAGTTAATGATTTTGTAAAAGAGGCATAATTTGAAGACTATAAGATTGGCACTATTAGGATTTGGTAATGCTGGACAATCATTTTCATCTCTACTTTTAGAAAAAGAAAATGATATTAGGGAAATCTATAATTATAGGCCTGTTGTAACTGCCTTAACCACTAATAGTAAAGGTAGTTTATATAATCCTAAAGGCATTAACTTGATCCGTGCTATAAAAGACATATCTTTAGATGGACGTTTTGATGAGGGGGGAGAAGATTTCTCTTCCTTCTCTTCTTTTGATGTTGTTGAAAAAGCGGAATATGATGTTCTTGTAGAACTTACTCCTCTTAATATCTTTTCTGGACAGCCTGCAATAAAACATATACAAGGAGCCTTTTCACGAGGTAAAGATGTAATTACTGCAAACAAAGGTCCCATTGCTTGGGCTTTTCAGCCACTAAAAAAATTAGCACAGGATAGTGGAAGTTTATTTTTTTACGAAACAACTGTTATGGATGGCACTCCAGTATTTAATATGGCCCAAGAGAACTTAAGATTGTGTAAAGTATTAGAAATTGAAGGCATACTTAACTCTACTACCAATTATATATTAGAAGAATTGGCTTTAGGAAAACCCATAGATGATATTATGGAAGAAGGTAAGAATAGAGGATTTATTGAAGCGGACCCTGAGATGGATACTCAAGGGTGGGACGGTGCTGCTAAACTTACCGCCTTAATGAATGTTTTGATGGATGCCAACATGACTCCTGATCAGATCAGGAGGAAAGGCATTGACGGAATAACTATTGAAACTATTAAAGACGCCAAATCTCGAGGGAAAACCATTAAAGTTCTTTGCCGAGGAGAACTGAAGAATGGAAAGATTGAAGGGTTTGTAGAACCAATGGAGGTTGAAGAAAAGGGACTTTTAGGAAGCATAAGAGGAACATCTTCGGTGGTATCTATTACTACCGACCTAATGGGCAAGGTTTCTATAATTGAACATGACCCTGAAATACAGCAGACTGCTTATGGGATTTTAAGCGACCTGCTTAGACTGATAGTTAAAAGAAAAGATATATAATTTAAAAGAATCCTACCTCCTTATTATTTTGAGACGTTTATTTTTTTTCTCTTGCATTGAGAGAAGTGTTGCATTTACTTCAGCACCTAGTACTAAAACCATACTGCTTACATATAACCATATCAAGAAGATTATAACTCCTCCAAGGCTTCCGTATGTCTTTGAGTAGTTGGCGAAATTATTAACATAAAAAGAGAAAGCAGTTGAGAACACAATCCAAAAAGCACTTGCAAATAATGCCCCTGGGAAGCTCTCAGATAGCTTTATGCTGATTCCTTTTTTAATGGATGGTGAAAATTTATAAAGCAAAGTAATAACAATAACCATAAAAGCTAAAGGTATTAAAAGCTTTAGTATTTTCCATATTATTAGTGCCGGTAGGTTATAGGAAGTTACAAGAGCATGAAAAATAACTTCTCCAAATATTAATATAGCAAAAGCCACTATAAGAATTGCAAAAAGTCCAATTGTGAAAACTATTGAAAGACCTTTTAACTTTATATATGGACGTGATTCTTCTAAATCAAAGGCTCGATTCACTGCTTTTATAATTGCCATCACGCCATTTGAAGAAGCCCAGATACTACCTATTGCACCAAATGATAATAGACCTATACTTCCACTCTGAATAATATTACTTATCAAATTATAAAATAAATCTTTTGTATCTCCTGGTAAAGGAGATAATAGTTCTTGCAGTATGTTAGCGTCTGCAAGTGGTGTAAATTGAAGTATACTCAAAAAGAATATGATGAATGGAAATATAGCTAACACCAAATAATAAGTTAATTGTGCCCCAATTTCAGGGACTCTGTCATCTTGAAATCTGTAAATCAGTTGTTCAATAAATGTAAACCATTTCTTTTCCCCGTGTTTTTCTCTAAGCTTATCCAATATCTTTTCCATAAACGACCTCCCTATTTTAATATAAGATTTTTATACCCTTGAACATAGTATTTATGCACCTTTAAATCAAATATAATATTTATGAACAAAAAAACCTGCAACGGCATACGTTACAGGCTCTTTTAATGGAGGCGACACCCAGATTTGAACTGGGGAATAGAGGTTTTGCAGACCTCTGCCTTACCGCTTGGCTATGTCGCCATAAAGCCGGATTTTCCCCGGCATTAGTGCTTGGCTAGGGTAGCAGGATTTGAACCTGCGAGTGACGGAATCAGAATCCGTTGCCTTACCGCTTGGCTATACCCCATCGTTTCTAAGTAATGGGGTGGGTAGAGGGATTCGAACCCTCGCATACAGGCGCCACAAGCCAGTGTCTTACCACTTGACGATACCCACCATGCTGCCTAGCGATTTTAAATTAAATGGCGATCCGGAACGGGCTCGAACCGTCGACCTCCAGCGTGACAGGCTGGCATTCTAACCAACTGAACTACCGGACCACATTAATTTGGTGGGCGCTATAGGGCTCGAACCTATGACCCCCTGCTTGTAAGGCAGGTGCTCTCCCAGCTGAGCTAAGCGCCCAAGTATATGGTAGCGGTGAGTGGACTTGAACCACCGACCTTCCGGGTATGAACCGGACGCTCTAGCCAACTAAGCTACACCGCCTTACCAACAATGTTATAATACATCGCAAAATATATGTTAACACCTTGATACCTGTATGTCAACATAAAAAGATGCAATCTACCCTAGTGGGTTAGGTAATTTTCAGGTATGAAGTAGCTTAAAAAACTATTGGGATATTTCCACTACTTTAATTAGAAAAAAACACTCTCTTGATGTTGAATTTAATTGCATAAGGTAATTAATCTTATTTATTTAAGGTTTTAAATAAACAGTTTCTGGGTGACCATATTTATTGAAAGAACATAAAAAAGGGAGGAGGAGTTAAAAAACCCAGTAATTACGGATAATAACCAGATATTTAAGCCGAATAAATGCATTGTTTAAAAGGAGAAAATGAAATGGTAAAAGATATAATAAATATGGTCTTTAGAAAAAAGAAAAAAGATAAAGCAAAAGATATTTTAACGGGAGCTATTTTAGGTGCAGCTATAGGTACCACTGCGGCTAGTTTGTTAACACCAAAATCTGGGGAAGAAACCAGAAAAGACTTAAAAGAGAAATCTATTAAAATATCAGAACATGTGAAAACTGCTTTGGAAGAAAAGATTGATGAAGCCAAAGAAGTTAAAGAAAATTTATCTGCTACTCTTAGCGATAGTATGGAAGAGATAAAAAATACTAAAAGCGAGGTGGCAAAAGATATTAAAGAAGGATACACTGATGTCAAAAATGTTGCAAAAGATATTAAAGAAGATGTAAAAGATGATATACAGAAATCCGAGATTGGCAAAGATATCAAAAATGAAGTAAAAGACAATGTGAACAAGATTAAAGATAATATAGAAGATGTCAAAGATGAAGCTAAAGATCTGAAGGATGACGCAAAAAAAAAGTAGATCAAGCTAAAAAAGACATGGAAAGCTCAAGTGAAAATCTAAAAAACGCAAAATTAAACTTAAAAGAATCCTCTGAAAGCATAAAAAAAGCATGGAATGACACTAAAAAAGTCAAATAATAGAAAACTGAGGAAAGAGGTGAATTATGGATATAAATTTAACTTTAAATGAACTTTTAATGGTACTTCTAGTGTTAGCCGCAATAGCTGCGATTGTTGTTTTAATAATGGTGCTTTTAAAGGCTAACACTATTCTAAAAGAAGTGAAGAAAGTATTAGAAGACAGTAATGAAGCAATTGATACGACCATTAAAGAGTTACCGAAAATAACGTACAGTATAAATGAAATAATTAAGGAAACGAAAACGACCATCTCAACGCTAACGCCAAATATAGATTCACTTATAGTGAATTTAAGCGATATCTCTGGAACGGTTAACAATATAACAGGAATTGTTGAGGATACAACTGAAAAAGTACAGAATAGCGTATATGATGTTTCAAATAGTTTGGTAGGCACAGCAAATTCCGTAACAAACAGCGCAAAAGGAATTGTGGATTATTTAGAAACGACAAAAGATAAAATCGAAAGAGTTACGAAACTACTTAAAATGTAAAGTATAAAACACTTCATAATACGGAAACAATCAAAAAATCTCCCCCTAAGGCATATTCGGGGAGACTTTTTCGTGACTTATCGTTGTGTGATTAACATTTATTGGTAAACTTTCAATATTCTTCTTTAATTTCAACATCTTCAGTGTCTTCGTCAATTTCTCCGACTAAATCCTCATCTGCTGAGGCGTCGGTAGGCTCCTTCTGAACATTAGTGTCAGCTAAAGTCGTTGCGGCATTTTCTAACACTTTTTCATATTCAGCAAATATTGCTTCTTTGATCCTATTTCGTGTTTCTGAACGTAGCGGATGAGCAATATCTCTAAAGTCTCCTTCACCCATTTTTCTGCTAGGCATGGCAATAAAAAGACCATTTTGCCCCTCGATAACCTTGATATCGTGGACTACAAACTCTTCATCAAAAGTAATGGAGACAACGGCTTTCATTTTACCTTCGTCATTAACTTTCCGTACTCTTACGTCTGTTATATTCATACTACTAACCATCCTTTCTTGGCCACATCTAACAAGTCAGTACTTTATGCCGATATTTATGTACATTATACAAGATGATATATTAAAAAACAATGATTAAGGTTAAAAAATCTGATTATTCGGAAAAAACGAATGTTCTTTCTCTTCATCAGCAAGGTCATTCATAAAAATAATAGGAACGTAGTCCTGGATTTTTTTGTTTGTTGGTTCAGAAGAAGCGATAACTACCCCTGTACCTAAAACACTGATATCAAATTCTGAAAGGATATCTCCTATACCCTTTATAGATCCTCCGCCCCTCATAAAATCGTCGATGATTAGGGCCTTTGTTCCCGGTTTCACCGCACGTTTAGATATACTCATTTTTTGCACTCTATCATAGGAACCAGAGAAGTAGTTGATTGAAACAGTTGAACCCTCACTAATCTTTGCCTCACGCCTTATAACTACAAGAGGAAGATTTAAAAGATAGGCTGTCATCACGGCAACGGGTATACCTTTAGTTTCAATTGTTGCAACTATATCTGCATTTAGATCCTGAAATTTTCTGGCAAATACTGTTGCAAGTCTTTTTACTAAATGAGGATCAAACATAAGATCGGAACTATAGATGAAGCCTCCGCCTAAAATCCTGTGAGGATCATCTAATTTTTCACATAACTCATTTTGTAGTTTCAGAGTATCTTGATTTGAAATATATGGCACAAACTTTACTCCTCCAGCTGCACCAGGAGTAGTTTCAATTCTACCTAAGTCCATTTCTTTCATAACCTCTTTCGCCGCAGCTATGTCTTCGCTGATACTTGATTTTGCAGCCCCAAACATCTCGCAGAATATTTTTAAACCAAAAGGTTGATTTGGTGAATCAGACAAAATTTTAATTAGACTACCGACTCTTTGAGTTTTTTTCATTTCAGCTCCTTACGAACGATAATAGAATATAAAGTCATATTATTCGAATTATTAAAAAAAGTCAAATCGGCTTCAAATCTTTTGAAATAGGCAATGTCATATGGTATACTTAATTTGCAAAAAGTGGAGGAAAGAATGATAAAAATTAAAGATTACAATCAAATTCACTGCATTGGCATCGGGGGCATTGGACTTTCGGCAATTGCAGAAATTTTGTTGGCACGGGGCCTACGGGTTACTGGTTCGGATATGAAGGAGTCTGAAGTAACAGACCGATTGATATCTAAAGGGGCAAACATCTATTTGGGGCACAGAGAAAAGAATGTAGAGGGCTCTGATTTGGTGGTTTACTCAGCTGCCGTTGGTGAGGACAACCCGGAATTAATAAGAGCTAGAGAGCTAGGAATACCAACCATCTCTAGGGCCCATATACTAGGAACCCTGATGGGAGAATACCCTAGTAGTATTGCTGTTGCTGGTACTCACGGAAAAACCACTACCACATCAATGGTTTCCTTGATTCTAGAGGATGCCGATTTAGATCCTACCATTTTAATAGGTGGAAATCTTCAAGAGATTGGAGGTAATGTAAAGGTTGGAAACAGCCCTTATTTTATTACTGAAGCTTGTGAGTACATGGACAGTTTTTTAGACTTAAAGCCTCAGATTGAAATTATCCTAAATATCGATTCAGATCATCTAGACTATTTTAAAGATATTGACCACATCGTCAGGTCTTTTGAGACCTTTGCAGGACTAGTTCCTGAAGATGGAACCATAATCGCGTTGGCTTCTAATCCATTTGTTCAAGCAGTTATAAAAGATTTGCCCAATGTTATAACCTTTGGACTTACAGAAGACTGCACTTATTGGGCAAAAGATATAAGGTTCACAGAAGATGGATACCCTCAATATGAATTGTATTACAAGGACCAGTTTCTTGTAAAAATGTTTCTTTCAGTTCCAGGAGAGCATAATATTCTAAACTCACTAGCTGCATTTGCTTGTGGGCATATATTAGGAGTTTCACCTGACTCAATACAAAAAACGCTCAAGGTTTTTAAAGGAACTCAACGAAGATTTGACGTTCTAGGAAGAACAGACAAGGGGGTAGTAGTTATTGACGACTATGCTCATCACCCAACTGAGATTAAGGCAACACTAAAAGCGGCTAGGAACATAAACATGAATAAACTTTGGTGCTTATTTCAGCCACATACTTACACAAGAACTATGGCTTTATTTGAAGAATTCACTGAATCCTTTGAGGATGCAGACTGTTTGGTGTTGGGAGAAATTTATGCAGCACGAGAGAAAAATATATTTAAAATTAGTTCCAAGGCGATAGCAGAGAAAATCAAAGAAAAATATCCTGAAAAATTTGTGTATTACTTTGAAACGCTAGAAGAAATAGCTGATTTTGTTTATGCAAATGCAGAGGCAAATGATTATATTATTACCATGGGTGCTGGAGATATTTACAAAGCTGGGGAAATGATTTTAGAAAAAGATTTCGAAAAGTAGGGGGATTAAAGATGAACTACGAAGAATATCGTGAGATGGAAGAAAAAAGACGGCAAATCAATATCCGCCGTTTGGAAGAAGGCGTTATATTTACGGATATAAATACAGCTTATATCGACGAAGAAGTAATTATTGGAGCTGGAACTCGAATTGGACCAGGGGTAATTTTAGAAGGTGGAACAATTATCGGTAAAAACTGCTTGATAGGTCATAATTGTCGAATTAAAGATTCAAAAATTGGAGATGAAACAGAAATTGAATCATCTGTGATCTTGGAAAGCACCGTAGGAGAAGCTACGAAAGTTGGCCCATTTGCATACTTAAGACCAAACTGTAGTATTGGAAACCACTGTAAAGTAGGGGATTTTGTAGAAGTGAAGAATTCATCCATGGGAGATGGAAGTAAAGCCTCTCACCTGACATACATTGGAGATTCTGAAGTCGGCAAAGATGTCAATATTGGCTGTGGAGTAGTGTTTGTTAACTATGATGGAACAAATAAACATAGATCAACCGTGAAAGACGGTGCTTTTATTGGTTGTAACACCAACATAATTTCTCCTATTTCAGTGGGAGAAGAAGCATACATTGCAGCTGGAAGTACTGTTACATCCGATGTACCTAAAGGTTCTTTATATGTTGCAAGGGCAAAGGGCAGAGTTATTGAAGGATGGGTGGAAAAAAGAGGTCTCTTAAAAAAGAAAGATGGAAGGGTGGAAAAAAAATGAAGCAATCGGCATTTTCTGATTTCAAGGTATTTGCGGGTAATTCTCACTTAGAATTAGCAGAAGAAATTTCTTCAATCATGGGAAAGCCTTTGGGTAAGGCATCGGTTTCCAAATTTAGTGACGGTGAAATAACAGTAAATTTGTGGGAAACTGTTCGTGGTATAGATTCATACATAGTACAATCTACTTGCGATCCTGTTAACGATAACTTAATGGAAATTTTAATTATGATTGATGCAATGAAAAGAGCATCAGCAGGTAGAATTAATGCTATTATTCCCTATTACGGCTATGCAAGACAAGACAGAAAAACTAAAGCTAGAGATCCTATAACAGCAAAACTAGTGGCAGACTTACTTGTAGCAGCAGGTGCTGACCGGGTTTTAACTATGGACTTACATGCTTCTCAGATTCAAGGTTACTTCAATATACCTGTTGACCATTTATTGGGAGTACCAATTTTAGTTAAATATTTTAGAGATAAAGGTCTTGAGGATTTGGTTATTGTTTCTCCCGACCATGGATCTGTAACAAGAGCGAGAAATATGGCACAGCCTCTTAACGCTCCAATAGCAATTATTGATAAGAGAAGACCAGAAGCAAACAAAAGTGAGATTATGAATATAATCGGTGATATAGAAGGTAAGAATTGTATATTAGTAGATGATATGATTGATACTGCAGGAACCATTACAAATGGTGCTTCTGCTTTGATGGAAATGGGAGCAAAATCCGTGCTTGCATGTGCAACCCACCCTGTTCTTTCGGGTCCTGCCATCGAACGTCTTGCAGGCTCTCCAATTGATGAACTAGTTCTCTTAAACACAATTCCGATTCCCGAGGAGAAGATTATTCCCTCTATGAAGATTTTGTCAGTTGCTCCACTTTTTGCTGAAGCCATGCTTCGTGTCTTTACAAATGATTCCATAAGCAAGCTATTTGACTAGGAGAAAAATATAAAATATGTATGTAATTGTGGGGTTGGGAAATCCCGGAAGAAAGTATCAAAACACTCGCCACAACTTAGGATTCATAACCTTAGATAGGCTAGCAGAACGGCATAACATAAAAGTTTCTAAAATCGCATTTAAAGCATTGGTTGGTGATGGATCCATCAACAACCAAAAAGTTTTATTGGTGAAACCTCAAACATATATGAACCTTTCGGGAGAGTCAGTTCGGGAGGTTCTTTCTTACTATAAAGTGGAACCTGAAAAACTAATTGTAATCTATGATGACATAGATATTGAAACAGGAAAGCTTAGAATTCGTAAAAAGGGGTCTGCCGGATCCCATAATGGTATGAGATCAATTATTTTTCAAATTAAGAATGAAAGTTTTCCACGAGTAAGAATCGGTATAGGAGGAGAACGAAAAATGTCTCTTCGTGATTTCGTGACAGGAGGGTTTTCAAAAGAAGAAAAGCCACTTCTAGAAGCGGCAGTAGAGAGAGGGGTAAATGCAGTAGAAAGTATTATTGCCAAGGGAATTGATGAAGCCATGAATAAATATAATGGATAAAGAAATAAATCAATACACGGGAGTTTCGGAAAGCCGTGTAGCAAAAGTCGCAGGAGACATCATAAATAATCACCAGGTGAAAGGATTCATTGTAGTTTCTTCGCTGTCAAGAGCGAAAAGTATGGCAAAGGATCTGTCTTTTTTTGTTGACAAAAACATTTTTGTCTTACCAGAAGATGAAACCTCTTTTTTAAGATATGAAGCGAAAAGTCGTGAAGATCTTTGGAAAAGAATGGCAGCTATGAAGGCGATTCTGGGAGAAGAGGATGCAATTATAATTGCTCCAATTTCAGCATGTTTAAAAAAGATGCCCCCCAAGGAACACTACAAGGAAAGAAAGATCAAATTACAAAGAGGCGAAGAATATGAATTCTCCCAACTAGGCCAGCAGTTGGTTCGTCTTGGATATGAACGATTGCCCATGGTAAATGACCCAGGGCAATTTAGTATAAGAGGTTCTATCGTAGACATATTTTCACCGGATGCTGAAGAACCCTATCGAATTGAATTTAATGATGAAGAGGTTGAATCAATCCGAACATTTGAAACAGATTCCCAAAGATCCTCAGAGCACTTAAAATCTATAACCGTATACCCTGCCACACAAATGCCAGTTGATACAGGTGAATTCTACGGTGTGGCTAAGAAAATTGAAGAAGAATACGAAGAATATATTCGAAATTCAGAAAAGCAAGATTCCCACCGTATTAGAGAACTGGAAAAAAGAAAAGAACAATTGGTAGAATCAATACAAGAAGGAAAAAATCCTCAAACTGTAGAAAATTACGTAGAGTATTTTTACCCATCTGCTACTTACCTATGGGATTATCTTGAAAATGAAGATATTATTATGATAGACGATCCTCAAAGAATCTATCAAGAAGCAATGGTAATCCAAGAACAAAGTTCGGAAGAATTAGATGTACTTATTTCTATGGGCAGAGCAATTCCCAAAGATAGAATTAGAATAAAAAATCCCCAAATTTTCATGGATTTTTTAAGAGAAGGCTCTGAAGTCGGCCCCGGAGGCACATACTACATATTTACTCCTTTTTCAAAAAAAATTCCGGGGGTTGAAAAAATAGCCCAGCTGATAGAAATCAATTCTCGACAAGGCCCTTCATACAATGGTAGTCTGGAAACCTTTGCGGAAGATGTTAAAGACTATGATAAAAGGAACTACGAAATAATTATCGCATGTGCGACAGAGGAGCGAATTCAGAACTTAAAAGAATTACTTCAGAGAGAGGGGCTTGGAGACAGAGTATCTTTTAAGCTTGGTAACCTTAGCTCTGGAATGGAGTTTCCAGATGAAAAACTTCTTATACTCTGGGATGGTGACATTTTTGTTACACCTAAACAACGAAAAACCAAAAGAGGAAGAGTGAAAGAAGGCGAAGCTATTAAGGCCTTTACCGATCTTCAAAAAGGAGATTTTGTTGTTCATGAAAGCCACGGTGTTGGAAGATTCATAGGAATGGATCAACTAACCGTTGAGGGATCTAAAAAAGATTATTTAAAGATAAAATATGCAGGAGAAGACATCCTATACATCCCTGTGGAGCAGATGGATTTTATTCAAAAATATATAGGATCAGAGGGAAGACCCCCAAAAATAAATAAAATGTCTGGCTCTGAATGGAAGCGCACAAAGGCGAATGCTAAAGCAGCGATACTGGATATGGCCAGAGAATTATTAGAAATAAGTGCCACACGAATAGCCCTGCCAGGTTATTCTTTTGGGCCAGATACTCCTTGGCAAAAAGAGTTTGAGGATCAATTCCCTTTTGAAGAAACCGATGATCAATTGCGTTGTGTTCAAGAAATAAAAGATGATATGGAAAAACCCCAGTCAATGGACCGCCTCCTTTGTGGAGATGTGGGTTTTGGTAAAACAGAAGTTGCCGCTAGAGCTGTCTTTAAAGCTGTAGCAGAAGGCAAGCAAGCCGCAATATTAGTTCCTACCACTCTATTGGCAAATCAGCATTACCATACTCTAAAAGAAAGATTCGAAAGGTTTCCTTTTAAAGTAGAAATGCTGTCACGCTTTAGATCCACTAGCGAGCAAAACAAAATCATTGAAGATTTAAAAAAAGGCAGGGTAGATGTTATTATAGGAACCCATAGACTTCTTTCTAATGATGTTGAATTTAAGGATTTAGGACTCTTGGTCATAGACGAGGAGCAAAGATTCGGGGTTAAACACAAAGAAACCATGAGGGCTCTTAGAAAAAATGTTGACGTTTTGGCTCTTTCAGCAACACCAATTCCAAGAACCCTTCATACTTCCCTTGTTGGAATAAAAAGCATGAGTCTTATTGAAGATCCTCCTGAGGAAAGATATCCAGTACAAACTTATGTAATGGAAGACGATGACTTAGCTATGAAGGAAGCAATTGAAAAAGAGCTTAGGCGAGGTGGCCAAGTTTATATTGTATATAATCGTGTTAGAGGAATTCACAGGGTTGCCAATCACATAGCAAAGCTAGTTCCTGATGCAAGAATAGCCGTTGGCCATGGGCAGATGAACGAAAGAGAACTTGAAGACGTAATGCTTTCATTCGTAGAGGGGGAAAAAGACATTCTGATTTCCACCACTATTATTGAGGCAGGACTTGACATTCCCAACGTTAATACAATATTAATACTGGAAGCGGATCATTACGGGTTAAGCCAGCTTTACCAGTTAAGAGGTAGAGTTGGAAGATCTAATCGTTTAGCTTACGCTTATCTTCTTTATAAAAGAGGAAAACTTTTAAGTGAAACTGCGGAAAAGCGTCTAAAGGCCATTAAGGAATTCACAGAGTTAGGAGCAGGGTTCAAAGTATCAATGAGAGATTTGGAGATAAGAGGAGCAGGCAATCTTATAGGAACAGAGCAGTCAGGGCATATGATGACAATCGGCTATGAACTATATGTTAAATTAGTTGAAGAGGCCGTTAAAGTGCTTAAGGGCGAGAAACCTTCAAAAGAAAAAGAAGACACTTCAGTGGAGATAAAAGCAAATGCATATATTCCAGAAAGCTATATTCCTAATGAAATGATGAAACTTCAAATGTATAAAAAAATCGCTGATATAGAGAATACTAAAGAACTTAAAGAGGTGGAAGAAGAGCTAATAGATCGCTTTGGTGAGTTGCCTACTGCAACAGAAGAGCTGCTTAAAATTTCGTTGATAAGATCACTTTCTGAAAATCTTGCTGTTACTAGAGTAAGTGAAGTTCAAGATCACCTACTTTTTTATATTGCTGAAGACAATCCCATAAAACCTATTCAATATGGGATGGCCTACGAACATTTTGGCAGCTTAATTGAAATTAAGGGAGGTCTAAGACCTCTTATAAAACTACGGGTCTCTCCTAAAGACAAGCTACATCAATGTATTACGCTTTTGGAGATTCTTGCAAAGGTGTGATATAATATTGCAAGTTATCTCATATTATTTCGTTTGACGAAGAAAGTGAAAACTGCCATGTTATTTAAAAACATTACAATTCTAGACGAAAAACTTAATGCTTTGGAGAATCACTACGTAGGAACAATAGGAGACCAAATTGAATATATTGGTAAAGTGCTCCCTAAAAATCACAATCTTTTTGGAGAAAGTTATGATGGTACAGGCAAGCTTTTAATGTCTGGTTTTGTAAATAGTCATGCCCATTCACCAATGACACTAATGCGAGGACATGGAGAAAACTTAGCTCTCAAAGATTGGCTTGAGAAGAAAATCTTTCCTTTTGAGGCTCTCTTAAAAGGTAAAGATGTTTACTATGGAACCTTACTTGCCATGGCGGAATCTCTCAGATACGGAATAGTCAGTACCACCGATATGTACTATTTTTCCGAAGATATGGTTAGCGCTATCTTAGAAAGCCAAACAAAAACCAATATTTCAAGAAGCATAACAAATTTTACAGGAGAAGAATTTTCGGCACTAGAAGGTGTAAAAGAAATGAAGGAACTATATGAAAATCACAATGGCGCTGGAAATGGTAAAATCCGAGTAGATATGAGCCTTCATGGTGAGTACACTTCCGATCCTGAAACTGGAAGAGCCTTAGCAGAATACACAAAAGAGATAGGAGCTAACATGCACCTACATCTTTCTGAAACAAAATTTGAACATGAGGAATGCATAAAAAGAAGGGGAAAGACTCCGGCAGCCTACTTTGAAGATCTTGGCCTATTCGAGACTAAAACCACGGCAGCTCATTGTGTTTGGGTTACTGAAGAAGACATGGATATATTTAGAAAGAAAGGTGTTACGGTAGCCTGTAACCCAGTAAGCAATTTAAAGCTTGCAAGTGGCGTATGTAATGTGCCTCTGCTTTTGGAAAAAGGAGTAAATCTAGCCATAGGTACTGACAGTGTGGCAAGTAACAACAGTTTAAACTTCATAGAGGAAATAAAGTTATTTTCCCTTGCTCCAAAAATGAAATTTAAGGACCCAACTAAAGTTACCCCGCATCAGGCTCTCTATGCTGCAACTAGAGGTGGAGCCTTAGGCCAAGGCAGAGATAATTCCGGGGTTTTATCAACTGGATTTAAAGCTGACCTAACAGTCCTTGATATTAGTGGCCCTAGCATGAAACCAGTCCATAACCTTTTGACTAATATTGTTTATTCTGCCTCTGGAAGTGATGTGGTGTTAACCATGGTTGACGGTAAAGTTCTATATCAAGAAGGTGAATATACTACAATAGACATAGAGAGAGTTGTATTTGAAGTAGAAAAAGCAGCCCAAAGAATCAGCAGTCAACTATAACCGAGGAGCAGAAGGTGACAAAAAAATCTTTCTTTCAAGGTGCGGTAATACTAGCATCAGCAGGAATCATAATTAAAGTATTGGGAGCATTTTTTAGAATTCCCTTAGCAAATATGATAGGCACTCAAGGTATGGCATATTATCAGGCTGCATACCCTGTGTATGTCTTTTTTATGATGTTGGCAACTGCGGGAATTCCTGTGGCTATATCTAGAATGGTTTCAGAACGTATGGCTGTTGGTAATCATTATGGCGCCCATAAAGTTTTTCGGGTATCACTTGTTCTATTACTCACTATTGGTATTGTATCTTTTTCTGTTTGCTTTTTTGGCGCGGGGGCCTTGGTACGCTTAATCAATATGGAGGGAGCGTATTTAGCTATGAGATCTATAGCCCCAGCTCTTCTTTTCGTATCCATGATGGCAGCTTTTCGAGGCTACTTTCAAGGTATGCAAAATATGAAACCAACTGCCACATCTCAAGTGATTGAACAGCTATTTAGAGTAAGTGTAGGGCTTACTTTGGCCTATGTTTTTATAAAAACTGGAACTATGGAAGCTGCAGGCGGTGCAGCTTTTGGAGCAACTATTGGTGGGATTGCAGGATTGGTAACTGTGATAATCATTTATCTCGGCAAAAAAAATGGCTTGAAAGAAGACATTTTAAGAACCCAGGGAATGGAAACTGAATCTGGCAAAAAGATATTAGGGAAGATTTTCATGATTGCTGTTCCAATTACTATAGGAGCAGCCATTATGCCTATTATGAACTTTATCGATGTGGCTATAATCATGCGCCGGCTAGAATTTGCAGGTTATATGGCTATAGAAGCCGAAGACCTTTATGGACAACTATCAGGTTTTGCGGGGCCATTAATTAATTTCCCTCAGGTTCTAACTCAGGCCGTAGCCATGAGTCTTGTTCCTACTGTTGCAATGGCATGGAAACAAAAAGACGAGCAATTTTTACAAAGCAATATAAGCTTGGGTTTGAGAACCGCTATGATTGCTGGTTTCCCATGTGCAGTAGGGCTTATAGTACTAGCAGAACCCATTATGCTTCTACTTTATCCACTTCAAAGAGAGAGTGCTTTAGAGGCCGCTCCTATACTTATGATCATGGCCTTTGGTGTTATATTCCTATCTACAGTGCAGACGCTAACTGGAGTGCTCCAAGGGGTTGGTAAGCAACTTGTACCAGTGGGCAACCTAGCAATGGGAGCTATAATAAAGATTGGAATAACCTGGTGGCTTGCGGGAATTTATAGCGTGAATGTTAAAGGAGCTGCAATTGGAACAGTTTGCGCATATATGGTGGCAGCGATACTTAATCTTATAGCTGTTAGAAGACATACGGGTACTCATTTTGACCTAAAAATGACCTTTTTGAAACCAGGCTTTTCAGCTGTAATTATGGGTTTTGCTGTAATTGGAACATATAGGATGAGTTATGATTTTCTAGGCTCTAATGCATTCGCTACAGTGATAGCAATAGTAGTGGGAGCATTGGTATATGGGGCACTTTTGTTCTTAACTAAATCAGTTACCCGACAAGAAGTGGAAAGAATGCCCAAGGGGAAAAGAATTTTAGCCTTGATTGACAAGTTTCAGCGGGGCAAGATTACTTAGTTTCAGCAGGAAAGTTTAAAGGAGATATTCGAGAAACATGGTAATAGGAAAAGATCAGCTAAAGCAAACAGCAAAGACTGAAGCGGAAGCTATAATGCGTTTAGGTGATATTGTCAGAGTTTTACGCAAGGAGTGTCCATGGGACAAAGTGCAGACTCATGAGAGCCTGAAAAGCTGTTTGTTGGAAGAGTCCTATGAAGTTGTAGAGGCAATCAATAACAAAGATGATCAAAACCTAGAGGAAGAATTGGGAGACGTGCTTCTTCAGGTGGTTTTTCATGGAATTCTTGGAGAAGAAAATAACAGCTTTGACCTTTTAAGTGTAATAAACAGAGAATGCGAGAAAATGATACGGCGCCACCCTCATATTTTTTTCAAAGAAAAGATTGATACTATTGACAAAGTCCTTGATAAATGGGAGAATGTCAAGAGAAAAGAGCGTGGAGACGCTTCCCATACAGCGGGATTAATGGATGTCCCGAAAGCCTTACCTGCTTTGTTAAGAAGTTATAAACTTCAAGCCAAAGCAGCTCAAGCTGGATTTGACTGGGAAGAAGTATCGGCGGCTTTTCTGAAGATTGAAGAAGAGCTCTTAGAGTTAAGACAGGCGACTAATCAGGATGATAAGAAAGGGATGGCGGAAGAATTAGGAGACTTACTTTTTTCTGTTGTCAATGTAGCTAGGTTTTTAAACATTAATCCTGAAGAAGCCTTAAACTCGACTTCGGTGAAATTCATAAAAAGATTTTCCGAAATAGAGCGAAAGGCCAAGGCTTCCGGCAAAAATCTGGAAGAAATGTCTTTAGAGGAGATGGATGAGCTTTGGGAGGATGCAAAGCTTTTGGAAGTCATTAAATAATCCACGGAATCATTAGAGTTATGAAGGAGGAATTGTACACATGAATAAAGCAGAATTAGTGACTGCAGTAGCAGACAAAGCGGCAATTACCAAGAAAGATGCAGAAATCGCAGTTAACAGCTTCATTGAAGTAATTCAAGACGCATTAGTTAAAGGTGAAAAAGTACAGTTGATAGGTTTCGGAACCTTCGAAACAAGAGATAGAAAAGAAAGACAAGGAAGAAACCCTAGAAAACCCGACGAAGTTATCAAGATTGCTGCATCGAAAGCTCCTGTTTTCAAAGCAGGAAAAGCTTTAAAAGATGCTGTTAACAAATAGAAATTAACTTGATAAAGAGAGCGGTGTAGGCCGCTCTCTTTTCATTTCCCGAGTAATTTCTTAGGGTAGGTTAGTTAGATTAATTAGTATAGAGGTAATTATGCGAATTGATAAATTTTTAAAAAATTCAAGGTTGATAAAACGTCGCACCATTGCCAAGGAAGCTTGTGATACTGGTAAGGTAACACTTAATGATAGACCAGCCAAAGCAGGCAGCGAGGTCAAAGAAGGTGATGTTATAAGGTTGGAATTTGGAAGAGGAACCCTTGTGTTAAGAGTGCTATTATTAAGTGAATCATCAAAAAAAGAGGACGCACATGGTATGTATGAGATAATTGAAGGGTAGGGGGGAATAGTTAATGAGAAGGCACTCTAAAATCACTAAATTAGTAGTCATTTCATTTATGATTACTTTGGAAGTTCTCTTAACAAGGATCTTTGCTATTTTTATGCCTACTTCCTTTAGGCTATCGTTGGGATTCCTCCCTGTAGCTATGACATCTATTCTTTACGGGCCTCTTTGGGCGGGGGTGTCTTATGCTATGGGTGATATCATTGGTATGCTAATTTTCCCTATGGGACCATATTTCCCCGGTTTTACTGTGACAGCATTTTTGACAGGCATGACTTTCGGACTGGTTCTTTATGGCAAGCCCATTACATTTAAAAGGACCTTGCTGGCTTCTCTTATAGTAGTAATATTTTTAAATCTGATTCTTGATACATTTTGGCTCTATATACTTTTTGACCAAGCCGTGGTGGCTATGTTGCCTTTACGATTAGTTAAAGCTGGGCTTACATTAGCAATACAAACTACACTAATTCCACTAACTTGGAATAGATACTTATCTAAAATTGATTTTTTAAGATGATAAGGTGATTATGAAAAAAATATACTATAACTATGTAGCATTAAATATATTCTCTTACGCTGCTATAGGCATGCTATTTCCTTTAATTGGACAATATTTATATTCCTTGGGCTTTGATGGGACACAAATAGGTACGACTATTGCTTTGTCTACTGTGATAGCTATTTTTGCTACCACCTTTTGGGGAGAAAGATACAACAACAGTCTGAAAAGAAAGAGAGTAGTTGTTTTTCTTTGTTTAATTTCAGCTATTTGGGCTCTGCTATTACTGAGCGTTGAAATCTATTTGGTTTTCCTGATAGGCTTCATGATACTGTTCTTTTTCTACTCACCTATTATGGGACTAAATGATGCCATGACTATAGAATCAGGGCAATCTTTCAATAGTATAAGAAAGTGGGGAAGCATTGGTTTTGCCTTAGCTACATTTGTTGCGGGGAAGTCCGCAGAAGCCTTCGGCCTTTGGATTATATTTCCCGGCTTTTCATTAAGCTTCGTCTTATCCGCATTGGCGATAATGATAATGATTCGAAGAGAGAATAAGAAGAAAACCACACTGAGTAAAGTAGATGTCGCAGAAGTAGGGGCAGATTCAGAGAAACCTCATATAAAAGTAGAACCTACAAAGTACATTCATCTTATAAGAAATAAAAAGTATCTAGCTATTTTGATTAGTGCTTTTTTTGTAATGGGAACTAATGTTGCGAATAACACGTATTTTTCTTTCCTATATATAGAAGGCGGGGGCAATATAGGTGGTGTTGGCACAGCCTTTTTATTAATGGCAGGCAGTGAAGCTATATTCATGGCCTTATCCAAAAGAATCTCACAAAAGATTTCCTTGGAGCGGACAATTTTATTGGCTATGATAATATCTGTATTAAGGTATGGATGGTATAGCACCGGTCCTTCATCAGGGCTTTTATTAGGGACCTTCTTTTTGCAAGGGATAGTAAATGGAATTATCCTTGTAGAGTTCATAAGATACATTCATAAAACAGTAGAAGTAAAAGAATTGGGAATGGCTATATCTCTTTACTATGCGGTATCAACCAACCTCTCTACTATCTTCTGCCAGTTCCTTGGAGGCCTTGCCTTGGACTTTGGAGGTGGATCCTCTGTCTATCTATTCTTTTCTTTGTATAATGTTGTAGGGGTTGTAGTTTATCTCTTATTTGGGCTTCATCGATCTTCACTCAAAGATAAAAAACCTGGAAAGCCAGTAAACAAGCCATAAAAAAGATTCCCGAAAAGAAATGAAAACTTATGCAGAAAGTTGTTGACAAAGGT
>CAYLIF010000002.1:0-5494 GCA_964383845.1 uncultured Oscillospiraceae bacterium
ATTCTTTCTTTTCCTTCTTGTGTCAGCATGTCACCTATTTGGAAATCAGGATTATCAGCATTCCATAAGTCCTTTGTAGTTATTCGGCCTCTATTATTAATAACCCCTGCTCTAAACATCTCTGCCACTACAGATACGACTCCAGAACCACATATTCCTAAAGGCTCTTGATCTCCCACAGTTGAAATTCTTACACCTTCCGATAGGTTCATTCCTGTAATTGCTCCAGGAACTGCTCTGATTCCACAGGTTAAGGAGGCCGCCTCAAAGGCTGGACCAGCTGCAGTAGAGCAAGCCAAGGCTTGTCCATTTCGGGCCAATACTATCTCCCCATTTGTTCCAAGATCTATAAAAAGGTTGACCCCTTCTTTTTCTAAAAGTCTCGAGGCGAGAATCCCTGCAGTTATATCTCCCCCCACGTGTCCTGCTATGGAAGGTAAAACATACACATTTACACTATTATCAAAAGCAAAGGCCTCGCCAGAACTTGTAACAGACCCGGTATAGAAAGGTTCAAATGGCGAAAAGGCCAATCCTTCAGGGTTTTTATTTAATAGAAGATGAGACATAGTGGTATTTCCTGCAAACACTAGATAGTTTAGTTGTTCCTGATCAAGGCCCTTTAAAGAAAACAAGGACTCTGTAAGCTCACTAATCCCTTTGATCAAAGACTTATTTAGTATTTCCAGTCCTCCTTGGCTTCTTTGAGCATAAGTGATTCTCGCGATGACATCTCTACCATGATTACTCTGTGGGTTTGAAATAGTTTGGGTTCCAAGAAGTTGCCCTGTTGAACGGTCCCAAAGTATTGCCGCTATTGTAGTTGTCCCAATATCAAAAGCAAGACCTAACCCATCTTCACCTGTGTCTGGGACAAAGTCTATAGGGAAATTTAGCATTCCTTTGCTTAATGGACCATTGTCTAAATCAAGCTTTCTCAACGATCTTCCTCCATACATATCTTGCAGCCATCATCATGACCCTTACAATAAATGCATCTGTCGCCAAAAGTAATAGGACTATCTTCTGATAGGAGAAATAGTCCGAGGGCTGATTTCTCTGGTGTCATCATGCCTTTGCTCCCAAGCTCTACACCGATTCTAGATAAATCCAGTAGTTTACCGAACTTCCAAACATTGTTCATCCCCATGCCAAAAAACCCAGGTCCTAATTCATCACTAAAAAAGTTGCCATTAAACTCTTCTCGAACTTCCATTTCCTCCCTTAGTGATTTTCGTGCTGAATCTACATAAGCTGTCCCCCAGAAATCTCCCATTAAACGCAGAAACATATCTTCATCATCTGGGAAATCTCCAATTGTAAGTCCGTATATTAATGCTCCTCTAACTCTTTTGGCATCTACTTGTTCCAAGACTTGAGAAAAAATCCATTCTCCTCCTAGGGATAAACGGCCGCCCTCTAATGATGGTTCAGAGAAGTATGAAAGTACGGCCCTGGGTTTGATGAGATCTTTTAAGGTTTCAAAACTATGTTCAGCATGGCTTTCCATTTGAGCTTGGCCTGGAGATTCCCGATAAAGACCCGATATCTGGTAGAAATCTTCTTTCGCCCAAGGATCTAATAACTCCCGGGGTACTTTCCATAAATGATTATTTATAGGCATATATGCTCCTCTTATTTATTCAATAAAATACTATTTCATTTTAATTATCTACTTCAACTTTGGCTAGCTTGTCGTTCTGGCTATCTTCTTCAACTTCTACTTGATTTATATCTTGATCCCATTTTTTGATGCGTTTTTCCAAAGCCTCGATTCTATCATCTTGATGCATTAATTCCGTCACTAATGCAGCGATAATAAGAGATGTGAAAATTAGAAAGATAAACATATTTTGAAATATAATAAATTCACCAAACACAATAACAATAACACTCAAAACATAACAAATACCAAATATGGCAATAAAATTCTTCATGCTTTTCGGCGTCCTTTCTCCTCTTCGATTCCCAGCTAAAGATCTAAAAATTGGCTCTTTTAATCCATAATTTACGCATATTCGATTCAAGTAAATCATTGGTTTTTAAAAGAATCTAAGCTTCATGTTATCATGATTTGCGTCAAAAAAAAAGCCTGGTTCAGTATTCTGAAGACAAAAGCAATGGCTGATAGCTAACGCAAATAATCTTTAGCTTTTAGCTTTTTGAAGTATCTTTATTACTTCGCTTTTTTTAAGGGTTTTGCCATAGGAGACCACCTTGCCATCAACCACAAGAGCAGGTGTACTCATGACGCCATAGGATGCAATTTCTGCGAAATCAGAGATGTGATCTACATCAACATCCATTCCCAGTTCTTTTAAAGCTTCTACGGTGGCTTTTTCCAATTGCTTGCATTTAGAACATCCACTACCAAGTATTTTTACAGACCTGCCTTCCTTATCTTTCTTACTAAATAGTACCATGATAAATTTCTCCTTCTTGATTTTATTTTAAACTTTTTCCTTCAAAAAATGTCTTTAAATTTCCTGGGAGTCTATATTCGCTACAAGCACTAGTGCCTTCTACCATAGCGAACACCGCTTTTAATATAGCATCTGCCAACATCTTTTTGGGAGCAACTTCATAAGTTCTCCCATTATATTCAAAGACTCGGCAGTCCACGTCCGTCCCACTTATTTCGCCACAACAGCCACAGTTGTTTTCTGCCACAGATTGACATATATCTTCACCATTAACCCTTACGGTGGGTGAAGACAAAAATTGGTGTTTCTCTGCCAACATTTCGTTGGTAATCTCGATTTTTTGATACTCCACGAGATAACCTGCCAGGTCCAAAGCAGGAGTTAAAATTGATACAACCTTATCTAATTCTTCCTCCGTACCAATACAACGATCGCAGGTGTTGAGGTCCAAATATAGATATTCTATCAAGACATTTTTCTCTGGTTTTATGGAAGCTCCACAAGCACAACAGGATCCTTTATCCATCCATCTCACCTCTTCTCTTTCTTAAAAATACACTCTTCTATATTACTAAAGCTCTTATAGAAACAAGTATCCCAGGGCATTAAAGGAATAGCCAATAACTACAATTCCTATTGCTACAATACCAAAAAATATTCCAAGTAGCTTAGTTTTAACAACTCTTTTTAACAAAATCATGGACGGAAGAGACAAGGCCGTAACCCCCATCATGAAAGCAAGCACTGTACCTATTCCGACTCCTTTATACACCAGTGCTTCCGCTATGGGTAGGGTCCCAAAGATATCTGCATACATAGGAATCCCCACCGCCGTCGCCACTATCACTGAGTACCATTTGTCTTGACCGAGTATTAAAGAAATTACTTCTTGAGGAATCCAGTTATGTATAAGGGCACCGATTCCAACTCCAATTAAGATGTAGAGCCAAACCTTTTTTACGATATCCTTAACTTGCTCTTTTGCAAAACCTATTCGGTCTCTTCTGGTTAGTTCTTCTTGTTCCACCTCCATAATTGGGCTGCTGAATACAAAGGGTTCTACATAGCTTTCTAGTTTCATCTTGCTGATAATAGTACCCCCTACAACAGCCAGGATCAAACCAAATACAACATAGGCCACAGCTATCTTCATATTAAATATACTGGCAAGTAGTAGCATGGAAGCCAAATCTACTAGTGGAGATGATATTAAGAAAGAAAATGTTACTCCAATTGGCAGGCCAGCATTTGTAAAACCTATAAAAAGCGGTATGGAAGAGCATGAACAAAATGGAGTAACAGTACCAAGCAAGGCAGCTAGGCTATTTGCACCAATCCCCTTATATCTACCTAATATCCGCTTTGTTCTTTCTGGCGGGAAAAAGCTCTGAACATAGGATATGGTGAATATTAGTACAGACAGCAATATAAGGATCTTGGCTACATCATATATATAAAAGTGAAGACTTCCCCCAACTCTTGTTTCCATGTCTAAGCCAAAAACATTTACAACTAGGTTCTCTACCAAGTCGTAAAGCCATTCCATTTTTAATAAATGTCGGTTCATCCAATCAAGTGCAAACATCAATATCTCTCCCATGTCTACTTGCACCCGTTTCTACATTGTATTAAATGCATCTCTTTTTCTTTAAGGCCCTCACGGTCTTCTAAAAGTTTTGGGTAACTATCAATGCTCTTCATAATATCCTTTAAAATATCCGTTAAGATTTTATTGTCCCTCTTCAATGAATAGAAAACATATTTCTCACGTCTCTCATCTGAAACCAAGTCTAGGTCTCTAAACTTGGATAGATTTTGAGAAATTCTTGGTTGAGGTACATCTAATACGCCACTGAGTTGACAAACACAAAGCTCTTCTTGAAAAAGCAGGATTAGCATTCTAAGCCTTGTTTCATCTGAAAACAGTTTAAATATGTTGGTTAATTGGTTCATCTTTTTATCCCTTCTTTCAAACTTGTAAATTTTTATCTTTCAAAAAATTGTTCTTCTACTAACAGCGGGAGATTTGTGTATGCAATTAGTAGCTCGTTAGTAATTATCATATTCATGTATATTAATACGTTAATATGATACGCCCAGTTATTGTCTTTGTCAACCCCTATTAATTAACACAAGCAGTAGAAAATATACGAAACATATATCATATCCAAGCTTATTAACGGGCACAAAAAATAGACCACATCATCAGCTTGTAAGGCTGATCAAATGGTCCACTGAACTCAAACTAGTTGTTGGCATCCTCTTAAACCTTGCGGTCTAGACTATTCATGGGAAGAGTAGAGATTCATACGCTGACCTCTAACAAAGCCCAGTAGGGTCACTCCAAGGGCTCTAGCTGCATCTATAGCAGCATTGGTGGGGGCTGATCGAGAGACCAAAACCTGGATTCTGGCCCTTAAAAGTTTGCGGATCATTCCTTCCGCAACTCGTCCACTACTGATAATAAACTTTCCATTTAAATCAATTCCACTTATAAGGGCCCTACCCAAGATTTTATCTAAGGCGTTGTGGCGTCCGATGTCTTCTTCAAAAAAAATAATTTCATTGGAATCACAAAGAGCACAGCCGTGAACACCACCAGTTTGCTGAAATACCTGAGATTGATCAGAAAAAAGCTCCACCAATCTATAAATATTCTTGGTGTCCAAGGCAAGTCCTTGATGAAAATCAAAGGGACCATCCTGCCAGTGACCTGGATCTTGCCATTCCAAGGTTTTCAAACCACCTGCTGCGCTGTTAATTACCTGTCTTTTTCCAAGATTTTCTCCTGTATGCTGATATATATCTCTGTCTACAGTAGTCACCCTAGCTTGACCTTTTTGCTCATCAATAACCACTTCTATAAGATCATCTAGAGACTCTAGTATTCCTTCGGAGAATAGGTGGCCTACAACTAGCTCTTCCAGTGATTTTGGTGTACATAAAATCGTGACTAGGTCCACTCCATTGAGAAAGATTTGGAGGGCATATTCCACTACCACCCAGTCATCAACTTCGATAAAGTCACCGTCACGATATTTTTTAATCCTATATGCAGCTTTGGACTCCAT
>CAYLIF010000002.1:5594-116448 GCA_964383845.1 uncultured Oscillospiraceae bacterium
CGATAAAGTCACCGTCACGATATTTTTTAATCCTATATGCAGCTTTGGACTCCATATGGTAGAGGTCCTTTCTTTTATTATATTAACAAAAATCTTTAGTCTTTCTCTCCTGGAGATATCTGAGAAAGGGAAGTAACCGCGGGCTATTTTCTCTTGCTTTCAGAAAGCAGAGATAAATTGGATACTCCTCTTGGAATCCTTCAATTTTTATTTCTCGGAGACTTTTTTCTCTAAGATCCTTCTTAACAGAACTGTATGGTAAAAAGGAACATCCGAAACCCTTATGTACTGCAGTCTTAGCCGATTCAGTTGAATCTAAGGACATTGCAATACCAAACTCTTTCATATCAAAAGGAAGACTTTCTTCTAAGGGTTTTCTCTCGTTAAATTTGTCGTTTTGTGTGCCATAATTATGTCATTGCATGTCACCATGTGTCACCCTGTGCCAATACCGTGCCACTATTCTTGACAGCCTTTGGCAATTCTACGCTAATGCTATAATTACTGAAAAGGAGAAACTTAGTTGCTTAATTCATTGCAAGAAAAACAGAACACCCTTTATTCCAACTGGAAATCCTATGTATTTGAAGACAACCCCATGCCTCTTTCGGCAGAGAATATGGATCTCTTGATTTTTGATTCATGGAATCGTTCCAAATCATATGGAGTTTCCCCCATGGCTGTCAACCATCAGCAATTAGATGCCACAGCTCTTAGTTTAAGAATTAAAAATAATCAAGCCTTAATATCCGTTGCTCATAGCTATATCGAGAAACTTTATTCATATGTACAAGGAAGCAACTTCATCATAGCTTTAGCAGATAGAGAAGGATACGTTATTGATTTAATAGGAAAAGACTTTCCCATACAGAATAGTGCCAAAGAGACAGGGCTAGGCCTTGGGAGTAATCGGAGTGAAGAAAGTGTTGGAACAAGCGGTATAGGAACATGCCTAGCAGTGAGAGAACCTGTACAAATATTGGGATATGAACATTATTTAGAAACTCACCACCGTTATGTTTCAGCTGCCGCTCCAATAAAAAATAATCGAGCTAATCTTATGGGATGTCTAGCCCTTATTGGCCCAAAGGAGTTTGCCAATGATCACACCCTTGGTATGGTATGCGCTGCTGTAGATGGCCTAGAAAAAGAAATGATAGTTCGCCAAGCAAATGAAGATATTATACGCATCAACAGCCAATTGTTTAGTACCATTCAATCAATTTCAGCAGGAATTATTATGATTGATAGCATGGGAATCATAACCCATCACAATAGCCGGGCCTCCCAATTTCTTAAGCTAACAAGCCAGAATTTGGAAAAAGAAAATATATCTAATTTACTTAACTTAAAGAAGCCTTCTTTTAACCCTGTTGATTTGAAAGCTAATTTTTACAGAAAAGAGGTTACCCTTACCAACCACAAAGGAGATCCTTTATATTTATTTCTTTCAGCATCTATTATCTATAATAAGAAGCAAGTAAAGATTGGCACAGTATTGGTCTTTGAGGAACAACAGCAAATTCATAAAATCATAAGTAAACTCAGTGGATTTACTGCGAACTATACTTTCGATAAAATAATAGGAAATTCTACATCTTTGAAAAAGGTTATTGATATGGGTAAGGTTGCCTCCTTAAGCGATTCTAATGTTTTGATTCTTGGAGAAAGCGGAACAGGAAAAGAACTTTTTGCCCAATCAATACACAATGCCAGCAGCCGGTCAAAAGGTCCCTTTGTAGCTATTAACTGTGCTTCCCTACCAAAGAATCTTATTGAAAGTGAACTTTTTGGATATGAAGGAGGTTCTTTTACAGGGGCTAACAAAGAAGGTCGTCCTGGCAAGTTCGAGTTAGCAGCAGGAGGAACTATATTTCTAGATGAAATAGGAGATATGCCTCTTGACCTTCAATCATCTCTTTTGAGAGTACTGCAAAGCAGGGAGATTATAAGGGTTGGTGGTAAACAATCAAAAAAGATTGATGTGCGAATTGTGGCTGCAACAAATCAGGATTTACACAAGGCTATACACAATAAAACTTTCCGAAGCGATTTGTATTACAGGCTTAATGTTCTTTCAATAGAAATTCCTCCCCTAAGGCAACGATTGTCAGATGTTTCTGTATTGGCCAATTACTTTATCGGCCACTATAACAAGACAGTAGGAAAATCAGTAAAAAAAATATCTCCAGCTGCTATGGATGTTTTAACTTCATACAGCTGGCCGGGAAATGTAAGAGAGTTAGAGAATGTTATTGAATCCAGTATCAACATAACACAAAGTGATATCATTGAAAAAGAGGATCTTCCAAACTCTCTTGGTGCAAAAGTTACAAGCCAAGATAAAGTAGCCTTAATCCCGTCTGAGTTTGAGCCTTCAATAGCCAGAGAACATGAAAGAATTATAGAAGCTTTGAAAATAGAAAAGGGAAACGTAACCAATGCTTCAATAGCATTAAATATACCAAAGAGGACTTTATATCGAAAAATCTAAAGATATGATATAGATTTAAGTGTATATCGTTTATGATGCCATTTTTATCATGGCACGATAATTGCAACATATTAATATAGTCGTTAACTTTGACATTGAAGGGAGAACAAAATATGTTTTGGGATATTATAATTATAGTAGGGATATTTTGGATAGTTATGAGCTTCTTTATTTTCATGCAAACAGTTCAAGTCAATAACATCTATAAGGTACTTGAACCAATCGGAAAAGTCTACTCTGGAATGGACGCAGGTTTCATGCGGACTAGATACATAGCTTTTGCTGCAGTTGATTCGGGAGGAAAGGTACTTGATGCCAGAATGCTGAAAGCCTCTAGGATTATTACCTTGGCAAAAACGCTGCCATTGGAAAGTTTGATCGGTAAAAACTTAAAAAATCTTGACGCTAATTCCTTGAATTTAGACAAACGGCAAAGCCTTGCCCTCTCAAATTTATCTAAGAACTACATTAAGCGAAGTGCCGGAGGCAAATAAATGAAATGCATTGTAAGCCCATTCACAAGTTGTTTCCAAAATATTGCCAGTGAGGAATATTTCTTATCAGCCTTTGATGATGATGTTTTCTACTTATATATTAACGCCCCTTCCATTATTGTGGGCAGGCATCAAAACACCTATGCAGAAATCAACCAGGAATACGTTGAAGAAAATGGGATACAAGTGGTACGGAGGATGTCAGGTGGTGGGGCCGTTTATCATGACCAGGGCAATCTAAATTATGGCTTCATCTCTAAAAATAAAGGCCAGGATATCGGCCAGGTCTTCCGTGAGTTCACCGTGCCTATTATTAAGGCCCTTCAAAAACTTCAGATAGACGCCAAGTTTTCAGGTAGAAATGACCTTGTAGTCGATGATAAGAAGATATCAGGTGTGGCACAATTTCAAAGTGGTGGAAAGACTCTACTCCATGGTACTCTGCTTTTCTCATCTGATATGACACGAGTATCTAAATCTTTAAATGTTAATCCAAGAAAGTTCCAAGATAAAAGTGTTAAGTCTATCAAAAATCGAGTAACTAATATTAGCCCCTACTTAAAAGCACCTCTTACCATTGAAGAGTTTACAACAATTATTTCCGATGAAGTAATAAAGCAGTTCCCTAATTCAGAAATCTATAAACTTAATGAACATGATAGGGCAGAAATCCAAAAGCTTGCAGATTCCAAATATTCAACTTGGGAATGGGTTTACGGGAATTCCCCAGAGTTCAAATACTGGAACACCTTGAAGTACAAACATGGTTTTCTCGATATCGGTCTAAATGTTGAATCCGCCACCATAAAAGAACTTTCTATCTATGGTGACTTTTTTGCTAAGAAGGATCTTGACCCCTTAGTGAAAAGTTTTGTGGGCTTACCTTACAAGAAAGATGCTGTATGCAATTTACTAGAAAATATCAATCTAGATGATTATTTCTTTGACTTACCCCAGGATCTTTTTATTGATAGCCTTTTCTCCAATTCTTAATATACACTAGCAACACAACAACCACCTTAAGCTATCAATCAAGTATTCGACTATAACATAGTATCTGGAGGGGTTAACTTTCTATTTACTATGTTTTAATTTATAGTAAAATCTTCCTTCTCTTAGATCTCTATGGATCTTTCCAGTAAAATGCAGATGTTGTAAATGGGCCATAGCCTCTTCTGATGCAAACCATTTTTGTGGCCCTGGGAAATCATCCCAATTCTCGGCCCTAATTCTCCAGCTCATTCTAGATGCCACATCTCTAACAGATAGTTGGCCTTCTTCTAACACTTCCAGTATTTCATTTAGCCTTGTCTTGTGATGTAATCGCAATTCATCAATTCTTGTTTTATGGTCTTCTATAATATTCCTGTGAGAAGTAAATAAATAATTTATGTCAAATGGATATACCTTGTCCAAACTGTTGAGATATGTGCCTAAGGTATCTTCTTCAAGACTCCAGAACCCAATGTTTGGAGTAATGCTATCAAGAATGTGGTCTCCACCAAAAAACAACTTATGTTCTTTTTCATATAAACCCATCTGGCCTGGCGTATGCCCTGGAATAGAAACAACTTCCAAGACATAATCATCAATTTTTATTTCGTCGCCTTCTTTTACGTATGTAAATTCTACAGGAGAATTTAAGGCGTACTTATAGCCTGGATGGTCTTTATAACTAGTATTATCTCTTTCTAAATCAAATAACGCCTTGAAACCATCAAAGTGTTGCCAATAAGACTCTTGTGTCATATCATTTATTATCTTGCCATCTATCTCCCCAGAGTAAATTTTCACACCGGCTTCTTCAAAGAGGTTCGCCATCCCTGAATGATCAGAATGTAAGTGAGTTATAAATAGTTCTGCGTTCTTAATATCAACATCTAATTCTTTTAGCCCATTGAACAAGGCATCTATACAGGCCTTTCGATTAAAGCCAGTATCAATTATCAAAGACTTCTTATCACCCCTAATGATATAGACATTCAAGGCTTTTAAAGGATTATTTGGCAAAACCACTTTGATCATATAAATATTTTCGTATACTTTTTTTATCAACCTCTACACCCCGCTATATATTTACAAAGAAAATAAATTACCCCTAAGGATTTCCTGAATACGATTGTATCAGAGAACTGATATTTATTGAAGGAATTGCTAGCCAAAAATAAAACCCGAGGGAATCCCTCGGGTTTTGTAGAGTTCTTTTATTGATTTTTGTCAGTTAATCTCGTTTAGATTATTGTAGTAATTGGGTTCTATAATAAATGTTGGGGTGGCAACTCGGAAAAGAGAAGCTGACCCGGCATTTTTTCTGTAAAAAAGGCAATAAAATAGAGCAATAGATCCTCATCTCATGTAGAATTAAATCACCACAAAATAATACTAAGGAGGTGGAACCTATGCCCTATCAACATTATACCGAAGATTTAACAGGATTAAAAGATATTATCGTTACTTTTGTGGAAAAAGAAGAAAACACCTTACATATTCATTTAGAAATGGAAAAACGAATTCACTGTTGTCCTAGTTGTGGTGAAAGGACAAGCAAGGTTCATGATTACAGGATTCAAAAGGTGAAAGATATTCCAACCTTTGGGAATTTTACTATTTTACACTTAAAGAAGCGACGACACGTCTGTACCCTTTGCGGTAAAAGGTTTTATGAAGAAGTGGAGTTTCTCCCTAAATATCATCGTATTACTAATCGGTTATTCGCATATTTACTTACGCTTTTTAGAGAGTCTTGGTCTACAAAAAGTATTGCGCAGCATAGTAATGTTTCTTCTACAACAGCTTCCAGAGCCTTAGACCATCTAAGCTATGGGCCTACTAAGCTCCCTAGAGTTCTTTCCATAGATGAGTTTAGGGGCAACTCAGGAGGTGAAAAGTTTCAATGTATTTTGACCGACTTGGAAAAGAAACAAATATTTGACATTCTCCCTAATAGAAAGCAAGAAGATTTATATGCATATTTTTCGAAATATCCTAACCCTAAGGACGTTGAAATTGTAGTGATGGACATGTATACATCTTACAGAAGCCTAGCCAAAACCCTGTTTCCAGGAGCTAAGATTATCGCCGACCGATATCATTACAAAAGGTTAGTGGACTGGGCATTTGAAAATGTTCGCAAAGAGGTTCAAAAGAGTTTTTCAGATAGCAGACGGAAGTATTTTAAACATAGTCGAAGGTTACTATTAAAAAATTCTTCTAAGTTAAACTTGGAAGAATCACTAGAAATAGAAAGGATGCTATCTTTATCTGAGAAACTAAGGCAAGCATATATCATTAAATGTAACTTCGAGATTTTCATGAAATGCGAAAACTCTCAAAGTGCCAGAAAGCAGCTAGGTATTTGGTTTATGTATGCTCAAAACTCTGGCGTACCTGAGTTTGCTAAAGTCACACAAACTTTTTCAAGATGGACCAAGGAAATCCTTAATTCCTTTGATTATCCATACACTAACGGATACACAGAAGGTTGTAACAACAAAATCAAAGTACTTAAACGCGTCGGTTACGGAATGCCTAACTTCGATCGGTTTAGACGTAGAATTATGCATTCTATGGCTCACTAAAAATCAATTTATTAATTCCATAAGATGAGAAATTTATTTGCCTGCTCTTAATTAAAAACCAGATGAGAAACCTTTGTCTCCCATCTGGAAAAATGCTTAAGTTTTATTCAATTTTGACCCCACCCCAACGGTTGACGCAGAACCTCTTTTTAATGATTTTTGCCAGATTCAATTTTTATTTTCTTATTTTGATAGATCCTATGGGATGCTTTTCTTCTTACTATACCTAGCTTAGTTTTACTGAAAGCAGTGAAAATTTGTTTCTATAAAGTTGTAAGCCTGCAATTAATATTAACACAATTATTCCAGCTAAAGCTACATTTTGTAAAAGTTCATATTCTCCATTAAATCCTTCTGGAGCTTTTAGAAAATTATATATACCAAAAAAGGCCCAAGCGATTGGAAGCGGAAGTACTGCATTACGAAGATTTAGGGTTACTAGTAAAACCAAAATTATTGCTATTAAAAGGGCTATTATTGACCAGGTTTCTTGAGGGATACCAAAGCCACCCCACTCTAGTTTAACAAGTGAAGCTGCAACATTGACTACGGTAGCAATGAATAACCATCCTGTATATAAGCCAAAGGTTAAGGGCAAGAGGAAATGCTTTCTATCGCTAATCTTCTTTAATCTAGTACAGATCATAGCTAGAGTTATTAGAAATCCCAAAATAAAGAGGGTGGATAGTTCTATCAGCAAGAAGGAAAATATAACAATCCAAGCAATATTGAATAAGCAAGAGAGCCTAAATAATCCGGAAATTTCATCTATTGCCTTTTGGTAATAGGAATCGCTTTTTTTCACTATCATCACAATTATTGAAATTAACAGCAGTATATAAATTACACTCCATATACTAAATGTAGAAGGAGCAGGGGTAATCAGGGTAAGATACATATCGGAAATTTCTTTTTGAGAATAACCGTTTATCATTCCTGACGCACCTAGCGCATTTACCACTAAGGTAAGGATGAAAAATATACCATTAATCCAGGTGTTTTTTGTTGTACTCATAATAAAACCGTCCTTTCTTAGATAACTTTTTATATTAAATCATGTTTTTATAATTACTAAAATATATTTACCCAGACCTGTGTCTAACCAATCTTTTTACTTCACATTACTAAGGTTAAACAAGAGAGGTGCCGCCTTAAACATTTGACCCTTAAGTGAATTTCTTGATATAATAAAGATACTTGAAACAATCTTGTATCTAATTATAAATCACAATTCGAAAAAATTCAAAAGGAGTACCACCATGAAATATAAAGCAGTTTTAGTTGAAAAGAAAGAACATATCGGTATTATAACTTTGAATCGTCCTGAGAGCCTAAATACTTTTGATGTGCCCTTAGCGACTGAATTGAACCAGGCCTTAAAGGACCTAGACGCAGATGAAGATACTCGAGTAGTTATTATCCGTGGAGCAGGGAAAGGCTTTTGTGCAGGAATAGATGTAAGCGCTCTATCAGAAGGCAAGAGCCCTTTAGAGTATTATGAATGGATCACATTAATGGACGAGTGGTCTATTACTATTTCAAAAATGAAGAAGCCTGTAATTGCCTCTGCACACAAAATTGCTGTAGCAAATGGTATAGGCATAGTTGCTTCTTCTGATCTATGTGTAGCTGCAGAAGGCACACGGTTTGGAGCTACAGCAGTAAATGTGGGCTTGTTCTGTATGGGTCCAGCTGTTGCCCTATCGCGAAATCTTGGGAGGAAAAAATCCTTAGAGTTGTTACTCACTGGGGAAATGATTGATGCTAGAGAAGCAGAGAGAATCGGCTTAATCAATAAGGTGGTTCCTTTGGACCAACTTGAAGAAGAAACAATGAAATTGGCCCGAACCTTAGCCGCTAAAAGCCCTCTTGGACTTCAAATGGGCAAACAATCCTTTTACAAGATGGCAGACCTTCCCTATGAAAAAGCCTATGAGCTAACAGGGAATCATTTTGCAATGCTTTGTACGACAGAAGATGCCCATGAAGGTGTTGATGCTTTTTTCAATAAAAGAGAAGCCGATTGGAAACTCAAGTAAAGCAAAAACCCACTCCTTTAAGCTATATTTTGAAAACTAACTCATAGGGGTCGGTTTAGATATTACTCTGGTGTTGCTCTTGAATGGATTTTATTTATCCACTATTCCTCTTGGTCCATGGTTTTTCTCAAATAGATAATGGGCTACATAGTACTCTCCACCACCATTAATGGCAAAGAATTCAGAGCAAGCAATAAAGAATATACGCCAGTAGGACCACCATTTTACTGCTGTTCTGGTCCTTCTCGATCTTCTAAAATAGGCATTACAAGGTCTTTTTGCCTGTCCATCCTTTTTAACCAGGCTTCCAAGGTCTTGCTGTAGTGGTTACCATTTACTGCCCATTGCTGAGTTATACATAAATCCTTATTGAAAAAGTGAAAAAGATCTTGGCTGGGCATGGTGCCACCAGTGAAAAAATATTTAGCCATCCAATCGCCGCTAGACTTTACCTCGTAGGTAAAAGGGACTTGGCAGTGGCAAAATACGTGAACAAACAATTTTCCTTGGTCGTTCAAAAGTCCAGCTACCTTTCTAAAGAGTTCATTATAGTTTCTCATATGTTCAAACATCTCTATAGATACCACTCTGTCAAACTCGTCCTTTAAAGCAAGATCATTTATATCGCAGGTAACCACCTTTAGGTTTTTTATGTCTTTTTGCTTGGCCTTTTCTTCGATATAACTACGCTGATTGTTTGAATTGGATAGAGCGGTTATATGAGCATCAGGAAAACGACTAGCAACATAAAGACTAAAAGAGCCCCAGCCGCATCCAAGATCAAGGATTTTTTGACCATCTTCAATGCCAGCCCTGTCACATACCAAGTCAAGCATTCTAGCCTCAGCATCATCAAGAGAGTCTCCTTCTTCCCAATAGGCACAGCTGTACTTTTTGTGTTTACCTAATACTAAGTCGAAAAATTTACTGGGAACTTCATAGTGTTGTTGATTTGCATCCCCAGTATTAATAGCAATAGGTCCTTGGCTTCGCTGTTTGATAAAGTCCATTAAGAAAGCTTCTTTTTCAGCGACATCCATCTTTGCTAAACTCTTAAGGCGAATATTGGTCCTTTGTCTAACCCCAATCCGAATCAAAGAATCTGGAAGAACGTCCTTTTTCAACAAGTTTTCAATCATTATTTAAAATCCTCCTGTAATTTCAATTACTTACTAACCTTTGCCCATCGAAAGCCCTTGGAAAAAAGCGCCATGGCAAGCAATAATACAAGACTACTGGCAAGCCAGAACAAGGAATAACTTCCTGTTTTATCATGTATTACCCCCGCAAGTAGAGGAATACCCATGTTTCCTAGGCCAATACTAGCCATAACCTTGCCCAACTCTTTGGAATACCTTTGGTGAGAGAATAGCTCTCTTACAGCTAAAGGTGGGCAAACTGTCATGGAAGCAGCGCCTACACCAAAAAATATAATAAAAGCCAAACACCCGATGACAGAAAATGCACATAAATAAAGAGCTAATACTCCTATGGCGGACAGGGTCAGAAAAATAATCAAGGTCTTTTCACAACCCAACCGGTCGCAGGATTTTCCAACCAGTAGCTTTGAAAAGGCTAACACTCCTAAGAATAGTCCTATCATCATAGACGCTTCTGCCGGAGTCTGACCCAAAGAAACAAGATGACTGTTTCCGTGCATCATCACAGAGGTCCCTATGCCGCCAATCAAAAAAGCTGCAATGCAAATAGCTCCAATAATCTTGCGGTATTCACTTGGTGTATCTTGCCCTTCAGGGTTTTTAGGGGAATCTATGTCGCTAAACTCCATATCCAAAGGTAAATACCCCTTTTTGCGGGGAAGATAAACTGCAACTAGGTACAGGAAGGGTGTAAAAAGAATTAACAAAAAACCACCCCATAAGCCATAGGTCCATCTCCATTCAATTGTTTCAACCATTTTGGCAAATAAAGGATTAAGTAGAAGGCCTCCCACTCCACTGCCCATGAAGGCAAGACTTAGGGCAAAGCCTCGATTATCCTTGTCAAACCATAGGTTTATTATGATGGGTAGAATCAAGGTAGTTACCCCAACAAATGCCATACCAATAAGCAAGGCGCTAATATAGAATAATGGCAAAGCCTTTGCTGTGGCAAACAAAATAATTGATAGTGAAATCACTCCAGATGATATAATCATTGTTTTGCTTGGTCCAATTTTATCCGAAAGACGGGCTAATAAAGGAGAGGATATAACCATACCTCCATTAATTAAAGCAAAAATAGAAGATATAGTCAGACGACTATATCCGTGTTCCCTAGCAATAGGTTCGATCAATTGGCCTTGACAGTTGATAACTATTCCATAGTAAAAGACCATACATAAGAACCCCGTCACAACTAAGAGCCATCGATAATTTTTTTCACGGGAACTCTTGATCCCAGTTTTTTCATTCATTCTAGCTTAACAACTCCTTCACTTTTTTCTATCTAGCCACCTTGTAAATTTTTTAGGGAGGTTAAGCCATTTCAGAAACTATCGAATTGTACCACCGCCGGTTTCCTTTAGAATTACGTCATGGGCTCCGCCTTCTACTATGCTAGTTGCTGAAACCAAAGTTATCTTAGCTTCCTTCTGAAGATCCGGTATATTGATAACTCCACAGTTACACATTGTGGATTTAACTTTATTTAGAGATTGGTTTACGTTATCTTTTAAAGGACCTGCGTATGGTACATATGAATCTACACCCTCTTCGAAGGAAAGCTTCTCATCTCCTCCAATATCATAGCGTTGCCAGTTCCTTGCCCTATTAGATCCTTCTCCCCAATATTCTTTCACATAGTTGCCATTTATATTTAGTTTGTTTGTCGGAGATTCATCAAAGCGTGCAAAATACCTTCCTAACATCAAGAAATCTGCCCCCATTGCAAGGGCTAAAACCATATGATAGTCGTACACAATACCGCCGTCAGAACAAATGGGCACATAGACCCCAGTTTTATTAAAATATTCTTCTCTTGCTTTTGCAATCTCTATTATAGCAGTAGCTTGGCCACGGCCTATTCCTTTTGTCTCTCTGGTAATACAGATTGAACCTCCTCCGATTCCCACCTTCACAAAGTCGGCACCGCTTTCAGCTAAAAAAAGAAAGCCATCGCGATCAACAACATTACCTGCACCGATTTTAACTGTATCATCATACTTATTTTTAACGAATTCAATTGTTTCTTTTTGCCATTCAGTGAAACCCTCAGATGAGTCTATACAAAGTACATCAACCCCTGCATCAACTAGGGCAGGAACACGTTCTTCAACATCTCTTGTGTTAATTCCAGCACCTACTACATATCGTTTATCTTTGTCTAAAAGTTCATTGGGATTAGCTTTATGGCTGTCGTAGTCCTTACGAAAAACAAAGTGGGTTAACCGTTGGCTATCATCTATAATAGGTAGTGCATTAAGCTTATTGTCCCATAATAAGTCATTGGCTTCTGAAAGAGATATACCCTCTCTACCATAAATCAACTTATCAAAAGGTGTCATAAAAGAAGAAACCTTTTCTTGTGGATCCATTCTGCTTACCCGATAATCTCTGCTGGTAACTATACCCAAAACTTTTCCACCAGGAGTGCCATCGTCAGTAACAGCTACTGTTGAATGGCCACTTTTATCTTTTAGTCTTATTATATCTGCAAGGGTCTGCTCTGGTTTAATGTTGGAATCAGACTTTACAAATCCCGCCTTATGGCTTTTCACACGTTTAATCATTGCCGCTTGGTTTTCAACAGGTTGACTTCCAAAAATAAAAGAAATGCCTCCTTCTTTTGCTAAGGCCACCGCCATTTCATCATCAGAAACAGACTGCATTATAGCTGACACCAAGGGTATATTCATAGACAAAGAAGGCTCTTCTCCTTTTTTGAATTTTACCACAGGAGTTTTTAGACTTACATTTTCTACAGAGCATTCCTTGCTACTGTAACCTGGGACTAAAAGATACTCACTAAAAGTTCTTGATGGTTCATTGAAATATTCCGACATTTTTCACCCTCCTATTTATAGCCAATGAAGTTTATAAATTCTTCAAAAGTCCAATTCTTCTCTTTCATAATACTCGCTGCCTTAATGCCAACATAACGGATATGCCATGGCTCGTAATTATATCCTGTAATTTCTTCTTTCCCTTGAGGATAACGAATAATAAATCCAAACTCATTACAATGATTCTTCAGCCATATGCCTTCTTCAGTATCACCGAAAGCAGAGCTTAGCTGATAGCCCACGGAAGGCGAGGAGCAGTCAGCAGCAAGCCCTGTTTGATGTTCTGATGTTCCAGGTTTTGCGCTATACTTGTCTGCCCATGCTTGCCCCTTGGAATTCACATAGCCATAATAAAGATTTGATTGAAATTCGTAAGATCTATAGGCAGTTGTTACTACTATTTCATAGCCTTCAAGAGCCGCCTCTTCGCTTAAGGCATGGAAAGCCCCTGCCGCTTCTTGTCTCATAAATCGTCCTTTTGAGCTTCTGTCTTTGGCGTAGTAGATAATATCTGTAAGATCACTTGGGCTATACTCTGGGTCTAATTCGTTTTCCTTGTTCACCAATATTAAGTTTCCAGATAGCCTGTCCGGCTCTAATGCTATTTGCATAAGCTCCTGCTCTGTAAGCTCTACTTCTAAAGCATCCTCCCCAGGAGTTCCAGATTCCGGGTTTTCAGAAACACCTTTATTGCTTGAACAACCTAACATTAGACAAAGGCCCAACACTATTATAAAAATGAAAGTTCTTTTCATTTGCTTAAAGTCCCTTCTCGAAATGATTACCTTATTATAGTACTTTTACTGTCAGCTTTCAACCCAATGAATAAAGCCCTTAACAAATTGGTCCCACTAGAAAACAACAAAATAAAATACCTATAGGTTCTTGCTCGGTGGCTAAAAAGAGCAAGCTTGGCACAACCCATAGGTATTTCTACACACAATTTTATGTTAGTTTAGCTAACATGTCAACGTTTACTGGTAATTATACTAACATTCATGGAAATGCCCTGTTAATTAGTCTAGAATACAGAAATAGACCGTGTAAAATAGCAAAGGGAAAAACATGCTTGATTTATTTATAGATCGTCTCAAAATGTTACGAAATAAGCGTGGCTTAACCCAAGAGGCTTTTGCCAAAGAGCTTAACTGCACAAGAGAGGCCATTGCAAGTTACGAAACAGGCAAGAGCACGCCTCCAGTTGAAGTTTTAATTCAAATGGCAGATAATCTTAGGGTTTCCTTAGATTATCTGGTAGGAAGAAGCACCTCTTCTAAAATGGAGCCACAACACTCTTATGTTGAGGAAGATGATCTTTTTTCTATTTATTACAAGCTTTCAAAGGAAGATCAAAGTCGGCTGTATTCTATAGCTAAAGTCTTTGACCAGGACTCCAAGGAAACATAATTAAGTGACTTTAAAATAATGTTTAGTATGAAAACAAAGACGAGAGGATTTCCTCTCGTCTTTTTAATTTATACATGTTTAAATAGTTATGGTTAGGGCCTACATCATTCCGCCCATACCACCCATTCCGCCGCCCATTGGAGGCATCATTGGTTCGTCTTCTTCAATTTCAACTACTCCTGCTTCAGTTGTAAGAAGCATGCTGGAAGCAGATGCTGCATTCTGTAAAGCACTTCTTGTTACTTTTGCCGGGTCTACAATTCCAGCAGTAATCATATCCATATACTGTTCTGTTTCAGCATTAAAGCCTGTTCCAACTTTGGAGGACTTAACCTTGGATACTACTACACTTCCTTCGAAGCCAGCATTCTCGGCTATTTGTCTTACAGGTTCTTCTAATGCTCTCATAATTATATTAGCACCTGTCTTTTCGTCTCCAGATAGACTCTTAACATACTTTGCTACTGCAGGTAATGCGTTTACAAATGTCACACCACCACCAGCTACAATACCTTCTTCTACTGCTGCTTTTGTAGCATTAAGAGCATCTTCTATTCGTAATTTAGTTTCTTTTAGTTCTGTTTCTGTAGCAGCTCCAACTTGTATTACTGCAACACCACCAGAAAGTTTTGCTAGTCTTTCTAAAGTTTTTTCTTTATCAAAATCGCTTGTGCTATCTGCTGCTTGTGTCTTTAACTGCTCGCAACGAGCCTTGATTGCTTCAGGATCTCCTGCACCGCCTACGATAACAGTATTTTCTTTGTTAACTTTTGCAGAAGTTGCTTGACCAAGCATATCTAAGGTCGCTTCTTTAAGATCGTAACCTAGTTCTTCAGTAATTACTGTTCCTCCAGTCAAGATAGCCAAGTCTTCCATCATAGCTTTTCTTCTTTCACCAAATCCTGGAGCTTTAACTGCAACGCAATCAAATGTCCCTCGGATTTTATTAACTACGATAGTAGCAAGTGCATCACCTTCTAAATCTTCACATACGATAAGAAGCTTTTTGCCTTGTTGTACTATTTGTTCTAACAGTGGTAGAAGATCTTGAATATTAGTGATTTTCTTATCTGTTAACAAGATATAAGGAGCTTCCATATTGGCTTCCATTTTATCTGTATCGTTAACCATATAGGCTGATAAATATCCTCTATCAAACTGCATACCTTCAACTACTTCAAGAGTGGTTCCCATTGATTTTGATTCTTCAACAGTAATAACTCCATCTTTACCCACTTTTTCCATTGCTTCGGCAATTAAATTTCCGATTTCACGGTCTCCTGCAGATACAGAAGCTACCTGAGAAATAGATTCTTTGGAATCAACTATTTTTGATAATGCTGCGATTTCTTTGACAGCAATCTCAACAGCTCCCTGTATTCCTCTCTTAAGGATCATTGGGTTAGCTCCTGCAGCTACGTTCTTAAATCCTTCTTTTATAATGCTTTGAGCAAGTATTGTTGCAGTAGTTGTACCGTCACCAGCTATGTCGTTGGTTTTTGTAGCTACTTCCTTTACAAGCTGAGCTCCCATATTTTCTACTGGATCTTCAAGATCGATTTCTTTGGCGATTGTTACTCCATCATTTGTAATCATTGGTCCACCAAATTTCTTTTGTAGCAATACGTTACGACCTTTAGGACCTAAAGTTATTTTTACAGTGTTGGCTAATTTGTCCACACCTGCTAACAAGCTTTTTCGAGCGTCTTCTCCATAAATTAGTTCTTTTGCCATTATTATTACCTCCCTTATTTAATAGTTGCTAAAATATCACTCTGTGATACTATCATGTACTCTTCACCATCATACTTAACGTCATCTCCACCATATTTTCTAAAGATAACCTTTTCTCCAACCTTAACTTCCATAGGTTCCTCTTTAGTTCCAGGACCAACAGCAATTACTTCAGCGATTTGTGGACGTTCCTTGGCCTGGCCAGGCAACACTATTCCACTTGCAGTTTTTTCTTCTGCCTCCATTTTTTTGATAACTAGTTTGTCACCTAAAGGTTTAATTCCAAAGCTCATTTTTCGTACTCCTTTCTTCTATGTATAATTTTTTATATAAACAATTCCTTGTTAGCACTCCTATTTGTCGAGTGCTAATACTAAATATACTCTTTTTCTACTAGCATGTCAACCTTTTTATTGGTTAAAATTTTATGAATTCGTAAAAAAACGATGCTTTTAGCATCATCTTTATAAGAATATTGAAAATTATGGATAATTCTGCTGGGAAAAGCCTGGTTGGTTTACATAATTATTTAAGACTGTTCTTCTTGATGGCATAATTGAATAGGTACTGCTGGGCTATACCGCCGTAATCACCGAATTTTTCTTTTGCAAAAACTTCCATTGCCTTTGTGTCATCTTCAGCCAAACCAAAAAGCTGATTCATAATTCTTTTCATCCAGACATCTAAAGGAAAGCTATCTCTTTGGCCAAGCCCATATAGCATCATACAATGAGCCACTTTAGCTCCCACTCCAGGAAATTCTAAAAGATATTTTAAACCCTCTTCTTTGCTTCTTAAGTTACAAGAGGCCAATCTTTTTTCTCCGTCGGTGGCTACCATCTTTGCTGCTTTTAACAAATATTTAGATCTATAGCCAAGTTTTACGGGAGCTAAATCTTCTTCAGTAAGGGATGCCATTTTTTCTGGTGATGGAAACCCATAGCGGTCTCCATCAAAATAATTCCCTAAGGGCTGGCCGAATAAAGTGCATAGGGATTCAACACATTTCTTGATTCGAGGAATGTGGTTGTTTTGAGATATTATAAATGAAATCAAGGTTTCCCAAGGATCTTGGTTTAATAAATGTATACCCTTACCTGCAGAAATTATTTCCTCCATTTTAGGATCTTCTTTTATTAAGGCCTCTTTAATTAGACCATAATCTGTTCCTAGGTCTAAATAGTTGATCCAAAAATTTTTACAGTCATTTTTATTATTATTAGCCTCTTCAAGTCCATAGCTTTCTATAAAAATAATTTTTTCATTATTTTTATTTGCACCAACTTCAATACGGGCTACCCGTTCACTTGCTACCCCAACATAGCCACCTTGATCATCTTCTTCCCAACGAAAACATTGACCGCATTCAAAAGTATCTTTTGGGTGGAAATCTCCTTTAATAGGAATTTCTATCATACTTCTAATCCTCTTATTTCTATATCTACTTGTCCCACATTAAAGGCTGTCATCTCTGATACTTTATTTACTATAATACGCTGAAATTCCTTTGCAGAATCAATCAGTTGATAGCCATATTTCATTATAACTAAAACGGTTATATCGACACTTTCTTTTCCCGTAATAGTAGTTACCCGTAACACCTTGGAAATATTAGTAGCTTCCTTCGAAAGAATATCTACAATATCGCTTATTGCGTTGTCTGATATGAAAAAGTTCCCCATATAGCTATAGGTTGGGCGTACAACAGATTTCTCAGAAAATCCAGCCCTTCCAGACGCAAGTTCTTTGAAAATTCTTAGTGGGTCAACGAAGTAACCAGGGAAGTCTTTCTTTAGCTGGAAGGTAGGAACTGGTATAACATGTTTTCCCAAATCGTGCCTTTGCTTTTTTGCGTATTGACGCTCTTTTTCAGTAGTCAAGTCCTCTATATAGACTATTTCATCAATTGGTGGGAGTTCTAATCTTTCAGCAATCCGGTGGACCATTTTATCTGAGGTTCCAAGTATAAGAATTTTGCTGGGATATAATCCATGAATCTTTGTCATTACTGAATTACGGTGGTTCTCATCAGTAAAAAGGGCAGTCTTGATGGCGCCTATAACAGTTTCTTGCCGTTTAGCCGATATCCCTGCTAATATTCCATTACCGTAGATCAAAAGGCCATCATCTATTATCACTTCAATATCTAGGTCTCTGCAAAGATTCATTGCTTGATAACTTTTACCTGTTCCACTTTTACCCACTAGGGCATATACTTTCATAGAATCATCTCCTATATCTTTACTTGGAAATAATATGGTGGTATAATACATTTGTTCTTTGAGCAGAGATATAACGATCATTTTTAAAGGAGGATCAACAATGAGCTATAAAATTACTGAAGACTGTATTTCTTGCGGAGCTTGCGAGTCTGAGTGTCCAACAGAAGCTATTGCACCAGGTGAGTCCATTTATGTAATTGATGCAGAAAAATGTATCGACTGTGGTGCTTGTGCAGACGTTTGCCCAACAGATGCTTGCGTAGAAGCGTAATTTAACAAGAAAAGCACTAAACATATAGCCGTTTCGTCGATACGAAACGGCTATTTATTTTACCTTTGTTTATTATCTTTCCGGTGAATTGTATTTATATGGTATGCCAATGAATGAAGGCTATCAGAAAGATGTACATTTTCAACTGCAATCCTGTCAGGCACTTCCAAATCCAAAACTGCAAAGTTCCAAATCCCCTGAACCCCAGCAAATACCATTTTGTCTGCTATTTCCTGAGCGGATTCTTGTTGACTACAAATAACACCAATATCAATCTTATTTTCCTCGATATATGGAACAAGATTTTCGTAATCCAATACTTCTATTCCATTGGTTGAAGTGCCAATTTTAAATTTATTATTATCAAACAGTGCTTTGAGGGAGAATCCCACCTTTCCATATGTATAGTTGGCAACGGCTGTTCCAAGTTTACCAGCTCCAACAATAACCATGGTGTGTTCTCTATCTAGCCCTAATATGCTGCTGATTTCTCCTAATAAAGCTTCTACATTATATCCGTATCCTTGTTGGCCAAAACCACCAAAGTTATTTAAATCTTGACGAATTTGTGAAGCTGTGTAACCCATCAAATGACTAAGCTCGCTGGAAGAAATTTTTGCAACATCTTTTTTGTGCAGTTCTGTAAGATACCTTCGGTAGCGAGGCAATCTCTTAATAACCGCACTGGATATCTTTTTATTGGTTTTCATGTTGTCTCCTCGAATTTATTAACAGTCTACAAAAAAACCCGTTTATGCAACGGGTTTTCGAAGTGTACGTGTTCTTAGCTTAGTCTTTCTTCAATGTACTTAACGATATCCCCTACGCTTTGGAATCTCTCGGCATCTTCGTCAGGAACTTCAAAATCAAACTCATCCTCTATGGCCATAATGATTTCTACCGCATCCAGCGAGTCTGCTTCCAAATCTTTCATTAAGTGTGTTTCCAACTGAACTGCTGATTCCTCAACGCTTAGTTGGTCACAAATTATATCTCTTACTTTTTTGAATGTCATATTTACTCCTCCATCAATGTTATTCTTCTATCAGTTGAAATCCTTTTTGTTTTCTCCAAGACAGAATAGAGTCATTATAATAGGTTATTTTATGTAATGCAAGGGTATTTGTAAAAAAATGCTATTTCTGTGGGTTTGCTCTAATTTCATTAAGTTTTATCTCAGGTCTTCTAGGCTTAGAATTTCCTCTAACCTGTGCCATTCTTCATAGGCCTTATCAATTTGTTTATCTTTTTGCTCTAGTTGTTCTGCCAGTTCCGCAAGTTTTCCAGAGTCTGTTCTAACATTTTCCTTTTCCATGTGTTCACAAATACGGGTTTTTTCAGTTTCCCAATTTTCTATATTTGCCTGTATCTCAGCAAGTAATCTTCGGTTTCTGCGAATTTTGGCCTCTATTTCTTTGCTTTTACGTCGCTCGGCTTCCGAAGTACTTTCTTCATTTGATGCCTCCCGCTTTGTACCTAATAACCCCGCAAGATACTGTTCCCCAGATTGTATATTTTGCTTTTTCTCCATATAATAATCATATTTGCCCAGATATTCCGTTATACCATTAGATTCCAATTCAAGAATTCTATGGGGTACTTTATTTAGGAAATATCGGTCATGAGATATGCACACCACAGCCCCTGGAAAATCTAACAAAGCCTCTTCAAATACTTCTTTGGAACCAATATCCAAATGGTTTGTGGGTTCGTCAAAAATTAGAACATTAGCTCCTGAAAGCATAAGCTTTACCAAGCTAAGACGTGCTTTCTCACCACCGCTTAATTTTCCAACCTTTACAAAAACCATGTCGTTCAAGAATAAAAACCGACCTAATATTCCTCGCATTTCTGTGTCGCTATAAAGACGATAGGCAGCTTTTACCTCTTCTAACACTGTGTTTTCTGGATTTAGATTTTGTTGCTCTTGATCATAATAACCAAAAGCTACGTTATGTCCAATTTTAAGATACCCACTATCAGGAAGAATTTCTTCCATTATTATTTTTAAAAGAGTTGTTTTGCCTATACCATTGTGGCCTACTATACAAACTCGCTCACCCCTTTTAATGTCTAAGCTTACATTTTGAAATAGTTCCTTGCGATTCTGCCCTCTTCCGAAGCTCTTAGACAAGTTTTCTGCAAGTATAACGTCCCTGCCGCTTTTGAATTCTTCCTTAAATCGGATTTTTATTTTTCCCAAGCTAGCCTGAGGCTTTTCCATTCGTTCTAAATGAGAAAGCCTTTTTTCTCTAGATGCAGCTCTTTTGGCCAGTTTTTCCGTACCACGTTCTTTGAATTTTCTTATGAGTTCTTCTTGTTTGTTGACTTCCTGTTGCTGGGCTTGATATTTTCTAAATGCTTCTTCCTGAAGGATTTTTTTCCTCTCAGCATAAAAAGAATATGACCCTTCATATATGGTCAAACGATGGTTTTCTATTTCAAAAGTCCGTGTTGTTACTTGGTTGAGAAAATATCTATCATGGGAGATAACTACAATTGTGCCTTTGTAGCCTTTTAAATATTGTTCTAGCCATTTTAACATTCCAATGTCTAAATGGTTGGTAGGTTCATCTAATAGCAGTAGGTCCGGTTTTTGAAGAAGCAAACATGCTAAAGCTAAACGTGTTTTCTCACCTCCCGATAATGTGGAGACTTTCTTATGATACATTTCCTCAGAAAAAGCCATGCTGGATAGCACGCCTTTTATTTCACTTTTATACTTATATCCACCCTTATCTTCGAATTCATGTTGCAAGGCTTCGTACTGCTTTAAAAGTGATGATGTGTTTTTACCATTGTTTGCAATGTCTTCTGAAAGAGTGGTCAAATCTTCTTCCATTTTTATAAGATCACTAAAGGTAGCCTCTACTATTTCTATCAGGTCACTATCATGGTCAAAACCTGAGTTCTGTTTGAGAAAGCCCAAATCTTTATTTTTGGCAACAAAAAAATCACCGGAATCACTGAATATCTCTCCGGCCAGTATTTTTAAAAGGGTTGTTTTGCCTGCTCCGTTTGCACCTACAAGGCCTACACGGTCTCCTTCATTCACATGAAATGAGATACCCGACAGAATTGTATCAGTTCCGTAGGTCTTACTTATATCTTTAGCACTTAGTATAATCATATTCTGTTGGCAGACTGGGATATGCATCCAAGTCTAGTTCCGACCTTTTTCCTTCCATATATTTATAGTAAGCTGTACAGCCTATCATTGCAGCATTATCTGTGCATAGAATTGATGTTGGATAATATAGGGTCAGTGAGGCTTCTCGGCAAGCCTCTTTTAGCATCTCTCTAAGCCTTTTATTTGCGGACACACCTCCGGATAGAACCAGCTTCCCTGTTCCCATCTGAACTGCAGCTCTTACAGATTTTTCTACCAATACTTCGAGAACTGCTTCTTGAAAGCCTGCTGCTACATCTGCAACATTTACTTCACCACCACTTTGCTTTTCTGAATTGATATAGTTTAGTACTCCAGTTTTGATGCCGCTGAAACTAAAATCATACAGATCTTTGTCTAGATACACTCTCTTAAAATGAATAGCTTTTGGATCTCCCTCTAAAGCTGCTGCTTCAACTTTTGGCCCTCCAGGATAACCAAATCCCAGAACTCTGGCAACCTTATCGTATGCCTCTCCCACTGCATCATCTCTGGTTTGTCCTAATTGCTGCCATCTATTATAGTCTTCTACTTGAACTATGGCTGTATGTCCACCACTTACAATTAGCCCCGTAAAAGGTGGCTTAAGCTCCTTATGTTGAATATAGTTGGCAGCCACATGACCCATTCTGTGATCAACCCCCACCAAGGGTTTATTAAGTGTGTAGGCTATTGTTTTAGCTGTTGAAAGACCAATTAAAAGAGCTCCCACCAATCCAGGACCACATGTAGCAGCAACCATATCAATTTCTTCCCAAGATATGCAGGCCTCTTTCATAGCCTGTTCTGTTACTTTATTGATATTCTCCAAGTGATGTCTAGATGCAATCTCAGGTACCACTCCACCAAATACTTGGTGTATTGGTATTTGTGAAGATATCACATTAGAAAGCACCTCTCGGCCATCTTGTAAGATAGCTACAGAAGTTTCATCACAGCTGGTTTCAAAAGCCATAGTAATATGCTTACCGTCTTTCATTAAAATCCCCTTCTATTATATATTCTGGAGGATTATGCCACATTATTACTGCATCCTCCCCTTCAATTTCGTAGTATCCTCTTCGCAAACCAACCTCTTCAAAGCCAAGACCGCCATAAAGATTGCGGGCTTCTATATTAGATGACCTTACCTCTAGGGTAAAGCTTTTACAGCCTCTTTTTCTACCTATTTCCATTAAGGCTATTACCAAACTTTTACCGATCCCTTTTCTTCGAAATTTAGGATCTACTACAATCCTCGTTATGTGTCCTTCATCAAAAATAACCCAAAGCCCTGCATAGCCTACAACCTGTCCGCTAAATTCGGCCACAACATAGTGTGCTCTATCATGATTTAAAATCTCTCCTTGTAAGGTTTCAAAGCTCCAAGGTGTCAGGAAGCCTTCAAACTCTACCTCCATCAGTCTTAGAATGTCTTCAGGTTCAGCTATTCGGATAATAGGTTTAGACATGAATAGCCCCTGCCTTAAGCTTTTGCTCTGCTTCCGCAAGTCTCATATATTCTGGTAGTAATTCATTATATGAAAGAACACGTCCCTCGTCCCATCTGGATTTAGCTATTAAAGCTCCAGACCTAGCTCTTTGATATCTTTGTTCTTCTGGAGCAAAGAGTATATCTATTCCATTTTCTATTGCCCACGATTCAATTGTCTGACCATAACGGGTAATACCATCGCCGTAAAAAATGGCATTTTTAAAAACTTTTTTATCTAGATTTTTAATTCTCTCAAGATAGTCACTAAGACTATAAGCGCCTTCTTCTACTAGTACCCTTCCTTCATAAAATACTGCTCCATAAAGTTGATCTCTTCTTGCATCAAGTATTGGGCACACAAGTTTTGCTTCTTTATCACAGCTTATTTTGTCATGGTGACTTAATTTGTGATTATACAAAAATGTTTGCAAGGTAGGGATAGCAATACAAGGTATCTCTAAGGATTGTGAAAAGGCTCTGGCACTTGAGACTCCAATCCTTATTCCTGTAAAAGAACCCGGGCCAACAGAAGCCGAAACTGCAGATATGTCTTGAGGTATTAATCCATTTTCTTCAAGCAAAGTTTTTGTCATAGGGATCAAGGATGTGAGATGGTTATATCCCTTTTCACCTACTAGTTCTCGTATTGCCGAATCTTCGTTAATTATTGCAACTGAAGCCATTAGCCCTGTTGTTTCCATAGCTAAAATCCACATAATTCATCTCCGTCTAATCCTTCAACCAAGTATTTTCTCTGCTGATCTGAGTCGCCGTATTGTATATGCACTGAAATCATTTCTAGAGGGAGTAAGTTTTGAATTTTCTCTGGCCACTCTATTACGGTTACACCTTCCCCATAAAAATAATCTTCATAACCTAATTCTAGTAGTTCTTGCTCACTCTGTAAGCGGTATACATCAAAATGGTAAAGTGGTATTTTTGAATTTCGGTATTCTTGTATAATCGTAAATGTAGGACTGGTTATTACTTCTTTTATCCCAAGTCCTTCACCAATATATTTAGTCAAAGTGGTTTTTCCAGTACCTAAATCTCCAAATAATGCAACAACAGAACCGGGCTTCAATTGCTTAGCCAATTGATGCCCGAATTCTCTAGTATCTTCTTCATTTTTTATTAATATCTCTTGAGCCTTCTTCATTTTAAATCCTATCTTCTTAAGAAACCGGACAGACGTTTGTATAGTAAAAATGTGATAATTGAATTTATTAGAGCCTTAAAAAAGTTAAAGGCTAAAATAAGTGGCATCAACTGTAAAACCACAGACCTGGGGGCTCCCATAAAGAGAGGTGTAATGATTAGGTTAGCAAAGAACATTATTACCACCATTGCGACGGTACCTGACGCCAATGCAATCACAGCAGTTTTTCTGCTTTTCCCCCGATCATAAATTAGTCCTGCAACAATTACGAAAGTGCCAGTAGCGATTATATGCATAATTATACCATATAAGCCGCTGTGAGCACTAACAGTTGTGCCTTGTATTACTGCTGTTACCACTGTCAGAGCTAAACCTGCTAAGGGTCCAAAAGCAAATGTTCCTATTAGAATGGAAATGTCAGCCGGATCATATTCCAGAAACGGTACCGCTGGAATTAAAGGGAAATGGATAAAATATACTAGTACCACAGATATGGCTACCAGCATGCCCATTTTGGCTAATCGTACAGTTTTCTTTTGGGTGTTCAAGTTGTAATCGTTCATTTTCAAATTCCTCCTGTTTTAATGATGGGAATCTGTCAGGTAAAAACAAACCCTGGAGCATTCAATAAAACTCCAGGGTATTACACGCGAAATATTCGCTTGTTTCTTTCATCCGGACTGTAACCGTCGGTATCGGAATCTAACCGATTCGGCCAGAGATATAACTCCCAAGCTCGTGGACTCGTAACGATTAATCGTTCTTTACCACCGGTGAGGACTTGCACCTCGCCCTGAAACAGATTATTTAATTTATACTAATATTATACAAGAAATAGTTTGCTCAATCAAGTTCTTTTGTTAATTCATAAATAGCATGAGCATATATTGCTGCTGCTTGCATTAGTTTTTCAATATCCATGTACTCGTCCTTTTGATGGGCAACTTCTTCATCCCCAGGAAATGCTGGTCCAAAGGCCACAAAATTATTCATGGACCTTGCGTAAGTTCCGCCTCCTATAATTGCCGCTTGGCTTTCTAGATCCCCAGTATGTTCTTGATATACAGACATCAGTTTCATGATCAAAGGATTGTTTTCAGAAAAATATATGGGTTTTTGTATCATTGTTTTTATAATACCAAGGTCGTAGGGTGAGAGGGTTTCCATTAATGTTTCATAAAAAACATCTTCCTGTAAGGTAACCGGGTAGCGAATGTTAACAGTAACTCTCGCTTCTTTTGTATTGATATTTGCTTTTCCCAGATTAAGGATCAAAGGTCCACTTTCTTTGTCAGAGAAGCCCACCCCTAATAGCCTTCCCGTCAAATCAAAGCCTATATGTTTTTGATAAAATCCGATGAAATCGTTAACGTCGTCTTCTGCAAAGACTAAGGTACTAAGGAACTCCATGATATGTGAAATAGCATTAACACCCTTTTCTGGGCGAGCACCATGGGCACTTATACCAGTTGCTGTAATCTCCAAACTCTTTCCACAAAGCTTTGACCCAATTTTTATTTCTCTATTCTCATTATGTTTCTGAATCTTTTCTTTTAATACTTCATAATATGTTGGATCTTTGTGAAATACCAAAGCTCTGGCAGAGTCTGCAACCATATTAGCCGCCTGCCCTCCTTTTAAGGATCGTAGCTCCAGTCCTTTTTCTAGGCCTATTGTTTTTGAAAGTTTTTTAACTATATCAAATATTAAAATACCTTTTTCCCCTCTTATTACTGGGAATTCTGCATCAGGAGTAAATCCAAAATCAGGTGGAGTTTCTCGAGCCAAGTAGTAATCCATACCACTCCATCCAGTTTCTTCATCAAGACCCAGAATTAATCTTATTCCTTTAGAAGGCTGATATCCTAAATCTTTTAGAATTTTTAGGGCGTAAAATGTTGCAATAGTAGGTCCTTTGTCATCAAGAGCACCTCTGCCATAAATCTTGCCGTCTTGTATTTCACCACCAAAGGGTTCATGCTTCCATCCAGATCCCGCTGGAACCACGTCTAAATGTAGCAAAATTCCCATAGTTTCATCCTTGCTTTCTCCAAAGTCTATATGAGCTCCATAATGATCAACATCATAAAAAGTAAAACCCTCTCTCAAAGCAAGAGTTTCCATAAACAAAAGAGCATCATGTACGCCTTTGCCAAAAGGAAGTCTTTCTCCATTGTAATCAAGAGCTTCACCTTTAACACTATTAATTTTTAATAGCTTGGTGAGATCGCTAAGAATATTTTCTCTGTTTTTTTCTAGTTCACGGTTAATTATTTCTCTGTCGAGTTCTCTAGTCATTTTCTTCAACCTCTTCCTCTATTAACACACTCTCTAAGGATAGATTTATTAATAGATTTTCAGCGTCTATTTTTGCTTGCTGAGCACGAGATAGATGGCCGGAACTAAGCAGGTCAGGGTTATTTTCCATGTTCTCATCTAAAGGAATAATATAATAACTAAGTTTACCGCTCTTGGCATATTTTTCTACCCAGGTTGGAATGGCTTCAGCAGAAACCTTAGTAATCCGTCGGTTTCCACGATCATAAGTTAAAGAAACCTTAGCCATTGCTCCTGTTTCAGTAAAACGATTGTTCAGTGTTTCGGATCTTTGGTTTGAAACAAAGTTTCCTAAACTAAAAAATACAGGTACCCTATTATCCGCCATTTCTAATTCCTGTAAAGTATGGGGGTGCGATCCGAAAATAATGTCAATGTCTTGATTTCCTGTCAGAGCCTCTTGCATCTTTCGTTGCCAAACATTAGCACTCAGCTGGTATTCTTCTCCCCAATGTAGATATAATACAACAATGTCTATGCCTGCATCTTTCATTAGTGATACTTGTTCATTGATCTTTACAATTTCTTTTTCCAACTCTTCATAGCCGAAAGTATTCAGCCTAAGAGCTGTCTCATCTGAAACAAAACTTCCATTGATAGATACTCTTCCAGGGAAAGAAGGTGTTTGATAGGTATATGCTAATGTTCCCGTCCAAACTCCTTTGACTAGCTTGGTTGCCCATCTTTGCTGATCAGAATTTTGCCGACTGCCAGTAGTTAAAAGTTTTTGTTGATGAAGCACACTAAGGGTTCTATCAATACCAAATATGCCTCTATCATTTACATGGTTGTTTGCTGTAGCCGCTATTTGGAAGCCTACGTTTTTTAGAGTTTCACCCAGATTGTCTGGTGTGCTAAATGATGGATAGCCTGTATATGGAGTCTGGGAGAATGTGGTTTCTAGATTGAAAATTGCTAGATCCACATCTTGGACATAAGGTTTTATATATTTAAATGTTTCATCGAAGGAATAGCTTCCATCCCCATTTGAAGCAGCATCTAATTGGGATGTATGATACATAACATCTCCAGCACATAATATATCTATAGTCGTTAAGTCCATAATCTTCTCTCCAGAATCTGGTGTCTCAGCAAGCGGCTCACCTCTATCATGTAAAAACAGTGAGTAGAATAATGCTCCACTCACTAATAATAAAATCGCGACTATTATGAAAAACCTAGGTTTAAATCTCATAAAACCCTCTTTATCTTTTCTATTATTCTACTGCTTCTACCCTTGTGATTTCAGGATAAGATTCTTTTAATATTTTTTCTACAACTCCAGACAGGGTCATTCTAGCTCCAGGGCAGCCTACACAATGACCCTTAAGTCGAACTTTTACCACATTGTCTTCTGTGTACTCAACAAACTCAATGTCTCCACCATCTCTTTGTAGTAATGGTCTTATTTTTTCCATTGCCTCTTTGATTTTTGCTTCCATTTTCTTTACCTACCTTTCCTTATAATCTCACTTAAGTGTTTTAGTATCCCCAGCTAGGTTCCACTGTAAAGATAGTTGTAAACTCTTTGTCCCGTATTGTCTTTATAGCTACTGATTTAATAGGGTCACCAATTTCATTGAAACTAATAGAACCTGAGGCCCCTTGAAAATCATGTTGAGCCAATATTTTTGCTTGAATAAGTTCTCCGCGTGTTGATGTTCCCGCCTCTATTATAGCATTTCTTGCAATCAGGTATGCATCATAAGCGAGGGCTGTAGCTTTTTCAATCACTGCCTCTTCTCCATATTTTTTACGAAATGCCTTAATAAAGACTTCTGTTTCTGCAGTTCCTGCAGCTTCATCAAATAAGGAAGAAAACGCTATATTATTGGTTCCAGCTGTTCCTGCTTGATTGATTAGCTCATCAGTTTCCCAGTCATTTGTCCCCAGAAAAAGACATCTTACTCCTAAGGCATCAGCCTGGTTTATAATTCTTATGGAATCTTTTATTCCTGCAGGTAGAAAACAAACTTTTAGTTCGGAATCCTTTATTCTTTTTAGTTGAGTTTCATGATTATCAGATTCTGCTGGGAATTCCACTGTCAAAGACACTATTCCCCCTAGCTGTATCATTTTCTCAGAAAATGCACTTGTTACCGCCTGAGCACGATCATCGTTACTGGGAATTAATACAGCAACTTCATCTATTTTAAGTTCTTCAATGGTATATTTTGCAAGAGCCACTCCTTGGAAGGCTTCCACAAAACTCACTCTGCTATAATAATGGTTTTTAGCTGTAATAAGAGGGTTACTATTTGTAATTGCTATAGCCGGAATTTTCGCTTCTTCAAATATGGGAGCTCCTACCAAAGAATTTACCCCTCCATAACTGCCTAAAACTACACTTACACCTTTTTCTACTAAATCTCGAGCAGCAGTTTCTCCTACGTATACATCAGACTGGTTATCAGCGTAAACCAGCTCTATTTCTTTGCCTAGGGCTACAGGGTACTGTTCATGAGCTAACTCTATGCCCATTCGTTCTAGCTCTCCGTAGGCTTTGTGTTGACCAGATAAAGGTTCAAATACTCCTATTCTTATAACTGACCGCTCAACGGCTTTGTGTGTAATCCAAACACTTACGAAATTATCATAGGTTTGGCATCCTGTAGTCAATAATACAATCATTGCAAGCAACAGGAGTTTCATGGTTTTTATGTTTTTTTTCATTAATCCTCCTCCTGGCTAAATATACTTATAGCAATATCTTGTTAATTATTCCCCTAGATATGCTGCTTTAACTTTATCATTTCCAAGGAGTTCTTTTCCAGTTCCTGATAAACTTACTATACCTGTTTCTAATACATAAGCATAATCCGAAATCTCTAAAGCAGCTTTTGCGTTTTGCTCAATAAGTAATACGTTCATTCCAGCTCTATTAATTTCTTTGATTATCTCAAAAATATTTTTGACTATCAGTGGAGCCAATCCCAGTGATGGCTCATCCATCATTAGTAGCTTTGGTTTGCTCATTAGAGCTCTACCCACGGCTAGCATTTGCTGCTCTCCCCCAGATAGTGTCCCTGCCAGCTGCCATTTTCTTTCCCAAAGACGGGGGAATAATTCGTAAACCCATTTAGTATCTCGGGCAATTCCATCCTTGTCTTTTCTTAGAAATGCGCCCATAGTTAAGTTTTCTTCTATAGTAAGGTCTGGGAAAACTCTACGGCCTTCAGGGCATAAAACTACACCTTCATATACTATGTCACGAGTTTGCATTCTTGTAATATCTCTTCCATTGAATTCAACAAGACCAGAGGTCTTGTTAATCAAGCTCATAATGGCTTTTAATGTAGTAGATTTTCCCGCTCCATTGGCTCCAATCAGAGAAATTATTTTTTTGTCAGGAACTTCAAGGCTAACTCCTCGCAATGCGTGGATTCCACCGTAGTGGATGTTCAAGTTTTCTATGCGTAACATTAATCATCCACCCCCAAATATGCTTCGATTACCTTTGGATTTTTCTGTATCTCCTTAGGTGTTCCCTCTGCTATCAGCTTGCCATAGTCTAAAACGTAAATTCTTTCACAAATACCCATGACTACTTGCATATGATGTTCAATCATTAAAATTGAGAGATTGAAATCCCCTCTGATTCTACCTACGAAACGCATTAGTTCATCAGATTCCTGAGGATTCATTCCCGCTGCAGGCTCATCTAGCAGTAAAAGCTTAGGGTCTGTAGCCAGTGCTCTTGCAATCTCCACATGTCGTTGCTTACCATAGGGAAGTGAAGATGAAACTGAATCTTGTACGTCTAAGAGGTCTAAGATTTCAAGAAGTCTAAAGGTCTCCTCTCTCATCTCCCGTTCTTCCTTGTAGTTTAATTTCAAACTTGCACTAAGCCAGTTGGCTTTTAATTTAACATGTTGAGCAATCAAAACGTTCTCGTATACCGTCAGGTCTTTGAAAAGCCGTATGTTCTGAAATGTTCTTGCCACCTGCATCTTTGTAATTTTGTCAGGAGTCAATGTTTTGGCTTTAGTATATTTACCTCTGTTTTCTCCAGCGTAAAGGTCTTTCATTTTGCCTTGAGGATAGTTTGAAACGATCATCTCTTCGTTTAAATATATTGCTCCATTAGTTGGTGGATATACTCCGGTTATTACATTGAACGCTGTGGTTTTCCCCGCACCGTTAGGTCCTATCAAACCAACAATCTCCCCTTCCTTAACTTTCATAGAAAGGTTATTTAAGGCCACAACTCCACCAAACTGCATTGTTGCATCGCTTACCCGAAGCAAATTGGTTTTTTCTATTGCATTATTTTGCACGAGAATCTTCCTCCTTCTGCTTCTTTATTTTAAGTCGGCTGTGGGCCCTACCCGCTTTGTCGGTTGCCCTGCCTTCAGACTTTACTTTTCGTCGCTCTCTGTTTTCTCTTTTAAGGTCCCCACTGATAAAGTATCTTAGCATCCAGGGCCATTTTCGGAAGAAATTATATATGCCGTCCCATGAAAATTCCTTGCGTCCCATAATTCCTTTTCTCCAAAATAAAACAACAGACATAAGGAGTAAACTAAAGATTACCATCCTTAGTCCTGGCCTAAAAATTGGTATTTGCCAAGATCCAATATAATGAGCTGCATCAAACCAACGAAGTATTTCTTTGCCAAAAGAAATTAAAAATGCAGAAATCACTGTACCAGTTACACTTCCCAATCCTCCCAAGACTATGATAAGTAGAAGCTCATAGGTAACCATAATCTTAAACTGATTGCTATCTATTGCTGTTAAATGAACTGCAAGTAATCCTCCACCAATACCTGCAAAGAAGGCTGAGATTATAAAGGACATGCCTTTGTGCTTAAATAAGTTGATACCCATTGCCTCTGCAGCAATTTCATCTTCTCTTATAGCCTTAAAAGCTCTTCCATATGAAGAATTAATTAACATTACCATAAAGGCGATTCCCAAAGCAGAGATAATTACAGGGGTGAAGAGACTGTCAAAGCCAGGTATGCTCTTTAGCCCCAAGGACCCGTTGGTAATTGGCCACATTTGGTTGTTGGCAATTAATGCTCTTACTATTTCAGAAAACCCCAGGGTGGCTATGGCTAGATAGTCACTCTTTAACCTTAGTACAGGGGAACCTATAATAGCAGCGAATATGGCGGCTAAAAGTCCACCCATAATAAGTGCTGTTCCAAAGGATAGTTCTACATCCACAATTTTTTCACTCATGGGTATCAAATAAAAAACATTGGCTCGGTCGGCAATAGGAATGGTAAACACACCTACGGAATAGGCTCCAATAGCCATAAAGCCCGCTTGTCCCAATGAGAAAACTCCTGTGAATCCGTTAACTAAGTTCATGGAAACTCCAATTAAAGCATATATTACGGATATCCTTACAATTCGAACTGTATATGAAGTTCCAATCATTCCCTTGTCCAACATATATGTAATAAGGATACATGATAAAACAAGAAGAATGGTCAAAATCATTTTTGTCTGTTTGTTTAATTTTTTATATTCAAATTTCATTGGCATCACACTTTCTCTGCAATCTTCTCGCCCAGGAGTCCTGTGGGTCTGAATAACAACATGACGATTAGTAATACAAATGTGAATGCATCACTATACCCTGTCATTGCAGGGAACACCGCTACCAAGAAAGTCTCTGCAATTCCTATAATGAAACCGCCAATAACCGCTCCTGGTATATTACCAATCCCCCCTAAAACTGCTGCAACAAAGCATTTAAGCCCTGGCATTAGTCCACTAAAAGGGTACACCATTGGTCGAGGAGAAAAATATAAAATGGCACTTATTGCAGCCAATGAACATCCGATTACGAATGTTATGGTAATTATTCTATTTATCTCAATACCCATGAGTTTTGCTGCTTCAAAATCCTTAGAGACCGCTCTCATAGCCATTCCAGTTTTCGTATGATTAACTAAATACATAAGTGCAAAAAGTAAAACCAATGTTACCACTGGAGTTATAAAGGTTACTATAGGTGCAGATATGTCGCCTATTTGGTAAACCTTTTGTAAAAACCCTAATTCGGGAAAAGCCCTGGGTAAGCCAGTAAACAAATATGTAGCTGAGTTCACCAAAAGGTATGAAACACCGATGGCAGAAATCATAATCGACATCCTTGGAGCCTCTCGCAAAGGCTTGTAAGCCAAACGCTCAATTAGAACTCCTAATACTACTGTTGCAAGTATTACAAAGAGTATGGCTAAATACCAGGGCATGCCAAAAGAAGAAATGGCAAAAATAGTAAAATACCCTGCCATCATAAAGATATCCCCATGAGCAAAGTTAATAAGACGTAAGATTCCATATACCATGGTGTATCCTATAGCAATCAGCGCATAGGCCGATCCTAAAGAAACGCCAGTTACAACGTTCTGAAAAAATGTAGTAGCTTCCATTTATGTCTCCAATTTCCAAATATTATCGGTCAATTCCCTTGTTGCCTTGTTGCATAAATAAGGCAGGAGAAGGATGCTCCTCCTGCCTTATTCTCCATTAATAAATCACTTATTCAACAGTTACAGCCTTTAAGAATACGAACTCTCCATCTTTCACGGTCTTGATAACTGCCATATTCTTTTGAGCATCACCAATTTCGTCGAATGTTACGCTACCGGTAACTCCTTCAAATCCATCAGTTGCATTAAGCGCTGCAATAATAGACTCTCCATCAGTTGCTCCAGCTCTTTCAAGTGCATCTAGACAAACCATGTATGCATCATATCCTAATGCGGATACAGCAGGCACAGGTGTGTAGTATTCTGCTGAAAAACCATCAACAAAGTCTTTTGCTAACTGGCTACTGTCAGCCAAACCAGCATCAAAGAATGTCGAAAGAACGATTCCTTCTGCGTCTACTCCAGCATTTTCAACAATTGTGATATTTTCCCAAGTATCTCCACCCATTATCGTTGCCTTAATACCAAGTGCACGTGCTTGCTTGATAATAAGAGGCGCAGTGGTTATTGAAGATGGCGCAAATATTACATCGGGATTTGCTGCCTTGATATTTTGTAAAATAGCATTAAAGTCTGCTTGATTTTGTTGGAATGTTTGGTTAACAACTACGGAATCTTCACTTCCTGTTAGCTCTTTGAAAGAAGCCATAAAAAAGTTGCCTAAACCAGTTGAATAGTCATCCCCTAGTTGAGTAATAACTGCCGCAGTTTTTGCGCCTTCTTGAACTGCATAGTTAGCCATTACAGTTCCTTGGAAAGGATCCAAGAAGCATACACGGAAATACCAAATGTTTGCATTTGTTACCTGTGGGTTTGTGCAAGAAGCTCCAATTGCGGGTATTCCTGCATCAGCAAAGACTTCCCCAGCAGCTATTGAAACTCCAGATCCATAGCTACCTAAAACAGCTACAACACCCTGGTCAACAAGGTAGTTAGCGGCTGTAACAGCCATAGTCTTGTCAGATTGGTTGTCAGATACAACTAACTCAACCTTGTACTCTACATCCCCAATCATTACAGTTGGTTTTACAGAGTTTGCATACATCATGCCATCTAATTCCTGTTGTCCGCCGCCGCCGTTTTCGCCAGTCAATGGCTCAAATACGCCTATTTTGATGATGTTTTCTCCATCAGCATCTCCGCCGTTGCCACCACAACCTACGGCAAATACAGACACAACTAGAACTAAGATTAGTAGCAAAGAAATTTTCTTCATAATCATCTTTCCTCCTTCAATAATTGCTTGTTACACATTATAGATACAGCAAAATTACCCTTTTAATTATATAGGTTTTTGGCTAAATGTAAAGACTTTAAGCCAGTTTGCCTAGAAAATCCCGCAATTCCTGAAGCCGTGAAATTTTGTTGACACAACGTTTTATCTCCGCACTACCTCTAATTCCCTTAACATACCATCCCACATGTTTTCTCATCTCTCTGATAGCAGCATGCTCCCCTTTGATTTCTACTAACCAGTCTAATTGTTTTAGCATTGTATGAACCTTTTCAGTTAACAAAGGTTGAGCTTTCAGCTCTTCATTGTTCCAAAGGCTTAGACATTCCCTAAATATCCATGGATTACCTAAGGCTCCACGGGCAATCATAACGAAATCAACTCCAGTTTCATCTAGCATTCTCATGGCATCTATCCCTGAGAATACATCCCCATTTCCCATTACCGGAATACTCACCGCCTTTTTAATTTTGCCGATTTCGCGCCAGTCGGCTTGACCAGAATAAAATTGTTCCCTCGTTCTACCATGAACCGCAATGGCTTTTGCACCTGCAGATTCTAGGGCTTTTGCCATCTCTACCCCATTTAAAGAATCTTTATCCCAGCCCAACCTTATTTTTGCAGTAATAGGCTTGTTGGTATTCTTTCCCATTTCGTAGATTATGTCATAGGCAAGCTGGGGATTTTTCATTAATGCGCAGCCTTCATGGTTCTTAACTACCTTTGGTACTGGGCAGCCCATATTAACATCTAAAATGACATTTTCTCTACTATCCAGGTTTCTGGCCGCTTCAGCCATTATTTCCACTTCACTTCCAAAAAGCTGATAGGCCAATGGCTGCTCTTCTTGGTGGATATATAGAAGTCCTTCAGTGTTATTATCCTTGTAATGTAATCCCTTAGCGCTTACCATTTCTGAATACACTAAAGAAGCCCCTTGTTCTTTACAGAGTCTTCTAAAGGGACTATCTGTAATTCCAGCCAAGGGAGCTAAAATAAATGGATGTGCTATATCAACACTTCCGATGTTTAATTGTTTTTTTGTTGCAGCTATATTTTTCATTTGTGTGATTGTTTATTTACGATTCTTCTCATAGATAATTTCCAATCCTTCCAAGGATAAAAGTTTATCTACGTAATCAATACAATCTAAACCATTTTCGATTAGGGTTGACAAGCCACCAGTTGCTATAACCTTTGGCTCTCGAGACGCACCTAAATCAATTAACTCTTTTTTCATCTTTTGAACAATGAAGTCAACCATTCCCATATGCCCATAAACTAAGCCTGATTGCATTGATTGTATTGTATTCCTACAAATAACCTGCCCTGGTTCTTCCAATTCTACCTTGGGAAGCTTGGCAGTCTTTTCAAACAAAGCCTCCAATGATATTTTGATTCCTGGAGCGATGGTTCCTCCCAAGTACTCGGAATCCTCTGTTATAGCGCAGAAGGTGGTGGCAGTTCCAAAGTCTATTATAATCAAAGGACCCCCGTATTTTGACAAAGCAGACACTGCGTTAACAATGCGATCTGCTCCAACTTGTTTAGGGTTATCATACTTTATTTTTATTCCTGTTTTGATTCCTGGCTCAACCACAATGGCTCTGCGGTTAAAATATTTCATAGATAAATGTTGAAGTGTGTATACCATGGAAGGTACAACAGTTGAGATAATAACATTTTCTATGTCCTTAAATTCCAAACACTCATAGTTAAAAAACTGAGCAACCAGCATGCCGAATTCATCTGCTGTCTTACCATTATCGGTTTCGATGCGCCAACTTTGAATTAATTCTCTATCTTTAAAAGCACCCAAAACTATATGAGTATTTCCCACGTCAAACGCTAGTAGCATGGCTTCTCCTCCTTTGCTCTATTGCTTGAAAATATTGAAGGCACCCTGTTTCAAAAAGGTGCCTTCTTAATTATTCAATCCCAATTATTTCAAAGTTACCAATAAATCTCCTGAATTCACTGATGCTCCTTTAGCAACGGGAACTGTATCAACAGTAGCGTCTGTAGGTGCCATGATTTCATTTTCCATCTTCATAGCCTCAAGTATGAGTAATACGTCTCCAGCTTTCACAGCCTGACCTGGAGAGACTTTAACATCTAAAACAGTTCCAGGCATTGGCGATTCAACTGTCTGAGCGCCGGCAGAAGGTGCCGCAGCAGGTGCTGCAGGAGCCGCAGGTGCTGGTGCAGGTGCTGCAGTCGTAGGAGCTGGTGCTGCAGGAGCAGCGGGAGTAGGGGCAACACTTGGTGCAGAAGCACCACCCACTTCATCTACTTCAACTTGATAAGTTGTACCATTTACAACGATATTATATTTTTTCATTGTTATTTCTCCTTAAATTATATTCTCTATATTTTTCTGCTTGCAATGCAATCCTGTTGGCCAGCGGTATTCCATGCCAAGGCAGGCCCAGCCACTCGGTTGATATTTCTTACCACCAAATTACTAGTTACGGAACTTCCCTCAAAAGATGCAATGGCTGCCATAATTACTGCAACTAGCTCCCCTTGATTCGCTTCTTTGGTCTCAGCCATAACTCCTGTACTAGGAGCAGCTTTCGTTTCCGTACCTTGAACTATATCTCCGCCTTTAGGCTTTTTATCTGATTTGTGTAAAAACTTTGTCATAATAACTATGATTAAGAACAAAAGGGTTAGGATAACAAATGTAACTCCTATGCCCATCAAAGTAGTTATTCCCCCACCAATTGCTTTTTCACCCATGGTAAGGGTATCAAAATATTGGGGATCTGCAAATCGTTCCATTAATGATAAATGTTCCATTTTTGACTCCTCCCTTTATAGTGGTATATTACCATGCTTCTTAGCTGGTAAGGATAATCTCTTTGAACTAAGCATATCAAAGGCACTTATTACTCTTTGTCTTGCGCTTGCCGGCTCAATTACATCATCCACATAACCCATTTCTGCTGCTCTGTAAGGGTTATTAAACTTTTCTTCATATTCTGCAATTTTTTCATCTCTTTTAGCAATTGGGTCTTCAGCTTCGCCAATTTCTTTTTTAAAGATGATATTAGCAGCACCTGATGCTCCCATAACTGCAATTTGTGCAGATGGCCAAGCTAAAACCAAATCAGCTCCTAGCTCTTTGTTGCACATACCTATATATGCTCCACCATAAGCTTTTCTCAAAATCATTGTAACCTTTGGAACAGTTGCTTCACAGTAAGCATAAAGTAATTTGGCTCCATGTCTTATAATTCCACCATGCTCTTGAGATGTACCTGGAAGGAATCCTGGAACGTCTACAAGTGTAAGCACTGGTATATTAAAAGCGTCGCATCTTCTTACAAATCTTGCCGCCTTATCTGAAGCATTAATATCTAAGCAACCTGCAGCGATCTTAGGTTGATTTGCTATAACTCCAACGCTCTCTCCATTTAAACGTATGAAGCAAGTAACCATATTCTTGGCATAGAAAGGCATTACATCACAAATCTCTCCGTTGTCAGCAAGTCCACGAATTATATCGTAGACATCATATGCTTTGTTGGGGTTATCAGGTATGATCTCATTAAACTCAGGGATCAATCTGTTGGCATCGTCATTGGTTGCCTTTGTAGGTGTCTTTTCCATATTGTTTGATGGCAAATAGGACAACAGGTTACGAACTTCATGTAATGTTGAAGTATCGTCTTTTCCGAAGAAATGAGCAACTCCTGAAATAGAGTTGTGAGTCATTGCTCCACCAAGAGCTTCTGCAGAAATGTCTTCTCCAGTAACAGTTTTTATTACCTGAGGTCCTGTTATAAACATTTGGCTGGTTTTGTCTACCATAAATACAAAGTCAGTAATTGCTGGAGAATAAACAGCACCACCTGCACAAGGTCCCATTATTACAGAAATTTGTGGGATTACTCCTGAGGAAATAGTGTTGTTAAAGAATATTTTTCCGAATCCTGAAAGAGAATTTACTCCTTCTTGGATTCTAGCACCACCGGAGTCGTTGATTCCAATACAAGGTGCTCCCATTTTAAGAGACATCTCTTGGATTTTTACAATTTTCTCTGCGTGGTACTCGCCCAAAGATCCACCTAATACTGTGAAATCTTGAGCAAAAGCAAAGACAAGACGGCCGTTAACTTGCCCATATCCAGTTACGACTCCATCTCCAGGGAATCTTTTCTCGGCTAGGTCAAAGTTATTTGATCGATGACTTACAAAAGTATCTATCTCAATAAAGCTTCCTTCATCAAATAGAATATCGAGTCTTTCTCTAGCAGTAAGCTTATTGCTTTTGTGCTGAGCGTCGATTCTCTTTTGTCCACCACCTAGAGCAATCTTTTCTTTTAAACTGCGGAGTTCTTCAAGCTTGTTCATTGTTGGTTTCCTCCTTGAAACATTGGATTGTTTTTCATTAATAAGTGTTAAATCACACCGGATATACTATAACCCATCAATAGCTAATAATCAAGGGGTAGGGTTTGTATACATAAGGCGTCAACTGATTTAATATCTAGGGTTTATCTAGATTATTCCTCTTTCAAGTCTCTTTAGTGCTAACGCGATTGTAAGACCAGGAACCACTCGGTTTCCTGTTATTTCAACTCCTAAGAGATCATTGATTTTTTTCAACCGATACTGCACTGTGTTTGTATGAATTCCTAAAAACTCACTGGTTTTAGAGCTGTTCATCCCAGCGTCAAGAACAAAGGTTTCTAGTGTATCCATTAATTGTTTGCCCTTGTTAGATGTTTTCTCATCGAATACATCCAAAAGCTCTATATAGTTCTTTTTTACATATCCCCCTTGCAGTTGAATGTTAATGCAATTACTTACAAGAGTTAGTTCATATTTTGTGAATACACGTTTGTAAGGAAAAACGTTTTGAACAAAAGACCAGGATTCGCTGATTAATCTGAAGGCATCTCCTGCTCCTTCAATGCCATCTACTCCCGTTACGTGGAATAATCGGACAGTCTTGTTTTCCTTTAGATTAGCAAACAAGTTAACACAGTTCATCTTTGCGGCTGCTTGGTCATCATCTTCTTTTAGTTCTTTAGCCACAATCATACCAAAAGTTTCTTCCCCTTCATTAACCCTTATAAGTGATAGTTTACTCTTCTCTTCAAAAGAGGATAGAACTTCTGCCCCTAGAACCTTGTCAATGCCTCTGGCAAAGAACACACATATAATATCTTTGGGATCAATTTCCGCTTCTTTTTGCAAACTATAGGCTAGAGATTTATTTCCCCTTATCAAGGCTTTTATAAATTCCGCCTTTGCATCCCTAACAGGGGTGTATTTCCACATTCCCATTGCTAATTCTATTACTTCTGCTAATTTATTGATTTCAGCCACAGTATATTTATCATCGTTATCAACGATAAACATAAAGTGTTTTTCACCAGAAATTTTTATTGGCCCCCAGTAAGTAAGCACCCCATTAACATCTAATAGTGTATAAAGAGATGATCTCTCTACATCCTTTTCTCTTGTTATTCCCAGCCTTATTGCATCGGCAATAGTGGTTCTGTGAAGAGTTTCTACTGTTAAAATCGGATTGAAATCCTCACTTAAAAGAACTATCTGGAATTCGTTCTTAATAGCGGCTTCCCTTAAGGCTTCGTGGAAGCTGGAATGTTTTTCAAAATTTAATAAATGGGAAACTGTATTATTAATTAAGCGATTGCCAAATTCATCTTCATTTACAATTGCGCTCATTAAAACTGTAATAATATCTCCGGGAGTTGGAAGAATTCGATTGGGCATTAGGATTAAGGGCAGGTTTTGTTTTTCTGCTTCTTCTATAACAGCAGGACTTATTTTTTTAACAACAGAACCTACATAGAACAATACCACGCCTGCTGAATGGGCTTTTCCTAGCTGTTGAATAACATTCTTTTGTTTTTCAACGTTATCCTTTGCAGAGAAAAAACCTGTTAGCACTAGTTCGCCAGGGTGGGCCATATATTTAGCCACGTCATCTTCTTCAGAAGATTCCAAAATGGAAATTGAACGGATTATCCGGTCCAGGCCTTTTTCTCCAGCCAACACTTGAGCATCTTTAAATACTTCAAATTCCAGACTCTTTCCCACTTTTAATTTCATGGCCTACTCCTCTTCCTTCTTTCGAGAATTCACGGCTTTCTTCGTTTTATCTTCATCTTTATTTGTTTCATCTTTATCATTGTGTCTTTTTTTGCCTTTTGATCTGGTTGCCGTTTTCCCCTGAGCTCTTGAATATCTTTTAATATCAGGCTTTGTGTTTGACAGAGGCAGAGACTTTATCCCAGGTTTTTCTGCATCATCATCTTTTTCAGGGTCTTTAGAGTCTTGATCATGGCTTGGCTTATCGTCATACTTTGCTAACTCTTCTGCTTCTTTTAACTCTGCTTCTCGCATTATTCTTTTTGCCTCTTCAGCTTCCATTGCATCTGCTTTCATTCTAGCTTCGCTTCTCGCTGCAACGTCTTCCGCTAATTCTTCAGGAGTAAGAGTACCGTCATACAAGGCTTCGAACTGCTGGCCATCTAGGGTTTCAATCTCCAAGAGAGCCTTTGCAACTGCATGGAGCTTACTCATATGCTGCATCAATATGCCTTCAGCAGTTTTAAATCCTTCTTCAATAATCCTCTGGATTTCTTGGTCGATTTCCTTGGCAACTTCTTCAGAATAATTTTTCTTAGTGGAAAAATCTTTGCCCAAGAAAACTTCATCAGACGAACTGTAGTTTACAGGGCCTAACTTCTCGCTAAAACCGTACTTGGTTACCATGTCTCTGGCAATTTCTGTGGCTCTCATAATGTCATTGGAAGCTCCTGTAGAAATATCATCCAGGGTCAGTTTTTCGGCAACTCTTCCACCAAGTAGATGAACAATTTGCTCTTTCATGTCAGTTTTAGTTCCGTAATATCTTTCTTCTCTTGGGAGAACCATTGTGAATCCACCGGCTCTGCCTCGTGGTATAATCGTAATTTGATGAACAGGATCAGCATTTGGTAAACTATGGGCAACAATAGCATGTCCCGCTTCATGATAGGCTGTAAGCTTTCTTTCAACCGGGCTAATTACACGGCTCTTTTTCTCAGGGCCTGCAATAACCTTTGTTATAGACTCTTCAATTTCGTCCATCCTTATTTTTAAACCATTTCTTCGCGCTGTTAAAATTGCAGCTTCATTTAGCAGGTTCTCAATATCTGCAGGAGTAAAGCCGGGAGTTCTTCTTGCCAAAACCTTGGGATCCACTTCAGGGTCTAGTGGTTTGTTTCTAGCATGAACTCTAAATACTGCTTCTCGGCCTTTTATATCTGGAACACCAATAACTACTTGCCTATCAAATCTACCTGGCCTTAAAAGAGCTGGGTCAAGAATATCAGGCCTGTTAGTAGCCGCTAAAATAATGATACCAAGATTGTCCCCAAAACCATCCATTTCTACCAACAGTTGATTTAAGGTCTGCTCTCTTTCATCGTGACCGCCCCCAAGACCTGCCCCTCTTTTTCTGCCAACAGCATCAATTTCGTCTATGAAAATAATGCAAGGAGCACTTTTTTTAGCTTGGTCAAACAAATCACGAACTCGGGAGGCTCCTACACCTACAAACATTTCCACGAAATCTGAACCGGAAATAGTGAAAAATGGAACACCGGCTTCTCCTGCCGCGGCCTTAGAAATATATGTTTTTCCAGTTCCAGGAGGACCGACCAATAAAATCCCCTTGGGGATTCGTGCCCCAAGATTTCTGTATTTTTGAGGATACTTTAAGAAGTCTACAATTTCTTCTAGCTCCTGTTTTTCTTCATCAAGTCCCGCTACATCCTTAAATGTGACTCTTGATAGTTCATCTCCCTTAGCCAGTCTGGCTTTTGATTTCCCAAATTGCATGACCTTGCCACCGCCGCCTTGCTGGCGCATAATCATAACCCAGAAGAAAATAATTACTCCGATTAAAAGGAGTGTTGGTAACATACTAACATACCATGGGGTAACTGCAGGTTTATCAGATGAATAGACTAATACACCCCCTTCAACTTGAGGGAATACATATTTTTCGTTGATAAGTTGAATATCCACAAAGGAAGAAGCATATGAATATATCATATCACCGTTTCTAAGTTCCCCTGTTAACTTGGTTTCAGTAATGTTTAGCTCTTTTACTTGTTCATTTGCCATGTATTTTACAAAAGTAGATATAGGTACTTCCTTTACGGCTTGTTCCTGAGGCACCCCTCTATAAAACCATGCCATAAATATGACAATAGCAAATATCAACAAGTATACGCCAATGTTCTTAGCTAGTCTGTTCAATTATCCAATATCCCCCTTCAAATTTTAACTTGTAACCATTGGCTACACGGGTTTTGGTTAAGCCAAAGCCCGGCCCAACATTTTCTTCTTCAGTGATAATTTCTGTAATTACATCGTTTAATAATATGTCTTCTCCTAAAATTGCTATGATCTCATTACCACGGGCAACCAAAGGTAGCTCATCACGATTATTTCTAGGAATCTTTGCGTCCACAAAAAAGTCTTGAATTTTTTTCCTGCCCACCATTTCCAAAGAAATAGTGTCTCCAGCTTTTCTTGTTCGAACCAAAGCCCCTTCAGGAAGCTTCAACTTAGAACAGAGTAAATCAATAGGAAAGGCTTTATTTGAAAGATCCTGATTTTCATTATAGAAAACCACAGCTTCGTACTCTACAGTTACTCTATAGCCTCTTGGCAGATATAAGGATGTTCCAGTTTTTCCTTGGTCTAGAAGATGATTTAATGCTTCAATATGTGCATATGTAAAGTCTTGATCTAGACCTATCTCGGCCATAATCATGACATAGGCTCTCTTCCTAACAGGGGCATCCATATCTAACAGAGATTTAAGATTGTACCGCCCTTTTCCAATAAGAGCTTTTTCTATGCCTTTTTTTGCAAGTGCTTGGAAATAGTTCCGGTCTCCTCGTGCATTCTCTCCAAGACGATTTAATCCCTCTGTAATGTTGGGATTATAGTGCTCTTCTATATATGGAATAAGCTCCAAGCGGAGTTTGTTTCTTTGATATATAGGTTCTTCATTGCTCTTATCCAAATTGGCGACTAAGTTGTTTTCAGTTAAATGCTTTTCTATATCTACTCTAGATACCCCTAAAAGAGGCCTAACAATAACAGTCTCTTCTAGCCATTCGCGTCTATAGTCCATGCCTGCAAGACCGTCGGTTCCCGTTCCCCTTAAGATTCTCATTAAGATTGTCTCTCCTTGGTCTTCAAGGTTATGGGCCAGGGCAATCTTCACAGTTCGACCAGGAATTTTTTTTATAGTTCTTGAGGCTCTTAGGTAGGCTTCATATCTTGCATCTCGACCAGCCTCTTCACTGGTCATGGCTTTTTCTTTAGCCATAAGGAGGCAATTAACCTCCATTATGTAGCAAGGAATGTCCAAGTCCTGGCACCATTGTTCTACTCTTTTCTGCTCTTCATCACAAATCCCAGGCCTAAGCCTATGGTTAACATGAACCGCCATCAACATAAGGTCAAACTCCTCCCTTATATTAACCAAACAATTAAAAAGGCATAAAGAATCAGGGCCTCCTGAAAGACCCACCAATACTGTATCACCTTTTTCTATGAGATTTTCTTCTAACAAGGTTCTTTTTATTTTCTCTATCATCGGGAAAAATTATATCACATTTTTTTGTCGTAAACAACAAAAATAATCCCTTCTAGTAGTGGTATATTGTAGATATTCTAGAATAATACGCTACCCGCTAAATAGGATGCGGCTGTATCAAGGCTCATACCCTCAAAAATATAGCTATCATTTGCTTTAAAGGAAACTGTCTGTTCTTCTAAAGTAACATCTTCATAAATCCCTGCATCCAAGGTTGTTTGGTAGGCAGTTTCACTGCTGGCCTTATCAACGTAAAAGGTTTCGCTTTGAGTGAATGCGTAAACACCTTCTTCAAAAAAATATGTGATGGTAGATTTAAAAAACTCACTCTCGCCTCTAGCAACTATATTGCCTTCCTCGATGGTAATCTCTGTTGTGGCAGAGTCCGTGTTAGTCGAAGGAATATAAGGATCCTCTTCAGGTTTTTCACACCCTACAAAGGACAATAAAACCACTAATGACATAACTACAACGAAAACTTTCTTCATAATCTTTACTTCCCTTTCTACGCTTTAATATCAAAAAACCTTATGGCATTCTCTCGTGTTTTGTTGGCTACTTCTTGAAATGTTATCCCTTTTATTTCCGCAATCTTTTTTGCTACATATTCAACATTTAAAGAAGTATTTGGTTTTCCTCTAAATGGAACCGGAGTAAGGTATGGCGAATCGGTTTCTATTAGCAAGTATTCCAGAGGAACTTCTTCAGCTACTTCAACTAATTTTCTTGCATTACTATATGTTATTGGTCCGGCAATTGATATTGTTGCACCTAGTTTGACATACTGGATCGCCTGGTCCTTGCTACCGCTGTAACAGTGAAGAAGAACTCTTGCGTCTTCATTTCCAATAGAGCCTGGTCTTTGAGGGAACCAACTCTTTCTCTCATCTGAAAATGCGCCCTCCTCTTTTAGCATCTCCATTACTTCCCCGTGAGCATCTCTGTCATGAATAACTATTGGCATTTTTAACTGATTGGCCAATTGAATTTGTCTTGAAAACCAATATCTTTGATCTTCTACTGGTGAAATATTGCGATAATAATCGAGACCTATTTCACCTATTGCCTTGGCTTCTGGTTTTTCAGCTAAGCCCTTTATTAACTCCAGCTGATCTTCATCAAAGTTTTTTGCATCATGTGGATGGCATCCTACCACTGCATAACACCAGGGGAACCGCTGTGCATGTTTAACGGCTAGGGCAGATGAAGCAAGGTCAAAACCTACATCCATGACAAAAGAAACATTGGATGCTTCAATTTCCTTGAATAATTTTTCTCTTTGCCCCTCCTTATATGATTCGTTATTTAAATGTGCGTGACTATCAAAAAGCATTCTTTACTCCTTATCTTTAGTGTTTTTCAAAATACAAATGTTTTGTCTATGTTACAGGATTACCATCCTGTGCAATTGTCGAAACAAATTCAAAACGTTCTTTGCCATCAACAAGATTATCGGCAAACATAATCATTCCTCGCGATTCCAGGCCTCGAAGGTTCCTAGGCTTTAGGTTGGCAACTACAACAACTTTTTTGCCTACACAGTCTTCAGGTTTGTGAGAGCTGGAAACTCCTGAAATTATCTGTCTGGTTTCAGTCCCCATTTTAACCTGGAAGACCAATAGTTTGTCAGCATTTGGATGTTTCTCTGCCTTCATAATAGTCCCTACACGAAAATCTATTTTATCAAAGGTATCGTATTCTATTTCCGCCTTCAACTCCAATGGTATATTTTCTTCTTTGCCTTCTGCCTTCATAGCTTCCAATTCCTTAAGTTCAGCTTCAACATCCATTCTCGGGAAAATAGGTTCTCCACGTTTTACAGTTTCTCCACCCATTTTATTGAAGGTAAAAACTTCTTCCCAATCAGGCTCTTCGTCTCCTAAGCCAAGCTGTTTTCTTATTTCCATGGTAGTTGAGTGCATAAAAGGATATATCAAAACACTGACAATACGAAGTGTTTCTGCTAAATTGTGCATAACCCTGTCTAGTCTCTCTTTGTTAGCTTCTTCTCTTGCTAAAATCCATGGTGTAGTTTCATCTATATATTTGTTGGCCCTACTTACTACATGCCATATTTCTTCTAGAGCATGGTTAAATTCAAAGCCATCCATATATTTTTCTACTTTTTTACCAGCCCCTATGGAAATTGTCTCTAAGTCTATGTCAAAGCTTTCATCCTCCTGGGAAACTATTCCTTTGCTAGGAACAACACCTCCACAGTATTTACCAATCATACTGACAGTTCTGGATACCAAATTACCTAAATCATTTGCTAAATCGTAATTGATTCGTTTAATCATTATTTCATTTGTAAAAAGCCCATCTTGACCGAAAGTGTACTCTCTTAGCAAAAAGTATTTTAAGGCATCAATGCCGTATCTTTCAATAAGTTTGACCGGATCCACAACATTGCCCTTAGATTTACTCATTTTCCCGCCATCTAGAAGCAACCACCCATGACCTAAAACCTGTTTTGGTAAAGGCAGATCACAAGACATCAACATAGCTGGCCATATAATAGAATGAAATCTAACTATTTCTTTACCTACCAAATGAACATCTGCAGGCCAATATTTCTCAAAAAGTTGGGGATCATCGGGATATCCCAAAGCAGTAACGTAGTTTGAAAGGGCATCTAGCCACACATAAATTACGTGTTTATCATCTATAGGTACAGGTATTCCCCAATCAAAAGATGATCGACTTATACAAAGGTCATCTAATCCTTGCTTTACAAAAGCAACCATTTCATTTCGTCTAGTATCTGGCATTAAGAATGTAGGATTAGTCTCAAATAATTCCAGCAGTGAATCCGCATATTTACTCATTTTAAAGAAATACGCCTCTTCTTTAGCCTTTTCAACAGGTCTTCCACAGTCAGGGCAACAGCTATCATTTAGCTGATTTTCTGTCCAAAAACTTTCACATGGAGTGCAATACATTCCCTCATATTCACCCTTATATATGTCGCCTTTTTCATACATCTGCATAAACATGGCTTGAACTCTTTTTATATGTCTAGGCTCTGTGGTTCTTATAAAGTCATCATAGGAGATTTCCATTACCTTCCAAAGCTCTTTGATATTTAAGACGATTTTATCTACATATTCTTGAGGCGTCATGCCTGCTTTGTCTGCAATTGTTTGGATCTTTTGTCCATGTTCGTCGGTTCCAGTAAGAAAATGAACATCATAGCCTGCTAATCGTTTGAATCTGGCCATTGCATCTGCCATTACGGTGCAGTATGTATGCCCGATGTGTAGGTTATCACTTGGGTAGTAAATTGGTGTGCTTATATAATATGTTCCTTTAGACTTTGTCATATTAAACCTCTCTTTCTTCTTTATCGCATCCTGAAGTATATCATGAAAATCTTAATCTTGGCAACAACTTCGAACAGAGGATTAAAGAGCTTTTATGATGTAGAACATTCCTTTAGCAACTTATTTATGCTATAATATTGCTTATGAAAATTGTTAGTAAAATATACCTTCCTTATTTACCCTTGATAATTCTAACGGGCTTCCTTATTTTGGGCCAAGCAATCCTTCAATTGGAATTGCCAAAATATATGGCCCGAATTATTGATGATGGTATTTTAAAAGGAAACATACCTTATATCTATGAAACCGGGAAATTTATGCTCCTGCTTTCTTTATTGTTGGCTATGTTGGCAGTAGCTGTTAGCTTTTTGGCGGCAAGAATTTCCTCTAGGTCTGCTGCTGCATTAAGATCAAGAATCTTTGATAAAGTTACAAGCTTTGGAAGCTCAGAGATGGAAGAGTTTGGTGCATCCTCTCTGATAATAAGAGGGACCAATGATGTGCTCCAAGTCCAATCAGCTTCTCTTATGCTACTAAGAATGGGCTTCTTTGCTCCAGCAATGGGAATTGGTGCATTGGTTATGGCGGTAAGAACTAGCCCTGATTTAACTTGGACTATTGTTGTTTCCCTTGTAGCTTTACTCATTCTAGTTCTAGGAGCCGTATATCTAACAATACCAAGATTCAAGATACTGCAAAAGCTTATGGACAGACTTAACCTGATTATGAATGAACGATTATCAGGGATCCTAGTAATCAGAGCCTTTCAGCGGGAGACCTCAGAAGAAGAGCGCTTTGACGAAGCTAACAACAATTTAAGAAAAACAAATTTATTTGTTAGCCGGGTAATGTCATTAATGATGCCTGGAATGACTCTGGTAATGTCTTATGGGTCCCTTCTGGTAGTCTGGGCAGGAGCTGCCTTGATTGCAAAGAATCAATTAGCAGTAGGGGACATGATGGCCTTTATCCAATACGCGATGCACGTGGTCATGTCTTTCCTTTTTCTTACAATGTTTTTCATTATCATTCCTCGAGCAATGGTATCAGTACAAAGAATTGCTGAGCTATTAACAAGAGAGCCTTTGATTAAAGATGTATGCGGTACTGAACTAGAATCCCTTCCAATAAATACTCCAGGAACCGTAGTCTTTGATAATGTCTCATTTAGATATCCTGATGCAGAGGAAGATGTTCTTTGTGATATCTCTTTTACTGCAAGGCCTGGAACTACCACTGCCATCGTTGGCGGTACGGGTTCTGGGAAATCCACCTTAGTAAATCTTATACCCCGTTTCTATAATGTTACTAGAGGTAATATCTATATTGACGGTGTAGATACCTGTAATGTTCCATTAGATAATCTTCGGAACCTTATTGGATATATTCCTCAAAAAGGAATCCTTTTCTCGGGAACCATTGAATCTAATATAAAATATGCAAAGCCTGATGCCAGAGAAGATGAAATCGAAAGAGCAGCGAAAATCAGCCAGTCCTTTGGCTTTATCAAAGACAAAGCAGAAGGATTCGAAACTTCCATTGCCCAAGGGGGAACTAATGTATCTGGTGGACAACGCCAAAGAATATCCATTGCAAGAGCCCTAATTAAAAATTCTCCCATTTATATTTTCGACGATAGCTTCTCGGCTCTTGATTTTCAAACAGAGGCGGCTTTGAGACATGCTCTAAAAAAGGAATCTGCCAACTCAACTATTTTAGTAGTTGCACAGAGAATTAGTACCATTAAAGAGGCGGAGAATATTATTGTTATGGATCAAGGACGTTTAGTGGGGCAAGGAACACACAAGGAGTTGCTTGAAAGCTGCTCAGTTTATAGAGAATTGGCCGCATCACAACTTGCAATAGACAGCGAAAGGGGTGATTTAAATGGCAAATCCTAAAATTAAAAATCCAAAGGGTCCTCGGGGACCTATGTCAGGAATGATGCCTGGAGAGAAACCTAAAAATTTTAAGAGAACCATGAAAACCCTTGGTGGCTATCTTAAACCCTTTAGGCTTCGATTGATTATAGCGGCAATCGCTGCTACTCTCTCGGTTATTTTTTCTGTTGTGGCTCCAATGATACTAGGAAGAGCTACTGATGTAATTGCAGATTCTGTAATTACTTCCTCGCCTTTAAATTTCACACAACTAGGATATATACTTATTCTACTTATAGCTCTTTACGGTGTTTCTACCATATTCTCAGCAGTAATGGGTTTTCTTATGGCAGGGGTTTCGCAAAAGATAAGCTACCATCTGCGAAAAGAGCTATCAGAAAAAATCAATACATTGCCCCTAAAATACTTTGACACAAAAACCCAAGGAGAGATTCTATCTCGTGTTACCAATGATGTTGATACAATAAATACAACCCTTAACCAATCCTTGGCTCAAATACTAACTTCAGCAGTTACCATAGTCGGAATTTTATCTCTAATGATCTATATAAATCCATTTATGACTTTGGTAGCTCTTGTGACACTACCCCTATCTTTTCTTGTTATAAAGCAGGTAGTCAAAAGATCTCAGGGCCATTTCAAAGACAACCAAAGATTTTTAGGGGAAGTAAATGGACATATCGAGGAAATGTTTTCTGGTCATGTAATTGTAAAGGCATTTAACGGCGAAGCTCAATCTAAAGAAACTTTTGAATCTTGGAATCAACAATTAGCCAAAGCAGGCGAGAGATCACAATTTATTTCCGGAACCATGATGCCTCTTACAAACTTAATAGGTAATATCGGCTTTGTTTTGATTTGTGTGGTTGGAGGATACTTGGCCTTACAAGGCAGAGTCTCAATAGGAAATATTCAGGCGTTTGTGCATTATATTCGTACTTTCAATCAACCAATTTCTCAGCTTGCAAATGTAGTCAATGTTCTTCAATCAACAGCTGCTGCTGCCGAAAGAGTATTTGAGTTACTAGCTGAAGAAGACGAGGTCCCAGATAAAGACTTGCTTCCTTTCCCATGCCTAGATAATATCCAGGGAGAAATAACCTTTGAACATGTTGAATTTGGTTATAACCAAGAAGAGAGTTCAGAGGGTAAATTGCTTATTAACGATTTCAATTTCGTTGCAAAGCCGGGTCAAAGAATAGCAATTGTTGGCCCCACAGGAGCGGGTAAAACTACAATAGTAAAATTACTTCTTCGATTTTATGAGCTAAATGGCGGAAGGATACTCTTAGACGGGGTGGACATTAAGAGATACAGTAGGCAAGATCTTAGAAGTGTTTTTGGAATGGTGCTTCAAGACAATTGGTTGTTCTCGGGAACCGTTTCCGATAACATCCGATATGGATGTTTAGATGCCAGTGAAGAAGATATAGAAAAGGCTGCAGAAGCAGCACATATTGACCATTATATTAAAACCCAACCTAAGGGATACGATATGGTTATACAAGAAGGTGCTAGCAACCTTTCTCAAGGACAAAAGCAACTCCTAACAATGGCTAGGGCATTCTTGTCAGACTCTCCAGTTCTAATACTTGACGAGGCCACAAGTTCTGTGGATACCAGAACTGAAGTTCAAATTCAAACTGCTATGAATGATTTAATGAAAGATAGAACAAGCTTTGTTATTGCCCATCGCCTATCAACTATTCGAGATGCAGATGTGATCTTGGTTATGAAAGATGGAGATATTATTGAGCAAGGAACCCATGAAAATCTGCTAGAACAAAAGGGCTTTTATAAAACACTTTATGAAAGCCAATACCAATAAAGATCGAATTTATAAATCTTCCTTTCGAAAGCTTTTGTAATCTTTTCCTTCATGCTCATCTCCAACATTCCTTCCGGAGATGGCATATTTTTTTAACAGTTTTTCTAGTCTTTGATTGCTTGTTTTTTCCTGCTCTCTAAGGATTTTTTCATAAGGTGTTAGCTCATCAACAGCTTTCATATGCTTTCTTATAGGACGAGGGAGGGTAAACAAAAACAGTGCTGGAGTCACTATTAAAATATCAAATATTACCCACAGCAACACCCATTTCCACAAATCTTCTTTTTCAAAAATTTGCATACCACCATAAATAACAGCTAAAAGGCCTAAAATAAAAATCAACATAGGCAAATACATACGCTCTATCCGATTAATTGCTTTTCTTAAAGGTGGGTCATACCACAAATCTCGTTGGCTTTTAAATATGTATCTAGAACCTCGAAAGTTGGTATAGGCTATAATGAAAGCTGCTTTTATATCTGCTATTGTGATGCCTTTAGCCCTAGGGATATCTTCCTTAGATGATTCATTGACATAGGCAACCAAACTCTTTATGGCCGTCCCCTCTCCCATAACCCCTAAATTAGGGATGTCCCTTGGGTTTATTTCTGCTATTAATTGCTCTCCTTGGTTAACTCTTATAGTTTCTCCACCTATTAAAAGCAATAAATAACCTTCTGCACAATAAAGTCCTAGGGTAAGTCCATCATAATGTGAGGCTATAAAATCTTTGCCTATAGATAGTTTGCATCGTTGTTTTTTCAGGTGAACAGTTTCCAACATTCCAAAGTTACCCTTAGCAACCATCAAGTTATAATCTTTTATTTTTCCAAAGCTTTTCGTAGTTTCCTTTCCATCAAATTGATCCTGTTCCCACTTGGTTAGTCGAGAAACTCTTGTCCCCTCAAAGGATAGAATTACTTCTCCCTCTAGCACCAAAAGAGTTCTTTCATAGTCTGGCAAGATTGTAAAGTTGGCCTCTTCTTTTTCTATAGTGGATTTGCTTAGTCTAAAGATGAAATTTTGCTCATCATAAGAAGCTTCTTCAGGAAAAATAAAAAGCTCTTGGGTATTTCCCCCAGCCCATGTTTTTTCTCCATATTCACAGGGTCTATATACTTTTTGAGAGATAATCTGTTTCATTGTTTATCTTTGTCCCCTAGCTTTAGAGTTAAAAATAAAAGTCCAAAAAAGTAAAGTAAAAGCAGTATAAACACGGAAAAAAGTAGAAATGTTGATTTAGGTGCCATGCCGATTAAAATTAACATTGGCAAGGCAAATACTATTGCCGAACAACTGCCCGTAACCAGATTGTTTGCCGCAGGAGTTTTCAATTCAGGGTCAATTTCACGTAGAAGTAAAATTCCAGAACTTACCGTTCCTGTCATCATACCAAACATTGAAAGAAAGCCTTCATAGTAATAGCCAGGGTATAAAATTTGAGTGAGTTTTTTCATGTAGAAAAAAGTGCCTATGCCTCCAAACATACCCATTAGTATAAAGGCTACCCAGTTACCAGTAAGGTCTCCTATTTCAATAGATGCTATTCCTGCTACTATCATAACGTCAAATGCCAAACCTGAGATACGGCTTAAAAGATAATTGTTTTGGTACTGCCGAGTCATAATTGATTTATTTTTTAGATTACGAAGTATTAACCGTAACAGCATAGCCAAGAGAGATCCCACAATAAAGTTGAAGCCCCATAACAAGCTATTAACAGTATTTCCTAAGGCTGGTGAAACTTCATTAATTGCAGAGGTCATCCCCCAAGTGGCTAGGTATGTTCCTAAGTATACAAGGAGCACTAGGGCTACTTGAACAGAAAGTCGATCTACAGATTCTGAAACAGGTATTTCATCTTTGTGTTGAAACATATCCGTGGTAACAGATCCTGAAACTTCTTCAGGGCCATTTCCGCAAATGATTTTTTTTCTTTTTAAGACATTCAAATAGATAACCCCAGCTATGCAAGCCCAGAGGAAACCTAAAGCTGCAATTGCTAAAGCGAAAGATCTCCCTCCTGTCATCCCTAAATTCTCATATATAGTTCCCACATTATTTGCCTGACCTGGTCCCTGCCCAAATCCCATAGGCAAAAGTATCCCTGCAGCTTTAAAGAAGTTAGGTGAAAAGGTGTATCCTATAGCAATAGTTATTGTAAGCCCTATGATGCCTTGAATAAGATAGGTGCTCACAATTAAGGATCCGCTTCTTATCCCTATCCAACGACCTTTTTCTTGAATCGCAGTAAATTCAGGAACTCTTAATGTCATTGCAATGAAACCTAAGGCTATTCCATGATAGGTTATCATCTCAAGCAACTCCAGCTCCATATTTAATACACCCATGGATCGTAGCAACAAAAGAAGGAACCCACCAATTACTGCTATAGGCATTAATGAATCCCTGATGAATTTAAAGTTACGTCTAAGTGCATTGGCCGCTAAAATTGTTGCCGCGATAATTCCAAATTGAACTACTACATCCCATAAGGCTACATTTGCAGCTGAAAAGTCCATACACCAGCCCCCTTCCAGAATTAGATTCTTCCTATGTCTCCTTTTCCAGTAATATACTGATATAAGGTTACATACTTTCTAGCACTTCTTGGTATATTTGAAGTGATTTCATAATTACCAGCTCCACTGGAAAATACCAAGGTCTGCTTTCCATGTACATTCATATCTAATATATCATCAAATAAAAACTCTTTATCACCAATTACAAGGCCATTACCATGAATTGATAATCTTCCACTTGTAAGCTTCTCCCTTTTATGAGAACATGAATCCACTAAAAACAAGCTTTCATTTTCATCTGAAAATGCAATTGCCCCATTTATTTTAGAGGCGATTTTTCTCATTTCCTCTTTTTGCCAACAGTCCCACTCTACCACTGTATGAAAAGGAAGAAAATCCTTTTGAAAACAGCCATACTCATCAATGGTAGAACTCATATCACAATTACCACAATAAAACCTGTTTTTTTCGCTTTTCAAACAACCAATCTTTTCACAAATCGGACAAATATACAGTGAAAGTTCTAGCCATTCCCCAAGATTCCTACCTTTGAAAGGGATGGGGTTTTCCTGCTGCCGCAAATAAGCGTCTTCGTATATATCCCTTTCTATCAAATGATTTATTTCTATATCGCTTAAGTTTTTAATATCCCCATAGGGATAAACGCCTACAATGTAGCCTTTCATCTTTCCTCGCCGCCCCTTAGAAGCCCATCTGGGACTAGTGAAATATCCACCTTCAAATCGGTAGGTTACTAGAGTTGTACCACATGCCTTAACTAATTTTCCTGTGGCCGGCATTATAGGTTTTGTGATCCCAGTGAAGCTGCGGTTCCCTTCCGGAAAAATACATACGCTGTGACCTTTTTTAATTCGCCGGATAACTTCTTTTACTGCCCCTATATCAGCTGCGCCTTTTACTTTTGAGATGGGACTTGCTACCCATTCAATTACCCGAGATTTCCAGCCCCAACTAAGAATATGTTCGCTAGCTAAGAAATATATGTGCCTAGGAAAGCTTCTTGTTAGTATCACTGGGTCCATGTCCATTGTATGGTTAGACATTATCAAACAAGGGCCTTTGATGTTGGGAGCCTTTTCGCTCTTTAGACCATAGATTAATCCCGTAAAAGGATATAGTACATTTCGAATAATTTTATATAGCAGGGCATGTCGTCTCCAATGCTTCATCCTTTTGCACTAAAGAGCCTTATGGCTCTGCCTCTCCTGTTTTTCTAGTTCTTCTTGCTCCAAAACTGTATATGCCAACTTCCCTACCAGAGTTCTAGGTAAAGACTCTCTAAACTCAAATTCATATGGCATGGCATATCTTGCAATGTTCCTTATACAGTGCTCTTTTATACTCTCCTTTATTTCTTGACTTTCCTCTATTCCTTTTTTTAGAACCAAGAAGGCTTTAACCTTTTGGATCTTGTAGGTATCGGGAACGCCTATTACAATAGACATCAATACAGCTGGATGGGCATCCAGAACATTTTCTATCTGAGAGGGATAAATTGAATATCCAGAAGAAATTATCATTCTTTTAATTCTCTGTTTAAAATAAATAAATCCTTCAGCATCCATAAAGCCCATATCTCCAGTATGAAGCCATATTCTACCATCACCATGAGTCTTCAATACATTATCTGTCTCCTCAGGATTTTTTAAATAGCCCTTCATTACAGAAGGCCCATGGATGCAAATTTCACCATCTTCTCCATAGGGGACTTCTTCCGTGGTATCGACTTTGCAAATCTTGAAATAAGTATCTGGAAATGGGATCCCAATACTTCCCTCTTTGTAAAAATTTTTTGGTGTTAGGCAACTGGCCGTCACGCATTCTGTGGTGCCATATCCTTCTCTGATTTGGGTTTTTGCTCCTCTGTTTTTTAAGAACGCGTCTACTTTTTTCTTTAGTTCAATGGAAAGTGAATCTCCACCAGAGAAAACACCTTCAAGGCAGCTTAGATCCACCTTTTCTATTTCTTTGTTTCTAAGTAAGGCCTCAAATAGGGTAGGAACCCCAGCTATGTAGTTGGGTTGATATTTTTTTAGAAGAGATCCGTAGGTGTCTGGGCTAAATTGAGGAACAAGTATTTCTTCACATCCATAACATAGACCTGTATGAATGCCAACGCCCAAACCGAAACCATGAAAGACAGGCATAATAGCCAACATTCTATGGCCTGGAGTTATACAATCTCCTAGGGCTGCAGTTTGCATAGCCAGGGCATTAAAATTTAGATTACTGAGAATAATGCCTTTGTTGGTACCTGTAGTCCCCCCGCTATATAGGATTACTGCTGGATCTTCAGCCAAACCTTTACTTTTATACTCACCCTTGTGTTTTTTACCATTATTGATAAAATCTTTGTAAAGAATTATTCCTTTTTCTACCGGTACAGGAGGAATCTTCCGGCCTTTACTTATCCAAAAACCCATAGCCATAAGTGGTTTAAGCTCTTCTCCTATGGATGTAATTATAACATTCTTTAAAGTTGTGGTTTCACTACGGATGTTTCTAAACTTAGGGTAGAAAGCATCTAAGGTAATGGCAGCTACACTTTCTGAATGATTTAGGTAGAAGAGAATTTCTCCTTCCGCAGAAAGAGGATGCACCATATTAGGAATCCCACCCATTCTATTCAAACCATAGAACATAATGATTGCTTGGGGCATATTAGGCAAACAAATAGTTACGCGGTCACCTTTTTTAATTCCTAAGGTAACTAAGGCTTTGGCACAGTTATCCACCTTATCAAGAAACTCTTTGTAACTTGCAGTGACTCCCAAAAAATTATAAGCTATTCCATCCATATAAGATGCCGCCTGGTTTTCGAGAAAATCAATCATCGTTCCATCAGGGTACTCTAAAGAATGGGGAATGTCCTCATATGAACTTAGCCAAGGCGTCTTTATAGTTCTATCATTATTCATAGAATTTTTCTCTTTTAGATTGTTCACTTATATAGTCCATAGCTCATCTAATGAAGGAACGTGGTTGGCTGGCATATATTGGGCTATACGAGACACATTCATTAAATGAGTATAAGTTAAATTTTCTGAAATAGAATTGTTACCCCAAGTACCACAGCCTAAAGTATTAGTTGGGTTTAAGCCGTTATAATAGCTGCCTCCTGCATTAAAAGAACTAATTTGATTGATTACAAAACGTGAAACCGAAAGGTTCTCTGCTGCATATTCTATATTTTTCAAATTGTTGGAATGTAATGCCACTGTATGCCCTTTGCCTTCAACTTCTAGGTTCGCTTTGGCAATTTCTACGGCTTCAGCAAAATCTTGATATGGGTGTACTATAAGAACAGGGCACATTTTCTCTTTTGCCAATATCTCATCTGTTCCAAATCCATCTCCTTGAACTACAATTAATTTACAAGCGGGAGGAACTGATATCCCTGCAATTTCTCCAATTTTCTCTGCAGATTGCCCCACTGCATGGCGGTTCATTGAGCCGTCAGGGAAAATTGCTTTTCTCAAAGCTTCTTTTGCCTGAACTTCCTTGACTACTAAGGATCCTTCTTTTGCAAAGATTTCTAAAATCTCCTCCATATCATCATTTGGACAAATAACGCTTTGCTCTCCCGAGCAAATAATACCGTTGTCGAAAATTCGTCCTGCTATGATTTTAGAAATTGCTTCCTTATAATCCACGCCTTTATCAATGATGCACTGGACATTTCCAGCACCAACCCCTAAGGCAGGTCTTCCCGAGCTATATGCAGCCTTAACCATTCCCATTCCACCAGTTGCAATAACCACATCACAAGATGCAATAAGATTCCTTGTATTGGCACGAGACTGTTGATCTAGAATTTGGATAAGATTATCTGGCATTCCCAATTTTTTAATAGCATTCCCCATGAGATTTACGGCTTCTGTGCTACACTTAATGGCTCTATGATGAGGGGTAATAATAATTGAATTCCCCGATTTTAAAGCAAACATTACGTTACTCATGGGGGTCACAATTGGGTTTGTACAAGGAGTAATTGCAGCAACTACACCCACTGGTTTAGCTACTGTTGTAATTCCAGTCTTGCTGTCTCTTTCTAAAATACCTCTAGATTTTTTGCCTTTTAAGCTATGCCAAATTATTTCTGATTTATTTTTATTCTTCGTGAATTTATCTTCTACATTCCCCATCTCTGTTTCTTCTACTGCCATTTCGGCAAGCATTTGAGCATTTTCATGAATTGCTTTACCTGCTGCCATAACGGCTCTGTCCACATCTTCTTGAGAAACTTTTTCGAATTGTTCTTGAGCATCCCGGCCCCTTTTTACATAGCCATCTATATAGCTGCGGCTAATCTTTTCTTCTTCTGATAGGTTGATATTCTTTGTCATTTTAATTTCCTTCCTTTTGTTTGGCTTTAAATTAATAACTTCATGCCAACATAATTATTTTTATACATATTCCGCGGCGACCTCATTTTTTTTTCTTTTTTTGGGTAGTATTTTCCCCGACTCTAGCAGTTGTATGAAAAGAGTCACCAATTTAGGATCAAATTGTTTGCCTGACAAATTTATAAGCTCATCCTTTGCGTATTCAACAGTATGAGGAGCCTTATAAGGCCTCAGGGATAACATGGCATCAAAACAATCTGCAATACATAGGATTCTTGCAGACAAAGGGATATCCTCGCCTGAAATTCTCCTAGGGTAGCCATTTCCATTATACCACTCATGATGGCCAATAACTGCGGGGATTACGTAGTCTAATGAGGGCAGGTGTCTAATAATGCTTACGGAATTTTCTACATGTCCTTGCATTACAAGGTATTCTTCCTTTGTTAAAGCTCCCGGTTTGTTTAATACAGATTCAGCAATGCCAATTTTTCCAATATCATGAAGCAGGGCAGCTTCTCTTATAATCTCAATAGTATCTTCACCTAAGTTCAATCCATAGGCTAATTCCGTCGAATAGTAGGCAACATTCTTGGAGTGATCAAATGTATAATGGTCCTTGGCATCAATAGCTGCTGCAAGGGCATGTATTGTTGATTCATATTCTGAATAAATTTCCTGCCTATTAGTCTCTATGTTTTCTTCTGAGCCTCTATTGTTTTCTAAGCCACTAGCACTTAAGGCAATGTCATTTTTCCCACTTCTCTTAACTTTATAAACCGCTAATTCTGCATTATCCACTAATTCTTTTGTTGAAGTGGCAGTATATGGTATAGCAGAAATACCAATGCTCACTGTTAGGATTTTCATTGAGTAATCAGGAGAGGTTTTATTTAAATCCAAAATTTTCTTTCGTATGTTTTGAGCAAGATTTTTAGCTGAAAGCATATCATATCCTGGCAGAATAGCAGCAAACTCTTTGCCTCCATATCTAGCAACTAGACCATCTGAATTGACGCTAGCTTTAATAATATCTGCCACTCTCTTTAAAGCAAGGTCTCCCTCGCGGTTACCATAAAGCTGATTGTATAGCTTGAAATCGTCTAAATTTAAAATAACCAAAGCAAGAGAATTTTCCTTATTCTTTCTGTATTCAGAATCCAAGCTTTCATAAAAGCACTTACGGTTTAATAGCTTTGTCAAATCATCAGTTCTTGCTTCCATAAAAGCCTTTTCATATAAACTCGAATTTTTAATAGCAATGGATCCTATAGCGTTAACAGATTCCAAAAAACTAATATCATCATAGCTAAAACGAACATTTTTTTCTTTTGATGTAAGAAGAACCACACCAACTAAATTATCTTCTTCTGAAAGAGGCACAAAGCATTCAATTCCTAGATCTTTGAGAATACGCTTTTCCCCTTCCCACATAGAGCGATAATCAGGAAATCTTCTTAAATCCTCCATAAACAAACACTCTCGGCTCTTTTTTAGCTGCCTAATTATAGGATTGTCAGATGACAAAGTTAGCTGAAAATTATCTAAAGGATTTTCTGCATGAACCATTGAATAAGACTTCCCATTTGTTGTTGAAATACAAACATATGCATTTTTAACTCTCAAGGTGTTTTCAATAATGGCCACCAGTTCTTCCAAAATCTCGGAAATCTTAAGGGTTTTAGAAACAGAAACGCTAAAATCTTTAAGGTTCTCAGCCCTTATAATTTCATCTCTTATGAAGACACCATCTATAAATTTTTTAACCACATAGTAAACAGCTAGGGAAAATAAGGCAAAAGACACAGCAATAAGCATTACTTTTTGCTGAGGTTCAAAAATTACAAATCTAGCCAAAAAATTATCTAGGGGAATTATCAAGTTTGAAAAAATAAAAATCGATAAAATGGCAACTATTGCATAGCTGCTAGCTTTTGAAACCAAAAGGGTTAGCTTAAACAATCTTCTTCGATAGAGGGCGTAGAAGAGGCAAAAAACCATTACAAGACCAGAAGCAATATCTATTGGTATTCCCCTGAAGGCTGGCAACAAAAGAAGTGCATGACCTACAAAGATAGATATTATCCCCACAGAAACTGCAGTGAACTGTTTTTTTCTGGCAACATCGTAGCGAAAGCAGTTAGCAATAAGCCAGAACATCTCTATAACCATCCCACCACAAAGTATAAACATAAAAATAACAGGCCATTTTATATCATATATGTAGCCTACATTGCCAAGGTCATCTATAACGGCTGTTGGCATAGTCACAAGAACCCCAGTGAAGGTATTAACCAAGCCTGCAATTAAAACAAGAATTCCCCATAACTTATCTAAAGCTATAGGTTTGCTCCCAACAAAATCACGAACGAAAAGCATAAATGAATAGGTTAATAGTAACAGTCCCCACAGAGAAACATCAAACCAGAATTTCAGAGAGGGGGCGTAACCCATCCTCATGAAAAAAGATCCCCCAGTCCATAAGACTCCGCTTATAAGCATGAAAATGAAGGCCTGAATGACCTTGGTTTTTTTTGCTGCCATAAATGCTAGAAGTAAAAAGCCATAACAAATAAGGGCAGTAATTGGAATGAAGACAAAACTGTTAATCAGAGTCTTCACCTCCCCAGTTAACCCACACATCTCCTTGAATGTTGACTAAGTTTCTCACTTGCCCCGATTCGGGATTTACCTTGCGCATATTTCCCATAGCGCCCTTATTGTATTCCTGGAAAGTTCCACACTTTAAAATCGTTATTTCTAAGGGGTCCATTCCAAGTATTTTTTTCAAGTCATCATAGTCTTGATCCAGGTATTTAAAGTATATGCTCAAATGATCCCTTAAAATCTCTTTGCTCATAGCACTGGTAGCCAAAGATTCTTTTTTCATCTCAACATAAAGATGCATTTGTGGTTTGTTGTGATGATTAAACTCTTTAACAGCAATCCAATCTTCTATAGCCAGTCCAGATAGTTGAATAACATTTTCAATGGCACTTTGAGTTATTCTTGTAAAACCTGCTATATCAATAATGTCAGGAGTTCTGTCTATATATTTAAATCGAGGTATTCTTGATTCCTCCATGGAATTCCCTTCAGATACGCAGCGGTACACATCTCCTACACGGTATCTCATAAAGGCTCCACCCTTAAGGACAGAAACCACTAATTCGTATTTTTCTCCTGATTCAACCTCATCCATTAAACATGTGCTGAGTTTGTATGAAGGATCCAACTCACTCTTCGCAATTTCTTTTTCGGAAATAAATTCATAATAGCAAGCATCCGGGAAAAATACCATTCCATCTCTTGCCCGGGTTTCTGTGCCAATTAAAGTAGGTTCTGTTCCAGCAAAAAGTTCCATGGGTCTAATACCCCACAGGTCTTCTAGTTCGTCTTTGTAACAGCAATTATCAGTGCCTGCAACCATGAAGCCCTTTAAGTGGAAGAGGTCCTTCGGTTTCATCTCTCTTCCTTCTTTTTTGCATCTTCTTTTTGCTTTCAGATAACGGAAAACCATAGTTAAGGACATAGCTTTAGCTTTTTCCAATGGGGAGCTTTGGCCACCACTTACTAATTTAGAAAAACTCAAACTAATAAAATAAAGAACGCTACCTAAGCCAAAGAAATAATCTATTCCTTGAGTTGCCCCCATCTTAAATCCCTTTTTGTTTCTCTCAGTAAAATTAAGGGTTTCTGCTTCTTTTACAGAAGGTAGAAATTCGATGTCAATTTCTTTGTTAAGGGCTCTTGGAAACAATCCCGTAGCGTAGGGTAAAGGCGCTAAGCCATATAGGAAATGGTAATTTGGAGAAATATCAAATGATCCCTTTTTCTTTCCTGAGGCTAAAATCAAGCAGGCCAATAGGTTGTTCCTAAATGTAGACAACATCTCCTTGGTATAGGGAGCCATTTTGATAGGAAACCTGCCGCCTTCCCAAGTTGTTTGAAGCCACAATACTGCATCACCAGGAAGCATTTCATTTTTTTTAAGTAAGAGAGTTTCTGCATAGTCCTGATAAGTTGTCAAAGGAAATTCTTCCCTGAATTCTTTAATTGACTGAGGGTTATATCCTCCTAGAAGAGATTTCCCTAGCTGGCTATCACGAAAAGCCTCAATCTGTTCTTCCATGAGTCTTGTTTGAATCCTCATATAAGATGAAATGTCCAACTCAAGAAAGCCGCAATACTCTGCCCAGATTTCTTCCTGTGAATAATGTTTTAGTTTTTCCTCAAACCTCATGAAACTATTTCTCTTTTCTTTTTGTTAGAAAGCTACGACTAATACTCGTTGCTGTAGGAATCAAAAAAGGTACACTCTTTTTATAGCCTTCATAGTCCTCAAAAACATTGGGAAAAGTCCACCGATCTTGCAAGAAAACATAAAGAAAATTACATACTATAAACACAGCAACCATCAATATAGCTGCCGTACTTTGAATCCCTAGGGCTAAAAACATATAGGCACCTGTGAACCATAAAAGTCCAGGATGGCGACATAAAGCATACATGCCTTGGTCACATACCTTTTTAGAATTATTGTCTGTTTCTGAAAGATATGTCTTACTAAAGGGAATTGCTACAAAAAGTGAGTAGCCCAAAAGCAAGAAAAATACACCCGAAATAATCAGTGCCATTATTTGTAATTTACTGCTTTCAAGAAAAACCTCTGATGATACAATCAACCAGCAGGTAGAAATTACGAGAATTAAAATGCCTATAAAAAACAGCAAGTCTAGGGGTTTCTTATTCCACTTAACCTGGTTTATATCATAGATACCAAAGAGTAAGAAGGAAAACAGTCCCATAATGACTAATATCATTTTGCGCAATTCTCCTTCTAATTCTTTGCTAGCTAAAATTATAATATGACTGACCTTTATGACTTTCTTAAAAAGTTCTATTATGGGAAATCATAACACTTTTATAGGCTTTTTTCAATTATTTTGTTAAGCTCTTGCCAAAGGCTATTGCCTCATCCTCTTGCTCTTTTCCTGGAACCCACATGGTTCTTAGGTTCTCCTCAATTACCTCAAATCCGGCATCCTCAATTTTTTCAGCCAACACCTTTTGAGCCTCTCCGCTCCATCCATAAGATCCAAAAGTAGCTGCTTTTTTCCCTTTAAACTTCATAGCTTTTGCTAAGTGAATGAAACCAATCATGCTAGGCATAGCGCTGTTGTAAAAAGTGGGGGACCCTAGGACAACTGTTTTAGATTTGAAAATTTCTGTTATTAAATCATTTTCATCGCTTTTAGTTATATTGAATGCCTTAACAACCACGTCGGGGTCCTCTAGGCTAACACCTTCCGCAATTTTTTCAGCAAGTCTTTTAGTGCTATTCCACATTGTGTCGTAAATAATAGTTATTTGGTTTTCTTGGTAATCAGCTGCCCATTCACTATACTTCTCAACTATTTGCATAGGGTTATCTCTCCAAATAACTCCATGGCTAGTTGCAATTATGTCTATGGTTAGATTTAGCGCCATTATTTCTTCTAGTTTTTTGCGGAGCATAGGGTTGAAAGGATTTAATATATTGGCAAAATATTTCATAGCCTCTTGCATCAAAACACATTGATCCACCAGATCATTGAATAACCCTTCATTAGCATAATGCTGACCAAAAGCATCATTGCTAAATAAAATATTATCCCCCGTAAGATAAGAAGCCATGCTATCTGGCCAATGCAGCATCTGCATCTCTACAAAAATTAATTTTTTGCCGTTTCCAAGATCTAAACTGTCACCTGTCTTTACAACATGGAAATCCCAATCTTGTTTATACTGCCCTTTCAGACTTTTAACAGCATTGGCTGAGCAGTAGATAGGGGTGTTGGGAATTTTTTCCATCAACGCTGGTAGGGATCCGCTGTGATCAACCTCTCCATGGTTCATTACGATATAATCAATTTTAGAAAGATCAATTTCTGACTCTAGGTTAGTTACAAACTCGTCAGCAAAAGGCAACCAAACTCCATCCATAAGGACTGTTTTCTCTTCCTCAATTAAATATGAGTTGTATGTTGAGCCATGGTGGGTTGAATATTCGTTACCGTGAAAAGCTTCTAACTCCCAATCAATTTTACCAACCCATGAAACGTTATTTTTTACTAGTTTTCTCATTTTTCTTCTCCTTATTATTCGTCTTTATCTGAATTTCTAACTATTTAATACTATTAGCCACATTTTGAATAACCGCAATTTCTACAGGTAACACACCCACCTTCATGCTCCAATTGACTGCCACACTCTGGACAGTATTTAGCAGTTTTTTTATCTTGTTCCTTACTTACCACTTTTCGAGCAGTAGATTCAATGGCAGCAATTCCATTTACTCCGGTTTTGGACGCTTCCATAACTTTTTCAATGGTTTTAGCTATTGCATCAGGACAAGATGTAACTGCTAGCCCTTTTTGCCTTATGGTGGAAGCACAACGTATACCCCTTAATTGTTCTGCAAGAACCTCCCCGTCTAAGCCGCTTCTCAAAGCTATTGATATAAGTCTTGCCGTCGCCTCAGACTGAGAAGGGCATCCTCCAGCACGTCCAGTATTAGTGAAAACCTCACAAATACCTTCCTCATCATAGTTTACGGTAATATACAAATTACCGCAACCAATTTTGACTTTTTCTGTAAATCCCATTGTGACATTGGGCCTTGCCCTTGGAACAATAGATGACTCTTTTGAGGGTTCTTTTACATTTTCAGAAAGGGGATTTTGAAGAGAGGACCCTATATTTAAAACTTGTTCATTCCTTGAACCGTCTCTATAAATAGTGGTTCCTTTACAACCTAGAGTATAGGCTAGCTTGTAACATTCTGCCACATCTTCTCGACTTGCTGATTTAGGAAAATTAACAGTTTTAGAAACTGCATTATCAGTGTTCTCCTGGAATGCCCCTTGCATCTTAACGTGCCAAATGGGTGCTACATCGTGAGCACAAACAAATACTTTCTTTGTTTCTTCTGGTATCTCAGCTACTTTTTCCAAAGAGCCATGTTCAACAATACTTCTCATTATTGAGTCTTTGAAAAGTCCTTTCTCTTTGAGATGTTTCTCCAGGATATCATTTGTTTCTATAAGATGGGTATTATCCATCACATTACGATAATATGCATAAGCGAAAACAGGTTCCACTCCCGAAGATACAGAAGCTATAATTGACAAGGTACCTGTAGGGGCTATTGTTGTAACTGTAGCATTCCTAAGAGGTTTCCCTTCTTTATAGATGCTCTCAAAGAATGTTGGAAATGGTCCCCTTTTCTCAGCCAACTTTTCACTTGCTCTATGGCCTATTTCATTAATCTTTTTCATGAGCTGCCGTCCAAAGTCCACGCCCTCTTCGCTGTCATAAGGTATTTTTAGATAAAGAAGTATGTCAGCAAAGCCCATGACTCCAAGACCAATTTTTCTCGTTAGTTTTGTCACTCTATCTATTTCTTCTAAAGGATATTTATTGATATCAATAACATTATCAAGAAAATGAACAGCCTTCTCAACTGTTCTCTCTAGTTTTTCATAGTCCAGTTCCCAAAGCTCATTATTTAATTTAAGATGCTGAACAAGGTTTATTGAACCCAGGTTACAAGATTCATAGGGCAAGAGAGGTTGTTCGCCACAAGGGTTTGTAGATTCAATTTCTCCTAAAGAAGGTACAACATTGTCTTTATTTAACCTATCTAGGAAAATAATCCCCGGTTCACCTGTTGACCATGCTGATTCAACTATGGTTTCAAAAACTTCTTTCGCCATAAGTTGTCCAACAGGATTTCCAGTGAATGGATCCCGTAGCTCATATGGTAAATCTCTTTCTACTGCCTCCATAAAACTTTCTGTAACCCCTACAGATATGTTAAAGTTATTAATTTCAGTTATTGTGTTCTTGCAAGTGATGAATTCCATTATATCGGGATGATCAACCCTGAGGATACCCATATTTGCACCTCTTCTAGTCCCCCCTTGTTTTACTGCGTCTGTAGCAGCATTAAAAACTTTCATAAAGGAGATAGGGCCACTAGCCACTCCACCAGTAGAATTTACTGTAGCTCCCTGGCCACGTAACCTGGAAAAAGAAAAGCCTGTGCCACCACCACTTTTGTGGATTAGAGCTGCATTCTTGATCGCATCAAAAATTCCCTCCATAGAATCTGGAACGGGGAGGACAAAGCAAGCAGAAAGCTGGCCTAAAGGTCTTCCTGCATTCATTAATGTAGGTGAATTAGGCAAGAATTCCAAATCAGTCATCATATTATAGAATTCATCGCTGATTGAATTTATGTCAGCCTCTACATCATATATTAAATCACCCTTTGCTATTGTGTCTGCAACCCGTTTAAAAAGTCCTTCCACAGTCTCCTTTGCTTGACCTTTTTCATCCTTTGCCAAGTATCTTTTTTCCAGTACTGTCCGTGCATTTTCGGCAATCTTCATTAAACACTCTCCCTATAAAATTTCACCGGATTTGCTCTCGGTTTTCAAGTTCTGTTTGTTACTTTAAAATAACGATATCCTAGTTTACCACCATATGTAGTGGTAAGGCAAGTTAAATAATCTCTATATAGTATTCTCATCTAACTTGGTCTGGAAGAGTTCTTTTATTTTTGCGACGGATTCTCTTAGGATAAGACCTTCAGTATCAACTATCTCGTGGGCATATTCTTCATAAAGAGGGACTCTTTGATCATATAAATCTTTAAGTGTTTCACCCGGTTCTATAGTTATCCCACGTTTATGAAGGTCTCCCAACCTTGCTTTTATTTCTTCATAGGGTAACTTTATATAGACTACCCATCCTATTTCACGTAAATGCTTCATGGCATCTTCGCCGTAAATTGCACTTCCTCCAGTGGCAATAACAGTCTCCTCAGCTTCAATAGAACTAATAACTCGGTTTTCTATTTCATGAAATCCATCTACTCCGTGGGCTTCAATAAGGTCGCTAAGGATTTTCCCTTCGGTTTTTTGGATCAGTAAATCGCAATCTATGAATTCATAGCCCAAAGCTTTGGCTAATACAACCCCCACCGTACTTTTGCCACATCCTGGCATCCCTATCAAAACAATGTTTGGCCTACCTAGCCCTTTGTTTTTCACCGTATTATTTGTGTTCATATAATTCCTCTCTTATTTACGACCCAGCACAACACCAAATAAACCTTCACCCAGTCCTGTCTTGGCAGTCTGGATTTGGTTTTTCAAAGAAAAAATTGTCTGACCTTTTCTCATTATTTCAAAGCCTACTCCCTTTAGAGCTCTTATAATCTCATCTCCTGTATGAAAATTCGCAAGACTATAAAACTCATTATGTAGTTTCTTTTCTTCATAAAGTTGGCCTAAAGGAGTGGAGTTGTCAATAAATCCAATAATCAGTGATCCCCCCGGAACTAAAACTCTATAGGCTTCTTCAAGGCTTTTATCCAAATCACTTAAAAAGCAATCAACTGTAATCATTACTAGCAGATCAAAGCTTTTATTTTCAAAAGAAAGGTCTTCACACTTTTCTCTGTATACCTCTATACCTCTCTGTTCGGCCCTAATGGCCATCTCTTCAGAGGGTTCCACCCCTTTTGATATTCCCAAAGATTCTGCAAATATCCCAGTACCCACACCTATTTCTAGCCCACTTTCAAAGTTGGGCAGCATATCTTTTAATAGTGCCAACTCTGATGTAAAAAGCTCTTTGTTGTTTATAAACCATGTTTCATAACGATTCGCAAGCCCTGGAAAATTCTCCCCCATATAAAAACTCCTTCTCTAAATCCCCTCTTATTATTGTTTGCTTTATGGCTTACAGATATACCAGGTAGCTCTCTTAGAAACATTAATCAACTTAACATCTGTAAAGCATAGTTTCATGTCACTTACGCACTCTTCCATCTCTTGTAATGCATAGCGTATAAAATGAAAGTAATCTCCCCCCTCTAATCTTTCTACCAGAGAAGTAAAGGGAGAGGTCCTCTCATTATAATCATAAATAATCACTCTTTCTTTTGTAATTCGGCCCATCTCTTTATACATTTTTTTTCGTTCTTCTTGAACCAAACCATGTGCCACATAGGAGGCAATTGAAAGGTCGAAGCTTTTATCCTCAAAGGGCAGACCTTTTAAAAAGTCTCCTTTAACAAAAGTACAGGCCGGAGTTTTCTTCCTAGCTACCCGCAACATTTTTTCGGCTGTATCTACTCCCACTACTTGAAGACCTTCTTCCATTAAAGCCCTACACAGGGCTCCTGTTCCACTTCCAATATCCACTATATTATTATATTTTGACACATCAAAGTCTTTTTTTACACTAGCTATAACCTTCCTATAATTATTTAGTTGGTAACTATAAAACAAACCATAGGCTGGTGCAATACGGTTAAATAGTTTGTTTTCTTTCGTCTTTTTTTTGTCTGAGTTCATTGAATTTCCTCTAACTTTTTTGAGACTTTCTCTACTATTTCTCTTCCCAGTCTCTAAATTTTACTTTTATATGTTTTGCATCACAAAAAGGAACAATTGAGGATTTGCCACAACGACATAGAACAACCCTATTTCTTGTTTCATAGTAGTCGCCATCAGCAGATTTTATAGGAATATAGCCTTGAACATAAATTCCAGAGCTTGTATTTCTTTCAATGTCTTGTAGAATTATTATTTCTTGAGGCAATTCTGGTTCGATTATGTCCCCCTCTTTAGTTACAGCAGTTATACGTCCTGCAGGACATTCATTTGCCGCAATTATTACTTCACTTCTATTTTCTTCTAGGTCTGACCCTAAAGTAAGTTCCCAAGCATCCCCCTTTTTTCTATGACAAAATCTCGCCAGGGCGCAACGATGATCATCCATCAAATCAATTGTTGGGCCTTCAAGACACTTGGAGCGGTCTTCATAATTTGCTTTTGAAGCTTTTTCTTCTCCACAAAACCCTATTTCACTATGACTTCCATCACAGAAGGGGGGAGTTTTAGTTTTTCCGCACCTGCAAAGAGAATATGTTTCTTTTTGTGGTAGAACACTCCCCTCTTCATAAATATATTCTTTGCCCTTAGGGACAATCTTTTTTTCCAAAAGGGGAATCCCCCCTGTAACTATATAAGGTCCATTTTTTGTAATTCTAATTTCTCTAGGGTCTTTCTCTTTAGTCAATTGCTTACTCCTTCTTTTCTATTTCTAGTTTTCCATCTCTCTCCACAAGTATAATCGTCTCTCCATCCATTATATCTCCAGATATTATTCCTCTGGCCAAAAGTGTCTCTAAGGTCCTTTGCAGATATCTTCTAAGAGGCCTTGCTCCAAATGCTGCATCGTAGCCTTCTCGCAGTATAAGGTCCTTGGCGGATTCTTCTAGCTCTATTTCGATTCCTCTTTCTTCTAGCCTACTCTCAGTGCCGTGAAGCATGTGGTCAAGAATCTCACCTAATTCGCTTCTAGTTAAAGGCTTAAATAGGACTATTTCATCTAGTCTATTTAAGAATTCTGGACGAAAGGCATTATGTAGTTCCTGCATAACTGCATTTTGAACCTCTTCTGTAAGATTGCCGTCAAAGTCTATTCCCTCAAGAAGCAATGGGGCTCCTAAGTTAGAGGTCATAATGAGAACTGTATTCTTAAAATCTACCATTCGTCCTTGGGAATCAGTAATTCTTCCATCATCTAATACTTGAAGCAGAACATTAAATACATCTGGATGAGCCTTTTCTATTTCGTCAAAAAGAATAACACTATAAGGTTTTCGTCTTATTGATTCCGTAAGCTGCCCACCTTCTTCATAGCCAATATATCCAGGAGGTGCTCCAATCATACGAGCAACAGAGTGTTTTTCCATATACTCTGACATATCAATCCTTACCATATTGTCTTCTGTATCAAACAAGGCTTCCGCAAGGGTTTTTGCTAGTTCGGTTTTTCCTACTCCTGTAGGTCCTAAGAATAAAAAACTACCAATGGGTCTACCGGGATCCTTTATTCCTGCTCGAGATCTTAAAATAGCATCAGCCACTTTTTGCACAGCTTCGTCTTGCCCTACCAGCCTTTCATGAAGAATTTGATCTAATCTTAATAGTTTTTCTCTTTCTCCCTCCATCATCCTTGAAACAGGGATTCCAGTCCAACGACTTACTATCTTTGCAATCTCTTCCGGGGTAACGCTTTCTCTCAGAAGGGTAGCTTCCTCACCCATCTCGTTTTTTTCTTGAGCTGCTTGTAGTTCTTTTTCTAAAGCAGGAATTTCACCATATCTTAATTTAGCAGCTCTTTCTAAGTCATAGTTTCTTTCGGCGGCGTCAGCTTCATTGTTTAAATTCTCTAGTTTTTCTTTTAAGTCACGGATGCTTGAAATGGCTGCTTTTTCCTCATTCCAAGTAGCTGTTAGCCCATCCAGTTCTTCCCTGCCTTCAGATATTTCTTTTCTAAGGTTTTCTAATCTTTTGAGGCTAGCCTCATCTGTTTCACTTGAAAGGGCGGCTTCTTCTATTTCCATTCTTAGAATATCCCTATGAACCTCATCAAGCTCTGTGGGCATAGACTGAAGTTCTGTTTTAATTAGAGCGCAAGCTTCATCAACTAAGTCTATGGCTTTATCTGGAAGAAATCTTTCAGTTATATATCTATGAGAAAGTACGGCTGCTTGAATGAGACTTGCATCCTGTATAGTAACTCCATGATAAATTTCATATCTTTCCTTTAACCCTCTAAGAATAGATATGGTTTCCTCCACGCTTGGCTCGTCCACCATGACTGGCTGAAATCTTCGCTCCAAAGCGGAATCTTTTTCGATATGCATTCGATATTCATCAAGGGTGGTGGCACCTATAAGTCGTAGCTCTCCCCTTGCCAAAAGAGGTTTAAGCATATTGCCTGCATCCATGGATCCTTCAGCCTTACCTGCCCCAACAATGTTATGTAACTCATCGATGAACAGAATGATGGCACCTTTGCTTTTTGTTACCTCATCTAAAACAGCTTTTAATCGCTCTTCGAACTCTCCCCTATATTTAGCCCCTGCCAAAAGTGCTCCCATATCAAGAGAGAACAGTTTTTTGTTTTGAAGGTTTTCAGGCACGTCTCCTCTTAAAATTCTTTGAGCAATGCCTTCTACAACTGCAGTTTTACCTACCCCAGGCTCACCAATCATAACTGGATTATTCTTTGTTTTACGGGACAAAATCCTTATTGTGTGACGTATCTCTTCTTCCCTACCGATAACCGGATCTAGCTTATTGTCACTTGCCATTTTAACAAGGTCCGTGCCATACTTTTCTAGAGCCTCATAGGTTGCTTCAGGATTATCAGTTTCAACTCTTTGATTGCCTCTTACTTCTTTTAATTTCTGAAGAAAGGGTTCTCTCTGTATTCCAAATTTTTGCAATCTTTGTTTAAGTTCTCTGGGGGCGTTGTTCATTAAGGCCAACATCAAATGTTCAACACTTACATAGTGGTCACCCATGTTTTTCGCCTCTTCTTCAGCCTGATTGAAAGCTCTACTTGCTTCTACAGACCAAGAGGGTTGAGCTCCACCAGAAACCTTGGGTTTTCCATCGATTGCCTCTTCTTGTGCTTGTCTTAGATCTTCAAAAGAAAAATTCATCCGCTTAAGGATAGAGGGTATCAGACCATTAGCATCGGAGATAAGCGCTTCAAATAGATGGTCCAAATCCACAGTGGGATTTCCATTTTCTAAGCTTATGTTCATTGCATTTTGAAGACCTCGGATAGAATTCTGTGTGTACTTGTCTGCGTTCATTTAAACCACCTCCATTTGAAATTTAAACGCAAATTACTTTTTCTTCATGGTTAATCCAATCTTGTTTCGATCATAATCAATGGATAAAATCCGCACTTGTACTGTGTCTCCAACTGAAACAACATCCATAGGATGTTTAACAAAACGATCTGCCAATTCAGAGATGTGAACTAGTCCATCACCTTTAAGTCCAATATCTACAAAGGCGCCAAAGTCTACAACGTTTCTTACAGTACCTGTCATTTCCATATTTAGTTTCAAATCTTCAATGTTTCTTACATCGTTTCTAAATACCACCGAAGGAGCTTCATCTCTGGGGTCTCTTGCAGGTTTTTTGATCTCAGCGATTATATCTTTTAAGGTTGGTAAACCTACTTCAATCTCAGCGCTTAGAGCTTCTAAAGAATCAGGCCAATTATCTTTCAACCTCTCTTCAATATCTAAAACCCCTCCTGCTGATATTTCTTCTTTCTTTATACCCAACTTGTTCAGTAATTTACCAGCTGATTCATAAGATTCCGGATGAACTGATGTACTGTCTAGTGGGTTTTTACCCTCGCTAATTCTTAGAAAGCCTGCACATTGATGATAGGCCTTAGGCCCAAGTTTCCCGATTTTTTTTAGCTCTTTACGATCTACAAAGGAGCCCTTTTCTTCCCTATATGCTACTACATTCCTTGCAATGGCCATGTTGATTCCAGATACATAAGATAACAAGGATGGTGAAGCGGTATTTAAATCAACTCCTACCCTGTTAACACAATCTTCAACCACGTCAGTAAGAGCTTTATCTAATAGTCCCTGATTTACATCATGTTGATACTGACCTACCCCTATGCTTTTTGGTGAAATCTTTACCAACTCTGCTAGTGGATCTTGGAGCCTTCTTCCTAATGACATTGCTCCTCTTGTAGTTACATCCAAATCAGGGTATTCCTCTGTAGCAACTTTAGACGCAGAATAAACAGATGCTCCTGCTTCGTTTACAATAGTATATGAGATATCTAAGTTATTCTTCTTGATAAAATTTGCAACTACTTCTTCAGTCTCTCTTGAAGCAGTTCCATTTCCAATTACAATAACGTTGACCCTATGTTTGGATGCAAGAGCTTTAAGAACCTTTTCTGTACCTTCTATATCATTTCTGGGATCAGTGGGGTAGACGGTGGTATGGTCTAGTAACCTGCCCTGCTCGTCAATTACCGCCACTTTACAGCCCGTTCGAAAGCCAGGGTCCAGGCTGATAATTCTCGATCCCTTGACAGGTGGTGCCATCAGCAATTTTTCCGTGTTTTTGGCAAATATCTTTACTGCTTCAATTTCTGCTCTTTCTGTTAGGAAAGATCTAAGTTCTCTTTCCATAGATGGGGCCATCAATCTTTTGTATCCATCTCTTATGCAATCTTTAAGAAGAGGATAGAAAATAGATTGTTCTGAAGGAATGACCTTTCTTTCTAAATCCTCCACAATATCATCAATTGGGGCTACTAGCTTAACTTTAAGTTTTTTTTCCTTCTCCCCTCTGTTTATAGCTAGAATTCTATGGTTTGGTATTTTAGCAACACCTTCTTGATATTGATAGAATCCTTCATAAGGTGTTTGCTCATTTAAATCAGTAGCTTCGCTAGAAATCATCCCTGCCCTTAATGTTTTATTTCGAACTAAAGCCGTAAAGTCTGGATCGTCAGAAATTCTTTCAGCCAAAATATCCATTGCCCCTTCAATTGCCTCTTTAGGGGTCAAGGGTTCTTCAAGAGCCAAGGATATTTCGTTTCTAGATAAATGGAGGACAGCTATTTCTTCTGGGGTACCTGAACTAATCTCTTGAGCCCAGATAATATCTGCTAAAGGTTCAAGACCCTTTTCCTTGGCTTTTGATGCTCTTGTGGACTTTTTCTGTTTGAAAGGTTTATATAAATCTTCTACTCGTTGAAGCTTTTCTGCATTCAGAATGTTCTTTTCGAGTTCATCCGTTAATTTTCCCTGCTCTTCGATTAAACGAATAACCTCTTCTTTTCGGGATTCTAGATTCTTCAAATAATTCAACCTATCGTCTAAGTCTCTAAGGACAACGTCAGAAAGCTCACCAGTAACTTCCTTTCTGTATCTGGCTATAAAGGGAATGGTATTTCCTTCTTCGATTAAAGCCACAGTATTTTCCACCTGGGTTTTTGTGATTTTTAGTTCTTTGGCTAGTTGGTCAATTATATTCATGTGTTTACCTTTCAATGTTTGAGTTGTTATTTTTTCTTAATCACACTATTAACTTTGCTAATTCAAAAGTTTCTTGGTCAAAGATTACAAGTTTAATCTCTAATTTATTGTTCTCTAAAAATCCTTTTATTGTCCTAATCGCCACTTCTATCGCCTTCTCCTTTGGGTAACCGTAAACACCAGCTGAAATCAAAGGGAAAGCAATACTCTTTAGTCCATTCTCCACGGCAATCTTTAAAGAATTTTTGTAGCAGGCTATCAGCAAAGCTTCTTCCCCTTTATCTCCCCCATGCCAGACAGGGCCTACAGTATGTATTACATGTTTAGCTGGTAGATTATATCCTTTAGTTATTTTAGCTTCTCCAGTTTCACACCCCCCAAGGGTTCTTGTCTCTTCAAGTAGCTTTGGTCCTGCAGCTTTATGGATAGCCCCATCCACACCACCACCTCCAAGTAGTGAATTGTTTGCAGCATTAACGATTGCATCTACTTCACGTTTAGTTATATCACCTTTTAATATTTCGAAAGACATAGAATCCTCCTTTCTTGAAATAACCATTAATCCATTTGTTTTTATTATTATATCACTTATTCAGTAACTTCAAAGTGACATACTCCGCCACTTATAGAAGTGGGGGCTTCTCCTTCGAGTAGCCTAACGGCTACAGCATAAGTGAGCTATCCCTGTGTGCCCCACGGTTTTATATTATCTCAGTTTAAATAAAAAGCAGCGATTTCTCACTGCTAATCAAAAAAATGTTACTAAGACATTAAAACTTTAACTCTTTACGGTTCAACTGAAATTGCGCTTACTGGGCATCCGTCTGCCGCTTCATTTGTGCAATCCTCGTACTCCGCAGGTACTAGGTCAACAATAACTGTGGACACAGATTCCTCATCTAGTTTAAATACCTCAGGACAAGTATCTTCACAAAGTCCACAGCCAATGCAAGTATTCCTATCAACTTTAGCTTTCATTATAAATCCTCCCATCTATGAATCATTGAGTGCAATTCTTCATGTACTCCATGGCCAATAACTGTTTCTTCATGTTCTTCAAATTTCTCGAAAAGCAGGTCCTGTTCTTCTTCGCTTAGTATTTCATCTGCCATTAGAAAAATACCGTTATTTTCTTCCTCGATGTGCACTCTAAGCAAATCTCGGTATTTTGCAGCACTATTATTGAATGTCTCTATGTCCTTAGATTCCAAAGCCATCTCCATCTCTGCTATATACTCCCTAGCTACCTTATGTTCCTTAAGCAGACGCTCAATAAATCCAGTTTCTCTAGCTCCTCCCTTAACTGATAGTTCAGTAAAGAAATAATTCTCTTCCTTCCCATGGTGACACTTATCCGCAAATTCCTTGAGGAAGTAAATTAGTTCTTCATAATACTTTAATAACACAACATCATCTCTAGGACCTGACGACATAATATTGTCATAAATTCTAAGGGCGTGTAAAACCGATTCATGTTCTTGCCTTAAATCTTCAGTTGCTTTTAACATGATTATTTCTCCTCCTTTATTTTATTAGCGCCTCTTTTAAAACTACAGCGTTATTGTTTGCTTCATCTTTGGCAGCATATAGCAAAGTAACATTATTGTTTTTCAATTTATCCAGGATTCGCTTTTTGAAATCAGGAAATTCATGGTTTTCTTCAAGTTCTGCCAAGTATCCTTTTCTAAATTCAGCCATCTTATCTGGTTGGTGATCAAAGGATTTTCGCAATTCATTAGAAGGCGCAATTTCTTTTGCCCATTCATCTATTTTTGCCTCTTCTTTACTTACTCCTCTAGGCCATAGACGATCCACCAAGACACGGTATCCGTCTTTATCATCAGCATTATCATAGATTCTACTTATTGAAAGTTTGAACATCTGATTACTCTCCTCTTTAGATTAGATATCATATATACCCAAAAATCCGTCAATTATCTAGTTTTTATATGGTATAGTGTCTATTCTTCGGAATCTTAGCTTTTCCATCTCATGAAATGAAAAAGGGCCCGACCACTAAGTGTTCGAGTCCTTTTTATTCTTTGTTTGTGGTGAAGGTGGTGGGAGTCGAACCCACGTCCGAAAGCATTTCCTTAAGAATTTCTCCGAGTGCAGCCGGTTGTTTGGTGTTTCGGAATCAAAGTCGTCAATCCGGCAGACTAAGTTGCTTCCTATCCCATGAGTCCTCTATGCTACTGGGAGATCACATAGAGTTTTCCTGTATTCATGACGCCGGGTCTTGAGCCTACAGGGAAACTCGAGCCGACGACTCACCGCCTGTTAGGCGGCTGCAGCTATGCTGCTAGAGCGTAATTATTATTTTTAGCGTTTGTATTTAACGTGCCATTTTTAACGTAGACCTAGCAAACTACGACTCGCTTATCTTAGTTCCACACCCCCGTCGAAACCATTACACCCCCATAAGAGTTGTTTTGGTGGTGTCACCATATATAGTATACACCAAAAAGGAGTGTTTTATTCATTACTTTTGCATTACATCTCGCTTTATATTTCCAGCTTTTTATAATACTTAGCGGTTTAACGCTATTTCCCCCATTTTTTAACGGCCTGTTCCATCTTTCTTTCAGCATCTTTTTTTGCTAGATCTTCACGTTTATCGTAAAGCTTTTTACCTCTTGCAACTCCAATTTCAACCTTGGCTTTGCCAGCAGGATTTATATAGATGTTCAAAGGTACCAAGGTTAATCCCTTTTGGGTTGTAACCCCTAGGAGTTTCCTTATTTCTTGCTTATGAAGAAGTAGCTTTCTTGGCCTTATGGGATCCACGTTATATCGATTGCCCTGCTCGAATGGGTTGATGTGCATTCCATAAATAAAAAGCTCCCCATTATCAATTCTAGCGAAGCTCTCCTTGATATTTACTTTACCTAGCCTTATGGATTTTATTTCAGTTCCTGTAAGAACAATTCCTGCCTCATAGGTTTCGTCAATAAAATATTCATGTCTAGCTTTTTTGTTTGTTGCTATGTTTCTTTGTTTTTTCATAGTCTTTAAATTTTCCCAAAATCTTTGAAAGGATATACCTTCCAAACTGCTTTGCCCATAATTTGATCCATTGAAACTGCTCCAATGTCCTCGCTTCTAGAATCTAGGCTAACCCTACGATTATCTCCCATCACATAAATCATCCCATCAGGAACCTCATATCCAAACACCTCACCCGTTGTGTAATCTTCCATAATGTAGCTTTCTTTAATGGCTTCCTCATTTCTATATACAACTCCATCCTCCACTGATATTACATCTCCAGGAAGACCGATTATCCTTTTAATTAAATCTTTTTTATCACCGTTATCGCTGTCGATATCCGAATGAAATACTATTATGTCTCCATAATCCGGGTCGCCAAACAAGTTGTAGGCTTGCTTGCTTAAGAATATATAATCGTTTTCATATAAGGTGGGCTGCATTGAGCTCTCCTTGATAATAGTAGGTTTTATGAACTGGATAATTACCACTGCTATAAAAACGGCTATGACTAGATCTTTTAAAAATGATTTCACTTATTTTATTCCTCCAAGTTTAGATAGGGGCCATACCCTCCATTTAGCTTTTCCGCGTATTTCTTTTAGGTCTACTGGGCCCATGACCCTAGAATCCAGATACTGGCCTTTGTATTCTTCTGTATCCAGTTCTAGTGGCCAATTGTCTTGTACAATCCATATTTGGTCTTCCGTAAGAGCTACTGGTCCAGGATAATCACCTAATAATTCTTCGTCTTGAACTGTTTCCCCGGGAAGTGCAGCAACCCGCGCCACTACATTGTCGTTTTTGTAGTCAGTGTCTTCTCTAAACTCCTTTGTTGTTAACTTATCTAGAACAATAACTTGGCCTCTTTCCGGGGACCCTCTTTTGCTGGAAAAGCTTTCTTTTACCAAAACTATTGCCTCTCCATCTGAAAGTGCTGGGCTCATACCATCTCCCTCAACCACTTCAGGAGCTACTAACATTGTTAATACGAAAGCTAATGCCATTGCAATTAAGTAAGGCTTATGCCTGCTCTTGTAATTCGTATTTCCGCTTCTATTGCTCATGAATTATCTCCTTCAAACAATTTCCTTTTAATCAGCTCGAAATCTGGGGGAAGCTGTGAAAGTATTTCCGTTCCTTTCATACTTGCAAGTGGTCCTTCACCATGGGTGAATTCTAAACGTGCAGCATGCAAAAGTTGGGTTGCTAATTGGAATTTATCCCACATAACTTTGTTTACGGATGTTCTACCATACTTGGGATCCCCAATAACTGGGAAACCTTCTTTTGCTAAGTGTGCCCGTATCTGGTGAGTTCTTCCTGTAATAAGCTCCACCTCGACTAAAGTATATCCTCTATTAACAGCCAATGGCCTCGCTATGGTTTCCATAACTTTCCCTTTGGCTAGGTCATCTTTGTTGGATTTTACCGTAACTGTATTTGTTAACCTATCTTTTTCCATAAAGTCACGGAGAATTAGGGGTTCTCCCATTTCTCCCGCCACAATAGTCCAATAATATTTCTTTATTGAAGTTCTTTCACGAATCATTTTATTTAAAGCAGCTAGTGCCGGGGCATTCTTACCAAATATAACTAATCCTGTAGTGTTACGATCTAATCGATTAACTGGAGAGGGTACAAAAGTCCTCTCATTTCTAGGAGAGTATTTTCCTTCCTCGATTAGGTATCCCAATACTTGATTTGCTAAAGTGTTCTTTTTTTCGTTAATATCTCCATGTGTTAGTAAGCCAAAAGGTTTTTCTACCACTAAGATATTGTCGTCCTCATATGCAACTCTAAATTGTCTTTTACCCTGAGGTCTATCCTTTTTCTTTTGAAATTTTTCAATCTCATCTGAGTCCATATACAATGAAATTTCATCACCTTCGTAAAGAATTTGATCTTCTTTTCCACGCTTTCCATTTACTTTCACATCTTTTCTAATTGCTTTGTAAATGTAGCTTAAAGAAGCGTTCGTCAAATATTTTCTCAAGAAACGATCTAGCCTTTGATTTTCTTCATTTTTTGTTATTTGAATGTTTTCCATACCCATTATTATACATCATTGGCCCTCTTAAAACAATTTCATTAGTGTTACAGCTTTAAAATCTAAATTCAGCAGCTGCTGTAACCTTAAACATCATCAGAGCAATGCTATGGGAACGAAATCCGTTGAATACCCGTCAAAGCTATGGTATATTAAAAAGAGAAAGTGAGATTTGAATATTATGTGGAAAAAAATAAAAGACCTTTTATATAATAAAAATGACGTGGTTATTGTTCTTGCTGTTTTAGTTGTAGCAAGCCTCATTATTTGGAACCGTATTGGTGTAATTATGGATTACCCAAGCAATTTAATTGCAAATGCAAACCAAGAAAGCGGCTTATCTGATAAGCCTGAAGTTATAACCGATAAGCCAGATGAAAACCTTCAGCCACCAGACGAAGTGGTAATGTACGCAGTCTATATTAATCCAGGAGAAACTCTTCAGGAAATAGGGCAGAAATTTGTAGATGTAGGACTCTTTACATCAGCAGAAGCTTTTATCCAACTGGCTAATGACATGGGAATATCTACTACAATTAAGGCAGGCAATTTTATTATGCCTTCTAACTCAACCCCAGAAGAGGTTATGGAAATAATCATTTCACCAGGACTCTAAACCTCTTTATAGAGGTTTTCTTGTTTCTAAAATAAGCTATAGCATTAAATATTCAAAGGAGGTCCGTCATGGCTCTGGTTACATCTAAGGAAATGTTTGCAAAAGCACTGAAAAGCGATTACGCAGTAGGAGCTTTTAATGTAAACAACATGGAGATAATTCAAGGAATAGTAGATGCCGCAAAAGAGGAAAAAGCTCCTCTAATTTTGCAGGTTTCTGCAGGGGCTCGAAAATATGCAAGACCGGCTTATCTAATAAAGCTTGTTGAGGCAGCTATAATAGATACTGGCCTAGATATAGTACTTCATTTGGATCATGGTGAAGATTTCGAAATATGTAAAAAATGTGTGGATGACGGATTTACCTCTGTAATGATTGATGGTAGCAAACACTCCCTAGAAGATAACATTGCTTTAACCAAACAGGTTGTTGAATATGCCCATGCTCATGGTGTTAGTGTTGAAGCAGAACTTGGAAAATTAGCCGGAATAGAAGATGACATTAATGTTTCTCAAGCTTCCGCTACATTTACAGATCCAGATGAGGCAAAAGAGTTTGTAGAAAGAACTGGTGTGGATTCCTTAGCTATTGCTATTGGAACTAGCCATGGGGCATACAAATTCAAAGGAAAACCTTATCTTGATTTTGAAAGATTAAAGAAAATCCACTCTCTAATCCCAAATACGCCCCTTGTATTACATGGGGCATCAACAGTTCTTCCAGAGTTTGTAGATCTATGCAACAAGTACGGTGGAGAAATACCAGGAGCTCAAGGTGTTCCAGAAGAAATGATAAGAGAAGCAACCAAACATGGGGTATGCAAAGTTAATATAGACACAGACTTACGTTTGGCAATGACTGCTGAGATACGTAGGTATTTGGATGAGAACCCACAGGATTTCGACCCAAGAAAATACCTAGGCCCAGCAAGAGACGCTATCCAAAAAATGGTTCAACACAAGATCAAAAATGTGTTGAACGCATCAGGTCAAAAATAATATATTATTCCACAGACTTCAATTAATATAGGGCTAATATATAGATTGTTACAAGTATTTTAAATAAAAGGATAGGTCTTTGAAAAAAAAATCTAGACCTATTCTTTTTTTCGTGCAAGAGAAAAAAAGATACCAAGTATGCAAATAAATATTCCTATTACAAAAACCATATGTATAGCTTGTACAAGGGTTTCAGGGTTAGCTTCTGACAATGGCAAATCCCCCATATATTTTCCCATAACTATGGTAACCAATGCCATACTTGTATTATGTCCAAGAGTCCGCATAGTGGTTAATATAGATGAGGCTACTCCATGATCTTCGTAGCTCACGCTACCCATAATTGCATTGGTGTTGGGAGAGGAAAAGAAACCAAAACCTAGACCTGTTACTAAAAGTCCCGTAATTATCCAAGACAGGGAAGATTCAACTGTGACAAGGGTAAATAAAGTTATCCCTAAAGCACATAATCCCATTCCAATAGATGATAGTTTAAATGGGGAGAACTTATCAGAAAGACGCCCAGCCACGGGAGATATAATCATCATAATAACAGGTTGAGTAATCATGATAAAACCCGCCGTTTGCGATGAATACCCCATTATCACCTGTAAGTAAATGGCTATTAGATATCCAACGGCAAAGGTAGCCCCATAATTCAACAAGGCCGCTATATTAGAAAAAGCAAAACCTCTGTTGTTTGTAAAAAGCTCTATCTTTATCAAAGGGTTCTTTGCTCGTTTTTCCCATTTAAGGAAGATAACGAAGAGCACAAGACCCGAAATAAGATAATAGGGTGCATTAGCTGAATTGGAAAACATGGTAAAGCCATATATCGTAACCATAATTGTAATAATGTAGAGAATGTTTCCCAATATGTCCATTTGCTTTTTGGGAATCTCATCCGTTATCTTGATTTTCTTATCCTCAGGCAAAGCCTTCCATCCTAAAATAAGAGAAAAAATAGCAAAGGCGAAAGGAACCGCGAAAATGAAGCGCCAACCTATTTGGTGATTCATGAATCCACCAAGAACAGGTCCCAAGGAAAGGCCAAGATAGGTGGCTCCAATGTTTAGCCCCAGGACTCTTCCTCTCTGTGAAGGAAGAAAGGCACCAATCAAAAATGGAGTGTTGGTGCTGTATATCATGGCACCGGCTATCCCTTGGAAAAATCTTGTGACAATGAAGAATCCCATGTTTGGTGACAAGGCTGCAACTAGGGAAGTTAATGCAAATAGGGAGACCCCTGGCATGAAAATCTTTTTTCGGCCAATCCCATCTGCTAACCGCCCGAAAGGTACGGAAAAAGCTGTCACAGTAATCACGTAACTTATAATTACCCAACCCAGTAAACTTGCGCTTACATCAAATTCCATTCCTATTGAAGGAATGGAAAGGTTTAATGCACTACTTATAAATGTTGTTGCAAATGATGTGGCCATAGCCACCCATAAAATTGCTATTTGATTTTTTGTCAATTACTATCCTCTTTGTATATCTATATAAAGTTATTATTAACCTTTTGAGTGTTGCTCAATTAATTCTTGTTTCAAATTGAAGAGTTTTTCAGATAAATCAACATAGTATAATTGTGGACGCTCGAAACGTAACATTTCTGTCCATAAAGCATCAACTTGTTCTTTACAATAATCTCTTATTTCATCTATTGTGGGGAAATCATATACACATTTGCCCTTAACAAAAAGAGGAACTCTAAGGTTCTTTGTATAATAGTTGGTTACTGTTTGTCGTTTCCAAGGAGCCTTTGGATCGAATATTTCAAAAGGTCCCCCTGATGGTGGTTCTTCTCCATCCAATACAATAAGGTCTGCCAGACATTGATTAGTTGATTTACTATATAATCTATACAAGGTTTTGAAGCCAGGGTTTGTTATTTTATCCACATTTTCAGAGATTTTCATTTTGGGAATCATTTGCCCATCTCTTTCTAAGGCAGATAATTTATATACACCACCAAACACAGGGTCTGATTTCGCTGTAATTAATCTTTCACCTACTCCAAAGGTATCAATACAGGCACCTTGCATAAGAACATCTTGAATAATATATTCATCTAAAGAGTTGGAAACTACAATTGTGCAATCGTAAAGGCCTGCTTGATCAAGCATTTGACGAGTCCTTTTAGTCAAATATGAGATATCGCCGCTATCAATCCTTACCGCCATTTTTTTGGGTTTCATTTCTTTAAATACTTTTATTGCATTAGGAACCCCCGACAAAAGCACGTTATAAGTATCCACTAAGAAAACACAGTTTTCAGGATATACTTCTGCATATTTTTTGAAGGCTTCATATTCGCTGGAATACATTTGTACCCAACTGTGAGCCATTGTCCCTAAAGCCAAGATACCATGGTCTCTCTCAGAAACGGTGCAGGCCGTACCCATGCATCCTCCAATATATGCAGCTCTTGCACCATATATAGCTGCTGCTGTTCCATGGGCTCTTCTAGTTCCAAATTCCATTACCCCTCTGCCTTCAGCTGCCCTTACAATACGGTTGGCCTTGGTAGCGATAAGGCTTTGGTGGTTTATTAAAAGAAGAACCATAGTTTCAATAAATTGTGCTTGTATAACTGGTCCCCTTACTGTAACAAGGGGTTCGTCAGGAAATATAGGAGTTCCTTCAGGAACGCACCACACATCACATTTAAATTCAAAATTTCTTAGATAATCCAAAAAGCCTTCGTCAAAGATACCCTTGCTTCTCAGAAAATTTAGATCTTCTTCTGTAAAATGCAAATCTTGCATATATTCTACCAGCTGCTCTACTCCTGCCATAATTGCAAAGCCGCCACCGTCAGGTATTTTTCTGAAAAACATATCGAAATAGGCAATATCATCTGTCATACCTGCCTCAAAATACCCATTAGCCATAGTCAACTCATAAAAATCTGTAAGCATTGTAAAGTTTGTATTTTTCATCACATTTTTCCCTCAAGTTTTCCCTTCTCTCTAAGAACATAACATCCTGCTCCTATAACAATAACTCCTCCGAAAATTTGCAAAGTGCCAATAGTTTCTCCCAAAAAGATCCATCCACTTAAAGTTGCTGTAATGGGCAAGAAATTTGAAAATAAAGCAGTGGATGTAGGTCCCAATACTCCTAAAGCTTTTACATATAATAAAATACCTATTGCTGCACTGAAGATACCCACATACAGTATGCCAGCAACCACCTGGGGTGTAAAGTCTGCCATAGGAGGTATGTTGTGAAGCGCAAAGGGTGCACACAATAATGTGGAACAAGCAAGCTGACTTACGGTCAATGTTAAAACCGTATATCCATCAGTTAAATGCCTTGTAAGAAAGTTGTAAATATTCCAAGAGAAAACAGCAAAAAATGCAAGTAAGTACCCAATTATCCTCCCTTGAAAAAGTATGCTGAAATCCGCTCCAACTATTAATACTATACCTATTATTGTACCAAAGATTCCAAGGTATATCTTCAAATTGGCCCGAGTTTTATATACAACTCTCTCAATAATCACCGATAAAGCAGGTACAAAGGATAAAATAATGGTTATCAATGAGATGGGCATATAGGACATAGCTGAGTACTCGCTCCAAAAGTACAGCAATTCTCCAAAAAGTGCACATCCAATCAGTACCGGTATGTCTTGTTTTTTTATAAACTTCTTCCCATCAATAAATAGCTTAAGACCTAGTAAACAGAAAAGGCCTAAAAAATATTTGAAAAAAACCAGGGTAAGGGGTGTTAAAATTTCTAGGGCGTACTTGGCTGCTACATACTCATACCCCCAAAGACAAACTAATAGGACCATTAATACATAGGAGTTCCTTTTTTTACTATAGGTTGTCAGGTTTTTTTTCGTCATTAATTATCGTCTCCCGTAATATAGTTGAATCTAGCAAGAACTAGTATATTCTAATTCTTCAAGTTTTCCCTTTTCTCTAAGAACATAGCATCCCGCTCCTATAACAATTACTCCCCCGAAAATTTGGAAGGCTCCAATGGTCTCTCCCAAGAAAATCCATCCACTCAAGGTTGCTGTTATTGGTAAAAAATTTGAGAATAAAGCAGTGGATGTAGGGCCTAATACACCTAGGGCTTTGACGTATATAAAAAAACCAATTGCTGCACTAACAATCCCCAAGTACAGTACCCCCGCAACCACTTGGGGTGTGAATTCTGCTAGAGGTGGGATATTACCAAGAGCAAAAGGGGCACATAGCAACATAGCACATATAGTTTGATTTACGGTTAAAGTTAAAACAGTATAACCGTCTGTTAAATGTCTTGTTAAGAAGTTATACATATTCCAAGAAAAAACAGCAAAGAAAGCCAATAAATAACCAATGATTCTACCTTGGAAAAGTATAGAAAAATCAGAACCTACAACAAATACGATCCCGACTATTGTGCCTAAGATTCCAAGATATATTTTTAGGTTAACCCGTGTTTTGTATACAATTCTCTCTATAATAACAGACAGGGCAGGAACAAAAGAAAGAACTATCGTTATTAAAGAAACAGGCATATAGGACATGGCGGTATATTCACTCCAAAAATAAAGCAACTCCCCGAATAGGGCGCATCCAATCAGCACTGGAATATCTTTCTTTTTAATAAACTTTTTACCATCTATCATCAACTTAAGGCCTAACAAACAGAAAAGGCCTACCAAATACTTTAGAAATACCAGTGTTAGGGGTGCTAAAATTGCCAGTGCATATTTAGCCGCTACATATTCGTAGCCCCACAGACAAACCAATAAAACCATTAGTGCATAAGACTTCATTCTTTCTTTGTGACATGCTAGATTCTTTTCCGTCATTTCCTACCTTTTCCCCTCTTGGCTTAAAGTCTTTTTTAGCCATTGCCCTGTGTAAGATTTTTTTTCTTTTTTAACTAGCTCTTCTGGGGTACCTGTAGCTACAACCTTACCACCACGATCTCCTCCTTCTGGACCTATATCTATAACATAGTCTGCACGTTTTATAACGTCTAAATTATGTTCGATAACAACAACAGTGTTTCCTGAATCAGTTAACTCATCTAAAACTTTTAACAGCTTTGCCACATCGTCAAAATGCAATCCAGTGGTTGGTTCGTCTAGTATATAAAGGGTTTTCCCTGTGCTTCGCTTGCTTAGTTGTTCAGCCAGTTTTATTCGCTGAGCCTCCCCGCCTGAAAGTTGAGTAGAGGGTTGTCCTAATCTGATATACCCTAAGCCTACTTGTTTTAAGGTTCTCAATTTTCTGTATATACTTGGTTGATTTTCAAAAAATTTTAAAGCCTGGCTTACCGTCATATCCAGAACATCAAAAATGCTCTTACCTTTAAATTTTACTTCTAAGGTCTCTCGGTTGTATCTTTTCCCGTGACATACCTCACAAGGAACGTATATATCAGGTAAGAAATGCATTTCGATTTTTATAATTCCGTCTCCTGAACAAGCTTCACAACGGCCACCCCTTACATTAAAGCTAAACCGGCCCTTCTCATAACCTCTCATCTTTGCCTCAGGCAAACTTGCAAAAAGATCTCGTATTGGAGTAAACACTCCTGTATATGTAGCCGGGTTAGAACGTGGAGTTCTTCCTATAGGAGACTGATTTATATCTATTACTTTATCAATAAATTCGATTCCTTGGATTTCCGAATGTTTTCCTGCTTTATCTTTGGAATGATATAGCTTAGAAGCAACGCCTTTATAAAGGATCTCATTGATCAAGCTACTTTTACCAGAGCCAGAAACGCCGGTCACACAAATAAATTTACCCAAGGGAAAATCCACATCTATATTTTTCAGGTTATTCTCTGAAGCACCTACTATTCTTAAGATTTCGCCATTCCCTTGCCGTCTAAACTCAGGAATTGGAATAAATTTATCCCCTCTTAAGTACTGACCTGTAATGGATTTTTCACAAGCTTTTATATCATCTATGGTTCCTTGGGCAACCAAAGATCCTCCAAGGACCCCCGCTCCAGGTCCAATATCTATAATGTGGTCCGCAGCGTACATGGTTTCTTCATCGTGTTCAACTACTAGAAGAGTGTTACCTATGTCAGTTAGATGTCGAAGGGTTGCTAATAACCGCTCATTGTCCTTTTGATGTAATCCAATACTAGGCTCATCTAAGATATATAAAACCCCTACCAGGCTGGAACCTATTTGAGTGGCCAATCTTATACGCTGGGATTCTCCCCCGGACAATGTTCCCGCTGATCGGGAAAGTGTCAAATAATCAAGGCCCACATCTACAAGAAATTTCAGCCTACCATCTATTTCCTTTAGAATCGATTTGGCTATTCTTTCATCTTGATTAGAGAGAGCCAATTGGTCCATAAATTTCTTTAAAGGTTTCACCGCCATATCAGATAGTTCCGCAATATTTAGTTCGCCTACTGTAACAGCTAAAACCTCAGGTTTAAGTCTCTTCCCTCCACACTCACTACACACAGACTTACCCATGTAGGCTTCCATTTTCTCTTTAATCCAATCAGAATTGGTTTCCCTATATCTTCTTTCAAGATTGTGTATTATCCCTTCAAAAGGATGATTTCGATATGATTGTGAACCATTGTTTCTACTTTCATAAAAGTACTTAAGATGTCTAGTTCCTGTCCCATAGAGAAGTTCTTTTTTGAATTTATCGGGCAGGTCTCTGTATGGTATTTTTTTAATGTCTACTTTATTGTCTACTGCCAGCGCATCAATCATTTGCCTATAAAAACCTGTTATTTCCATTGAGGCAAAGACGTTAGCCAGTGCTCCTCCAACTACAGTTTTGTCTTGTTCTGGAATAATTAGATCAGGATCAATGTTCTGGGTAAAACCAAGACCATCACAAGCTGGACATGCTCCAAAGGGAGTGTTAAAGGAAAACATTCTGGGTTCCAGTTCTTCTAGAGTTACTCCATGTTCGGGACATGCAAATTTAGTGGAAAATAATCGTTCTTCTCCTTCTCCAGTTACTACTCCTACAAGGCCTTCCCCATGATTGATGGCAAGTTCCACTGCTTCAGCAAGACGTCCATCAACCCCGTCTTTTATTTGTATCCTGTCTACAACTATCTCTATAGTGTGTTTAAAGTTTTTTTCCATGGAAATTTCATCATCTTGAAGTGATTTGATTTCTCCATCGATTCGAACCCTTGTAAAGCCTTCTCGATTTATTCTTTCTAATATTTTCTCGTGGGTTCCTTTCCTCTGTCTAATCACGGGAGCAAGTATTTGAACCCTAGTGCCTTCTGGGTATTCCTTGATATGATCAACTATCTGATCCACGCTCTGGCTGCTAATCTCGATCCCACAAATAGGACAGTGTGGGATCCCAATTCGCGCATAAAGTAATCGCAAGTAATCATGAATTTCTGTGATTGTCCCAACTGTAGACCTGGGGTTTTTACTAGTAGTCTTTTGATCTATTGCAATGGTGGGAGATAGTCCTTCTATGGACTCTACATCTGGCTTTTCCATCTGCCCCATGAATTGACGAGCATAGGAAGAGAGGCTCTCCATATAGCGCCGTTGCCCTTCCGCATAAATTGTATCAAAAGCTAGACTGGATTTTCCAGAACCTGAAAGCCCAGTTATTACAACCATTTCATCTCTTGGTATTCTTATATTTAAATGTTTTAGGTTATGCTCATTTGCACCTTTTATTACAAGTTCTTTTGTCATATATTTTCTATCCGTTATCCCTTCGCTTTGTATTCAAAAATAATATCTCTTAGCATAGCAGCCTTTTCGAATTGCAAATTGGCAGCTGCTTGTTTCATATCTTTATCTAATCGTTTAATATAGTCTGATAGCTCACTCTTTGTTAATTCAGAGGATGTTCTCTCCCGGTAAAACTCCATTGTAGCCTCTTCTTTGTGAGTCATTTCTATAATATCTCTTACAGCCTTTTTTATAGTTTCGGGAGTTATATTGTTTGCTTTATTATATTCTATTTGTATGGCTCTTCTTCTGTCAGTTTCTTTTATTGCCTTTTCCATGGCATTGCTCATTCTATCTGCGTATAAAACTACACGTCCATTTACGTTTCGAGCTGCCCTACCTATGGTTTGAACCAGTGATGTCTCTGTTCTCAAAAAGCCTTCTCTATCTGCATCAAGTATTGCCACCAAGGAAACCTCAGGAATATCTAAACCTTCTCTAAGGAGGTTGATCCCAACTAGAACATCGAATACTCCTAGTCTAAGATCTCTTAGAATTTCTATTCTCTCCAACGTAAGTACTTCCGAGTGTAAGTATCTTACTTTAATTCCTGTGTTTTTTAGGTAATCTGTTAGGCTTTCAGCCATTTTTTTAGTCAGGGTTGTGACAAATGTACGCTCTCCCCTTGCGGTAGTTTTGTGGATTTCTGCAATTAAGTCATCTATTTGTCCTTCGCTTTTACGTATTTCTACGGGTGGGTCAATAAGACCTGTAGGTCTTATAAGTTGCTCTGCAGTAATTCCACCTGCCTTTTCCTTCTCATATTCAGAAGGAGTGGCGCTAACGTAAAGTATTTGGTTTACAGATTCTTCGAACTCTTGAAATTGAAGTGGTCGATTATCTAAAGCCGATGGCAATCTAAAACCAAATTCAACAAGGGTGTTTTTTCGAGACAGATTTCCAGCATACATAGCCCTTAGTTGTGGCAACATAACATGAGATTCATCAATTATTATGAGGAAATCATCGGGGAAATAATCAAGTAATGTATAGGGTTTTTCTCCAACAGCTAAATCACTTAAATATCGGGCATAATTTTCTATGCCTTTACACATTCCTATTTCACGAAGCATTTCCAAGTCATATCTCGTTCTCTGTTCTATTCGTTGAGCTTCCAGAAGCTTGCCTTGAGAGTTAAACCATTTAATTTGCTCCTCAAGTTCCTCTTCAATTCCCACTAAAGCCTTTTCCATATTGCTTTTTGTAGTAACGTAATGGGAAGCTGGAAATACGGCTATATGGTCTCGAGAGTTAATAATTTCACCTGTTGTTGGATTGATCTCTCGAATAGCCTCTACCTCATCGCCAAAGAGTTCAATTCTAACTGCACTTTCTGATCCTGCCGGGTAAATATCTACGTTATCTCCTCGGGCACGGAAAGTTCCACGGACAAAATCCATTTCGTTTCTGGTATATTGTATGTCCACCAACTTCCGCAGGATATCTTGCCTGCTCATTTCTTTGCCCGGTCTTAATGAAAGACCTTGGTTTTCATAATCTACAGGATTACCTGTTCCGTATATACATGAAACTGAAGCAACAACAATTACGTCGTTCCTCTCAGTTAAAGCTGCCGTTGCCGAGTGGCGAAGTTTTTCAATCTCTTCATTAATATCTGAATCTTTCTCTATATAGGTATCTGTTGAAGGCACATAGGCTTCTGGCTGGTAGTAGTCATAGTAACTTACAAAGTATTCAACTGCGTTGTTAGGAAAAAATTCCTTGAACTCTCCATGGAGTTGAGCTGCCAAAGTTTTATTGTGTGATATAATAAGAGTTGGTTTTTGAACTTTTTCTATCAAGTTTGCCATTGTAAATGTTTTACCAGAACCTGTTACTCCCATTAATGTCTGATGTTTTTGCCCATCAAAAATACCCTTTGCCAGGGTAGCTACAGCCTTTGGCTGATCACCAGTCATGGTGTAGTCTGATTCAATTTTAAATTTTTGCATTTGTTTTTTCAATTTTTAACTCTTTTTCTAAATTATACCCACATTAAATTATAGCAGAAATTAGTCCTCTATACCACAAATAAGTTAAGCAACCAATAGAAAAGTGCACCAACTAATGCTCTGTGTTGCAGAAATATTAGTGGTGCACTAAATTATTAATAAAAAATTAGGCGATTTCTAAAAGAGCCCCCAACCAAAGAATGAGTTAAGCTGTCCAAGTAGAATGAATAACATTCCAACTGGAGCAATATATCTAAAGCATATCATTGCAAAGCTCTTTCCTTTCCAAGGGTCGCCGCTGGCAGTAATTTCGTCTTCCATCCATTTAGGCCCTAATTTCCATCCTATTATCAAGGACATAGCCAAAGCGCCAAGAGGCATCATTATTCCTTCGGAGAATAGATCGAAGAAATCTAACCAGACAAATCCAAGAGGCATAGGTAATCCATTTGAACCCAATCCATCAAGAGCAACAACTATTGAAAGGAGGAAAATAATAACTATTCCTATTAAGGTTGCTTTATGGCGATTAGGTTCATTCCCTTTAGCAATTTCCTTGTCAATAAATGCTGCAGTTACAACTTCCAGAAGTGATATTGCAGAGGTGATTGCCGCTATAACTACAAAAAGGTAGAAAAGGAATCCAAAGATAGGACCGATTCCTCCCATAGCAGCAAAAACTGCTTGAAGAGTAACAAAAAGTAATCCTGGCCCACCGCCTGGTTCCATGCCAAAGGCGAACACTGCTGGCATAACTGCAAGGCCTGCTAGTAAAGCCACCGTTGTGTCTAGCGCAGGGATCAATACTGCATTTTTTTCAATATTTTCTTTTTTCGATACATAAGATCCATATGTAACCATAGCTCCCATTCCTAGAGAGAAGGAGAAGAACATTTGTCCACCAGCTCTGCCTAAAACAGTAATCCATCCAGTTCCTGTAAATACTTCAAAATTTGGTTTAAACATAAATGCAACACCCTCCATAGCTCCTGGAAGAGTTAGGGATCTGGCAATTACAATTAAAAGAAGTACAAACAGTGCAGGCATAGCTACCTTGGAGAATTTTTCTATTCCCCCAGAGACACCGCCTCTAACAATAACATATGTAATTAGGCAGAATATAAAGGTATATATAACTCCCTCAGCCTGGCTAGTAAGAAAGCCGTTGAAAAAATCTCCACTTTCCGCTCCTCCTACGCCGAATCCGGCCCCAAAAATGTCTCCAAAGTTTGCTACCATATACTTCATGGCATATCCACCAAGTACCGTGTAGAAAGACATAACCAGAATGGGACAAATAGTGCCCATCCATCCAATCCAAGCATATTTTTTGCTTATATCTCTGTAGGCCGCAAGCACACCTTTTCCAGTTTTTCTACCTATGGTAAGCTCGCCCAACATAATGACAAAACCCACGAATACAGCTAACAGCAAATAAATCAATAAAAATGCGAAACCTCCGCTGATTCCCATCTTGTATGGGAAGCCCCAGATGTTACCTAAGCCTACCGCTGAACCAACGGCAGCCATGAGAAATCCGAAATTACTTCCCCACTGACCTTTTTTTCCTTCCATTTGCATATCCTCCTACGATTGCTAAAATAAATAAGTGTATAATTCCATATTTTATCCCTACCAATCTAAGATACTTGACAATAATAGGGATGTCAAGATGCTTGTGTGATTATCTTTTTGGATTGTATACATATGTACAACAACCTTGTACCAACTTTGGATATATGGTATAATTCTTCATTGCAGTAAAATCGAAATAGATGGAAAATCAAAGAAGAGATGGAGGTTTACAGATGGTGACATTGAAAAAAAGAATAATTGATACTGCCAGAAGTATTGCAGAAAACAATCCTAGAGAACCAGGCGAAATGCCTTTAACCAATGGGGAGGCTTTTTTAGAAAAGATGTCTCAAAAGCTAATAGCTACTGAGAAAATCCCTGAAGAAATATACATAGAAAGGGATGTTAAAAGAGGTCTTAGAAATGCCAACGGAACTGGAGTAGTTGTGGGTCTTACTCAAGTTGGTGAGGTTATTGGTTACGAAAAAGATTCTGAAGGAAATAAAATACAAGTACCAGGGAGATTATACTACCGTGGGTACAACGTGGAAGATTTAGTTAACAACTGCATCAAAGAAGATCGATTTGGATTTGAAGAAACCACATATCTTCTCCTGTTCGGAGAGTTACCTACTAAAAAGCAACTTGATGAGTTTGTTACCATTCTTAGTAAAAGGAGAGATCTCCCTCTAAATTTCGCTAGGGATATGATTATGACAGCGCCTTCTTCAAGTGTAATGAATAAATTGGCTCGAAGTGTATTGGCAATGTATTCTTACGATAACAATCCTGATGATATTTCAGTTAAAAATGTTTTACGTCAATCCATCTCTCTTATAGGTCATTTCCCTACATTGATTGCTTATGGATATCAGGCTAAAAGAAACTTTTATAATGGAGAAAGCCTTCATTTACATTATCCAGTACCAGAACTTAGCACTGCAGAGAACTTCTTGAGAATGCTTCGTGCTAATGGGGAATACACAAAAATTGAAGCTCGGCTACTTGATTTATCTCTTATTCTTCACGCTGAGCATGGCGGTGGTAACAATTCAACATTTACAACCCATATTGTTACATCCACTGCAACCGATACTTATTCAGCTATTTCCGCAGCGGTAGGCTCCCTTAAGGGGCCACGACATGGTGGTGCAAACATATCCGTTATAAATATGATTCAAGATTTGAAAGCAAATGTTTCTGATATAACTAAACGTTCCGAAGTTGAAAATTATCTTCGTAAAGTATTGAATAAAGAGGCTAATGATGGAACTGGATTAATCTATGGTCTGGGCCATGCAATTTATACCTTATCGGATCCTAGAGCTATTATGTTGAAAAAAATGGCTAAGAAACTTGCTGAATCAAAGGGTATCGAAGATGATTTTGCTCTTTATGAATTCATAGAAAAAATCGGCGGCAAACTATACATGGAAAAGACAGGTAGAGATGTGCCCATGCCAGCTAACGTTGATTTGTACTCAGGTTTTGTTTACAGTGCCCTAGACATTCCAATGGATATTGCCACTCCACTATTTGCAACAGCTAGAATAACTGGTTGGTGTGCTCATAGACTTGAGGAAATTATAGGGGCAGGAAAACTTATGAGACCTGCTTACGACTGCATACAACCTCACTTAGACTATGTTCCAATGGCAAAGAGAAAATAACTCATAAATGCTAAAATGCCCCAGTCCATATTGACTGGGGCATTTTTGTTAAAGTCATTTTCCTGATTTTCTGGCTTTAGCTATGAGCCATTACAAAGTCTGCAAATCCTTTGTAGCTAAAGTCTGTAACTTCATCTGCGTCTTTTTCTGAAATGCTGTTAAAGAAACAGACGGGGATTTCTCGATCTTCCACACTGCTCTCTACACATTTGTTGCAACCTTCATCATGGTTGCGAGGATTGTTTTCACAATCGTAGTCTTTACATGTACAAAATTTACTGGATGTTTTAATAGCTGCCATTTAAATCTACCTCCTCATATATAGTTTCACAATAATTAATCTCTTTCAAATATTATTCTACCATTCATAACTGTTAGGTCTACATTAGCATCCATTATTTCAATGGGGTCAACTTCAAATAAATTCCGGTCAATGACTACAACATCTGCAAACTTGCCTGCTTCAAGAGTACCAAGTTCATTTTCTCTTCTAACTCCATAGGCAGATCCGTAGGTGTAGCTTCTTAACATCTCATACATGGTGAGTTTTTGGGTGGGATTCCAACCGCCTTCTGGTTTACCATCGTTGTGAAGTCTAGTTACTCCCCGGTAAATCTCAAGAAAAGGATTGTTGTCCACAACAGGACAATCACTTCCAATTGCCAAGTAGCCCACTGTATCGTATAGATCTTTTAATGGCCAAGTTTTTCCTGCTCTTTCAGCACCTAGTACTATTGGATATGGGTTTTCATCAAAGTTTTGAGTTAGTGCAATATGCTCGGGTTGAACTGAGGGGACAATTTCTAGTTCTTTAAATCTAGGCAAGTCATCATAATTAAGCATCTCGATATGTTCTATCGCATGTCTACATTGATTTTTACCATGAAGTTTTATTGCGTCTTCATAATAATCTAAAGCCATTCTTGCAGACTTATCACCGCAAGAATGCAGTTTAATTGATAACCCTCTACGATGAGCTTCTGGTATAGCTTTTTTTATTGCATCTGTATCAGTAAGAGATATCCCCATATTACCAGGATCATCCGCATACTCTTCAAGGACCAAAGCAGTATGCGTTGTACATACACCATCTAGAAACTGTTTGACCATATCAATTTTTAATTTATCGGAAGTGTATTTTTCTTTCCACTCTTCAACTTCGTCTAAGTTTCCGATTAAGTCGGGAGCCGCGTGGATACGCACAGTTAAGTCTCCCTTTTTGTCGATTTCACTGTAGGTTTTGAGATTTCCCATATTTCCATGGAAATATGGCATTACATCATTAACAGAAGTGATACCGTATTCCCCCGCCCCCTTAAGAAAGGCCTTTATTATCTCCATTTCCTCTTCTTCAGTGAAGACAAATGCATGTTTACCCACAAGACCTGTCGCGGATTCATATAGGAAACCTGTTGCATCACCCTTTTCGTCACGTTTTATCTCCCCTCCGAAGGGATCTGGAGTATCTCGAGTAATCCCTGCTATTTCCAACGCTTTGCTGTTAACCCATGCCCCATGAGCCTCAGCATTAATAAGGCATACTGGTCTATCCGGAAAATATTTATCCAAGGAGGCTGTTGTTGGTAAAGTTTTATTATCCCAAAAAACATGGTACCAAGAAAAGCCAATAATCCATCCTTCTTTATTATCATCAGCATCAGCTGCCGCTTTTACCATCAGCGCCGCTTCTTCTTCTGATCTTGCATTAAGGAGGTTGACATAGGATTTAAACATTCCCGCCATTAACAAATGTGCATGGCTATCATGAAATCCAGCCATTACTAGTTTGTCTTTGTAGTTTTTTTCTACTGTGTTTTTATCTTTAAGTAGGTCGGGAGCTTTCCCCCGACCCACTTCTATTATTTTTTCATCTCTAATAGCTACGTACCCTTCATAAGGAATTTCTTCTACACTATCAAAGATTAAGTTACTGCTAATTATTAGGTCTGCGCTCATTTTTTTGCTCCTTTCACATATCGGAATGTTATTCACTGATATGCATCTTTAGTATCTCTTGGTAGGAATCAGGCCTTCGGTCTCTGTGGAACTGAAGAATATCACGAGCTCTTTTTATTTCATCAAGATCAATCTCTGCTACAATAAGGTCTTCTTCTTTTCTCTTTCCCTCGGAAACAATGTTTCCCCAAGGATCTGAAACAAAACCCCTACCGTAAAATTCCATGTGCCCGCTTCCGTCTACAGCATCCTCTCTTCCAACCCGATTGCATGCGCAAACATAGAAGTTATTGTGAATTCCATGTCCTCTGATGGCATCCACCCAGGTTTGAGAAGTATCTAAATCAGGATTGTCTGGTTCCGAGCCAATAGCCGAAGGATAAAATATAAAATCAGCACCTTTCAAAGCCAGTATCCTTGTAGGCTCTGGGAACCATTGATCCCAGCATATTAAGACCCCAAAGGTTCCATATTTAGACTTAAATACAAGATATGGACTATCTCCCTGTGTGAAGTAATATTTCTCAATATACTGAGGGCCTTCTGGTATATGGTGTTTTCTATAATTCCCCAAAAGTTCTCCATCTGCATCAAAGACAGCTGCGGAATTGAAATAAACTCCATCCATGGCATATTCATAATATGAACTTATTATTACAACATCTAGCTCTTTTGCCAACTTTTGAATAAGCTGGTTGGTCTTGCCATCTAAAGGCTCCGCCCAATCATATTTTGTATAATCTATTGTTTGAGGGAAATATTGACCATTAAACAATTCTTGGGTACAAATGATTTTGGCCCCTTTAGCAGCCAAAGCCTTTATCTGCTCCACTGCCTTTTCCATGTTTTTTTCTCTATCCACGCCACAGGCATACTGTGTCATACCGATTTTAACTTTTCCTTTATTCATATCTTTCTCCTCTTACTAATTTATAGCCCTATAAAACCAAGAACAAGATATGCAATTATCCCAAGTACAAATGGAACACCTATTAAAGGTATTGCCGTTCTTGCATAATCCATATTCTTTATACCTACTGCTGCACATGTTACGGTAACCGCATCACTGTAGAAACATGCATGGCTACCAAAGGATGTAGCTGCAGCAACTGTTCCAATCGCCACAAAAGGATTAACACCTAAAGCAATGGCTAAAGGAAGAATAATTGGGAATGAAATGGCTGCCACACCCCAGAAGCTTCCTGTAGCAAAAGCCAACATAGCAATTACCAAGAATGTAACTACAGGGAATAATGTTGGGCTTAGTATAGGTGCCACACTGTCTATTACAAAAGGTGTAAGTCCTAGAGCATCATTAACGTCCTGTAGAATAAAGGCTGCAAGTACAAGCATTGTTACGTAAAGCATATCCTTAAATCCATTAACAAGAGAGTCCCAAAGTCCACCTAAAGTCAACAATTTTTGTGGGAACAAAATTATGAAGCTTGATACAACAGATAATATTACCGCAAGGACAATATCACCTGTATAAATAGCTACTATAACAAGAACTACCATTGGTATAATAAAGTTCCAAGCGCTTGAAGGTTTTGTGGTCTTAGTAGATTCTATTTGTGAATCTTCATAATGATAGTTAGGGAAAACTTTTCCCGTAGAAAGAGCTCTTTCTTCAGATTTTTTCATGGGTCCAAATAAGGGAATAATTCCTAAAGCAAATAGAGGAACTACTAAAACGGCAATCCATGCGTAAAGCATGTAGGGTATGGAATGAACATATGCCGAGAAACCTGACATTTCAAGAATACCCACTTCATTTATTTGAGCAGCATATAAAACCCCCCATGAAGAGAAGGGAACTAGAATACATACTGAAGCTCCAGTTGAATTAACTATAAAAGCTAAATATTCTCTGGAAACCTTCCACTTATCTGTAAGTGTTTGCATTGCAACTCCAACTCCAAGGGCATTTAAGTAGTCTTCAACGAAAATAACAATTCCTAAAATCCAAGTAAAAATTAAAGTCTTTTTTCTTGAGTTAGCAACTTTTGCTCCAATGTCTGCAAAGCCAAGAGCCGCACCTGATTCTTCTAACAATCTTATCATGGTTCCAAACATACCAAACATTAGTATGTAATATGCTGAATCTCCTATTTCTGTTAGGGTTAGATCAAACCAAGTTGACCACCATCCAGATCCAGATATAATAATCGCACCGACAAAGGTGCCTAAAATTAGGGACTCCATAGCTCTCTTACTTATAACTGCAGTAACAATAACTACTGCAACTGGTATTAAACTTATAATTCCATAGGTTTCTATTGCACTTAACGCTTCCATACTCTTCCTCCACTAATACTTATCAAAAAATAATTAATACTACTCCCCTCCTTCATAAACGATAATATAAGTTAAATTCTCTAGCATACCAGTTTATAACGCAAGTGTTATGCCAACAAAAAAGCATTGGAATACCAACGCTTTTAATTAGAACTACTATAATAGTGTAACTTTATACTTACATTTAGAAAGCATTCTAAATATTCTATACTTTCCAACCTTTAATGGTGTAACCCTAGGCATACATTGTTATTGTATACTTACATATAAGGATTCCCCACCTCGCCTTTACAATAAGATGTACGCACTTTACTCGAAATTTTGCTGTTTTATCCCCAGTCTTTTCATTTTTTGATATAATAAGGGCCGAGCTATCCCCAAATACTCCGCAGATTTCGTTTTATTGCCTTTTTGTATTTTCAAAACCTCTTCTATCACTTGTCTTTCTGCATCAGCTTTGGCCTGTTCTATAATATTCCTACCATCTTTCATAAGATCTATATCATATTTTTTATCATAATGAAATCCAAAATGTTCAAGTTTCAGGGTGTTCCCATCAACATAGTTCATGGCTTTTTCTACAATATTGAACAGTTCTCTTACATTTCCAGGCCAATCATGGTTTGCAACCATATCGTATATTTCGGGGGCTACTTTTGATACAGATTTCCCCATTTCTTGGTTAAGAGAATTAACTTTTTCTTGTATCAGCTCAGGTAAATCTTCAAGTCTTTCTCTTAACGGTGGAACGACAATAGGTAGCACATTCAATCTATAAAATAAATCTTCTCTGAATTTCGTTTGCTCCACTAAAGCGGATAGATCTTCATTTGTTGCAGCGATTATTCTGGCGTTTATCTTGACACTTTCTTCGCCTCCAACTTTATCTATCTCATGTTCTTGCAAGGCCCTTAATATCTTTGATTGTAGGGATAATGGCATTTGATTTATTTCGTCTATAAATAAAGTTCCATCATTTGCCAACTCGAACTTACCTTTCTTACCGCCTTTTTTTGCACCAGTAAAAGAGCCTTCTTCGTATCCAAAAAATTCAGATTCTGCCAAAGATTCGGGAATTCCTGCCGCATTGATTTTAATAAAACTCCCAAATGCTCTATTACTTAGATTATGTATAGCATGGGCAACCAATTCTTTCCCAGTTCCAGTCTCACCAGTTATTATTACTGTAGAGTTTGATGCAGCAGCAAGCTTTATTTGATTCTTTAAATCGCTAATTTTCTTGGAAGATCCAATAATACTATCAATATTATACTTTGTTCTCCTTAGCTTTCTGAATTGCTCCTTGTAATATTTCATTTCGTCTCGCATAGAAATAGCATATTTGTCAAACAATTGATCTAGAGATTCAATTTCTTGAATTATATCGTATTCTATTACACCAACAACTTCTCCATTTTTCTTGATCTTTGCTTGAGTACTAACACTCATTCTTCCATCATAAAAATAAAAATCTGTATTTATAGACCGATCTCCCTCTAGCATGTCCTTCATCTTTGATGGTGGGAAAACTTCGAGAATATCCTTTCCTAAAGATTTTTCTATATCCACTTCAATGTAATTTGCGCACTGCTTATTCATATAGATAACTTTGCCTTCATTGTCTATTGCAAGCAAGCCAAGAATATGTTCTAGAAAAAGTTCGTGATCATTTCCTATTTCTAAATCATGTTTCTTGTCTTTAAGTAGTTCTACATTATCTATTTTGTTTTTATCCTTGTTCATAATTACCTAATCGCCTTCTTATTAATTTATATATTATGAGTGTTCCTAGTAAAGCTACTTACTAGATTATTCATATCTTAAAGCTTCAATTGGATCAAGCTTTGCTGCTTTCCTTGCAGGAAAAAGGCCAAAAAACAGGCCCACACCAGCAGAGAAAGCAACTGCAAGTATAACAATCAAGGGTTCAATAACTATGTCAACATTTGCTAAAGACATTCCAAAAGCAGCTATCCCAATACCTAATAAGGTTCCAATTATTCCACCTATTACAGATAGTATAACAGCCTCTATTAAAAACTGGGCCAGTATATCATGGGTTCTTGCACCAAGAGATTTTCTAATGCCAATCTCTCTGGTTCTTTCAGTAACAGAAACCAGCATTATATTCATAATACCAATACCCCCTACCAAAAGGGATATGGCTGCAATAGCACCGATTGCTATAGACAATACTCCTAAAACTTGGTTTATAACATCTTGCTGGCCTTCTGCCGAGTTATGAATATAAAGGTCATCTGGCCTATCTTTGATTCTAGCCAAGTATTTTGCATAAGCTTCACCTTGAATATTGATGTCTTTGTCTGGGTTACCATATATTTCAACAAAGCTTGCAACTTCACTTCCTGCTAGCAGGCTAGTATAGGGAACATAACCCGTATAGGAATCTATACCAATAGCTGCAGTTATTTGAGATGACAAACCTTCCTCAAGGGCAACTATTCCTACTACTGCAAATTCTCGAGATTCGTTATCACTAATAGTAAGGGGAATCAGTTCTCCTACAGCATCCTCTCTGCCAAAAAGCTTTAAAGCGCATTTAGTATCGATGACAATTCGGTCTCGTCCTCCTTTTACGTCGGATTCGTTTATCATTCTGCCATAGGTCAAGTTAATGGTTTTATTGTAAGATTCATAATTGTCGTCGACTCCTGTACAACTTATTTCAGCCTCTGTACGTCCAACCCGCGCCTTTAGAGTTCTGTTAACAAAAGGCACAGCGTACAGTATATCTTCTGAAAAGCGATCTTTAAGGGCATCTACGTCTTCCTTGGAAAAAAGGTCTTCTGTGTCTGTATTGCTATCATTCCCCTGTTCCGCCAGCATATTATAATCTACCATTACATACATATAAGCTTTACCAAAGCTTTCAAATTCGTCACTTACAGCACCTTCTGCGGAGGCACCAATAGAGGTAATGGCAATAACCGAGCTAATCCCTATTATTATACCTAACATGGTTAAAAGTGAGCGAAGCTTATTTGCCCATATGGCTCCCATAGCCAAATTAATATTCTCAATCAATAGCATTTACACTACCTCTTTCCCCGCCTACAAATGATTTGTCTTTTTTGACTGTGGGTTTATGATCAAGAATAAGTTTTCCATCTCGAAATGTTATAACACGACTAGCGAAAGCAGCAATATCCGGTTCGTGGGTAACTACGATGACTGTAGTTCCATTTTCTCGATTAAGCCTATGAAAAATTTCCATTATCTCCACTGAGGATTTAGAATCTAAGTTCCCAGTAGGTTCATCTGCTAATATAATAGGAGGGTTATTAGCCAAAGCTCTTGCAATAGCAACCCTTTGTTTTTGACCACCAGACAATTCATTTGGTAGATGTTGCCCTCGGTCTGCAAGTCCCACGTCACTTAATAAGTTTTTTGCCCTTTCATTACGCTCTTTTTTGCCCATCTTGGCATATATCATTGGCAGTTCAACATTTTTCAAGGCACTAGTCCGGGCTACTAAATTAAAAGATTGAAATACAAATCCTATTTTTTGGTTGCGTACAAAGGATAATTCATCATCTTCTTTCTTTTTTATATCGATGCCTTCTAAAAAATATTCTCCTTCACTTGCTCGATCTAAACAGCCAATAATATTCATTAACGTTGATTTACCTGACCCAGAAGCTCCCATAATCGCAAGGAACTCTCCTTTTTTTATTGTAAGAGAGACATCATCAAGGGCCCTAACTTCAGTAGGCCCGTTGGAATATATTTTAGAAATATTTTCCATTTTTATAGCTACCGTCATTACGAATCCTCCAAGTTAATTTTAGGATCAAAGGCAAGGGTACCATCTTTCATGTCTAAAGTGGGACTAAGTACAACAAGGCTTCCAACTTCCAGTTCCGAATTTTTAATCTCAACATTAAAATTGCCTTCCACTCCTAAATCCACTTTTGTTTTCTTTAGTTGCTTATCCGCTAAAATAAAAATGTAATATTCTCCAGTAGCAGGATCCTCTATAACAGCTTCTACTGGCACAGTCAAAACTCCTTTTGCTTCGGCAATAATAATTTGTGCTTTAGCAGTAACACCAGAAATTAAATTGCTTGTTCCTCTATCAATTGAAATGGTAATTGGAACTACCATCTCTTTTCCCGAAATATCCTTAGGTTCTCCTGTAGGAGATATTTTTATTACTTTGCCTTCCAACTCCTGATTATCAATAACCTCAGAAGTTATTATAACCCTTTGGTTCAACTTAATCCTTCCAATGTCGTATTCGCTTATAGAGACTTCCATTTTTAGATTAGACAGGTCTTCAACGATTACTATGGGAACTCCTGTTTCAGTAAATCCCCCTTTTACACCATTTACTCTGGTAACCGTTCCTGAAAAAGGACTAGTTATTCTTGTTGTAGGGGTGGATGAAATAGCAGTTTCATATGCGCCTTTAGCTCTTAAATAGTCTGCTCGTGATATAGCTCCTTCCTCATACAATACTTTTGCTGCATTATATTCTAGCCTTGCCGCTTCTATAGTGCTTTGTCCTGCCCCCAGATTGCCAGAATCCAACTTCAACCTTGCTAATAATTGGTTTTTAGCCACAGCATCTCCTTCATTAACCAGCAAGTCTATAATTTCGTAACCACCCATTGCTGATAACTTAGCTGATTTTTCACCTGTAACAGTTCCTTTAATAGCAATTTCGGACCTTACGTCCATCATCTCCACCGTTGAAGTGGTGACCGAAATTCCTTGAGGTTTTCCAGTTAACCCCGGAAAGCGGCTTAGGACTATCGCAAGTATAGCTACCACCACAATAATTATAATTGGAATCATATATCGTTTTTTGATTTTTCTTTTATTTGAATTCTTAACTGGCTCCATCACTCATTAACCCCTTTATTCTCAATTACTATTACTTATTCGTTTTAATATCTAACAAAAAAACTAAACTAATTAAATATTATACCATTCTATTTTACCTTCGTAAATGAAGCTTCTTCCTAAATTGCTGTTTAGCATGGAAGGTTGACAAACTGTATACCATGCACTTGTAAGTTAGCGCTAACTATGATATAGTTTCTAAGTTAAAAACAAAGGGGAAAAAATGAAAACAAAAATTATTAATATTGCCGTTATTGCACACGTAGATGCTGGTAAATCTACTTTGGTAGATGCCTTTCTCAATCAAAGCGGAGTCTTTAGGGAAAACGAAGCTGTTGTTGATTGCGTAATGGATAGTGACGACATAGAGAGAGAACGAGGAATTACTATTTATAGTAAAAACTGTTCTGTTATGCACGGAGACGTTAAAATTAACATAGTGGATACACCGGGACATGCTGACTTTTCATCGGAAGTAGAGCGAATAATAAAAACTGTAGACACTGTAATCCTACTAGTTGATTCAAGTGAAGGCCCTATGCCACAAACTAGATTTGTCCTGAAAAAATCTTTAGAACAGGGTTTAAAACCCATTCTACTCATAAATAAAATCGATAAAAAAGATTCTAGGATTAAAGAAGTTGTTGATGAGGTTTACGAACTCTTTATGGATTTGGAGGCCTCTGATGAGCAACTTGATTTTCCAATTCTTTATGGAATTGCGCGTCAAGGAATAGTGGTCAACGATCCACAGGATGTGGAAGATATTCACGTTGAAGAAGGTGACCATAAAATTCAAAAGAATACAGCCAGAGGCTTCCATGATCTATCAATTGACCCTCTTTTTGAGGCCATAATAAAGCACGTTGACCCATATCCCGATTTGGACAAGGAGCCTTTGCAACTTCAAATATCATCTCTTGCTTATGATGATTACATTGGCAGATTAGGAATTGGTCGTATCACACAAGGCGTACTAGGCGCAAATCAACAAGTAATTGTATCTAAGGGAGATGGTAACTTTGTAGCTAGAAAGACTAATCAAATATTTGTATACCGCGGAATGAAACGTGTATCGGTGGAAGATGCCGCCGCTGGAGATATAGTAGTGGTTTCTGGAATTTCAGATGTGTCTATTGGTGAAACTCTCTGTAATCCTGACGCCCCCATGGCTTTAGAAATGATTCATATCGAGGAGCCAACACTTTCAATGAACTTTCTTGTAAACAAATCACCTTTTGCTGGAAAATCTGGAAAGTATGTTACCTCAAGGCATATAAGAGAACGGCTAGATAAAGAGTTGGAAGTAAACGTAGGGCTTCTTGTTGAAGATACAGATTCTACTGACGTATTCAAGGTATCAGGTAGGGGAGAGCTACATTTATCTATTCTTATCGAAAACATGCGCAGAGAAGGATTCGAGCTAGCAGTTTCAAAACCTCAGGTTATTATGCGTACCAACGATCAAGGCAAGAAGCTTGAGCCAGTTGAAGAAGTGGTTATAACTCTTCCCGAAGAATATTCAGGAACTGTAATATCCAAGCTAAATATTAGAAAAGGTATGCTAGTACAAATGGGTTCATTAAATGGATATACCAAACTTGAGTATTTGGTTCCTACCAGAGGACTTTTAGGCTATAGATCGGAATTCATAAACGACACTCACGGAGAAGGAACTATGGTAAGAAGGTTTGATAGTTTCCAAGAGTACAAGGGAGAGATTCCTCAAAGAACTCAAGGAGTCGCTATTTCACAAGAAGAGGGAGTTGCTACTGCTTATGCTCTAAGTAATATAAGCGAACGAGTGAGACTCTTTATTCCTCCTGGTAAAAAGGTCTATGAAGGAATGATTGTTGGCCAAAATAGTAGAGGGGAAGATATGATAGTAAACCCTAGTAAAGCAAAGAAAGTTACAAATATGAGAGCTTCTGGAACCGATGATTCAGTAAAACTTCCTCCCTATCGTGACTTCACCTTAGAAGAGGCTTTGGAGTTTATCAATGACGACGAGCTTGTGGAAGTTGTTCCCGACGATATCCGTCTTCAGAAAAAATTCCGTAACGAACTAGAACGAAGAAGACAGGCAAAGTAGTCTCCCATAAGTTTTTACGAATAATTGAAATTTTTTCAGACTTATCAGATATACAAAAGGCGAGCTTTGATAAAGCCCGCCTTTTTTGATTCTTACAATTGTATTTTAAATGTCTTTACTGCTTCAAGTAAATCCTTATTGAGGCCAAGCTTAGAATAAGCCCCATCCAAAGAATGAATTCAATTGACCAACAAGAATAAATAACATACCTACTGGTGCAACATATCGGAAGCATATCATAGCAAAAGTCTTGCCTTTCCATGATTTGCCATTAGCTGTGATTTCATCTTCCATCCATTTAGGACCAAGCTTCCAGCCAATTATTATGGACATTGCCAATGCTCCAAGAGGCATCATTATTCCTTCAGAGAATAAGTCAAAGAAATCAAGCCATATAAATCCTAGTGGCATTGGAAGTCCATTGGACCCTAAGCCATCAAGGGCTACAATTGTTGCAAGTGCAAAAATAATAGCTATACATATTAGGGTTGCTCTATGACGATTTGGCTCATTCCCTTTGGCAATTGACTTGTCAATAAATGTTGCAGTTGCTACTTCTAATAGTGAAATTGCAGAGGTGATTGCAGCTATTACCACAAAGAGATAGAACAAGAAACCAAAGATTGGGCCGAACCCACCCATAGCACCAAATACTGCTTGTAGGGTTACGAAGAGTAAGCCAGGGCCACCACCAGGTTCCATACCAAAAGCGAATACTGCAGGCATAACAGCTAGTCCTGCTAACAATGCAATACTGGTATCAAGAAAAGGAATCAAAACCGCATTAGTCTCTATATCTTCCTTTTTAGATACATAAGAGCCGTAGGTAATCATACAGCCCATTCCAAGGGAAAGAGAGAAAAACATCTGGCCTCCAGCTCTACCTAAAACTGTAACCCAGCCTGTGCCATTAAAAACTTCGAAGTTAGGCTTAAACATGAAGGCAACACCATCAATAGCCCCTGGAAGAGTTAAGGAACGAACTATAACAATTAATAACAGTATAAATAATGCAGGCATTGCTATTTTAGAAAATCTTTCTATTCCTCCAGATACTCCGGCTCGCACGATAACATAAGTAATTAAACAGAAGAGAAAAGTATAAATAACCCCTTCTGCCTGTTTAGTTAGAAACTCTCCGAAAAACGCTCCACTATCAGCTCCTGCCACACCAAAGCTGGCTCCAAAAATATCGCCAAAATTTGCCACCATGTACTTCATGGCATAACCGCCTAGTACTGTGTAGAAAGACATAATTAGGAATGGACAAATTGTACCCATCCAACCAATCCAAGCATAATTTTTGTTAAGCTCTTGATAAGCAGCTAGTACGCCTTTTCCTGTTTTTCGACCAATTGTAAGCTCGCCTAACATGATTACAAAGCCAACAAATACTGCCAAAACTAGATAAATAAGCAGAAAAGCGAAACCGCCACTAATGCCCATTTTATAGGGAAATCCCCAGATATTACCTAAACCTACAGCTGAACCAACTGCAGCCATGATAAATCCGAAATTACTTCCCCACTGTCCTTTTTTACTGTCCATGGGAATAACCTCCTTCAATTGCTATTCGTTGAAAAATGAATGATTGCACGTGAATTCCTTCACTAGTTTAATATACTTTATATGTTTCTCTATGTCAAGATGGTTTCCTTGTGCAAAGGCACAAAATTCAGACAACTATTTAGTGGCTGTCTACAATGTAAATAAGCACTTATTTTTGATATACTAGTATTTGAGTTTAATTATTATAGGAGGAAATTACATGTCTATTGAGAAAGTACGCGATCACTTCAAGGTTTTTGGAATAGATGAGCAGATCATCGAATTCGAATCAACCACTGCAACTGTACACCTGGCCGCTGATGCACTTGGCGTTATCCCCGCAAGAATATGTAAAACTATATCTTTCAAAAGTGAAAATGGTTGCATATTAATACAAACCGCTGGAGACACTAAAATTAATAACAAGAAATTCAAAGACACCTTTGGGGTTAAGGCAAAAATGCTTCGTCCTGAAGAGGTCCTTAACTATACAGGCCACGAAGTTGGAGGTGTTTGTGCTTTTGGTATTGTAAGTAGTGACGTAGAGATATATTGTGACGAATCAATGAAGCGATTCGAAACCCTTTATCCCGCTTGCGGTTCATCTAATAGCGCAATAAAATTAACCCCTGAGGAGATTTACAAATATAGTAATTCCAAAAACTGGGTAGATGTTTGCACCCTAATGGAAAAATGATAAAATTAAAACAAGCCCCAGATTTTACAGGGCTTGTTTTTTGTTTTGCTATTATTAATCTTTCATTAAAACTCTTTGGCTTAGTCCTTTTTCATGTCATGTTTAAATAAATCATCGTCTTGTGAGAGCTTACGATATGTATCATAAGTCTCCATAGCTGTATTCTCAGACTGGGAATAAAGTTCCTCTGCTAAGCCAGGGAATTCTTTTGCAAGAGATGCATATCTGGTATGGCCCATAATATGTTCTCTAAAGCTCTTTGTAGGCTCTTTTGAATCTAATATGAAAGGATTTTTTCCTTCTTCTTTGAGTTCTGGGTTATATCTATAAAGATGCCAGTAGCCTGAATCAACAGCACTCTTTATATCTGCCTGAGCTTTACCCATACCTGCCTTGATTCCATGGTTTATGCAAGGGCTATAAGCAATAATCAAGGAAGGTCCATCATACTTTTCAGCTTCTATTATGGCTTTCATAAACTGATTCTTATCTGCACCCATACCAACCTGTGCAACATAGATGTAGCCATAAGTCATGGCAAGCATACCAAGGTCTTTTTTCTTAACCTTTTTGCCTGATGCCGCAAATTTTGCTATAGCACCTTTTGGCGTTGCCTTTGACGCTTGTCCCCCAGTGTTAGAATATACTTCTGTGTCGAAAACCAACACATTAATATTCTCTCCGGAAGCCAAAACGTGATCCAGGCCGCCATATCCAATATCGTAAGCCCACCCATCTCCACCTACAGCCCAAACTGATGGCTTGGCAAGATATTCTTCCCTGTCTATTATGTTGTCCAGTAATTTCTTTGTAGCAGCATCTTTAGTTTCAAGAGCTTTTACTTCCTTGAGAACTTTTTCGCCTCTTTCTCTGGTGCCATCTCCTTGATCTTTTCCAGCTATCCACTCATTCATGGCTGTCTTTAATGGTTCTGTTACATCCATTTCCAACAGCTCCTTCATAGTATCTTCTAAACCAGACCTTATTTGCTTGGTAGCTAAAAGCATACCGTATCCGTACTCTGCATTGTCTTCGAATAAGGAATTCGCCCAAGCAGGACCTCTCCCATCTTCATCGGTACAATAAGGTATGGATGGTGCCGAAGCTCCCCAAATAGATGAACAGCCTGTGGCATTAGCTATAATCATACGGTCTCCAAATAGCTGAGTAATTACCTTTAAATATGGTGTTTCTCCGCAACCCGCACAAGCTCCTGAAAACTCTAAGTAAGGATGAGCATATTGGCTACCTTTTACAGTATTTTTGTTTACCATATGTGCCTTGTAAGAAACTGTTTCGCTGAAGTCCCAGTTTGGAACTTCTTTTTCCATTAAAGCATATGGTTCCATAACTAAAGCTTTGTCTTTTGCAGGACATATATCCGCACAATTGCCGCAACCCATACAGTCATAGGTGGAGACTTGAATTCTATAGGGAGATCCCTTAAATGCTTTATCATTGCTTGGAATAGTGACAAAACTTACAGGAGCATTTTTTGCTTCTTCTTCGTTAAGTACAAATGGACGAATTGCCGCATGGGGGCAAACAAATGAACACTGGTTACACTGAATACAGTTTTCTGGTATCCAATTTGGTACATGAACTGCAACTCCTCGTTTTTCATAAGCACTGGTACCAAGTGGGAATGTACCATCTTCTCTTCCTTCAAAAGCACTTACAGGAAGATGATCACCTTCTTGTTTATCCATTACCTTAAGTACATTTTCAATGAAATCAGGATAATTTGTTGGTTCCTCAGGAAGGTCTTCAGCATCAGCCCAAGAAGCAGGAACTTCAACCTTAACAACGGAATTAATTCCTATGTCAACAGCCTTATAGTTCATCTCCAGAATTTTGGTACCTTTCTTACCATAAGCCTCATCGATACCTTCTTTGAGATACTCAACAGCCTTGTCCTCAGGTATAACCTCTGCAAGTTTAAAGAAGGCTGCCTGCATTATCATGTTAATTCTGTTCCCCAGACCAATTTCTTCAGCGTATTTATAAGCATCAATCATATAAAATTTAATATCATTTTGAGCTAAATATCTTTTTACGCTAGGTGGAAGGTGATCTTCAAGCTCTTCTTCTGACCATCTGGAGGTCAATAAGAAGGTTCCCCCAGCTTTTAGCCCTTTAAGTACGTCATACTGTCTTAAATATGCTTGCTTATGACAGGCAACAAAGTCTGCGGAGCTTATTAAGTAAGTGGATTGTATAGGGGATTCACCAAATCTCAAGTGAGATACTGTGATTCCTCCAGATTTTTTTGAATCGTAAGCAAAATAGCCCTGAGCGTAAAGGTCTGTTTTATCGCCAATGATTTTAATGGCCGTTTTGTTTGCGCCAACAGTTCCATCAGAACCCATACCCCAGAACTTACATCTAATTGTTCCTTGTGGTACTCTGGAAATTCCTTCTTTAAATGGAAGGGAGCTATGATTCAAATCGTCGTCTATACCAATTGTAAACCTATCTTTAGGTTTTTCCTGATCCAAATTATCAAAAACAGCTTGTATCATTCCAGGAGTAAAATCCTTTGAACCAAGTCCATATCGTCCTCCATATATTTCTGGTTGTCTATTATCATCATATAAAGAAGTACGAATATCTTGATAAAGTGGTTCTCCAGCCGATCCTGGATCTTTCAGTCTGTCTAGCACTGCAACTCTTGTTACTGTCTGAGGCAAAACATCTAGGAACAATTCCTTAACGAAAGGCCTATACAATCTAACCTTAACAAGACCAACCTTATGGCCATCTTTTACAAGAAAATCTACAGATTCCTCAATTGCCTCACATGATGATCCCATTGAAACAATTACATGCTCCGCCTCTGGGTGACCTACGTAATCAAAAGGCTTATAGCTCCTTCCTGTTAGATCTTCAATTTCTTTCATATAGTGAATAACTTCCTTTGGCACAGCATCATAAAAACGACTGGCTGCTTCTCTAGCCTGGAAGAAAATGTCTGGGTTTTGTGCAGTACCTCTTACTACAGGGTGTTCTGGATTTAATGCACGTTTACGAAATTCATGAGCTGCATCCCAATCTAGCATCTTGCCTAAATCTTCATAGTCTAAAACTTCGATTTTTTGGATTTCGTGAGAAGTTCTAAAACCATCAAAAATGTGCATAAAAGGAACTCTTGTACGAATTGCAGCCAAGTGAGCAACGGCCCCCAAATCCATTGTTTCTTGTACTGATGAAGAAAATAGCATGGCAAATCCAGTTTGACGTGCCGCCATAACATCACTGTGATCCCCAAAAATAGAAAGTGCATGTCCTGCAACAGCTCTTGCTGCAACATGAAAAACTCCAGGTAATAATTCACCGGAAATTTTATACATATTTGGAATCATTAATAGTAGTCCTTGGGAAGAAGTGTACGTTGAAGTCAATGCGCCTGCTGCCAAGGATCCATGGACCGCTCCCGCTGCCCCTCCTTCAGATTGCATCTCCGCTACACTTACTGTCTGTCCAAAAATATTCTTTTCGCCATATGCTGACCATTCGTCTACCTGTTCGGAAATATTAGATGAAGGCGTAATTGGGTATATCGCCGCTACATCTGTAAAAGCATAGGCTACATAAGCCGCTGCAGTATTGCCATCCATGGTTTTCATTACTTTCTTTGCCATAATTCCTCCTCTTGATTTGTTATTTTATCCCCTGAACCTAAATTAGTATTAATCTACTTTAATGCAAATATCGAGCCATGTCAATACAATGGGTTTGTATACATTGTATTGACTCATATCTTTAGTTTTTTAACCAGTAAAATGTTCACTCTAGGCGTACTAAAAAGGAGGCTTGATTGTAAGATCAAGCCTCCTTAACAACACACTTTCTTGAGTTTTGAGATTTTACTCTAATTCATGCTCTCTAAGTTATGAAATAACTTGATCCTTGTTCTCAGTAACCAAAGGCATTTTTTTCTTGGGCTCGATTTTTCCACCTATAATGAATAACACTACTGCAATTACTGCAAAGATAACCGCTGTAATCAAAATGCCATTTACCATACCCGAGAAGTTTGATAGGATGCCTGTCTCGTAAGTTTCCAAATAGTACTCAGGGCCCCAATCTCCTTCAAACCAATTTAACCATGGGTATGAAATGAAGCCCATTATTGCAAGAACTGCAAAGTTGAAAGACATTCTTTTGGTATCTCCCACAGCCAACCCAGTTTTTGGATTTAGTGGATAATGTACAGGATCTTTTTTCGCAAGTCCGCCATACA
>CAYLIF010000003.1:0-113669 GCA_964383845.1 uncultured Oscillospiraceae bacterium
GCAGTCGTCCAGTGCAATCATCATCTGGAACCCACGCAGTTCCAGTAATAGATTTCAAAGCCCCATTTTTCACTCCTTCATTTATCACACGTATTTTACCGTTACGTTTTTGCTGATAAGTTGCGGTAACTTGCTCTAATCCCTTTTCGAATCTGTGAGGATATCTGGCGATTTCATACCAAGTCCCCAGGTAACGCTCTAAGTCCACATCACAAACAATAGGAAGCAAACCTTTATATTTCCCCTTATTAAATAATCCCATATCTAGCACCTTTCTACGCATTTACAGCGATTTTCATGAAGGTCTTTTATTTATAAATTCACTCTTTTCTTTACCATTGATATATACCCATTATTTTTTTAATATATCTTTAATTGAATAACTTTATACTTCTTTGTTTTTTCCTTTGTTTTGAACAATGGAACTTACTTCTAAATAGTTCTCAGGAGTACAAAAAAGCGCCATTGTCTCTAGGGCACCACCTTTAAGCATTATAGTGTGTTGTTTAGGTTTATATTCTACTTTTCTTACTCTCTTCCATCTCAAATATTCTCTTTGTCGTGATTGGGCTAAGATAGCCGCTCCAGTTACTCCAGGTTTTTTTGAAAGGAAACCTAAAACAGCAGTGAAAAAATTAATTACTCGATTTTTTCTAGCCTGGCCTGGCTGAGTCTCACATAAGGCCCCTTCCTTAATAAGAGTAAATTGAACTTCATATTTTCCTCTGTAAGCAATCATAATAAACAACCATGTTAGGATAAATAACGCTAAAATTAAACCTATTCCATATAGTTTATATCTAGAATCAATGCCTAATAATAATAAGATTACTATTAATATTCCAAAAGGTATCCCTAATGCAATACCTATTTGCTTTAGAATCAAAGAATTTCTAAATATTGAAACCTTAATTTTCCATTTAAGAATATAGTCTTCCAAATTATATCCCACTTTCTTAATACCCTTATATTTATTTTAACGCTTTTTTTATTAACTCGGGAACTTCAAAGGGCAAGGCTGCAACTTCTACACCTGCAGCGTTTAACGCTTTTACTTTACTTTCATAGGTACCCATGCCTCTTTCAATAATTGCTCCTGCATGTCCCATTCTCTTTCCTTCTGGAGCACTCTTTCCCGCTAGATACGCAATAACGGGTTTTTTCATGTATTTAACAATATATGCAGCAGCTTCTTCCTCCGAGGATCCACCGATTTCTCCAACAAGTACAATGGCTTTCGTATCTGGGTCCTGCTCAAACTCTTTGAGAACATCAACAAAATCAAGACCTACAACTCGGTCTCCGCCTAATCCTATCACTGTAGAAGTTCCAATCCCAGCAGCAATTAAAGATCCTACAATCTCATAACTTAGGGTTCCAGAGCGAGCCACTACACCTATAGGCCCAGGCACAAAATAGCTGTTAGGCATTATACCGATTTTACACTTCCCTGAGGATACCAGCCCAAAGGTATTGGGGCCTACAACAATCGTCCCTTTTGAGCGAGCATAATTCATAATAGCCATCCCATCATGGACAGGAATGTGTTCTGGTATCATCACTAATAACTTTACACCTGCATTAATTGCCTCAAAGGCTCCGTCTTTAGCAAAGGCGGCTGGCACAAAAAGGATTGAGGCATCCACTCTACTATGCTCCATAGCTTCCCGAACTGAGTTATATACAGGTATATCATTAATTTTCTGTCCGCCTTTTCCAGGTGAAACTCCCCCGACGATCTTTGTTCCGTATTCCAACATTAGCCCAGCGTGAAAAGTTCCCTGCTTCCCTGTAATACCTTGTATCAGAACATTTGTATTTTCATTAATATATATTGACATTTTTTATTGTCCTTCCTAATATTTACTCCGAGGCCAGTAGAACGGCTTTTTGAGCGGCTTCATCCATGGTATCAAAAGTTACAATTCCTTCTTCTCTTAAAAGTCTACGTCCTTCTTCCTGGTTCGTCCCAGCTAAACGAATAACAACCGGGATATCAATTTCCATTTTTTTCTTAACTGAAATAAAAGCATTTGCAACATCGTCACACCTAGTGATACCACCGAATATGTTAATCAAAATTATTTTAGGTTTTTTTGCTAGAATAAGTTCCAGAGCTTTTGCTGTCGCTTTTTCTGAAGCACCACCTCCAGCATCCATGAAATTTGAGGGGGCTCCTCCGTGATACTGGATGGCGTCTAAGGTTGCCATGGTAATACCTGCACCATTAGCCATAACTCCAATGTCTCCATCTAAGTCTACATATGATAATCCTAATTCATGAGCTTTTTTCTCTGATTCACTTCTTTCTTCTACGTAGACTATTTCTTTTTGTCTAAACAAAGCATCATCATCTATAGTTACTTTGGCATCTGCAGCGATTAGTTTATCAGAGCTTACCACCAAGGGGTTAATTTCTACCAGTTCTGCGTCTAGCTCTACAAACATCTTATATAATTTTCTCAAAATATCTTGTAACTGTTTGCTTTCCCATGCAGGTATGCCCATTTCTCTTGCAACTTCTCTTGCCACAAAGGGCATCATTCCTATTGAGTAGTCCATAGGGTAGCTTACTATATACTCTGCAGGAACATCCTCAATATCCATCCCGCCTTTAATAGAGGCTAAAATAACTGGACTTTTAGTGCTTCTATCAATGGTTATGGCTAGATAATACTCCTTGTCTATTTTTAATTTTTCTTCCACAAGCAAAGCATCAACTACCATGCCTATCAATTCCTTGCCTAAAATCTCTTCAGCAAATTTTTGGGCTACTTCAGGTTCAGTGGTAAATTTAATGCCCCCCGCTTTCCCTCTTTTCCCAGACAAAACTTGAGATTTGATAACAGAATCCCCAATTTCAGAGCTTGCTACAGCTACCTCTTGTGGTGTTCTCCCAACTTTTCCTTTTGGTATGGGAATACCGTACTGTTGAAACCAATTTTTTCCCATATACTCATACATTTTCATAAGCAAAGTCCTTTCTTACTTTAATAATCCGTTCATTTATAATATATACCCTAAGTTAAAGCAGCATATTATATATTAGCGAGATTATTAGTTACTGAAGTAACACTTTATTTGTAGTTGTTCCTGTATACTATAGTAAATACAAGAATTATAGGAGTGAAAAATGAAAAAAATCTTACAAAGAACCATACAGGTTCTATTACTAGCCCTTTTCGTGTTTTTGATTATTAATGGTAAAGTACAAGTTTGGGTGGGACTTTTAGTCTTTGGTATTCTTGCATCCATCTTCCTAGGCCGTTTTTATTGCGGATGGATGTGTCCAATAAATACTGTTTTCAAGGGAATAACTTGGTTTAAAAAGAAACTTAATATTAATAGCTTTAAAACACCTAAATTTCTTAAAAACAAGTGGATACGAATAATAGCTTTTGGCATATTTGCTGTGTTATTCGGATTTATAATGATCACAAAAGCAAAACTTCCCGTGCTCCCGGCCCTATTTATCATAGGAGTACTAACCACTTTGTTCTTTCCAGAAGAGCTTTGGCACCGATACCTTTGTCCCTACGGATCTATGCTCCGAGTTTCTTCTTCTCGAACAAAACATACAATGTACATCGATGAAGAGACTTGTACAAATTGTGGTCTTTGTACAACTGTTTGTCCTGGGGCAGCCATTGTTCAGGAAAATGGTGACCATAAAATCCTTAAAGGGGATTGCCTTGTCTGCATGGAATGTGAGGCAGTCTGCCCTAAAGACTCAATAAGTTATATCTAAACTGCCAATTCACATTTTTTATTTTGCCTTTAACAAATCTCTTATCTCTTCAAGTAAAATTACTTCATCACTTGGCAATACCGGGGCTGGTTCCAAATCAGCCTCTTTTTTCTTTCTCGATATAATTAGTTTGATAAAGATGAATATTGAAAAAGATATAATTAAAAAATCTACTACTGATTGTATAAATGAGCCATAGTATATAGCTGCCTCTGCAATATCTCCACTAGCTGGAGTTATTACATACTTTAAGGAAGTAAAATTTATACCCCCTAGTAGCACTCCTACCAATGGCATAATCAAATCATTAGTGAGAGAAGTGACAATTTTGCCAAAAGCCCCACCAATTATCACCGCAACTGCCAAATCAACTACATTTCCTTTAAATGCAAAGGCTTTAAATTCTTTAATCATTCTATGTCCCTTCTTAATTATGCTTAAATTGCATGCTCTCGATTTTTTTAATATGCTCTTCATTAGCTCTTACAATTGCAAGTTCAGCACTTTCAAAAACATTATTCTTTCCGACCAAATCAATTACCCCTCCCTGTTCTAGCCCCTTCATTACCTTGGGCTGAACACTAGTAAGCATTACAATTATATCGTTTTCTTTGAGTTTATTAATCAATTCTGTTAACCCTTGGAGGCCTGACAAGTCTATTATTGGTACACCCCGCATTGATATAATAAGAACGCTTGTATTTTCCAGTCTGGATAACTGATTGTTGAGTTTTTCTACAACAGCGAAGAAAATCGACCCGGTTAAATATGCAACCCTAATGTGTTCAGGAACATCTGGGATGCTTATGCCGATTTTTTCTAATCTGGAATTTTCTACTTCACTGATTGTAATATCTATATCCATAATTCTTATAACAATTAAGACTGCTGAAAAAACTACCCCAATTATAATGGCTTGGGTTAGGTCTAAAACCAGGGTGGCAACTAAGGTAATCAAATATTTTGCAATACCCGATTTAAATTTATGTTCGAAGATATAATTTATGTTTACCCAATCATTCATTCTCCAAGCTGTTACCATAAGAACTCCAGCAAGGGCAGAAAGAGGAATTGCTGACATAATTGGGGCCAGAAGGAACATTGATAACAATAAAACCACCGCATGCACTATTCCTGTAAGCCTGGTGTCACAACCCGACTTAATAGCCACGCTTGATCTAGCAATTGCTGCCGTTGCAGGAATACCACCAAAAAAAGGGATTATCAGATTTCCTACTCCCTGGGCAAAGAGCTCTCTATCTGCATCAATCTTCTCATTTTTTAATTTCCCTGCAGAAGCTCCACAAAGAAGGCTCTCAATCATAGATAAAGCCGCAATACTTAATGCTGGCACAAATAGAGCTTTAAGCTGATCTATAGAAACTGCGCTTAAATCAAGCCTATCTGCTAAAAATATTGTCTTAGGTATTTCTCCAACCATGGCAACATCTAGTTTTAGAAATTGATTTACTACTAAAACTATTATTAGGCTGGCTAAAGAGGAGGGAATAATTGCGTTCAATTTTTTTGGCCAAACAAGCATTATCCCTATAACTACAAGGCCGATTGCCAAAGTTGTAATATCAGGACGAAAAGGTCCTGAAAAATATGAAGCCACTTTAGTTATAGCTAGATCCCCCGTTGATGTTACTCCAAATAAATTGTCTAGCTGACCAAGAGCAATAATAAGAGCAATTCCTGAAGTAAAACCAGTAATAACAGACCCCGGAATAAAATAAATAATTCTCCCTAGTTTAAATATGCCGGCAATTATAAGTATAATACCTGCCATAAAGCCTGCTATAAATATGCCATTCAATCCATATTTCCCGATTAAAGTAATTAGTATTGCTGTCATCGCGCCAGTAGGCCCAGATATCTGGTAAGAAGCTCCTGATAACGCGCCTATTACAAGACCTGCTATAATAGCAGTAATTAGCCCCGATGCTGCTGTTACTCCTGAACCCACACCGAATGCTAAAGCTAAAGGTAATGCAACTGCCGCTACAGTAAGTCCAGCCATCAAATCCTTTGAAAATCTTTGTCCATTATAACCCGCAAATTCATTTCTCAAATCATTAATATAATTATTGTACAATTTTTCACCCTTCTATTCTTTCATTTCATTATATTGACATACTACTATTTCATAGTCCTCCAAAGCTCTTCTTCAAGATGAGAAATCTCCCACAAATAAATTGATGCTACTGAGCCATAAGGGGAATAGTTGTTTTTGTATTTATTGAATTGTTCTTTTGAAATCTTATCAATTCTATAGAGCTTTTCCATGCCTCTTCGTATTGCAAGGTCTCCGAAACTAACAACATCAGGTCTTTCCATAGATAATATAAGTATCATTTCTGCTGTCCATCTGCCAATCCCCTTTACTCGTGTAAGTTGAGCCATTACCTCGTCATCTGACAAGTTCTCAAAATTATCTAAATCCAACTCCTTATTTAGAACAAGTCTCGAAACCTCCAAGATACAAACTGCTTTTTTCATGGTCATGCCACATCTTTGTATTTCATCCGCAGAAAAAAATGACAAGTTTTCTGCAGAGATCTCTCCGAATTTTTCTATCATGTTCCGCCAAACAGTCTCCGCACTTTTTAGAGAAACCAATTGACTAACTATATTGTATATAAGAGCAGGGAAAAAATCGGGTATTACCTCTCTATCTAAATGGCCTATATTTAAAATTGCTGATCCAAGGACATTATCTACAGAAACAAGATGATTTATTTCTGTCTCTCCATATTCAAAAAACTTTATCTGTAATTCAGTTTTATCCATTAATTTTAACGCTCCTATTTATTCTACCATAGCCTCAGTAAGTGTTCTATCTGTTAATTGCGCCATCTAATATAAAAGTAGACTGCAACCAGTTATTCTCTGATTATCAGCCTACTTTAAAACAGCTATGAATTAACAAGTTACTAGATTAGATTAATCTTCTCGTTTGTAGGTTATAAGATCTTCATAAATCTCATGAGCTGCTATTGATACAGGTTTATCCACATCCGCCTCTGTCAATTTTGGTTTCCCATTGGTAATGTCTCTTGCTCTTTTGGCAGCCAAAACAACTAATGTATATCTGGAATCAGCCTTTAGACGAATCTCATTAATAGATGGATACAACATTTACAGTTCCTCCTTATATTCTTCAATCAGTTTATAAATATCTTCCGAAACCCTAGAGTGCTCTGCCACCATAATGGCCTTTACCCTGCTAACCGCCTCGTCTAACTGATCATTAACTACACAGTAATCGTACTTGTCTATATATGTTACTTCCTTTAAAGCTCCTGCTAATCTAACATTGATTACATCGGGTTCTTCAGAAGCTCTACCAGTGATGCGCTTTCTTAGTTCCGCCATAGATGGAGGTAAGATGAAAATAAAAATTCCTTGAGGATAGTTACGCTTTACTTCTAGGGCTCCCTTTATATCAATATCTAATAACACATCTTTACCCTGTTCCACTGCATCAATTACAAATTTTTTGGGAGTTCCATAGCAGTTATCAAAGTTAACTGCATGTTCCAAGAGTTCCTGGTTTTTAACGGCTTCCTCAAACTGTTGAGGGTTAACGAAATGATAGTCTTTGCCGTCTACTTCTAGTTCTCTTCTTTTTCTTGTAGTCATTGAAACAGAAAAAACCACATTGGAATCTTTTACTAGCTCCTTACAGATAGTGCCTTTGCCTGTCCCGGAAGGCCCGGAAATCACGAACAACTGGCCTTTTCGCATAATCACTCCTTATTTGCTGTATGTCGAATAAGTTTATATTTTATCATACAAAGCCTATTTTATCAATGGTTACAGATGAATTACTCTACGTTTTGCACCTGCTCACGGATTTTTTCTATTTCAGATTTAATTCGTAGCATTAAATTTGTTATATCAATGTTATTTGCTTTAGATCCAATGGTATTTGCCTCTCGATTCATTTCCTGTATAAGAAAGTCTAGTCTTTTTCCATCAGGTTCTTGGCTATTCTCTATTATACTGACTAATTGTAACATGTGGCTGTCAAGTCGTACCAATTCTTCTGTAATACTTGCTTTATCAGCATATATTGTGGCTTCCATGACAATTCTTTCTTCTGGAATTTCAAAACTATTGCCCATCAATTCTTTTATTCGCTCTTGAAGTTTATTTCTGTATGTTTCTATCATTTTCGGAGCAATTCTTTCAATCTGTTCTGTCATTTCTCTTATCGCTCCTGCTCTTTGAATTAAGTCTTGGGCCAATATTGACCCCTCTTTACATCGCATTTCATCAAGCTTTTCCACAGCTAGAGAGGTTGACAGTAAAAGTTGCTTGGTTATCTCTTCTTCGTCTTCAATACATGGAATTGACTTCATTACATCTGGAAGGCCTACAAGCATGCTTAAAGTTGGTGTCTCTTTTAATTCCAATGTTTCTTTCAACAGCAATAAATTGTTATAATATTGTTTGGCCAATGCCGTGTTAAGGCTTACATTTATATCTTCATCTGAAACATTATCTATCATAACAGAAACTTCTATCTTACCTCTCCTCACAACATCTTTTACAGCATTCTTGATTTTTTCTTCTGCGAAAGAATATTTTCGAGGCATTTTAACGATAATGTCTCCATAACGATGATTAACAGAACGGATTTCTACTATAATCCTTCTATTTCCATCAGTGTACTCACCACGCCCAAAGCCTGTCATGCTTTTTATCATACCAATTTTTCTCCCATTCTTGATTAAACTATGATAACATAGCTAGTATACATTAAGAGAAAGGGTTTTACAAATGGGTTTTGATGGAATAGTAACCACAGCTATAAGCCGGGAATTGAAGGATATTCTTTTAGGAGGTAGGATAGAAAAGATCTATCAACCTGAGGAAGAGGATATTATTTTTTATGTACAGGCCAATAGAATTCGCCATCAGCTGTTCCTTTCTTCCAACTCTTCTCACCCGTACACATGCCTCATAGCTAACAGATTGGAAAACCCTAAAAACCCTTTAGCCTTTTGCATGCTGTTGAGAAAGCATTTAGCAGGTGGTCGAATTGTTGGGATCGAACAACAAAATGGAGATCGAGTAATAGACTTTAACATAGAAAGCCAAAATGAGCTGGGATATTCAACACGAAAAACATTGTCTATTGAAATTATGGGTAAACATAGCAATATTATCTTGTATGATCAAGAATCAGGATTAATTATTGATGCAATAAAAAGAGTATCATTTGATATGAGTAGAGCACGTCAAATACTACCGGGAAAGCGATACGAATTGCCTCCATCTCAAAATAAAATATCATTAGAGAATATTGACCAATTAGGCGATGAATTCTATCAAAATATGTTGGCAAATCCAGATAAACAAGGGAAATTGTTGCTTTCATCTGTAAAAGGCTTATCACCTATTCTTTGTGAAAATCTGGCTTATGAAATCCAAAATTCCCTGGGCAATGGAGCTGACACAATAAAAAATATCCTCATCAAATTACACCAAAGAGTCAAGGGAAATCAATGGCAAACAATGGTATACCTAAAGCAAGATGGCACTCCTGTAGATTTTCATGTACTTCCTCTGGAAATATATAGAAATACTTACGAGGCTGTTTCATTCCCTAATATCAGCCAGGGTATCGAATATTATTATGAAAACAAAGATAGCTCAAATAGAATTCGACAAAAAACACAAGATCTTGAAAAGACAGTTCAGCATTCTATTAATAAAATGCAATTGAAAAAACAAAGACTCTCTGAAGAGTTATTGAAGGCAAAAGATTCCGAAGATCTAAGACTTTATGGAGAATTGTTGACTGCTCACCTTCACGAAATTCCTTCCGGAAAATCTTTAGTAGAAGTGGAAAATTATTATACGCAAAATAAGATTCAAATACCTTTGGATGTTCGTTTTTCTCCTGCAAAAAATGCACAAAACTACTTTAAGAAATATGGCAAAGCCAAGACATCAATAAAAGAAAAATCCACACAACTTGAAGAAGTTGAAAAAGACTTAAATTACCTGGATACAGTTCAAAGCTATCTGCTGGCTGCAGAATCCGTAGAAGTTGTTGATGACATAAGAAGCGAACTAATTGAAAGCGGATTCCTAAAGAGAAAACTATTAGCAAAGCCTTCCAAAAATAAGAAAAGTTCATTTTTAGAATACACATTATCAGATGGCAGCAAAGCTTTTGTTGGAAGAAATAACAAAGAAAACGATCAATTAACATTCCAAAAATCTGGGGCTAGGGATTACTGGTTTCATACCAAAGACATACCAGGTTCACATGTTGTGCTTTCTGTAAATCAAGATGGCTTGAAGGACGAACAGATTTTGGAAACTGCGGCTCTTGCTGCTTTCCATAGTAAAGCAAAAAATTCTTCGAAAGTGCCAGTTGATTATATGCCAATTAGATATGTTAAAAAACCTAAAGGTGCTAAACCTGGCATGGTTATTTTCACTAATAACAAAACCGTTTATGTTGATCCAAAAGAGCCCATCAAAAAGACTTAGTAAAACCATTTTGTCAGGTGAATTATTTTAACGCTTCAATAAATTCTCGAATTCTCAGAATCACTTCTTCTCCATCTGAATCAATGCCACCATTATGTACCTCATGGTAAATTCCATCTAATTCTAAATACGTCATTAGGTTAGAATCTTCATTTGAAGCAATGCCTCTAGTTCCTTCAATAGAGCAAAGTTTATCTTCTTTACCATGGATTAGTAGTATGGGTTTGCCTTTTCCACGGAATTCTCCCTCAAGTTTACCTTCTTCTAACATTCTTCCAGTTATAAACCCATCTTGGGCTGTTTGGGCTGATATCTTGCCATGAACGAGAGGGTCTTTTTTATATTCTCCAACAGATTTTGGATTGCCTAAAACAGAAGAATCTATTTTGGAGTCGAATGTGGTTGACGGCGCAACTTTGGATAATAGCAAAGCCATAAAAGCTAAAGGTTTTGGTAAAGGTTTTACGAGTCTAGCCCAAGGGGCAGTAACAATAAAGCCTGCTGCTTTATTGGCTAATAGTCCACGAATTCTATAATCCAAAACTATATTCCCTCCCATACTATGTCCATACACAGCTAATGGAATATGTGGGTAAATCCCTATAGTATACATTATTAAATCATCTATATCTTTAAGAATTTCTTTTCTTGGAGCTGTATGTCCTCGTTTCCCCCATGATTCACCATGGCCCCTTAAATCCATAGCAATTACAGCTATATTTTTATTATTAAATATTTTTGCAACTCTATCATATCTTCCTGCATATTCTCCAATTCCATGAATAATCACCACAACCTTTTCGGCAGATGTAACACTCCAGTGATAACCTTTTACAAAACAATTACCTCTATTATTTATCTTTTTTAAAATAAATTTTTCGTACATATTTACACCTCCAAAAACATCTTTTTTTTAATGTAAGTATTGACGTTTACCATTTTTTACCGTAATATATATTTAATACGTCTTGGCCGATATTATTTGCAGTAATAAGGGAGGGACTCATGCGAACGAAAGAATGCAAACTTTGTAAGGACTGTCAAAAGTTGAAGGAATTTCATGGTGGCTATATCTGTGAGGACTGTTATCTGGCGTTATTTAATTTATACAAAACTCAACATCTAACCTAACTTTTTCTCAATCATTTCTTGGGAAACCCAGCTGAGTCTATATGACTCAGTTTTTTTAATACTTTCTCAAACTCACCTGGAAGTTGACTATCAAATTCCAATCGCTTGCCTGTAACCGGATGTTCAAATCCTAAGCTTTTAGCATGAAGTACTTGGGAATCAACATTTATTGGGCTTTTTTTTGGACCATATACTTGATCACCTAATAAAGGATGCTTTTTGTATGCCATATGTACCCTAATTTGATGAGTTCTTCCAGTTTCCAAACGTGCCTCTATATATGTGAAATTGCCAAAGCGCTTAATAACCCGATAATGAGTTACGGCTCTTCTGCCTCCAGTTTTTAAAACTTTTTGTTTGAGCCTATTGTTAGGATCTCTTCCTATGAATTCATCAATGATTCCTTCATCTTCTATAATATTATGATATACCACTGCGTGATATATTCGAGTAATAGAATGTTCCTCAAGCTGTTTGGCCAAACTTTGATGAGCTTTATCCGTTTTTGCAATCATAAGCAATCCACTGGTATCTTTGTCGATGCGGTGAACAATTCCTGGTCTGATGGTTCCGTTAATCGAACTGAGCCTTCCTTGGCAATGGTAAAGAACTCCATGAACCAAGGTGTTTTCATAATTACCCGCCCCAGGATGAACCACCATTCCTTTTGGTTTATTAACTACCAATAAGCTATCGTCTTCGTAAATAATGTTTAGGGGAATATCTTGTCCTTTGATTTCTAGTTCTTTAGGTTCAGGAACATCTAATAATACTTTATCTCCTTCAAAAACTTTTTCTTTTTTGCTGCTAATGGTTTTTCCATTTATTTTAGCCCGTCCTTCTTGTAAAAGCTTTTGAATATAGCTTCTTGAAATTTCTGGCATCAAAAGAGAGAGGACCAAATCAACTCGGGTCCCATCAAATTCTTCCTCTATAATGAAATTAAGCTTGTCCTTCACTGTCATGTTTTCTACCCAACCATATTACATTTAATATCAATAAACAGCACCCCGTTACTACTGCAATGTCAGCAATATTGAAAACTGGCCAGAACTGAAAATCGAACATGTCTACAACATATCCTAAAATAATTCTGTCCAGTAAATTTCCAAGTCCTCCACCTATAATAAGTGACGTTGCAAGCAGCAAGCTCCAGTGTTCCTTGTGAATGTTTCTCACAAAAAAAATAATCAAAACAATCAGAACTATTGTAGTGATTACTATTAACCCCCATCTTTGATCTTGAAAGTTTGAAAAAGCTGCACCTGTATTTTTTACAAAGGTTAAATGAAAAACCCCATCCAGTATTGGTAGGGATTGTCCATGTTCCATGTTAGCAAGAACTAAGTATTTAGATAGCTGATCAGTGGCAAAAATAATAGCTATTATTATATAATACATTTCTTCTCTATTCTTTGATCTCATTGGACCCGATAATTAATGTTTTGGTGAGATCCTGAGGAGCATTGGATGGTTGTTTTTCTCGAGTTTTTTCTCTTGATATTGTATTTTCTTCTGTGATACCTAGACCCGCCATTCCAAGTTCTTCGAAAATCTCTAAACTCAGGGTATCAAAACGCTCCAATTCAGATTCCAATAAATTTTTGTATTTCGCCTTGAATTTCTTGAACCTATTATTTAAAGACTCATTCTCATCGGTTAAACGTTCAACAGCTTCTCGTGCCTCTCGTAGAACCAGTTCTGCATCTAATTCTGCATTTTTTAATAAAATTTCAGCTCTTCTTTCTGCAGAAGCAGAAATATCGCCCATTAGGGTCTTTGCAGCTTCCAAAGTTTCTAATACCGTATTTTCAGTACCACTATATCGGTGTAGATCCTCTTTAAGCCTTTCAACCTCAGCATTTAATTTTTCATTTTCTGTCATTAAAATCTCATAGTCGATGGTTATTTGATCTAAAAACTCATCAACAGCATCTTCCTTATAGCCTCTAACGACTTTCGGGAATTTTTTTTCTTGTATATCAATAGGAGTTATCATAATTTGTTACCTCCACAAATTTTTTGGGTTCCCAGCAAAATCAATAGACTTATGCTCTATGTTTGCTGCAATATCAACATTCTCTGGTGCGAAAACAAATATGTTATCTGCTATTTTTTGAACATTACCATTTAAGGCATAGGTTGCTCCACTTAGAAATTCGAAAATTTTCCTTGCAGTATCGCTTTCAAGTTTTTCCAAATTAATAATTACTGGTTTTCTGCTTTTTAAATTATCAACAAGTCGAGGGCATTCATCAAAGCTTTTAGGCTCAATTACCACCAACTTAAAAGGATTTGTAGAACCAAGACCTTGAGTCTTTGAGATTTGGCCATAATAAACTGGCTTCTGGTCTGAGTTTCCCTGTTGCTGGTCCTTGCTTATGCTCCCAGAAGAAGACTGGCCTTTAAAATTCGTATTTTGAATTTCAAAAGAATTCTGTTTCTTCTTGATTTCTTCCATTGCTTTATTCACTTCTTCTTCAGGAATATCATCAATCTCTTCAATACCAACTAACTCTTTAAGACTTTTAAAAAGGCCCATATTTCCACCTCCTAAATGTTTTTACTATAATCTCTCTCACCAAAAATTGCCGTACCTATTCTAACTATATTTGAGCCTTCCTCTATGGCAACCTGAAAATCATTTGACATGCCCATAGACAAAAATTGGAAGTCGAGTTTTTCATGTTGTATCTTAGAGTACTTGTCGTAGAGTGTTTTACCCTTTTGGAAATATTTTCTAACATTCTCAGGTTCATCAGAAAATGGTGCGATTACCATAAGACCCTTAATCATTATGTTTGGGCATTTATTGAGAATTTCAGAGATTAAACTTTCAGTTTCTTCAGGTGGAACCCCGAACTTTGTATCCTCCATAGCAGAATTAACCTGAATTAGAATATTCATTGTTCGCCCTAGTTTAATGCATCTTCGATTAATCTCCTCCGCCAAACGAATACTATCTACACTGTGAATCATAAACACTTTATCTACAATGTATTTTACCTTGTTTGTCTGTAAATGTCCAATTAAATGCCAACGACAGGGCTCTACAAAATCATATTTTTCCAAAATTTCTTGTACTTTATTTTCTCCTATGTCTGTAATACCGCCTAAGAGTGCTTCGTTGATTTCTTCTACGCTCCGTGTTTTGGTTACCGCGCATAAAAGAACATCGCCTTCCTTTCCTCCTGATTTTTTAGCTATCCTATCAATGTCATTTTTTGTCGAAATTATATTTTCCTTGATATTTTTCAATTTACTTTCCTCACTAATGTATCATAAATATCTACTGTGTTGATTTTCTCACCTTCTTCGTCATAGTAGAATTCTACAGCGATACAACTTTCTTCGCCATCAGTAGCATAAACTTTAATTGGTGTGAATACTTTTTCATCTTTTTTATTAATTACATAAACCCCTATTTGTTCATCAATGGATGAGATAGATTCATTGGGTATAATTATTCCTTTATAGTCGCTGGTAAGTACAGTTGCTCCCAACTTTCTCCGTTCAACAAAATCTATATAGTATCGGTTTGTAGATAGTATTACTTTCCATCGTTCTCCATCAGGCAATATATTATGTACCTTAGCCTTGATTTCCCCTTTGGGAAGATAGACAATTACGTCTTTACCTGGTTCATATTTTGAAACATTCCCACGGCTCACCCAAGTCATTAAATACCAAATGTCATTATCGCATATTTTGTAAATAGGTTCTTGGGAATATGCTTCTGCTCTTACAAGGTTTTCTTGCTCTATATTAAATCTAGCAACATCTTCAAATTTTAAGTTTTCCATTGATTGGGGAGTAAATATGCCCTCATATCCATCCACATAGTAACTTAATATTCCCGAAGACTCACTTTGATAACCTCCTTGTATAGCTACTCTGTCTCCTAACTGGGACCTTAATTCATTATATCTTTCATCATGAGACTTTCCAAGAGATGCGGGGATAATTTCTAAAATTGTAGTGCCTTTTCTAACCATTTCATTTTGCTTTAAATAATAGTTAATATGGCCCTCCCCTGCAGAAAGATAGACCATCTCATCGCGAACAATATAAAAATCCGCATCATCAGTAACTTGAAAATTACCATACTCTGCGGTTACTGTCTTAGTTAAAACGTCGGCAATACCTGGCAGCAAATAGATTACAACACCTAGTCCAAGCAATACACCAATAAAAATAAAAAAAAGAATATTTCTTTTAAGGTTCATTCTTTATTCTCTCCAATACTTTTTTTTCATCTTTAGATAAAGAAGGAGATTTTTCTTTTATGAACTTTTCAAACAAATCCGGTCTCCTGCTTTTGGTTAAACGAAGAGATTGTTCAAGTTTCCAAAGTTCAATTAATTTGTGATTTCCGTTGAGCAATACTTCGGGCACCTTTAACCCTAAATATTCTCTGGGTTTTGTATACTGTGGATATTCAATAAGACCCGAATATATAGATTCATCAGTAACACTTTCTGGGCATCCAAGGACTTCTGGAATAAATCTAGACAGGCTGTCAATTAGAACCATTGCAGGCAGCTCTCCTCCTGTTAATATATAGTCGCCAATTGATGCTTCCTCAATGTCCCAGTGATCAATAATTCTTTGATCAATCCCTTCATAATGGCCACACAAAAGAAATATTTCTTCTTCCTGAGCTAGGCCCTCAAGAAACTTCTTATTAATTATCTCCCCCCTTGGGGAGAGATGTATTAGCCTTTTACCCCAAGCTTCATTTTCTTTCAAAGCATCAAAAACAGGCTGTGCTAGCAGTACCATTCCAGCTCCACCTCCAAAGGGAGTGTCATCAGCCTTATGATGCTTATTCTTTGAAAAATCCCTTATGTTGATAATACGGATTTCTATAATGCCCTTCTCTCCAGCTTTTCCCAACATACTACTATTGATGACTGGGGCAAACATTTCCGGAAAAAGAGTTAATACATTTATTATCATTTACAAATCCAGCAGCCCTTTCGGAGGATCAACTATAATCCTCTTCTTAGCTATATCAATTTCAAGAATAAATTCTTTTACCCCAGGAAGAAGGAATGTCTTGTCTAATCCCTTGATTTCATAAAGGTCTTGACCAGGGCCTTTTATAACGTCCAAAAGGGAACCCAATAGATCTCCATTTTTATCATAAACCTCAAGACCCAAAAGGTCCTTAATATAGTAGGAATCTTCAGGGAGTTCTTGTAAATCATCTTCAGGAATATATACATATTTGTTGCGTAAGCCTTCAGCCGCTTCTACAGTGTCAATACTCTCAAGCTTCAATATCACGGTATTTTTTTGAAATCTTGATTTTCCGATTTTGTATGGCTTTTCCTCAACATAAATTTCTTTCAAGGCTTCAAATCGCTGGAGATTCTCTGCAAAGCTGTATATCTTAACTTCTCCTTTTAATCCTACAGTTTTTACTATCTGGCCAATTTTTATGGTTTCAACATCTTTCATATCTACTGTACAATCTCCACAACCACCTTTGAATTAGATTTCATGGCGGCAGCTTTCACTACTGTCCTCAGGGCTTTTGCAATGCGCCCTTGCTTACCGATTACTTTCCCCATATCCTCTGGAGCAACTTTAAGCTCGATAACAATTGCGGATCTTCCGGTTACTTCTCGCACCTCAACTGCATCAGGATTATCCACCAATGCCATTGCAATTACTTTAACCAATTCCGTCATTCGTCTCACCGCTTTCTTTCAAATTATAGTATGTCACTTTTTTTCAACAAAGCTCTAACCGTTTCTGTGGGTTGTGCTCCATTGGAAATCCATTGCTTAGCTTTATCACCATCAATTTTAATTTCAGCTGGTTCTACCATAGGATTATAAGTTCCAATCTCTTCAATGAACTTTCCATCTCTTGCTCTTCTGGAATCAGCAACTACTACGCGGTAAAAAGGCTTCTTGTTGGATCCCATTCTTTTTAATCTAATTTTAACCATCTTTCTCTTCCTCCTGTTTTTACATTTAATATATTAAAGGTGAATTGCTAAAAGGGCAATCCTCCCCCTTTAAACTTCTTGTTCATTTTCCCACCAGAAAACTGTTTCATCATTTTTTTTGTTTCTTCATATCTTTTGACCAAGGTGTTTACTTTTGAAACAGGTTGGCCTGCCCCTGCAGCAATTCTCTTACGCCTACTTGAGTTCAGAATTTTAGGATTTTTTCTTTCTTCAAAAGTCATAGATAAAATTACAGCTTCCATTTGGCTAAATTCTTTCTCCCCTTCATCTATGTCAAAGTTTTTACCTGCATTTTTGTTCATGCCTGGAAGCATGTCCATAATCTTAGATAATCCACCCATTTGCTTTACCTGACCCATTTGCTCTAAAAAATCTTCTAGTGTAAACTCATTCTTTCTTATTTTTCGTTCTTGCTCCGCTGCTTTTTCGTCGTCATAGTTCTCTTGTGCTTTCTCAATAAGGCTTAACATATCTCCCATACCTAAAATACGGCTGGCCATTCTTTCAGGATGAAAAGGTTCTAAACCATCAAGTTTTTCACTTACACCAATAAATTTGATGGGTTTTCCAGTAACCTTCTTTGTAGAAAGAGCGGCTCCACCTCTTGAGTCTCCATCCATCTTTGTCATAATGATGCCATCAATACCCAGTTTACTGTTAAATCCTTCTGCTGCATTTACGGCATCCTGACCTGTAAGTGCATCAACAACCAATAAAATTTCTTGAGGCTTAACCGCTTTTTTTATTTCACTTAGTTCTTCCATAAGGTCTTGATCCATTTGAAGACGACCGGCAGTATCAACTATCATTACATTAAAACCTTTAAGCTCCGCTTCTTTCATGGCCGCTTTAGTTATTTTCACGGGATCTTTGCTGTCTTTAAGAGTAAATACTGGCACGTCCACTTGCTTGCCTACAACTTCTAATTGATCAATTGCAGCAGGGCGATAAACGTCCGCAGCTACCAATATTGGCTTTTTGCCTTCTTTTTTTAAATATGCAGCTAACTTTCCACTAGTTGTTGTTTTCCCCGTTCCTTGAAGTCCTACCATAAGGTATGTAGTAAAGCCTCTTGGAGAAAATGTAAGTTTACTGTTTGATCCACCCATTAACTCTGTAAGCTGATCATTGACTATCTTTATCATTTGCTGCGCAGGAGTTAGGCTTTCAAGTACTTCTTTGCCCATACTCTTTTCTTTTACTGTATCAACAAATTCTTTTACCACTTTAAAGTTTACGTCAGCTTCAAGAAGGGCTAATTTAACCTCACGCATAGCATCATTTATATCGTTCTCAGTTAAAATACCTTTGCCTTTAAGTTTTTTAAAAACCCCTTGCAGCTTGTCCGATAATCCTTCAAATGCCATATATGGGCTCCTTTCTATTCAAATCTATTCAAAATCTTCAATAAGTTCTTTTATTTTTTTTAAATTTTTCTCAAAGCTCTTGTCGCTTTGTTTATTATCAATAATATCTTCCAACGCTTTTCTTATTTCGTGAATATTTTCTCTCTGATTTTGAAAACGTTGAATCAGACCAAGGCATTTTTCGTATTCAGCTAAGGACTGTTGCCCTTTCTTTAATGCATCATGAACACCTTGTCTAGTGATTCCAAATTCTTCAGCGATCTCTGAAAGAGATAGATCTTCTTCATAATAAAGTTTGATTACATCCTTTTGCCTTTTGGGGAGAAGTTCTCCGTAAAAATCCATTAAAAGGCTTTCCCTAAGGGTTTGATCCATAGCTTCTCCTCTGTCATGTAAATAAACTTGACACCCAGGATAATTTATCATAAACTACCAACGGTGTCAAGGTTTTCAATTATTATTTTATTGTGAGCCACACCTCTGTTTTAATGACTTATTAGTGGATTACCTATGTTTTGAATATGGTGCCAATGTCTTTATTAAATCTTCTCTACCGGCTTTTATAAGTGCTTTTTTGACTCGTTGTTTGTTTTCAGCTTTATTGAAATGCATTAACGCTCTTTGCATTCTCTTTTCTTCAATGTCTTTTGGAATATAAACCGCTTCATTAGTAAAAGGATCCATCTCTGTGTAATACATACATGTAGACAAGGTTCCAGGAGTTGGATAAAAATCTTGTACTTGATCGGGTATAAAACCACTTTTCTTTAGGAATAGTGCAAGTTCAATTGCATCTTCCATTTTTGAACCTGGATGAGAAGATATGAAATAGGGAATCATAAACTGTTTTAAACCCATTTCTTCGTTGACCTTTTTATACTTCTTGCTAAATTCCAGAAAAGCCTCTTTGCCAGGCTTTCTCATTTTTGTTAGAACTCTATCCGATACATGCTCAGGAGCTACTTTCAAAGTTCCACTTACATAGTGTTTACAGAGTTCTTCTATAAATTCATCCCCTTTAGGGTCTACTAGTAGATAGTCATATCGGATTCCTGATCTAATAAAAACCTTCTTTACACCTTCCAAATTTCTTACTGATCTTAATATATCAAGATATTCACCATGATCGATAATCAATTGGTCGCATGGTTCAGGGTACATACAATCTTTATTCTTACACACACCATGTGTATCCTGCTTTTTGCAAGCCGGTTTGTTAAAGTTCGCGGTTGGGCCACCAATATCATGAATGTATCCCTTAAAATCATCTCGCTTAGTAAGTTTTTCCGCCTCTTCAAGAATAGATGTCTTGCTCCTCCCTCTTACTTCTCGTCCCTGATGATAAGTTAGTGCACAAAAACTACAGCCTCCAAAGCAGCCTCTATTTGCAGTAATACTGAACTTTACCTCTTGTATGGCTGGTATTCCGCCTTTTTCTTCATATATTGGGTGGTATGTACCTTCATAGTCTAATTCATAAATCTTATCTAACTCTTGGGTGTTTAAAGGTTCTTGAGGAGGGTTTTGTATTACATAAATGTTATCATTATACTTTTCTACAAGCCTTTTACCGTTTATGAAATCATTGTTTTGATACTGGAGCATAAAGCTTTTTCTGTAAAGCCTCTTCGATTCTATATCACCTTCATTTCCAGAAGGGTCATTTTTTATTTCCTCATAAGCTGGCAAAACAATCGTGTCATCGTCGACAAAATGTTGATTCTCAAAGGACTCCCCTGACACACCATCACGAAAACCATGATTAAGCATTTTGATAGTTGTGCCCCTAATCCATCCAATGTCACCAATATCAATGCCTGAATCAAGAGCTTCAGCCACTTCGATAATTGCTCTTTCTCCCATTCCATAAATTATCAGATCTGCTTTTGCATCTAGTATTATTGAACGTCTAACCTTGTCATCCCAATAATCATAATGAGCAAATCTTCTAAGGCTCCCTTCTATGCCTCCAAGAATAATAGGAACATTTTTATATGCTTCTCTTGCTCGATTGCTGTAGACAATCACTGCTCTGTCTGGTCTATAACCTGTTTTACCTCCTGGAGAGTAGCTGTCCGTCTTGCGTCGTTGTTTGAAAACAGAAAAATGGTTTACCATAGAGTCCACATTGCCTGAGGTTATCAAATAGCCAAGTCGGGGTCTTCCAAACATTTTGAAGTCTTCAACACTAGTCCAGTCTGGTTGAGCCAAAATAGCAACTTTGAATCCATGGCTTTCTAATACTCGACTAATAATAGCATGACCAAAAGAGGGATGATCCACATAGGCATCCCCCGTAATTAATACAAAATCTGCTTGGTCCCAGCCTCTAGTCAGCATATCAGCTTTCGATACAGGTAAAAATGACATACTATCTACTTCCTTTATCATAAGGCACAGCTACTGCTCTTGGTGCCTGAGATTTTTTAGAGCTAAATGCTAGTACAATCAGTGTTGCTATAAATGGAGTCATTTTATAGATATCGCTAGGTATTGGCAAGGTTGAAAGTATTGGTATTACAGAGTATGCTGCGGCAATGGTCTTCATTAAACCAAAGAAAAGTGCAGCAAATAATACTCGCAATGGTTTCCATTGTCCAAAAATCATAACGGCTAAAGCAAGGAAGCCATAACCTGATACCGTAGCATTAAAGTTAGTTGAAGTTGGAACAACAAAGACCAATCCTCCTAGTCCAGCCAATGCTCCAGAGATAATAACTCCGGCATAACGCATCTTGTAAACATTTATCCCCACAGAATCTGCAGCATGAGGGTGTTCACCACAAGCCCTTAATCTTAAACCAAATTTGGTCTTGTATAAAACAATAACTGAAACTATCAATATGGCAAATCCTATATAAGTTGTAATATACGCATTTCTAAAGAAAAGCCCACCAATTATAGGAATATCTCCAAGAATAGGAACAGATGAAATTCGAAATGTATTGCTAAAGGAAATCTGCTGAATCCCATTATCTTGAATCATCCTAGCTACGTAAATGGCAAGGGCAGGGGCCAACATGTTGATAGCTGTACCACTTATTATCTGATCTGATTTCATATTAATTGAAGCATAGGCATGAAGAAGGGAGAAAATTGCTCCTGTTCCCACAGCAATAAGTATGGCAATCAATAATAAGGATTGGCCTCTCATAGTATCTTGCATCTGGTTGATAAAGAAGATACTTGTAAAAGCACCCATAATCATCATGCCATCAAGGGCAATGTTAGTTACTCCTCCTCGTTCAGAAAAGAGTCCCCCTAATGCTACAATCAGCAGCGGAATAGAAAAAAACATGGTCTGCTGAACAATTAAAAATAATACATTCATTAGAGTTCACCCCCCTCTTCCTGGAACTGATTTGTATCTACGTTATTTCCATCTTTCTTTCTCTTAATATATTTTATGAAACGAGGCAAAAGAGTTCTGAAAAACATGGAGAGAGCGCTAAAGTAAATAATACATGCAATAATTATTTCTATAATTTCTGGAACAAAATTCAATGTCTGCAAGTAGTTGCCACCTTGTGTAATGTAAGAAATGAAAATAGCGGAAAAAATTATTCCTATAGGGTTGGATAAACCTAATAACGCAACAGGTATTCCATTAAAACCTTCCATGGCTAGAACATCAACTACTCTAATTCTTCTACCACTACCTCCAGAAAGGTAAAGAAGTCCTCCGCCTAATCCAGCTAAGGCTCCTGCTATTACCATGGATAATACTATACTGCGTTTTTCGTTAATTCCCGCATATTTACTTGCATGCTTATTAAAACCACAAGCCTTTAATTCATAGCCAAAAGTGGTTTTATTTATAATTATAAAAATAATAATAGCAAGACCAATAGCAATCAATATACCAGAATTTACAGTAGATAAATCTTTGCTATTCCCCATTGGATTATAAAATATATAATCTAGCCCTCCCTTTGGGAGAACTGCAGTTCTTGCAACATTTTTAGAAAGAGCCATCTGTGAATCGTATATATAAGTCTTAACTAAAAAGTTAGCTGTATACATCCCAATATAATTCATCATTATAGTAGAGATTACCTCATGGACATTCATATATGCTTTTAAAAGCCCTGGTACTAGGCCCCAAATCCCTCCCATTATAGCTGCCCCAAGAAGAGCTACAATCCAGTGCAAGGGTGCAGGAAGAGATGTCCACATAACTCCAATATAAACCGCCGTGGTTCCACCCATAATAAACTGACCAGCTGCCCCAATATTAAACAATCCCGTTTTAAATGCAAAGCCTACAGAAAGTCCTGTTAAAATCAAGGGTGTTGCAAAATAGAGTACCTGTCCTGTGCCTTTTGCACCAGTGCTAAATCCGCCCTTTAGAATAATTACAAATCCCTCTAAAGCCTGAGAAGGGTTGCTTATAAATAAAACAATAAGTCCAAATAATAATCCAACTATTATGGAAAACACCGATGCCGAAGCATGATTAAAACCCGTGCTTAAAAAGAAGTTTTTCACTCTTTTCATACTGCCACCTCAGTTCTTTTTGAACCTGACATATATAGCCCAAGCTCCTGTACTGTTACCTGGTCAGGACGTAAGTCAGCTACAATTTCACCTTCATATATCACTAGAATTCTATCGCTTACTTCCATTACTTCATCTAATTCTAAACTTATCAAAAGGACCGCCTTGCCTTCATCTCTCTGTGCTATTAGTTGTTGGTGGATATATTCTATGGCACCTACATCAAGGCCTCTAGTTGGCTGAACTGCTATCAAAATATCTGGATCAAAATCTATCTCTCTGGCAACGATAGCTTTTTGCTGATTGCCTCCTGACATACTTCTTACTCTTGTCCTTGGCCCTTGTCCACTTCGTATATCAAACTTTTCTATTAACATATTGGCATAATCCTTAGCCACATCAAATTTAATAAAGCCATGACTTTGAAATTCAGGGGTAAAATATTTTTTTAACATCAAGTTTTCTGTAAGAGAATAATCAAGTACTAATCCGTCTTTATGTCTATCCTCAGGAATATGACTCATACCTGTTTGATTACGATCCCTTACTTTCAAATTTGTAATCTCTTTGCCTTTTAAAAATATCTGCCCACCACGCAAAGGAGTTAATCCAGTGATTCCATATACTAACTCGGATTGACCATTACCATCTATCCCAGCAATACAAACTATTTCTCCTTTTCGCACTTTAAAGGAAACATTATTTACGGCATTCTTTGTACTATGGGATGAGGCTACAAGCAAGTCACGGACTTCAAAAACTGTTTCTCCTGGTTGACTCTCTTTTTTGTTAACAGAAAAATCAATTTTACGACCTACCATCATCTCTGACAATTCCTCTTTTGTAGTATTTGCAACATCAACTGTCCCGACATATTTACCCTTACGTAAGACAGTACAACGATCTGCCGCTTCCATTATTTCATTTAATTTATGGGTAATAAATACTATGGATTTACCCTCTTCTGCAAGCTCTTCCATAATTTTCATAAACTCTTCAATCTCTTGGGGAGTAAGAACAGCTGTTGGTTCATCAAATATAAGAATTTCATTGTCACGATATAGCATCTTAAGTATTTCTACCCTTTGCTGCATTCCAACAGTTATGTCTTCAATAATAGCATCTGGCTCTACCATGAGTCCGTACTGATTAGATAGTTCAACAACTTTCGCTCTAGCATCATCCATTTTCAAGAATCCATTTTGTGTGGTTTCTGCACCTAATATAATGTTTTGTAACACAGTAAAATTATGGACAAGCTTAAAGTGCTGGTGAACCATACCAATGCCTAAATTGTTTGCATCATTTGGGTTATTTATTTTTACTTCAACTCCATCTTTTTTTATAATTCCCATTTCTTGCTGATAAAGTCCGAAAAGAACACTCATCAAAGTTGATTTTCCGGCGCCATTTTCTCCTAACAAAGCATGAATTTCGCCTTTTCTTAATTGAAGGGTAACATTGTCATTAGCGATGACCCCAGGGAATTCTTTGGTTATGTTAAGCATTTCTATTACATAATCCATATCTTGACTCCTCATGAATTATAAATTGAAACTTTTAAAAATAAGCAAGCGGGATTGGATACCCGCCTGCTTGCTTCAATTTCTCAATTAACAAATCATATTATTCTACAAGTGTAACTTTAACTATTGTAAGGTCAAGTTCATTTGCAGCTTCTACATCTTCATCAATTTGTAACTTAATTTCATTTGCGGCTAACTTAGCATAAACTTCATCATACATCTCTTGGTTGAAGACTTCAAATTTAGAAGTATCCATTGGAAGTTGTACTCCATCCTGATCAGCAGCATAGACTTGGTCTTCTCCACCTGGGAAATTGCCATCATAGTATTCTGTCAAAGCAGCCTGAACAGAAGCAGCAAGACCCTTCATGGCTGAAGTTATTACGGTAGGAGATTCTCCACTTTGATCAACGTCTACACCAATTACTTTTCCATCTGCAGACTCAGCAGCAGACATAACGGAGTTTCCAACAGATCCTCCACAAGCAAATATTACTTCTGTTCCTTCTGCATACCATGAAGCAGCAAGAGTTTGTGCTTCAGGGGTCGCATCAAAACCACCAGTGTAGTGATATTTTAAATCAATATTGTCAATGCCTAGTTCTGCAGCAGCATCTTCAGCTCCTTGTGCAAAGCCGTAACCGAACTTAACAACTGCCGGAACTGCCATTCCACCCATAAAACCAAGCTTCGTATAGCCTTCTACAACAGCTGCGTAGCCTGCCAAATAGCCAGATTGCTCTTCAGCATATTTGATTCCAACTGTATTGTCGCCTGTTTTAAATTCGGAGTAGTCTAAATTATGGGGATAGCCGTCCACTAAAATAAAGTTCACTTCGGGATATAAGTCTTGAGCTATGAAAATAGGCTCTTCAAATAAAAAACCAGGTGTTACAACAATTTTTGCACCACCTTCTACTGCAAGTTGGATCGCAGAAAGATAAGCATCAGTACTCTGCTCAGTTGGTTTGTAGTATTTATGTGTAACATCATTTTCTTCTGCGTAGGCTACAATCCCTTCCCAAGTGCCTTGATTAAAGGATTTGTCGTCAATTGTTCCAAGGTCAGTAATCATAGCAATTTCGTAACCACCTTCATCAACATCTGCATCGCCGCCACCACAGCCAATCATTCCAAAAATAAGAGCAAAGGCTAAAATCAGAACTAAAATTTTCTTCATAACTTATTCCTCCTTAATAATAAAACGAAAACGTCTCCATCTATTATACCCCAATAATTGGAATATTAATAGTTGATTTTCTTGTCAGTAAAGGTCGTGTTAGGATACTTCTATTGTTCAAAGATATACATAGGCTTTAACTCTTTATTAGACTCCATAATTTTTTCTAGTATAGCAAGATCTCCTAATTGTCCTTTAGCTATTATTTCCGCCATCCTTCCAAAGATCCCTGAAAACCATGAGTTTTGAACGTGATAGAAATCTTCTACATCACAGCCTTCAAGCCCATAAGTTTTCTGAAAATCTCCTATAGCTTCATCTAGTGTACCTATTTTGTCAATTAGTCCCAGCTGGAGAGCCTGTTTTGCTGTATATATTCTTCCATCTGCCAAAAGAATAACCTCTTCATTGCTTAGCTCTCTATTTGATGCCACAATATCCACAAATTGTAGATAGGATTCATTAATTAGTGATTTGAAAATTTGTTTTTGTTCTTCTGTCATTGGTTCAAATTCAGAACCCATAGCTTTATTCTCACCAGATGTAATAGTTGTGGTATTTATACCAAAATTATCAAGAAGTTCAGAAACATCAATAAATGTACCAAGTGTTACTCCTATTGATCCAGTCCAGGTATTCCTGTTTGCAATAATTTTATCCGCTGGCGCAGAAATATAATACCCACCTGATGCTGCCATATTACCCATGACTGCATATACTGGTCTTTTTGTTTCTTCTTTATATTTTAATAATGCCAAGTACAATTCATCAGATTCGTAGATAGTTCCTCCTGGAGAATCAACCCAAATTATAAGACCTTTGTTGTTATCACTTTCTATTAAGCTATCAATTAGATCTAAAGTCCATTGGTGCTGATATCCGTAAGTCAGACCGAAGCTGTCTTGGTTATAAGATTGTATGGTTCCTTCAACCGAAATCTTTGCAATAAAATCATCCCCTGGTAAAATCACTTCTTCATCATAGGAAGAAATTCCGCCAATGCTTTCTATGCTTCCCAAAAGATTACTGGTCATTTGTGTACATGCTACACCTAATAAAACTACTCCAACTAATATAGCAGCGATTATTATTAATGAGGTTTTTAAGTGGCTCTTTTTTCGGGGTTTGCTTTCATCCAGATTATAATATCTTGGACCATGGCCTTCTATTTCTTTATTAGGAAATCCTTGTTTGCCTTCTTCTATTCTTTGGTCATTATCCATATTTGTCCCTTCTAACTCTTTAATTTGAGAATTATCATTTATTATTATCTAAGAGTTTTGGTTTTCTATAAGACATTTTCACCAGCTCTTTGTTTTAATGACTTTTTTCATTATATCATAGCTGTTTTTTAAAGAAAAGACCTCCCCTAAATAGGAGAGGTCTATCCACTATATTCAAACTAATAAATATCTATTTTGATTTAAATGCCTTTGAAAGGACCTCTGGCAGGTCTTCTGAGTCAAAGTACATCATATAATCCGAGCTTATTCCGCCTCCAAGAAGGTCTTCACTTCCTTGTAAACCTGTTTGATAGTTATATAGGCTACTGGCAAAAGGTGCTGTTTTACGGAAGGTAATCATTCCATAGTAGCTATCCCCATAATTTATTCCAGTGGTTATATAGGAGTCTAAAAGGCTTTGAATGTCTTCTGGCTTTTCAATTACTACCTTTGGTATTCTATCAGTTAAAGCCATGTCTTGAGTTTCTCCATACATGTAAGCTTCTCTACCCCATTCATCTCCCATATATAAGTCCTGGTTTTCATGATACACGGTGATATATTTTATATCTTCTGCTTTGATTGTCATTCCTTCATAGTATCCATGGTCTTTTAGCCAGGCTATTGTATTAACATCAGATTTACGGATGGCAATAGACATGATATTTAATCTATTCCCATTTTCTTCTTCATAGTAAGTGTCATAGCTATAAGCATCTCTTCCTTTTCTAGGCTTTGTTATTCCAGAAAAAGCCAGCTCCATATTCCCCAATCGAGCCTTATTATCCAGCTGTTGCGCCCAAGTTCTTGCCTGGAAATCTTGTTCCATAGCATTCATAAGACCTTCTATTTCCTCGGCATTATTTATATTATTTACACCGTATGAGTCTACGGTGCTATTTCTTAGCAGTTCATTGTAGGTTCTAATCCAAGTGGGCTTTGTAACTGCGAGAGCTTTAAATGAATAATTAGTTTTAAACTCTTTGGATTCGAAAACTTCTTTTAAATCTAGGGATTCACTTAAAATATTTCTTGGAAGCAGGTACCTTCTACCAAGGTCGAAGATTCCACTGCCATCATAAAATATCCCCAGTGATTGGATAGACCAGTACTTGGTATTATTCTCAATCTCTGATCTCTTGTCTAATATTTCCTGATGAAAATTAGCCATTGCAGCAATGTTCTTCTCATCTTTGAAAATAAATTCATTTAAATAAATCTCTTCATATTCAGAAGCTTTAAAGAACATAGGGTCATATCTCATAAAATCTTCTGTAAATTCCAAATCTGTAATTGATACGGAATCAACCTTAGTTGGTGCTGGTATTCTCTTTTGAAATCCCGTAAAGTCCAAATCTATAGATACTACAAACACAAGGGCAATCACAGTGTAAATAATCAGATGCTTTAGGCTTTCTCGATTAAATACCCTAGGAGTTTTAGTTACTATCATTCTACCTATATACAAGAATATAAGGATCCCAATTAAAAGCCCAAAGTAAAACATCATATGCCCTTGGTTTTCCATCTCTTGTATTAAAGGTATAGTGTTGAAATAGAAGGCCATAAGCGACATTCCAAAGAAGGCTATCAAATAACAAATAACAATCCCTGCAGATTTAAATACCAGAGAATCTCCAGCTTTTTCAAGATGCCTCTTGTGGTATAGGAGTGCAGAAGCAACTAATACTGCAACAAAGAAGGTTATATAGTATATTGTCAGTCCCAAGCTAAATGAACCTTGAATCTGTATGGCTTTGGTATAAGGCATGATTCCAGCTGCTAGATTAATCCAACGACTTATGCCATCAAAACCAAAAAGGAATTCGTTAAAGTAAGCAACAGAAACCGAATAAAGGGCTGGCAATAATCCATTAAAACCAAATCCCAGTAACATATGCAAGGCAGTGTTCCCTGATACAACTCCTGCAAAAACTCCGATTCCATATACTGATGATACAACGATTAAAGACTGCCATAGCCACTGGAGCACCAAACTAGTAGTAAAGATATCTATACTTTCGCCATAAGGGAAGACGGGTTTTGCCAATAGCAGCAATATTATAGTTGTGGCAATCAAAGGTAACACCACTAAGATAAGTCCTGACAAGAAATTGCTGTTAAAAATCTTAGCCCTAGTTAAAGGCAAACCGTGGACCATAGTCACTGACCCTGGCGAATGCAAGTATCGATATAGAACTACAGCTGCAACAACAGGCACAACAAGGTGAAGAAAACCATAAGGGAAATACTGATTGTTTAAAAGTTGCCGGATTTGCCAACTTATACCATCAAGTTTACTGTATGAAAATATAATGGGTAAAACACCAGACAGGAAATATCCTATAAAACTTAATACTGATAAGGCCCAAAAACGTCTAATGTTCTCACGTATTAAAGCTCCGGACAAATTAAAATATGATGCCTTGAATCTCATCGTCCGCACCTCCTAATTCATAAATAAAAATTTCTTCTAAAGTTAATGGTAGTATATCAAAAATCACAGGTTTAGCTATTTCCATAACTGCCTCCACTTCATCTCTTCGATTCCTGATTATAAGTAGTTCAACAGAACCTCTATGTTCTCTATGAAGTATATTTAAGGTGTCTAATTGACCCTTAACCTCTTCCTTATCTGGAAAAGCCACCTGCACCTTGTGTATATCACTTCTTAATTCGTCTAAGTCTCTTTCAATAACCATCTTTCCTCCAGAAATAATACCAATGGCATCGCAAATATTTTCCATTTCCCTTAAGTTATGGGATGAAACAAGGACGGTCATTTCTCTTTCTGCAACATCATCCACAATGTACTTCCATACCAGTTTTCTTATAATTGGATCCAAACCATCAATGGGTTCATCTAAAATAAGGTAATCTGGAGTAGTTGACATGGTAAGAATAAAGGTTGCCTGTTTTTGCATCCCTTTTGAGAATCTTGTAAGTTTCTGGTTGGGGTTAAGTCCGAATCGAAGAACCATTGCATCAAATCTAGCTTGATCCCAATTAGGATAGAGCCCCTTATAGAAGCGTCCCATTTCATTTAAAGAATAGCTACCGAAAAAATACAAATCATCTGGCACATAGCCTATTCTTTCTTTTATATAAGGATTGTCATAAACAGGTTCTCCTTCAATTTGAATAAGCCCCTTGTTTTCTTTATAAACCCCAGCGATATGTTTAATAACAGTTGTTTTTCCAGCACCATTTGTTCCAACCAAGCCGTAAATAGATCCTTTTTTAACATTCATCTCTAGATCTGATAATGCCATGAAACCTTCAAAGCTTTTTGAAACATTGTTAACAGTAATCATCTGGTCCCACCCCTCTCTGCTGTATTTAAAATCTCTTGAATAATATTCATAATTTCATTTTTGTCTAAGCCTGCATAATAAAGTTCTCTGATACTATCTTTCATTTGCTGTTTTCCATTTACTAATAATACTTCATCTATTTGCCCTTCAGGCTGACTGTTTACAAAAGTACCTACACCTGTAATTGAGTAGACGTACCCTAGTTTTTCTAGTTCCCTATAAGCCTTTTGTACCGTGTTTGGGTTAACCGTAAGTGTCCTAGATAAATCTCGTACGGAAGGTAGTTTTTCATCAGCACTAATAACCTTTGAAAGGATCATTTCCTTCATATTATCAACCACTTGTTCATAAATAGATTTCCTGCTCTTTGAATCTAGTTGGAACATTTCATTTCCTCCTTCCTTATTAAAATAAATATTCTTCTCAAACAAAAACAGTGTACCATGTGTGCTAGTACACTGTCAACTCTTCTTTGGAATTTTTTGTGATTGTTATTCCTGCTCTTTAACCTCTTCTTCATCTAATGGAATAGGAATGATAATATTTTTGGCATCCTCAAGGGTTTCTTCGGGTACATAAAGATCAATTGGAAAAGCTGTATTTTGCCCCATGGCGATCTCCAAAAAATTACTTGCCCCTCTATATTTCTTTAAACAAGGAATCCCTTCACTGCGAAGCTTTGATTCAAGAATGTCTGCTTCCATGCTATCCTTTGTTGTGCAGAGAAATACTCCTCCACGCCACTCATCTTTTTCTTTTTTAGCAAACATCACAGCCCTCTCTAACACTTTTAATAACCCCAACAGGACAAACCTCAACGCAAGAACCACATTGGGTACATTTGCTTTGATCTATAGTCGCCAAATTATGTTCCACATGGATAGCATCAAAGTCACATACTTTTACACATTTATTACAGGCAATACAACCTGCAGTACATGCTTTTCTGGTATCTTTAGCTTTAGCATTTGATTTGCAGGCTACATAAACATAATTTTCTCCATTCATTAACTGGAGCAAGTGGTTAGGACAGGAGCTAATACACAAACCACATCCTACGCATCTGGCTTTGCTAATAACCACAATCCCATTCTCTATGGTCATAGCATCATGTGGACAAACCTTAACGCAGTCTCCATACCCCAAACAGGTTTGGTAACAAGCGCCTCTTCCTCGGTAGAACATCTTGTTTGCAGCACAAGATTGAAGGCTTCTCCAGTCCATTACATACTCAGTATGATCTAGGGTTCCTGAGCAAAGTAAAACAGCATATTTAGATGTTACCTCTTCTTGAGGGATATCCAATACTTCACAAATTCTTGCCACAACTTCTGCGCCACCAGGGGTGCAGAGATTAGCTTTCACATCTTCTCCAGATGTTAATGCCTCTGCATAAGGATCACACCCAACATATCCACAAGCTCCACAATTTATACCCGGTAGTTCTGCTCTAACTTTTTCTGTAAGGGGATTGCTTTCCACAGTAAAAAACTTACCCGCTATAGAAAGAATTATTCCTGCAATTAGGCCTAAGGACACCACAATAATAATCGGTATTAACCAAGTTGTCATAAATTCCCCTTTCTATAAAAATATTCCATCAACGACGCCAGTAAATCCCATAAATGAAAGAGCTAAAATAGAGGCTGCAATCAATGTTGATGGAATTCCCCTAAATGTTAATGGAATATCACAACTATCTATATGCCTACGAACTCCAGAGAACAACACCATAGCTAACAAGAAGCCTAGGCCTCCTCCAATTGCATTCACCATTGATTGTAAAAAAGTATATCCGTTATCTATATTAAGTATGGCTATTCCCAATACCGCACAGTTAGTTGTAATCAAAGGCAGATAAACACCTAAGCCTTGATGCAATGCCGGCATGTATTTTTTTAAAGCCATTTCAATCAGTTGGACTAAGGAAGCTATTACTAAAATAAATACTATGGTCTGAAGATACTCTATTTCATAAACTGCTAGAAAATAGTTGTAAATAGGCCAGGTTACAGCTGTCGCAAGCACCATTACAGCGATAACTGCATAGGACATTCCAACTGCAGAATCCATTTTTTTAGAAACTCCAAGAAATGGACAAATACCTAGGAATTTAGCCAAAACAAGATTATCAACTAATACCATGCTCATAAGAATAAACATCATTTCTTTCATTACTTGCCACCGCCTTCCTTGGAAGATTCGCAAACTCTACAACTATCACAACCGATTTCCTTTACCTTTACCGCCCGGCCACGTGAAACCGCATTTACTAAGGCCACCAAACATCCTAATACAAAGAATCCTCCAGGCGCAAGCATAAATACTGACATGGGTTCAAGATAATTTGCGGTTATCGCAAAGCCAAAAATAGTACCTACGCCAAGCAGTTCTCGTATCAACCCAATCAGGAACAGGGCACCTGTAAAACCAAGTCCCATCCCTATTCCATCGACTGCAGAGTCTATAATAGACCTTTTACTTGCAAACATCTCAGCTCTTCCTAAGATAATACAATTAACTACAATCAAGGGAACATATAGTCCCAAAGATTTATCTAACTCAGGAAGATAAGCTTTTAGCAAAAAGCCTAAAATAGTTACGAAACTTGCAATTACAACGATATATGAAGGGATTCTTACTTTATCAGGAATAAAATTCTTAAGGGATGAGATAACCATATTTGAACAAATCAAAACAAACATAGTAGATAAGCCCATACCAACACCATTTGCAGCAGAAGTAGTAACTGCCAAAGCTGGACATAATCCCAAAAGCAAAGTTAGTACTGGATTTTCTGTAATGATTCCAGTTACTAATATTTGTATTTTACTATTTTCTCTATTGGAAGTCATTTGGTACACCTCCTATTTCTCTATAACTGGCAAGGGCTTTTTCTACAGCTCTATAAATAGCATTACTGGAAATAGTCGCTCCTGTTACAGCATCGATGGCCTCATCTTTGTCAGCATTTGGAGATGAATCAATCTTGGTCTTTCCAATGTATTGGTCTAGAAAGTCCACAGTCATGGGTTTAGTTCCCAAACCTGGTGTCTCTTTATGATCAGTTATTGCTATTCCCGTTATTTTTCCATTTTTATCTATACCAGTAACCACAAACAGCGCTCCACCAAACCCTTTATCAACAGATGTAATTACCATCCCCTTGTTATTGTTGGCCATGTAAACATTTATCAATCCCTCAGGCATCTTACCCTTAAAGATTTTCAACAACTCCTCTTGTGGTATTTCCGAAAATCCTTGTGCTCCACCTTGAGGGAAAACCTCACTACGAGCCGCATCTGCTCTCTTGGCATTATTAGCTTCAATAATAGGTTTTGTTATTTCATAAGTGCCAACCAATATTGAGGCCGATACCAAACAAATAATGGTGATAATAAGAGCAGGTATCAACATGGATTTTATTTCTTTATGCATCTTTACCACCTCCATATAACTTGGTACCCGCAAATCTATTAATATGTGGTGTTAATATATTCATAAAAAGTATTGCAAATGATACGCCTTCTGGATATGCGCCGAAAAGCCGAATCAGCATAGTAAGAAGTCCGCACCCAATACCAAAAACTATTTTACCTTTAAAAGTAAGGGGAGCCGAAGAATAATCAGTTGCCATGAAAAAGGCTCCTAGCATGGCTCCTCCAGCCAATATCTGAAATATTGGATCCACCCCTGCAATTAAAGAAACGATTATCATAGTTCCGAGAAATGCAATGGGGGTCTCTGGAGTAATGATTTTCCTTGCAACCAAGAAAATTCCTCCTATTAGCAAAGCCAGGGCTCCAGTTTCTCCTAAAGATCCACCAACAATACCTAAAAACAAATCCATATTGGATGGCAGGGCTTCTAGGTTACCTTTTGTGAATTCTCCCAAAGGCGTAGGACCAGTTACTGCATCTATAGCATTAAATCCTTGACTAGGTAGGGCCCAATTTGTCATAGTTTGGGGGAAAGAAACCAATAATACTACGCGGCCTAATATTGCGGGATTTACGAAATTGCTTCCAATACCACCAAAAAGTTGTTTGCCTACAACTATTGCTACAAAACAACCAATAACAGCTTGCCAATATGGCAGAGTAGAGGGCAGGTTTAAAGAAAGTAGCACACCTGTTACCACGGCACTCAAATCATCTATTGTATTTGCTCTTTTTGTGATTTTTTGAAAAGTAAACTCAAAAAACATACAGAAAACAACACAAATAACTGTCATTAAGATTGCATTATAACCAAACACATAGGTAGATACAGCTAAAGCCGGTATTAAAGCGATAATAACATGCAGCATAATCTTAGCAGTCGTAATTCCATCCTCAATATGAGGAGAATGGGCAATAATCAAATTCCCGTATCTAAAATCTTCCATTTATTGCGCCGCCTCCAGTTCTTTTAATTTAGCTTTAGCCAGTAGATGGCCTATATTTAACATTCGTTTCGAAGGGCATACATAAGAACAGCAGCCGCAACCCATACAAAGTTGAACATTAAGCCTTTTTAATTCTGCATAATCATTTTGTAAATAAGCTTTATTAATTAATGTAGGCATTAATTCCATGGGACATGCGCGAACGCATCTTCCACAGTTGATGCAAGGGGACTCTTCATGAAGAAAGGCCTGTTTTTCATCAAAAGCCAAAATGGCATTATTATTCTTTATTAAAGGCTTTCCGTCGTTGTAAATTGCTCTTCCCATCATGGGTCCACCCATAATTAATTTAGCAGGTGGTGTTCTATAGCCCCCACAAAAATCAATGATATCAATAATTCTTGTTCCTAAAGGCACCATCAGATTTTTAGGAGTAGTAACAGCATTACCATCTACTGTAATCCTTTTTTCTACCAAAGGCATACCTGTAGCCAGGAATTTACCGATAAAGCTAACAGTTGCCACATTAGATACTAAAACACCTATATCCGCGGGTAACTTTCCAGGAGGCAAAACTTTACCTGTAGCCTCGTGAATTACTACACGTTCTGCGCCTCTCGGATACAAGGATTTCATTATAACTATGTGGATATGATAATTACCCTCAATAGCTTCATAAAGTCGTGCAATAGCTTCAGGTTTGTTATCCTCGATACCTATATAACATTCCTTTATGTCAAGCCATTTCATTACACCTTCAATCCCATCTATAATTGAATTGGTTTCTTCCACCATTGTTCGATAGTCTGAAGTAATAAAAGGTTCGCATTCCGCTCCATTTACAATAAGAGTATCCACCATCTCTATATTTCTAGGATTGTATTTAACACTTACAGGGAATGCTGCACCACCAAGACCAACAATTCCACTCTCTCTTATGGCTTTTACAAAATCGTCTCTATTTTCAATAATTGGAGGTTTAACTCCTTCCCATAAGCTTTGGCGCCCATCGGATTCGATAACCACATGGCGATCCATAGTGCCCATAAGAGACATAATCTTCTCGATTCCCACTACCTTACCTGATACGCTTGCATGAATAGGAGCGCTTACAACCATATCAGTCTGTCCTACAGGTTGGCCTAAATCAACATGATCCCCAACTTTAACAATGGGTTCACATCTTGCCCCAATGTGTTGAACCATAGATAAATAAACTTTTTCAGGTAAAGGAAGTCTTTCTGTTACAAGGTTTTTCGTATTTTTATTATGCTCTACGTGTATACCCTTTAATTTTTTTTTCTTTAATAAACTCAATTTATCCCCTCCTTAAAGAAAACAAGGAACAGTCTACGGGGCTGCTCCTTAGGAAATAATAAAACCACAACCATCGCGTATTAAATTATAAATCCTTGTTTTCAATTTCGCCTTCTAATTTTGTGACAAAATCTAAAATCGATATTTCCCCTAGTTCACCTTCTTTTGATGATCGAAGAGTTAATTTATCGCCTTCAACTTCTCTCTCACCAATAATACCAATATAATTAACCCTTTCATTACGGGCTTCCCTAAGCTTGTAGCCTATCTTTTCGTTACGTATATCAATTTGCACTCTGAATCCTTTTGCTTCTAATTTACTGGCCACACTTTTTGCATAATCTTCATATTTTTCAGTTACAGTAAGTAGTTTTACTTGAACTGGGGCAATCCACAAAGGAAATTTACCAGCAGTATGTTCTGTTAGGATGCCAATAAACCTTTCAATGGAACCAAAAATGACTCTGTGAATCATAATTGGTCGATGTTTCTCACCATCTGCTCCCGTATATGTAAGGTCAAAACGTTGTGGCATCTGAAAGTCTAGCTGAATTGTTCCACACTGCCAGGTTCTACCTATGGAGTCCTCTAAATGAAAGTCTAATTTGGGCCCATAAAAAGCACCGTCTCCCTCATTTATAACATAAGGAACTTTTGTTGCATCCATAGCATCTTTTAAAGCTTGCTCCGCTAAATCCCAGTCTTCATCAGACCCTAGGCTATCAGAAGGCCTTGTGGAAAGCTCTATGTGATATTTGAAGCCGAAAAGCTTATATACATAATCAATAAATTGGAATACACCTATTATTTCATCTTTAACCTGTTCGGGCATCATGAATAGATGTGCATCATCTTGGGTGAAAGTTCTTACTCTCATTAACCCGTGCAATGCGCCAGACAACTCATGACGATGAACCTGCCCAAGTTCACAAATTCTCAATGGAAAATCTCTGTAAGAATACATTTTTCTTTTGTAAGACAACAATGCTCCAGGACAATTCATGGGTTTGATGGCAAAATCCTTTTCATCAATTTTAGTGAAATACATATTGTCTTTATAGTGATCCCAATGCCCAGAAGTATGCCATAAGTCCTCAGAAAGTATAAGTGGAGTTTTAATTTCTTTGTATTTCCTTTTGGTATGTTCTTCTCTCCAAAAATTCTCCAGTTCATTTCGAATTATCATTCCATTAGGCATAAAGAATGGAAAACCAGGGCCTTCTTCCATCATTACAAACAAATCCATTTCTTTGCCTATTTTTCGATGATCTCTTCTTTTTGCTTCCTCTAGCCTGTTAATGTACTCTTCCAGCTCATCTTGAGTAGGAAATGATGTACCGTAAACCCTTTGAAGCATTTTGTTTTTTTCATCTCCACGCCAGTAAGCTCCTGCAACGCTCATAAGTTTAATTGCCTTAATTTGGCCTGTATGGTCTAAATGAGGTCCTGCGCAAAGGTCAGTAAAGTCTCCTTGTCGGTAAAAAGAAATAATCTCATCTTCAGGCAAATCACTAATTAGCTCCGCCTTATATATTTCACCTTCATTTTCCATAAAATCAATAGCATCTTCCCTTGAAAGCTCAAATCGTTCCAAAGGATAGGCAGCATTAATTATTCTTTTCATTTCTTTTTGAATTTTCGGGAAATCTTCTTCACTTAAACGATAATCTAAATCCAAATCATAATAGAAGCCATTATCAATGGCTGGACCAATAGCCAACTTAACTTCAGGCCATAGGCGTTTAATCGCTTGAGCCATAACATGAGATGAGGTGTGCCTGTATTTTAATTTAAATTCTTCGTCTTGGAAATTTAATTTTTCTTTTGCCATTTTTTCTCCTCGAAGCTATTTTATCATATCAATCATCAAATTCAATCCATTGAACTCCTGGATTGAAAAATATACAATATACTTTTTTACTCCTTCAATTATAGAGGAAAACTCCTCTTTGTCAATGGCGACAGGAAAGTAACGCTATTCAGACTATTTTACAGATAAAGAATCACAGAGTTTTAAGACTCTGTGATTCTCCTAGTATCGCTTTTAAGTTTGAACTCTGTGATTTGATTAGAATTATTCGTAATGTTTCTTAACTATAACATTATCCTTCTTATCACCGAATTTTTTGATCTTATCATCAAGCCAAACAACTTCTCCTGCAGTTATACATTCTTGTACAGGACAAACATTCAAGCATAGGTGACAACCAACGCATTTTTCTTCATCAAGAATAGGTCTACGTTTTTTCTCATCCCATTCAAATGCTTGATGAGCTCCGTCAAAGCATGATATGTAGCAACGACCACAACCGATACATTTTTTATCATCGACGTGTGGTAATACTTTAAATGTTCTTCTGATCTGATCGGCAGGAATAATGTTAGGAAGAGCCAGACCAATAAAGTCATCCAAAGTATTATAGCCTCTTTCATCCATGAAGTGAGACATGCCAGATATCATATCTTCTACGATTCTATAACCATACTGCATTATAGCAGTGGTTACTTGAACGTTACGGCAGCCTATCATAAGGAATTCAACTGCGTCTCTCCATGTTTCGATTCCACCAATTCCGGAAATAGGAATATCCTTAAGGGTTGGATCTTGTAACATTTGAGTACAGAACCTTAAAGCTATCGGTTTTACTGCAGCTCCAGAATAACCGGAAATAGATGATTTACCATCTACAACTGGCATCGCTGTATTATTTTCGAAATCTATATTGGTTATAGATTTTATAGTATTTATAGCAGAAATTCCTTTTGCTCCACCTGCGATAGCTGCTGCTGCTGGAATCTCCATGTTAGTGATATTAGGAGTCATCTTTGCAATAAATGGAATATTTGTTGCATTAGCAACTTCTCTTGAATATAGTTCAACTAATTCAGGATTAGTTCCAACGTCAGAACCCATGGCACATGTTGTCATTTGAGGACAAGAGAAGTTTCCTTCAATTAGGTCTGCTTCTGCCTGTTCTGCAAGTTTAGCTAATTCGCCCCATTCTTTTTGATTTTCACCCATAATGGAAGCAACCATGATTTTGTCTGGATACTTTCTCTTCAATTTTCTCATGGTCTCAAAGTTTTGTTCTGTAGGTTTGTCTGAGATCATTTCCATGTTTTTAAAACCTACCCAAGGAAGTCCTTCTTTATTGGTTTGGTCAAATCTTGGAGAGCATTCATCAGGAATCCAAAAACCTACAGTTTTGTAAAATACTCCGCCCCAACCTTCCTCAAAACATTTTGCAACCATATCATAATCACTGCCTACAGGGGAAGATGATAGGAAAAATGGATTTTCACATTTAACACCAAGATATTCTATTGATAAATCTTTCTTAATGGCCATCCTATTTCACCCCTTTCTTTTCTAAATATTTGAGGATAGAAGCAGCGGCTTCTTTTCCCTCTGCAACAGCTTCTACAACAGTTTTTCCGTTATTTACAATATCTCCTGCTGCAAATACTTTTGCAACATTTGTTTTACCTGTTGATTTAGCTGCTATTCCACCTTTTTCATTTAATTTTACCGCAGCAATTTCTTCTATATTGTAAGGCTTTTGTCCAATTGCAAATACGATAGTGTCACAGGCTATTTTTAAACCAGATTTCTGATCTCTGCCATTAAACATAGCATATTCAAGTTTTTTACCCTTACCTAACAGTTCTGCTGGAGCCATGTTGGTTGTAACTCCAATTCCCAAGGACAGAGCATAGTGCCACTCTGGCATATTAGAAGGAGCTTCTTCTAGAGTTCTTCGGTAAACAATTTTAACATCTTCCGCTCCTAATAATTTAGCTGAAACTGCACAGTCAATTGCTACGTCTCCACCACCTACAACAACTACGGATTTTCCAGGATTAAAATCCTTCTTCTTAACAGAAGCTTCCTTAAGGAAATCAATGGCATTGTATACTCCTTCAAGTTCTAACCCTTTAATATCAGGCATTCTAGATTCCCAAAGTCCAACACCTACAAATATGGCATCAAAATCCATTTCATCTAAATTAATATCTTTCCCAACCTCTGTATTCATAACAAACTTGACTCCAAGTTTTTTAACTTGGGCAATGTCATGGTCTACTACAGCTCTTGGTAATCTTGAAGGGGTGATTCCATAAGTCAGAACACCACCAGGTTTTTCATGTTTTTCAAATATTGTAACCCGGTATCCTTCTTTTGCTAATTCTGCCGCACAAGCTAGAGAAGCAGGGCCTGCACCAACACAAGCAATTTTTCCATTCTTTTTCTTAGCAGGTGCTTTTAATATATCCATCTTGTATGCTTTTTCTTGTTCAACAGCATATCTTTGAAGTAACCCAATTTTGATTGGTCTATCAATTCCTGTTCTAGAGCAAAATTCTTCGCACAAATTGTCATAAGGACAAACCCTTGCACAAGTTCCTCCTAAAATGTTGTTTTCACGAATAGTTTCTGCAGCACCTTTGGCATTTCTAAATCGAATAGATCGAATGAACTTCCCTGGGTCAGTACCTGCAGGACATCCTTCACTACACGGTGCGTCTAAGCACAAAAGGCACCTTGCAGCCTCTTCCATGGCTGTTCTGTGGGTGAACCCCGCAACAGCTTCGGCGGTGTATTTCGCCTTAACTACTTTACTCACGTTTTACCCTCCTTAACCTTCCTTGTTAGTTCCACCATCAATAATTGATGGGGCGATAATGGGGGAAGTCGCCTTCCCCCTTCTCTTATTTTCTTTATATATCTAAAAACAGATAGCTTTATCTAGCGTCTGCTTTAAGAACAGCGTTTAACATAACTGATGCACCAGCAGTACAATGCTCTGGAGTAGAGAATTCAGGTTCGCAATGTGATAGGCCATCCTTAGATTGAACAAAAATCATAGTGGTTGGCAACATGTAACTTGCAAACTGTGCATCATGGCCAGCTCCTGAATGAATAACCTGATGATTAAGTTCCAACTCTTCAGCTGATTCTTTAACAAAATCAAATAGTTCTTTATCAAAGTACACGGTATCTCTTTGCCAAGCCTCTTTGATAACACAAGGACATCCTGCCCATTTTCTTTGAGGCAAAGTCTTAAGAATATTTAATACCTTCTCTCTAACTTTAGGATCTTCATGTCTGCAATCAATTGAAAAGTCTATAAAATCAGGGATTACAGTATGAACACAGGGATGACAAACAATCTCTCCAGTTGTGTAAACCAACTCAGGTATTCCCAATTTATCAATTTCATCATGTAGATAAACTAAGGCTTGAGCAGCGCCGTATAAAGCGTCTTTTCTTTTGTCCATTGGGAAAGTTCCTGCATGAGCCGCTTGTCCATAGAATCTAACTCTATAGTTAAACATACCTATTACGCAATCAACTACTCCAACTTCATTTCCCGCATCTTCTAATATTGGCCCCTGTTCGATATGCATTTCGAACATAGCTTCATATTTTTCGGGGCTAAGTCTATTTGATTCATCTCCAACGTATTCTTTTGGATATGCAGCTAAGGCTTCTCCAAAAGTAGTCTTTCCTTCCAAAACATCTTTAGATTTCATCATGTTTTCAGTTTTGAAATTCTTTGCTATAGCAGGAGGCAGGTATTTGTTGCAGACTATACCTGATACCATCATTGCTGGTGGATATAAAGAACCTTCTTCATTTGTCCAAATCATAGCAGTAATAGGATGTTTATGAGGAATCTTGTTTTCAACTATTGTTTGAAGAACTTCCATTGCTCCCATAACTCCAAGTATTCCATCGTAGTTTCCACCATTTCTAACAGAATCCACATGAGATGCCATAACAATCCTCTTTGCATTTGGATCTGAACCTGGGATTGTTGCATATACATTGGCTAAATCATCAACTTCGATAATTGCGCCAATAGCTTCCATTCTCTTTTTGAATTCATCTCTAGCCATAGTAGCCTCAGGCGATAGAGAATATCGAGTAATTCCGCCATTTCCTGTTGCTCCGAATTTTGAAAAAGTATTAATAAGATAGTTCATTCTTTTTACACTACATTTTTCCATATTGGGGCCTCCTCGTATTTTTTACAACGACTTTCGTCTTAACAAATATAATGAATTTAGTCAGAGCTATTCTCTGACTAAATTCATTATCTCACTCAACTGGCGACTTTTCAAGCTTAAATGCATTTATCAGAAAAAGTGAGCAAAATTGTTTTGGCCAATGTGCTCCATACCACAAGATTATGTTATGTATACAAGAATCATAAGTATTTTGCCTCTAAAGCCAGTAAATATGCCTTAACATCTAGTCCTCCTCCATATCCAACTAGGCTTCCATTCTTTCCTATAACGCGATGACAAGGAACAATAATTGAGATAGGATTGTTGTGATTTGCTCCACCTACAGCTCGCATGGAATTTTTATTCCCCACAATTGTGGCTACTTCTTGATATGATTTCGTTGTACCGTATGGAATTTCTTGAAGGGCCTGCCATACTTTTTGTTGAAAATTAGTTCCCTCTAAAGATATGGCTAAAGAGAATTCTCGCCTTTCACCATTGAAATATTCTTCTAATTGTCTCTTAGCTTCATTTAAAGTAGGATTGCTATTCAGTGTTAACTCATTTTTTTGCGAATCTAAATCGCCAATAAAGTTCAATGCGATAATGACCCCATTTTTTTCTTCTAATTCCCAATATCCCAGTTCACACTTTACATAAGCTTTTGCTTTCATGCTATTCCTCATTCGATTTGGTTTTTTTTGCTAATTGATTAAATTATCTGACTATAAATACAGAGTTAAAAAAAAGATGCTACAAGAGCAAACTTTTTAATTTGGAGCGGGTGAGGAGAATCGAACTCCCACCTTAGCCTTGGGAAGGCCACATTCTGCCATTGAACTACACCCGCATAGCAAGTCTAGGTAGATGCCACGTCTGCCTAGACAACTTCTTTATTATACCATCAATAGCTTTTTCATCCAATCACTTTTTTTAAAATATCTAATCCTTTTCTAATTTCCTCCCATGAGATTGTAAGAGGAGGCAATAACCTGACCTTATCCTTAGCAGTAAGAATAAGTAGGCCTTCAGCTAGGGCTAATTTAGCGACATCTTTAGCTTCCTGTCCATCTACATGAAATCCAATCATTAAGCCCTTGCCAGAGATATTTTTAACAGATTTCATAGTAGCAAGTGCATCCATAATAATTTGTCCTTTATTTTCTACATCCTTTAAAAAGTTAGGGGTCAGACGTTTTAATACAACCAATGCTCCAGCAGATATTACTGGATTTCCACCAAAGGTTGATCCATGATCTCCTGGCCCCAAAACATTTTTCACCTTTTCCCCTATTAAAACTCCGCCTATTGGTAGCCCTCCCCCAATACCTTTTGCAAATGTAAGGATGTCGGGCTTGCAACCGTACCCTTCGTAGGCAAACAAAGTCCCCGTTCTTCCAATGCCTGTTTGTATTTCATCAATCATGAAGATTAAATCCTTGTCTTTGCAAAGAGTTTCCAGCTCTTTGACAAAGCTTGGAGTTAAACTCCTTACTCCCCCTTCACCTTGAATAAGCTCTATTAAAATTCCGCAAGTTTTCTCAGTCATCAAAGACTTTATGCTATCAATACTTAGTTCTCCATAAGAAAAGCCTTCTACAAATGGTTGGAAATCTTTATGAAATGATGGTTGTCCAGTTGCTGTAAGTGCAGCCATAGTGCGCCCATGAAAAGACCCATTTAATGTTATTATTTCATTACGTCCACCTGATTTATTTCCATATTTTCGAGCTATCTTAATTGCACATTCATTTGCTTCAGCACCAGAGTTAAGGAAAAGTGCCTTTTCGAATGTTGACCTTTTTATTAGTTCTTGGGCCAAATCTGTTGAAGGTTTGCTGTAGTAAAGATTTGAACAATGTTGCATTAAAGCTAGTTGATCCCTTATGGCTTCCATCCATAAATCATCGCAAAATCCCAGACTGTTTACCCCAATTCCTGATGTGAAATCTATATACGTCTTCCCTTCATCACTTATCACTGTTGCATTTTTACCTTTTGTTAGGCATACATTAAATCTTTGATATGTGTTTGCAACATACTGTTCATCTCTTTCTTGTATTGAGTTTTTAATTGCTCCTTGAGCCATATTTCCCATTATGGTTTTGTCCTTTCTTGATGGTCTAAATTTTCTTCCCCTTTTGATAGCATTGTTCCCACACCTTTATCTGAAAAAAGTTCCATAAGAATAGAGTGGCGTAATCTTCCATCAATTATAACTGCGCTTGACACTCCATTTTTCATTCCATATACACAGCTTGAAATTTTAGGAATCATCCCACCATATATTATTCCAGACTGTATTAAATTAGGGATTTCCTCTAATGCAATTAAATCTATCAAACTGTCTTCATTTTTATTTCTAAGCACACCTCTTGTGTTCGACATAAATATGAGTCTTTCAGCATTCAATGCGCCGGCTATTGCAGCAGCAGCTGTATCTCCATTGATATTGTAGGTTTGCCCCTCGTCATCCACACCCATACCGGCTATTACTGGGATATAATTGTCTCTTAAACTGGATTGTATGATATCGGTGTTAATTTTTACAATGTCTCCTACGAATCCCAATTCCTCATTTTGTCTTTGTTTCTCAGCTATAATCATTCCACCATCGCATCCACAAAGGCCCACTGCTTTGCCCTTATTTTTATGTATCAACGAAACTAATCCCTTATTAACTTTTCCGCAGAGAACCATTTTTACAATATCAACACTTTCTTCGTCGGTACACCTGATGCCGTTTATGAATTTCGTTTTTTTATTTAGCTTTTCCAACATCTTTGAAATTTCTATTCCTCCACCGTGAACCAAAACAACTTTTATACCAACAGCATTTAGTAATATTATATCTCGAATCACTGATTCTTCTAGTTCTGGTGTCAACATTGCATTGCCTCCGTATTTCACAACTATGGTTTTACCATAATATTTCTGGATATATGGAAGCGCTTCTGCCAATATTTCTGCATTTGTCTCTACTATTTTTTTATGATGTAACAATTCATTATCCCCCTTTAATAATTGACTATACCTATTCTGATGGTGTTTTTACTATTAGGTCCTATAGTCACCATTAATCTTCACATAATCGTAAGTCAAGTCGCAACCCCATGCAATTCCAGTTCCATTTCCCTCTTTTAATTTCACTTCGATTGTAATCTCTTTTTCTTCTAGTATTCGTTTCGCTGTAACCTCATCAAAAGGTTTTGAATATCCTTCTTTACAGACCATTATTTCCCCTAGTGCAGATGAATACCATATGTCTGCCAGCTCTAAACCTTTGGCACCTTCTATTGAACCTAAGGCACAAAGCACCCGACCCCAATTGGCGTCTGCTCCGAAAACAGCTGTTTTAACCAAACTTGATTGGATAACTGCTTTGGCCAATTTTCTTGCAGTTTCTTGTTCTTCAGCCCCTTCTACTATGCAAGTTATGCCTTTGCTAGCGCCTTCTCCGTCCCAAGCAATATCCCGGGCTAATTGGGTTGTGACTTGTTTAAGAGCTTCAAGGAAAACATGATACTCTTTTCCCTCAACAGTAATCTCTGGGTTTTCTGACATACCATTTGTCATTAATACAACCATGTCGTTTGTGGATGTATCTCCATCCACAGATATCTGATGAAAGGACTGATCAACTGCAGATTTTAAAGCCTTTTTCATGAGCTCTAATGAAATGCTTACATCACTAGTTAAAAAGCAAAGCATTGTAGCCATATTAGGGTGAATCATTCCACTGCCCTTTGCAATACCACCTAGTTTGCAAAGCTCTTTCCCGATTTTAAATTTAACAGCAGCTTCTTTGATTATTGTATCTGTTGTTAGTATCCCTTGTGCTGCAAAGCATGATCCATTTTCTGATAGATTAGCTACAAGATGAGGGATACCATCCTCAAATGGTTTAATTGAAAGGGGAACACCAATAACTCCGGTAGATGCAACTATTATATTTTCAGAGGGAATTTCTAAGGACTCAGCTAAAATTAAACAGGATTTGTAGGCAACTTCTTCACCATCTCTTGTGCAAGTGTTTGCATTGCCACTGTTACATAGAATCCCTTGGCAAGTACCATCTTTAAGATGGTCTGCTGTAACAATTAAAGGAGCTCCTTTTACAAGATTTTTAGTATAAACCGCCACACCATTGGCGGGTTTTTCGCTAAATATCAAAGACATATCTTTTTTGTTGGGATCCGATTTGATACCAGCGTGATAACCACTTGCCTTAAAGCCTTTTGGCGCACAAACACCTTTGTCTACTGGTTGTATTTGTGAATTTTCTTCATTTTGATTTGATGCCATTTCTTGATTTCCTTTCGTTTCCTTATTATTAACCTATAAACAGGCCTCTGTCCTCTTTTATACCTAACATCAAGTTCATGCATTGTACAGCAGCTCCTGAGGCGCCTTTTCCAAGATTATCATAAACCGCAGCTACTACCGGATTTTCTTGAGATCCATAAATATATATATCAAGATCATCATTGCCAGCCTTTTCATCTCCATAAATCATTAAATCGTGATATTCTTTGACTTCTATTAAATCCTCTTTATTATAGTAATCCTTGTATATCCTAACTAGGTCTTTTTTGCCTATTTGTTGGTTAAACAACTCTTCTTGTAATGGTATAGTTACTATCATACCTCTATAATAATTTGCTACTACTGGTATGAAGATGGGAGTCTTTAATAGATTTGACATGGCTTTCATTTCTGGTAAATGTTTATGATTTTGTGAAAGACTGTATTGGCTTGGACTTCTTAGAGATGTAGCCCCCATTTCTTCATAATCTTTTATCATGGTTTTCCCCCCGCCGCTATAACCTGTTAAAGAGAAGCAATTAAGGGTACTTTCTAGGTTTAAAATCCCCCTTTCTACTAAAGGTCTCACAATCAGAATTAAACCGCTTGCATGACATCCTGGAACACACACTCTAGAACTGGATGCTATACGTTGCCTTTGCTTTGGTCTTAGCTCCGGCAAACCATAAACCCACTGAGGATTTGTACGGTGAGCTGTGGATGCATCTAATATGCGACCTTTGTCCTGCACTTCTATTACTAAGTCTTCAGAGGCCTGATCCGGAAGACACAGGATAGATAAATCGGAATTCTCTACCATCTTTTTCCTAGATGATAAGTTTTTTCGTTCCTCTTCTGGCAAAGATAATAATTCAATGTCGTCACGTTCCAGTAAACGATTATAAATTTCTAGTCCTGTTGTCCCGTTTGAACCATCAATGAAAATTTTATTTTTCTTCATGAAAATCATTCTCCTTTTATTTGCTTTTCTTTTCTCTTTTGTTTTTATATTTATCTGATTAGCAACACGACTTATATAAGTTCCATTTTACCTATAAAAAAACGCCTTTGGATAAATACCCAAAAGACGCTTGTTGAATTTCCATCAAACACCTCATGAGCTGGGCTAATACAGCCTGCTCATGATGAAATCATCATAAGACAGACCCTAGGTGTCTGGCTCTTCTAAATTTTGAAAACAAATAATTACTCATATCTCTAACCTCATAGTGTATTAAACATAATTCTTTATTGTGATACTTTAGCACGGCTAATAAGGGATGTCAATAACAAACTAGATAAATCTGTGAATATTCACAAATTTAACTATTTTTTTAACGGTATATGTTGTAATAAAACAATAAAACCAGCAGATCCTGGTTTTATTGTTGATTTTTTACGTTTAATCTTATTCTATTATTTACTGGAATTGACTCTTTCTACTGCCTCTTTTATCTTTTCGGGAATTCCTCGCAATTTTTCCAAAGAAACTGCGGAAACTGCAACCCTTATTCCTTTTGCTAAAGGTACTAAGAATATACCGTCTTTCATAAGTTCATCAACGACTTCAGCAGATCTTTCCATTGGTAGTGAGGCGAAAAAGCCTCCATCATATGGAACCATATGAAGGCCACATGCCTTAGTTGCTTCTTCAAAACCACGGCCTCTGGCCAACAAAATTTCTCTGAATCCCTTTCTCTCCAGCTCTATTTTATGGAGTAAGTCAGGATTTTCATGCACTCGAGTCAAAAGAGCTTGAACCGCTCGTGTACCATTTGACCATGTGCCACGGCAAGACTGCTCGCATACCAATTTAAACTCATCAGCGATTTCTTCATTTGCAGTCAAACAGATCATGGCACCGCCTCTCATTCCATAGAGCGTATACCCCTTGGACATACTGTATCCGATAACCGTAAGAATGTTATTGTGTAAACCATCTAATTTTTTTAGAAAATTACGTTCCTTCACTGGATCGCTGGCATAATCAATATATGCAATGTCCACAAAAATAGTAATTATATTTCCTTGCTTTGCTTCTTTATCTAAAACCTCGATAATTAAGTCCCATTCACTCTCAGTAATTGAATAACCAGTTGGATTATGGGCTGGTGTATTTAATAGAATTACAAGTTTACCTTGGGCTGCGGTAAGTTCTTTAACCTTCTCTTCAAAAGAGTTGATGTTAAAAAACCCTAAATCATCAAACAATGTAAACGTAGCTATTGTTCTTCCATGTTCTTGGGCAATTGTATTGTAAGGCCCCCAAAACCAGTCAGAGGTAAGGACTTTGTCTCCTATTTTTGAGTAGTTAACAATGGTATTTCTAATAGCTCCACTACCTCCTGGAGTTGCAATAGCTCTTGTGTAGCCCTTAGGTATGAAATCTCCAAAAGCTTCTTTTATAACGGCTTTATGGTAAGTGGGAAGCCCTCCTATTGGCGCATAATCAGCAAAATCTTCTGGTTTCAGGCTTTTCAAAACCTCCACCACAGAGCTTAGTATCATTAAATTCCCCTCATCATCTAAGAGAGACCCCACTGTTCCGTTTATTACTTTTTCCTTGCCTTCTTTCTCTGCCATGTCTTTGGCCATGCCAGAAATTCCAAAAATAACATCTCTTGCAGGAATAACTCTACCGTTAGCCTCTGCCAATATATAATCTCCCATAATAAATTCCCCTTTTCCTTTTGTTCATAAGACTGAAAGTAATTATACCACCCTATAATCTTTTTAAAACCTTTTTTTTAAATCTAATTTTTATTTTGAAATCAGTTTCCGAAGCTCTAAATTTAACTTATTATCTTTACTTTTTTGAGACGTGTTAGCTAAACCTTGACTTTCAAGTAATTAATTTCCAATCCTTTATTGGAAAAACTCTCTTCATACTCGGTCATAGGTCTACGGGCAGATAATTGGCTTTTATGCAAATCTCTACTTAAATCTATGATCTCCATGTTTTTTCTATTTACTTCACTTAAAGTAAAATCAAAAAGCATATTATTGTCTGTTTTTATTTCAATTATGCCTCCAGCTTTGAGTATTTTTTGATAGCCTATCAGGTAGTTCTCTGAAGTCAATCTACGTTTGAAATGTCTTTCTTTAGGCCAAGGATCACTAAAGTTTAAATAAATACCCGAAACCTCTCCTTCATCAAACCAATCTTGGGGAGTTCTTAAAAATTCGGCAACTACTTTTATATTAGCAACATCCAGTCCACTTATTTTGTTTAAAGCTCGCAAAGCCACGGTTTGATTACCCTCAATTCCCACGAAGTTTCTTAGGGGATAAAAAAAAGAAAGATCCGAAATAAACTTCCCCTTGCCGCAACCAATTTCCAGATATATAGGATTATCATTGAAAAAAAGCCTATTCCAGTTACCCTTTTCTTTATTTGGGGATTTAACCCATATTTCTTCATAACTATTGAGTTTTTCTTCGATATTTTTAGTTTTTCTTTGTCTCATTATAGTTTTTACGAAAAAAAATTTTCATATCTCCTAAGTATATTTAACAATGGATATCCTAGTCCATAGCAAGATATGGCTTGGCCAAGTGAAACCCAAAGTATACATGCAATTAAAGACACTGGAACACCGTACCCGAAATGCAGTAGACCACCTATCAGCACACCATTTATAATAACTGGAGGTAAAGGAACTAGGAGAGGAGTCTTTCTTAAGCGATAAGATAACAAGGCGCTCATTAGAGTAGCAAGACTACCAAAAAACATATCTAGCATTCCATATGGTCCTAAGATGTTTGCTATTAGGCAACCTACAAAAAGTCCTGGTATAGCCACTGGAGTAAAGTAAGGAAGTATTGTTAAAGCTTCTGAAATTCTAATTTGCATAACGCCATAGCTTATAGGTGCAAATATAAAGGTTAAAACCACATAGATTGATGCTATTACAGCCCCTTGAATTAATGGTTTAGTTTTCATATTAAAAGTCCAACAATATAGGGTTCAACAACAATTACAGCCACAAACAATATTAAAATAAAAATTGCAATTCCGTCCCTTAAGCCGATTTTTATGGCGTTCATTCGAGTTCGATTATCGCCGCCTCGATAACAACGAGCCTCCATGGCTAAGGCAAGGTCCTGAGCAATTCGGAAGGCGCTTATAAACAAGGGTACCAGTAAGGGAATAAGGCTTTTGGCTCTATTTAATATATTCCCGCTCTCAAAATCTGCACCTCTGGCCATCTGCGCTTTCATTATTTTATCTGTTTCTTCAAGAAGAGTCGGAATAAACCTAAGGGCAATAGTCATCATCATTGCCAATTCATGGGCTGGAACTTTAAATAGGCGCAAAGGTTTTAAAAGACTCTCAATTCCGTCAGTCAAATTAATAGGCTTTGTAGTAAGAGTTAGTAGGGAGGAACCCATTATCAGTAAAATGAGTCGAATAGCCATAAAAACTGCTGTATTAAGGCCTTCACGGGTAATAGTAAGAAACCCTAATTTCCACAGAACTTCTCCACCTATCATAAACATATTAACTGTGAAAGTGAATATAATTATAATCAATATAGGTTTTAGCCCTCTTACTAAAAATCCGAAAGGAACTTTAGACATAGCTATAACTATGGCTAAAGCAAAAGTTGCAATAGCAAAGCCTATAAAATCTTTCACTAAAAATAAGGTTATTATAAAAACAAGAGCCATAACAATCTTAACTCTAGGATCCAATTTATGTATTCGTGATTCCTCTGGAAAGTACTGTCCTAACGTAATATCTCTTATCATTGATTAAGTACCCCATATATAGCATCTGTGGCTTCTTCTACTGTCAATGGCGAACTCTCTATTTGGATTCCCTTTTCCTTCATCTGTTTAATCAACTGTGCTGCCGGTGGCAAATCAAGGCCCATTGAATATAAAGCTTCTTCTCGAGAAAATATCTCACTAGGAGTACCTTCCATTACTAATCTTCCACCTTCCATTACCAAAACCTTATCAGAATGAGCAACGATATCCGCCATGTTGTGTGACACAAGAATTATTATTCCTTGTGTGGTGCTGTGTATTCTACAAATCATATCTAATATATCTCTATGACCTTTAGGGTCTAAACCAGCAGTAGGCTCATCAAGAATCAAGACTTTTGGACGCATAGCTAAAACTCCAGCAATGGCAACTCTTCGTTTCTGCCCTCCAGACAATTCAAAGGGCGAAACTTCTGCTATTTCAGCTTCCTCTAATCCTACGAATTTTAATGCTTCACTGACTCTAAGGGCTACCTCATCTTCATCTAAATCTAAATTTCTGGGTCCAAAGGCTATATCCTTCCAAACAGTTTCTTCAAAAAGTTGGTATTCGGGATATTGAAAAACAAGGCCAATGTTCCTTCGGATATCCTTCATAGAAACACTTTTTTGATTAATGTCTTTACCATCAATAAGAACGGTGCCCGAATTTGGTTTTAACAGTCCATTTAAGTGTTGCACCAAGGTAGATTTCCCTGAGCCAGTATGTCCTATTATTCCAACAAAAGTATTGTCTTCAATGAAAACACTTACATCTTTTACTGCTACTTGCTCGTGAGGGAGTCCTTCACTAAATATATATGTTACATTTTTTAATTCGATTGACATACGAAATCCACCATCTCTTCAATTGTAATAAGATTTTCAGGAATATTTACTCCACGGAGTCTTAAGGCTTCTGATATTTCTACCGCTAAAGGAACATCTAAACATAACTCTCTAAGTTCTTTTGTTCTAACAAATATATCTTTTGGCATACCTTCCATCACAACTTTTCCATCCTCCATTACGAAAATGTAATCAGCTTTCGCAGCTTCATCCATAAAATGAGTTATCAAAACTACAGTGATGCCTTCTTTGTTTAACTTATCAATTATCTTTAAAACTTCTTGCCTGCCTTTTGGATCTAGCATTGCCGTTGATTCATCGAAAATTATACAGTCAGGTCGCATTGCTACAACTCCCGCAATTGCAATTCGTTGCTTCTGCCCTCCTGACAATAGATGAGGGCCCTTTTTTTTTGCATCAAGCATATCCACTGCAGCGAGAGCTTCATCAACTCTTTTACGGATTTCTATAGGGTCTACCCCTAGATTTTCAGGACCAAAAGCCACATCGTCTTCCACAATAGAAGACACTAATTGGTTGTCAGGATTCTGGAATACCATTCCTGCACTCTGCCTTATATCCCATATTAAATTTTCATCTCGAGTATCCATTCCTTTAACATATACTGCTCCACTGGAAGGTAGAAGTAACGCATTAATATTTTTTGCCAGTGTAGATTTTCCAGAGCCATTTCTACCTATTATGGCAGAAAAACTCCCCTTTTTAATAACAAGGCTTACATCATCTACTGCTCTTTTAATAGTAATGGTTTCATCTTCTTCTCCATATTCGAAAACCAAATTTTTTAATTCTATAATGTTATCCATCACCCGTTCCAATCATATGTTCTAAAGCTACTGTTCCTCTTTGATAACTTGTTCTATAAAAACTTTTACTAGGCTTTCATCAAATTGAGTTCCCGCACCGTTTTTAAGTTCAGCAATTGCTTCCTCTTTTGTCAATCTATTCCTATAATGGCTATCCATAGTCATATCGGAATAAGCTTCTGCCAACCCCAAAATTTTAGCTTGTATAGGGATTTCTTTGCTAATTGATGCAGTGGGATATCCAACCCCGTCAACTCGCTCATGGTGATAAAGCACAAAATCTGCCATTCGTCCATAATCAGGAACACTCTTTAAGATTTGATATCCTATCTCAGGATGCTTCATAACATTTACCCAGTCTCTTTGATCCAAACCTTCTGTTTTGTTGGTAATTTTAGAATCCAAACCAACTTTTCCAATATCATGATAATATGCAGCCAGCCCTAGTTCCAACACGGCGTCTTCACTCAGGCCTATTTTTTCTCCCAGCGCCATTGAATACTTTTTCACACTTAAACAATGTTCCTCTAGATTTGGGTTTTGTGTTACCACTTTTTTTTGTAGATATTCAATGATTTTGATTTTATGTGAATCGCTGTCTTGAATTTTGTTGTGATACATCCTAGCCTCTGCCGTTTGGTAGGTTTGGTCTATGCTTTCACTAGGTGATTCTTTTGTTGCACACCCTAAAGCCATTGATAAAAGGAAGCAATCCTCTGTATCATCTTCGAATTTGTTGCTAATTTTCTTTGTTAAAGCTAAGGCTTCAACCCCAGTGGTATTAGGGAGGATTGCCATAAATTCGTCGCCGCCAGTTCTAACCACGTAGTTGCCTGGCTCTACAAGTCCCAAAAAAATGTCTGCTAATTTCTTTATGATTCGATCACCTTCCATATGACCAAATGCGTCATTGGTAACTTTTAGTCCATTTGCATCAGCCACAATTATAGATAAAGGCCAATATTCGGGCTTATCAAGTTCCTGAAGTTTTTCATCCCCAAACTTTCTGTTATAAAGGCCTGTTAGAGCATCATGGTCATAATAATACTGGACCAAAGCTTCAGCCTCTTTTTTAGGTGTAATATCAATAGCCATCACAATATGGGCATCTCTATTTATCTCTTCTTTATACCTCTTCACCGTCATGTCTATCCAAACTGTACTCCCATCAGGTTTTATAAACCTTTTTTCCATGTTAAAGCCCTGAATTTTGGAGGTAGACATTAGCTCTAGATAATGATGGTTTTCTTCTATTTCTGCTCCATGAGAATATGCTTCCCAGGGGAGTGATAACAACTCTTCAGTATTCCTACCAGTTATTTCTGAGAAAGTATCATTAATTTCTAAGGCACGGCCAGATTCAGTATTGTAAATAGCAATCCCTACTGGAGCATTTCTGAAAACCCCCTCATATCGGCTTAATTCTTTCTCTAATTTTTTTAATTTATGCAATGTTTCAGTTGAATCGTAAGAATAACCAGCAATGCCAATTATTGTACCCGCTTCATTTTTAAATGGAGATTTGAATGTTTTAAGGTTTTTTGTAAAAACAGAGTCACTGGTAAATGATATCTCTTTATCAAACATCAAAACCTCTTTGTCTGTTGCATTATAAATCGGATAAAGCTCTGCACTAAATAATTCTTCATCTCGTTTTCCTGCGATTTCAGTTCTATGGAGTCCATCATTTTTGCATTGAGCTTTATTTGCATACAAATAAACACCTTCAATATCCTTAACAAAAACTTCAACAGGAATGGAATCTAAAAGAAGCCTAAAAAATTCTTCACCATCTAGCCCTGTCTTCTCCTTAATTCTCTTGAAATCTATAGCATTTTCCAATTTAACACCTCTTTTCGTTAGAAATGTGCAAAAGAGTACTTCCAAAGTTTAAAATTTAGAAGTACCCCTTTATATCCATTACACTAATTCTAAAAAGGCCATTTCAGCAGTATCTCCCTGCCGAGGTCCTAACTTCAAAATTCTTGTGTACCCTCCATTACGTTCAGCATATTTGGGGGCAATCTCGTCAAACAGTTTTTTAACTACGGTTTCGTCGTAGACGTAACTCATTACCTTTCGCCTGGCATGTAAATCTCCTCGCTTTGCAAGGGTAATCAATTTTTCTGCCTGTCTTCGGGTTTCCTTTGCTCTAGTAACCGTGGTGGAAATCCGTTCTTCTCTTAAAAGATCCGTAACAAGATTTCGCAACATGGCTTTTCTATGAGCGCTTGGTCTTCCCAGTTTTCTATATCCTGGCATCACCACTACTCCTTTCTAATTATTCGTCGCTTGGCTTTAGGCCAAGGCCTAGTTCTTCAAGTTTGAATTTTACTTCATCCAAAGATTTTTTGCCCAGGTTACGAACCTTCATCATATCTTCTTCAGTTTTGTGTGTTAGTTCTTCTACTGTGTTAATGGCTGCCCTCTTTAGACAATTGAAAGAGCGTACAGAAAGCTCTAAATCTTCAATAGTCATTTCCAAAGCTTTACCCTTTTGATCTTCTTCCTTCTCGATCATGATTTCCATACTCTCTGCAGCATCATTTAACTCAATAAAGAGATTAAGATGCTCTTGCATGATTTTAGCACCAATGGATACCCCTTCATTTGGGGGCATAGAACCATCAGTCCATATTTCTAAGATTAGTTTGTCGTAGTCAGTAATGTGCCCTACTCTGGTGTCTTCTACGTTGAAATTAACCTTAACCACAGGAGTAAAAATGGAATCCACAGGGATCACAGCAATGGGCATACCCTCAGTCTTATTTTGTTCTGCAGACACATATCCTCTACCTCTAGATAAATTAATCTCCATTACTAGAGTTGCATTCTCTTCTAAAGTGGCGATATGCAAATCCTTATTAAAAATCTCGGCTCCAGAGTCGCCTTCTATATCAGCTGCAGTAACCTCTTTAGGTCCTACAGCATTGATAATTAGGCGTTTTGTGTTTTCTCCGTTAAATCCATCTAGTCTAACAGCCAATTTTTTTAAGTTTAAAATAATCTCCGTCACGTCTTCTTTAACACCAGGTATGGTGGAAAATTCATGAAGAATACCGTCGATTTTTACCGATGTTACTGCGGCGCCTGGAAGAGAGCTGAGAAGTATTCTCCTCAAACTATTTCCTAAAGTTGTTCCATATCCTCTTTCTAAAGGTTCAACAACAAACTTTCCGTAATTCGCATCTTCATCAGAATAGATACATTCAATCGTTGGTTTTTCGATTTCTATCATTAAAAAACCCTCCTTTTCTTAGCAATATCGCGATGAAACTAATTGCTATATTACTTAGAATACAATTCGACGATAAGGTATTCTGAAACTGCTGTGTCAATCTCGTCTCTAGTTGGTAAAGCTATAACTTTGCCTTCTAGTTTCTCTGTGTCCACGGTCATCCAAGAGGGAACAGATATTGTCATCTCTTTTATTTCCTTGAACTTAGGAGAAGCTGTACTCTTTTCTTTAACCTTTATTACATCTCCAGCATCACAAGTGTAAGAAGGAATGTCTACTTTCTTCCCATTTACTAAAAAGTGGCCGTGTGTAACAAGTTGTCTTGCTTCTTTACGAGAAGAACCAAAACCTAGCCTGAAAACAACATTGTCTAATCTGGTTTCCAACAAAATCAATAGGTTTTCGCCAGTTATTCCTTTTTTCTTTACAGCCTTATCAAACAGGTTCCTAAATTGAGTCTCCTGCAAACCGTAAAATCTTTTGGTCTTTTGCTTTTCTCTTAATTGAGTACCGTACTCGGAAACTTTCTTCCGACTCTGGCCGTGTTGGCCGGGAGCGTAATTTCTTTTCTCCATAGCACATTTTGTACTGTAGCATCGTTCGCCCTTTAAGAAAAGTTTCTGACCTTCTCTTCTGCATAATCTGCAGTTAGCATCTATATATCTTGCCATTCAATTACTCCTCCCTTCTACTATACTCTTCTACGCTTTGGCGGTCTACAACCGTTATGCGGAATTGGTGTGATATCCTTAATGAGTGTAATGTCAAGCCCTGCCGTTTGAAGCGCTCTAATTGCTGCTTCACGTCCAGATCCTGGCCCCTTCACGTATACTTCTACTGTTTTTAAACCATGTTCCATAGCAGCTTTAGCCGCTTCTTCAGCAGCCATTTGAGCTGCAAAAGGTGTGGATTTTCTTGAGCCTTTAAAACCCAGAGATCCAGCACTTGACCATGACAATGCGTTTCCGCTTGTATCAGTAAGAGTTACAAGGGTATTGTTAAAGGTAGATTGGATATGCGCTTGGCCTTTATCAATGTTTTTACGTTCTCTTTTTTTCTTTCTTCCAGTTTGTTTCTTAATTACTTGTTTTGCCATTATAACCTACCTCCTCTCTAAATTGCTTTTTTCTTTCGGCCCACAGTTTTCTTAGGACCTTTACGAGTTCTAGCGTTTGTCTTTGTTTTCTGCCCTCTAACAGGCAATCCTCTTCTATGACGAATGCCTCTGTAGCAACCAATTTCCATTAGTCGCTTAATATTAAGAGAACTTTCTCTTCGAAGATCTCCCTCTACAGCGTAGTCCGAATCAATAACTTTTCGGATATCACCTGCTTCATCTTCAGAAAGATCTTTAACCCTAGTATCAGGGCTAACGCCTGCTTTCTCAAGAATTGCTAGGGCTGTTGGCCTGCCAATTCCATAAATATAGGTCAGACCGATTCCAACTTTTTTGTCTCTTGGTAAATCGACACCGGCTATTCGAGCCATCTTTTCCTCCTGTTCCCATCTTCCGTCACGCAACACCGAGACTTCCTATCTCGAGGCATAATATAAACGGGATGTTTCTTAAAAAATAACGTACTTTTTTAACCTTGAGTCTGCTTGTGCTTAGGGTTAGGGCAGATAACCATAACCTTACCATCTCTCCTAATAATTTTGCACTTTTCGCAGATAGGTTTTACTGAAGATCTAACTTTCATTTTAACCCCTCCTATTTGTCTCGCCACGTAATTCTGCCTCTAGTAAGATCATAGGGTGAAAGTTCAACTTTAACTTTGTCCCCTGGCAGAATTCTAATAAAGTTCATTCGAATTTTCCCTGATATATGTGCTAGTACTTCATGTCCATTTTCCAACTTAACTATAAACATTGCATTAGGTTGGGCGTCCACAACTGTACCCATGGTTTCGATGACATCTTTTTTCGACATAGTTTCATCCACCTCTTCTCTTAACAAGTAAGCAATTCGGGCTCACCATCCGTTACGACAACAGTATTTTCATAATGAGCGGAAAGTTTTCCATCTATGGTAACCACCGTCCAATTGTTTAAAAGAACCTCTACTTCGTAATCCCCTTCAGCAACCATTGGTTCAATGGCAAAAACCATTCCTGATTCAAGTCTTGGACCTCTTCCTGCCTCTCCATAGTTGGGTATTTGTGGTTCTTCATGCATCTCCCTGCCAATACCATGGCCTACAAAATCTCTGATAACAGAGAAACCTTCTTCTTCAGCTTTTTTCTGGATCTCATGTGAGATATCTCCCAAGCGTTGGCCTGGTCTGCAGAATTTTAGACCTTCAAAGAAACTTGCCTCTGTTACCTGTATAAGCTTTGCTGCCTTGGGGCTAATGTCTCCTACACCATAGGTTCTTGCTGCGTCACTGTAGTAGCCTTTATAAATACAGCCTACATCCACGCTTACGATATCACCTTCGCTTAGAAATCTTTTTTTGGAAGGAATTCCATGAACTACTTCCTCATTGATGGAAACACACGCACTGGCTGGGAAACCGCCATAACCTTTAAATGCAGGAATCATGTTGTAGGAAAGAATAGTCTTTTCGACAAAATCATCCACATCTTGGGTTGTAATCCCAGGTTTAATAATATCTTTTAGAGCTCTTAATATGTACCCCGTTACTTTACCGGATTCTCGCATAAGATCAATTTCTTGCTTTGATTTAACAATAATCATTATGCTTCTTCTCCAAGTATCTTCTTGATATCTCGAAATACATTTTCAAGTCCAATGGATCCATCTATTTCACTTACGACTCCAGCCTTTTTGTAATACTCTATAAGGGGCACGGTCTGTTTTTCGTAAATGTCTATACGATTCTCCACTGTTTCTTTGTTATCATCACTACGCTGATACAAGGGTCCTCCGCAAATATCACAAACTCCCTCTACTTTGGGTTTCATGGTATCAATGTGGTATGTAGCGCCACAATTCTTACAAACTCTTCGACCAATTAATCGGCGAATCAGCTCATCTTTTTCAACGGAAATGTTGATAACATGATCCACTTTTTCCCCCTTACTATGAAGGAATTTATCAAGTTCCTCAGCTTGGTGAACAGTTCTTGGGAAACCATCAAGAAGGAATCCCTTTTGGCAATCTTCCTGGTTTAGACGATCAATGGCGATTTCTACAACCAAATCATCAGGAACCAGTTTGCCTTCGTTCATATACTTCTGAGCTCTTATTCCTAGCTCAGTTTCTCGCTTAACGTTTTCTCTAAAGATATCCCCAGTTGAAATATGTGGAATCTTATATTCAGCGATTATTTTCGCTGCTTGAGTGCCTTTCCCTGCCCCCGGAGGGCCCAACAATACAACATTCATGTCATCCTCCTACTTCAGGAATCCTTCATAATTCCTCATAACCATTTGGTTTTCTAATTGTCTCATTGTATCTAGGGCGACGCCTACTGCAATCAGCAAACTCGTTCCTCCAAATCCAATATTCAAGGTTGTCCATTGATCTATGAGAGTTGGTAATGTAGAAACTGCCGCCAGAAATATTGCACTGACAAAAGTAATTCTTGTCATTACCTTGTTTAAGTACTCAGTGGTAGGTTTCCCGGGTCTAATTCCAGGAATAAAGCCACCATTGTTCTTCATGTTTCCTGCTACCTCAGCTGGATTGAATGTAACAGCTGTATAGAAGTAAGTGAAGAACATTATCAATACTATATTAAATACTGCATATAACCATACTCCAGGATCTCCGTATGGAGAAAGCCACTTAGTTACCCATGCAGCAAAAGCTGTTTCGGGTGTGAAATAAGTTATAGTCAGCGGAAACTGCAATAATGAAAGAGCGAAGATTACTGGAATAACTCCAGCTTGGTTAACCTTCAGCGGAATATGGGTAGATTGTCCACCATACATTTTTCTTCCAACTACACGTTTTGCATACTGGACAGGAATCCTACGTTGACCTTGCTGAACTAATATAATTCCTACAATAACTGCTAATGCAAATACCGCAAATATTATAAGTGTAATAATTTTCACTTCTCCATCAAGAAAACGGATAAAGTTCTCATGTATTGCACTAGGTACACGTGCGATAATTCCCCCGAAAATTATAAGAGAAATTCCATTTCCGATACCATTTTCGTTGATTTGCTCTCCCAACCACATTAGAAATGCAGTTCCAGCAGACAGGGTCAAAACTATAACACTAATTGAAAAGAAATCTGTGCTAATAAGTGCCTGTCTAAAAAGTCCAACAGCTAATCCTATGGCTTGAACAAATGCCAGTACAACAGTTAAGTATCTCGTGTACTGAGCTATTTTTTTCTTACCTTCTTCGCCTTCTCTTGCCAATCTTTCGATGGCAGGTACAGCGATGGTTAATAACTGAAATATAATAGAGGCAGTGATATAGGGAGTAATACTCAATGCAAATATGGTGAAGTTACTAAAAGCTCCCCCAGAAAACAAGTCAAATAAAGCGAATAGACCCGTTCCCCCATCAAATACTTGATCTAATACCGCTCGGTTCATTCCAGGGACCGGAATGTTGGATCCTACTCTAAACACAACCAACATGAGAAGAGTGAAGATAATCTTTTTCCGCATTTCAGGAATTCCCCAAGCAGCTTGAACGGTTTTAATCATTCCCATACTAGATTACCTCCGCCTTTCCTCCTGCAGCCTCGATTTTTTCTATAGCCGTTTTGCTAAATTTTTGAGCTTGAACGGAGATATTTTTTTCTAAAGTACCATCACCTAGAACCTTTACCCCATCCTTAACCTGTTTTATAAAACCAGCTTCTACAAGGATTTCTGGAGTTACTACAGCTCCGGCTTCAAACTTATTCAAATCGTCGATATTTACTATTTCATATGTTTTTCCAAAAATGTTTGTAAATCCTCTTTTCGGAATTCTTCTATATAAAGGCATCTGTCCACCTTCAAAGCCTAGGCGAGTACCTCCACCGCTTCGCGAATTCTGACCATTCATACCTCTTCCAGCGGTTTTACCCAACCCAGAAGCTGTACCTCGGCCTCTTCTTTTCCTGGTCTTTGTTGACCCCGGAGCAGCTTTTAATTCATGTAATTTCATATGCAAAGCACCTCCATTTCTATAGTTCTTCTACTGTAACAAGATGCTCTACTTTTTGCACCGCACCTCTAGTTTGCGGTGTGTCTTCCATTACTACGGAATGGTGCATCTTTTTCAACCCCAAAGCCACAATGGTTTTGCGATGTGCGGGATTTGCACCGATCGGGCTTTTAGTTAAAGTGATTTTTATCATTTTTGCCATTTCGTCGCTTCCCCCTATCCTAGTATTTCTTCTACGGTTTTTCCTCTAAGCTTAGCCACTTTTTCAGCGGTTGTAAGATTTCGAAGTCCCTCCATAGTAGCATAAGCCATATTGATTACATTACTGGAACCAATAGATTTTGCTCTTACGTCTTTAATTCCTGCTGCTTCTAAAACGATACGAACAGAAGCTCCCGCAATTACACCGGTACCTGGTTTTGCTGGCATTATTAGTACTTGACCTGCTCCAAATATTCCCAGTATTCTATGGGGTATTGTTGTGCCCACCATGGGCACTTTAACTAAGTTCTTTTTTGCATCTTCTATAGCTTTTCTTACAGCTTCAGGAATTTCCTGAGCTTTCCCTAAGCCGACACCTACGTAACCTTCGCCGTCGCCTACAACCACGTTAACGGAGAATCTCATGTTTCTTCCGCCCTTAACCGTTTTTGCTACACGTCTAATGCTTACAATGGTTTCTTTTAAGTCTAGCTTTGATGCATCGATCATTACTTCTCGCATTTGCTCTCCTCCTCTTTAGAATTTCAAACCGGCTTCACGTGCGCCTTCAGCCAATTCTTTTACTCTTCCGTGATATAAGAAACCACCTCGATCGAAGGTTACTGTTTCTATCCCCTTTGCTAAGGCTCTTTTACCAATAGCCTCGCCCACTTTTTTAGCAGCGGCTTTGTTTCCGCCATTTTCGATTTCTGCTTTTAATTCCTTGTCTAAGGAAGAAGCTGAGCACAAAGTGGTTTGGTTTACATCATCAATAATCTGAACTGATATGTTCTTATTACTTCTGAAAACACACATTCTTGGTTGAGAAGGAGTTCCAGATAATGTTCTTCGCACTCTTCTATGTCGTGCCAGACGTCGATCGTTTCTACTTTCTACCATTTTATCTATACTCCTTTCCTATTTTTTAACTCCAGCTTTGCCTTCTTTTTTACGAACAGCTTCTCCTGCATATCGAATCCCTTTTCCTTTGTAAGGTTCTGGTCTTCTCCAAGCACGAATATTTGCCGCATAATTACCAACGAGGGCCTTATCTGCACCTCGAACAACAATTTCTGTAGCAGTTGTGCACTCAGTGGAAATTCCTTCAGGGTCTTCCATAACTATTGGATGAGAATATGCAAGACTTAACATTAATTTATTCCCTTGCTTCTCAGCTTTGTATCCAACACCCACTAAGTTTAATTTTTTCTCATATCCGTCAGTGACACCAACCACCATATTATGGACCAATGTCCTAGCTAAACCATGTTGAGATCTAGACTCTTTGCTGTCCGTTTCTCTAGTTACTTCCAAAACTCCGTCTTTTATTTCTATTTTTAGCAAACTGCTAATATTTTCCTGCAGTGAACCTTTGGGTCCTTTTACAGACACAAGATTGTTATCGTCCACTTTGACTTCTACACCGGCAGGAAGATTAACAGGCATTTTACCTATTCTTGACATAATTTTCTCCTCCTACCAAACATAACAAACGACTTCGCCACCAACACCCAGTTTTCTAGCCTCTTTATCGCTGATAACCCCATTGGATGTGGAGATGATTGCGATTCCTAAACCATTAAGAACTTTAGGCACCTCATTGGCTTTAGCATAAACTTTTAAGCCTGGCTTTGAAATCTTTTTGATTCCACTGATGACTTTTTCTTTACCTTGTCCGTATTTCATGGTAATTCTGATGATGCCTTGCTTTTCATCTTCTATTACATCATAACCTTTAATGTAGCCTTCATCTGTCAATATTTCGGCAATGGATTTCTTCATTTTTGATGCCGGAACATCAACGGTTTGGTGACCGACAGTATTGGCATTTCTGATTCTTGTTAGCATATCTGCTATAGGATCTGTCATAGTCATTACAGTTCTATCTCCTTTCTGGAATAATCTACCAACTTGCCTTCTTTACGCCGGGGATTTCCCCTTTATAAGCAAGCTCTCTAAAGCAGATACGGCATATCCCATACTTCTTCAAAACTGAATGTGGTCTTCCGCAAATTCTGCATCTGGTATACCCTCTAGTGGCATACTTAGGTTTTCTCTGCTGTTTTACTTTGAGAGATGTCTTCGCCATAATTCCCTCCTATTTCTGAAACGGCATTCCAAGATACTCTAATAATGCCTGAGCCTCTTCGTCCGTCTTTGCTGTAGTTGTAAAAACAATATTCATTCCTTTAACTCTATCTACTTTATCGTAGTTGATTTCAGGAAATATTAACTGCTCTTTGACTCCCATGGAATAGTTGCCTCGTCCATCAAAGGAATTTTTACTAACTCCCTTAAAGTCACGAACTCTGGGAAGAGCGATGTTAAATAGCTTGTCCATAAATTCGTACATATAGTCTCCTCGTAAGGTCACTTTTGTACCAACAGGCATGCCCTGTCTAACCTTAAAGTTAGCAATGGATTTTTTTGCTTTAGTAATTACCGGTGATTGGCCGGAAATTAAACTCAATTCTTCAACAGCGGTTTCCATCATTTTGGGGTTGTCTTTTGCTTCTCCCAAACCCATATTTAATGTAACCTTCTCTAGCTTTGGAACCTCCATGACATTTTCATAACTGAATTTTTCCATCATGGATTTAAAAACCGTATCTTTGTAGATTTCTCTTAATCTGGCTGTCAATATCGTCTCCTCCTTTCTTAGTCTATTGCTGCGCCGGTCTTTTTAGCGATTCGGATTTTTTTGCCTTTTTCAACTTTAAATCCAATTCTTGTAGGCGCATCGCTTTTTTTATCATAGTACATAACATTAGAAACATTAATAGGACCTTCTTGATGTTTTATTTCGGAACGTTCTTGTCTTGTTTGTTTTTTATGCTTTGTTTGAACGTTTATACCCTCAACTATGACTCTGTTTTCTTTGGGCATGGCTTTTAAAACTTTGCCCTTCTTGCCTTTGTCTTTCCCTGTGATTACTAAGACGGTATCGTCTTTTTTAATTTTCATCTTCGGTACCTCCCTATACTACTTCTGGTGCCAAGGAAATGATTTTCATAAAGCTTTTATCTCGCAATTCCCTTGCTACAGGTCCGAAGATACGAGTTCCCACTGGGTTCTTATCTTCTTTGATGATAACGGCTGCATTTTGATCAAACTTTACATAGCTTCCATCGCTTCTTCTGGCACCATGTTTTGTTCGAACAACTACCGCTCTTACAACCTCGCCTTTTTTCACGACTCCGCCTGGAGTGGCTTCCTTTACGGCACAAACGATAATGTCTCCTATGTTCGCATATTTTCTACGGGTTCCCCCTAGAACACGAATACATAACAGTTCCTTTGCACCTGAATTGTCAGCAACTCCGAGTCTGCTTTCTGACTGAATCATTGTCCGGTGCCTCCTTTACTTAACCTTTTCGATGATGTTTACAAGTCTCCATCTTTTTCCTTTGGAGAGGGGTCTTGTTTCCATTATTCTAACTTTATCTCCGATTTGGCATTCATTTACCTCATCATGGGCTTTAAATCTGTTGGTTTTCTTAACAGATTTTCCATAAAGAGAATGCCTTACGAAGTCTTCTACTGTTACTACAATAGTTTTATCCATTTTATCGCTTACGACGGTTCCTACACGAATCTTTCTAGCGTTTCTATCGTCTGTCATAATTCATCCTCCTTCCCTAAGCTTGGGTTTCAGCCAATTCTTTTTCTTTGATTATAGTTTTTACTCTGGCGATGTTCTTCTTAGCATCCCTCATTTTGATAGGGTTCTCTAATTGCCCTGTTACATGTTGGAAGCGAAGATTGAACAATTCGTTCTTTAGCTTCAATAATTCTGCATTTATTTCTGTGTCAGTCATTTCTCTTATTTTTTTCAATTCCATTACGCTTCACCACCCTCTATTAATTCATGGCCTTTGATGGCAAACTTTGAACTAATCGGCAACTTGTGTGCTGCCAGTCTCATGGCTTCTCTTGCTTGTTCTTCTGTTACACCAGAAATTTCAAACATTACTCGGCCAGGTTTTACAACTGCTACCCAATGATCTGGGGAGCCTTTTCCAGAACCCATTCTAACTTCAGCGGGTTTTTTTGTTACTGATTTATGAGGAAATATCTTAATAAATACTTTTCCTCCTCTTTTAATGGATCTTGTCATAGCTATACGAGCAGATTCTATTTGATTGGATGTAATCCATCCACAATCCATAGCTACTAGGCCGTAATTACCGTAGGTAATGGTATTCCCTTTGGTAGCAACGCCCTTCATTCTTCCTCGAAACACTTTTCTGTGCTTCACTCGTTTGGGCATTAACATTATTCTTCGCCTCCTTCTTTCACTACTTCTTTTTCAGGAGTTTTTGCGGCCACTGCTTCAGGCTTCGGAGCTTTCTTTGCTCTAGGATTTACTGAAGGGGCAATTTCGGGTCTTCCAAAACGATCATCCCTTCTGCCTCGGTTATCTCCATCTCTTCGAGTTTTTTTGCTACGATCGTAATCCTTTTTTGGTCGTCGCTCTGTGCTGCTTCTTCCTGCGGGCTTTTCTTCAGGTCGTGCACTTTTAAGCCCTTTATCTAAAATCTCACCATTATTAATCCATACTTTTACACCTAACTTACCATAGGTAGTGTCGGCCTCTGCGAATCCATAATCAATATCCGCTCTCAATGTATGAAGAGGTACATTTCCTTCGCTGTACTTCTCGGAACGAGCAATCTCTGCTCCTCCTAATCTTCCTGAAACTAGAACTTTAATCCCTTTTGCTCCAGATTTCATAGTTCTACCGATTGCCTGTTTCATAGCTCTTCTAAAAGAAATTCTTTTTTCTAAAGCTGATACAATGCTTTCCGCTGTAAGTTGAGCATCAAGTTCGGTTTTTCTGATTTCTATAATCTCAACAAATACAGTTTTTTTGGTCATTTTTTCTAGTTCTTTTTTCAATTGTTCCTGGCCGCTTCCGTCTCTTCCAATCACCATGCCTGGCTTTCCAACTAGTATGATAACTCTCATTTGATTGTTAGCAGCTCTTTCAATCAGGATTCTTGACACACCAGCAACATAAAGTTTTTTCTTAACATACTCTCTTACTTTATTGTCTTCTACTAAATAGTCTGCAAAATCTTTTGTATTTGCATACCATTTTGAATCCCAGTCTTTTATTACGCCTACTCTTAATCCATGTGGACTTACTTTCTGACCCATCTAGTAAACCTCCCTTTCCTAGTTTTTCTCCTTAAGCGTTACACCTACGTGACTAGATCTCTTAAGAATTTTTGATGCTCTTCCTTGGGCTCCTGCTCTCCATCGTTTGGTTGTTGGCCCTTGATGAGCGAAAATTTCTGAAACATATAGATTGTCTGGATCAAGATCCAAGTTATTTTCTGCATTTGCTGCTGCAGATTTTACAACTTTCTCCATAACCTGAGAACCTTTTCCCGGTGTAAATTTCAATATTATTAGCGCCTCTTTTAATCCTTTACCCCTTACCAAATCCGCCACAGGTTTTAGTTTTATCGGAGACATTCTAACATATTTAGCTAATGCTTTTGCTTCCATTTTTACCATCTCCTTTCACTATTTCTTCCTAGTGGACTTATCGGCAGCGTGTCCTCGGTAGGTACGAGTTGGAGCAAATTCTCCCAACCGATGGCCTACCATGTCTTCTGTAATATATACAGGCACATGTTTTTTTCCATCGTGAACTGCAATGGTGTGCCCTACCATCTGAGGGAAAATGGTTGATGGCCTGGACCAAGTTTTAATAACTTTTTTTTCGTTTGCCGCATTCATTTCTTCAATGACTTTTAGTAGCTTAAGGTTTACGAAAGGGCCCTTTTTTAGTGATCTTCCCATTATTTATGCTCCTTTCTTATTTCTCTTTTCTCTTCTTAACAATATATTGATCTGATGGCTTATTTTTCTTTCTGGTCTTGTAACCCAGAGTTTTCTTGCCCCAAGGACTTACAGGGCTAACTCGTCCAATTCCAGTCTTTCCTTCACCACCACCATGAGGGTGATCGTTAGGATTCATGGCAGAACCTCTAACAGTGGGTCTTATTCCCATATGTCTTTTTCTTCCAGCTTTACCAATATCTATATTTCCGTGATCTTGGTTTCCAACTTCACCAATTGTAGCTCTACATTCTACCCGAATTTTTCGAACCTCCCCAGAAGGCAGTCTCACTTGTGCGTAGTCGTTTTCCTTCGCCATAAGCTGTGCGCCATTCCCTGCTGAACGAACCATTTGTCCGCCTTTCCCAGCTTTCATCTCAATGTTATGTATAACCGTTCCGGCTGGAATTCTGGATAATGGAAGTGTGTTTCCAACTTTGATGTCCACATTACTGCCTGATAAAAGTACGTCTCCAACCTTTAACTTGCTAGGGGCTAGTATGTATCTTTTTTCTCCATCGGCATAAAACAACAATGCGATATTGGCACTTCTGTTTGGATCATACTCAATGGCTGCTACTGTTGCTGGTATATCGTCTTTATTCCTTTTGAAATCGATAATCCTGTATTTAGGTCTATATCCACCACCACGATGACGTATTGTAATCTTACCTCTGTTGTTTCGACCAGAATGTTTTTTCAGAGTTACTGTTAAGCTTCTTTCTGGCGTGTCTTTGGTAATTTCCTCAAAGGTGGAAACCGTCATTCCTCTAAGACCAGGAGTTGTCGGATTGTATTTTTTAATTCCCATCTTTCTTTCCCTCCTATTCTTACAGTCCTTGGAAGAATTCGATTTCCTTACTCTTTGGAGTAAGGGTTACGACAGCTTTCTTAGTAGACGCTGTCATTCCAACATTTCTTCCCATTCTTTTAACTTTACCGATTACATTCATAGTGTTTACCTTAGCAACTTCTACTCCGAAAATTTCTTCGATTGCTGCTTTAACCTGAGTTCTGTTAGCTCCTTTGGCCACTTGGAATGTGTATTTCTTGTTGTGAGCCTCATCCATACTCATTTCTGAAATGATAGGCTTAATGATTACATCGTAAGGGGTCTTCATTAGGAATACACCTCCTCAATTTTTTTAAGTGCTTCTTTTGTTACAATGAAGCTTGTGTAATTAATTATTTCATAAACGTTCATGGTAGAAACAAGTGCAGTTCTTACACCAGGGATGTTGGCCGCGGATTTTACCACTGCATCATCTTTTTCTCCCATTATTATAAGCGCTTTTTTTGCAGCTTTAACGCCTTCAAGTAGTTTGATCATATCCTTTGTCTTAGGTCCTTCAAATGTGAGTGTATCTAGCACAATCATTTCATTCTCAAGAACCTTAGAGGATAAAACGGATTTCATAGCTAGTCTTCTCAGCTTTTTTGATACCGAGTATCGATAGTCTCTGGGCTTTGGAGCAAACGCCACGCCTCCGCCGATTTGTGAAGGATCTGTAGTACTTCCTTGTCTGGAGCGACCAGTCCCCTTTTGTCTAAAAGGTTTTCTTCCACCGCCTCTGACATCACTTCTTGTTTTTGCGGACTGAGTTCCTTGACGTTGGTTTGCCAAGTAATTCTTTACAACTTCATGAACCGCATTTTGATTAGGCTCTATTCCAAAAATGTCATCCTTTAATTCCATTGTTCCTGTTTCAACGCCACTCATATCTAAAATCTTTACTGTTGCCATTATTAATTCCTCCTTTCCCTATCTTCTCTATTTGTCCTGACCTTTTACAGCATATTGGACTTGCAGAAGACCACCTTTGGGTCCTGGAACTGCTCCCTTAACAAGCAACAAATTCCGATCCTCCATTACTTTTACCAATACTACGTTTTGCACAGTAACTGTTTCTCGACCCATTCTACCTGGCCCTTTGTTTCCCTTAAATACTCGACCAGGGCTTGCGCACCCTGCCAAGGCTCCTGGGAGTCTCTTGTGCTTGGATCCATGAGTCATTGGTCCACGATGGTGTCCATGACGTTTTATGTTTCCTTGTGTGCCTTTACCCTTTGATATTCCAGTTACGTCTAGTTTTTTGCCTTCTTCTAATTCTGTAACTGTCATAACTTGACCTAATTCATAGGTGTCGCCTTCATCAGGAATAAACTCTGCTAAATGTCTTTTTAATGCTCCGCTTTTTTCTAGGTGCCCTGTTTTTGGTCGGTTTATCCTTTGAGGTTTTGCATCGTGATATCCAACCTGAACTGCCTCGTAACCATCTGTTGACATTGTCTTTATTTGGGTTACGGTTTGCGGACCCGCTTCAATAACGGTAACGGGAATCATTTCTCCTTCTTCCGTGAAGATTTGTGTCATTCCCACTTTCTTGCCTAGTAATACCTTCATATATATTCTCCTTTTCTCTTACAGCGGATTGCCAGATTAATTCTTTCTCGCAATCATACTAAGGGGAGTACCCTTCTAATTTAGATGTACCTAAAGCTTAATTTCTATGTCTACGCCTGCAGGTAATTCCAATTTTGTCAGTGCATCAGTGGTTTTGCCTGTTGCGTTTGTGATATCAATCAATCGCTTATGGGTTCTTTGTTCAAACTGTTCTCTAGAATCTTTGTACTTGTGTACAGCACGTATAACTGTTACCACTTCTTTTTCTGTGGGAAGGGGTATAGGACCAGAAACATCCGCTCCTGTTTTTTTGGCCGTCTCCACAATTTTGGCAGCTGATTGATCCAACATGGCATGGTCGTAAGCCTTTAATCGGATTCTAATCTTTTGTAATTCGCTCATTTTTTTCCTCCTCATTTTTCTTTGTACTGTTTTCGCTATTCCCGTACAGGGTGTTGAGTCCTTGATTTCCAACGTGTTGCTCATATTGTCGCCATGTACACGCCTCCGTGCGTTTCGTTTTATAACCCACAGATAAGAAATCTTCAATGCCCTTCGCTCCCATCTGGTGGGAACAATTCTCCGCGGAAATTACCTGATAGCTCAGCAACTTCCCGCTTCACCGCTATAAGCAAGCCTCTATAATATATAACAGCGCAAAAGAGATTGCAAGGCTTTTTTATAGCATTTTTGACTTTTTCTTATATTACTTTCACTAACCCATTGGAATCAATGGTTACACAATTGATTCATTCACACTTGTCCGTGTGTGTCATTATATATTTATTCGCCTCTTTAAAATAAAAAAAAAGAGACCTTTTAAAGGGTCCCTTCTAATTATAAATGGCATCATATACAATTTTTACAATCTACAAACCTAATTCCTCATTAACAAGAATTATATTTAATCTTCCAGGTTTTGTACTAAATCTTGTTGTAACAATTGTAGAACAAATCGTCTCTGTGGGTAATAGACAATCACAGCAATGTCCAGTAAGTGCACAAGGGGTCTTTTTACCAAGTCTCTCTGCATTTTTTGGACAGGCAACTTCCTTTACTCGTTTGATAGCATCTTCTAAGTTGTCAGTCATTTTATTTATCCCCGCCACTACTACAACTTTTTTAGGGCCAAAAGTTAGTGCTGCAACTCTATTTCCTGTTCCATCGATGTTAGCCATTTCTCCATCTGTAGTTACTGCATTGGCACTTAGAAAGTATACATCCGCCAACATTCCTTGTCTTCTAGCTTCATAGCTTGTTTCTGGATCTTTTTGGCTGTAGGGGTCAATAATAGTTATCTTGCCTTGGCTTTCTAATTCCAGCAATGCTTCACGAATACCAGTATCATCTAGGGTTTTAGACCCACCCCAAGTAACAACAGATCCCTCTTCAACCATTGATAGGGCTATATGTCTAGCTTCTTCCGAGCTTTCTGTATAATATCCCTCAATATTTCGCTTTTTGAAATTTTTTAAAATTGAAACTATTTTCGCATTCATCTTTAACTTCCTCCTTAAAGGTTTTTCATTTATTCCATAAATATACTACCGCCAATGAACTCGCGAAGTATGGAATTGTTTGGGATAATATGTTCATCTTCGATGCCTTGAAAGAATCTAAGAAAGGCCAAGAACCTATGAGCTTCTGCATATTCGGGCTCTTCTCTTTTTATGGCCCTTAATAATGGTACGGCATGGGTTTTTAAAACGGCTAATTCGAAAATATGTACTGAGTTAAAAAACACATCTGCCTTACTATTGTAGGGGAATATGTTTACATCTTCTCCTGCTCTAACCTTGGGCCAGTCTTGAATAGTTCTTTGAGCATTATGCCCTCTATAAAGATTGTCACGTACCATACGTCGAAGCATTCTTGAATCTGTAGTTGATATTCTATTATGAGCATCAATATTAAGGTTTGTTAGAGGGCTGATATATATTTTAAATTTATCTTCATGTTCAATGCCAGGGGTCATCGCATCATTTAAAGCGTGAATACCTTCTATTATAACAAGCTGGTTTGGTTTAATGGATGTGATTTTTTTACCATAATGTTTTTCGCCTTTTATAAAATCAAAGGTAGGTATATCCACTTCTTTCCCGGATATGAGATCGTTAAGCTGTTGGTTAAACAGCTCTACATCGATTGCTCTCAAACTCTCGTAGTCTGGTTCGCCATTTGCATCAAGAGGTGTCTCAGTTCGTTCCACAAAATAATCGTCGGTACCTAAGTACATAGGTTCTAATCCCTCAACCCGAAGCTGAATGCCTAACATCCTAGCAAATGTTGTTTTCCCAGAGCTTGAAGGGCCAGCAATTAAGATTATCCTTTTCCCCTCATCCTTTATACGTTCAACTATTTCTCCGATTTTTTTTGCATGAAGGGCTTCACTGATGAGAATGAGTTCTTTGTAGGATCCGTCTTTGATTTTATCATTTAGGTCAGATACAAAAGCGCATTTCATAAGTCTACCCCATTTTTTTGCCTCCCCAAAAGCTTCGGAAAGTAAATAGTCATCTTCATAAAATGGAACTTCGTCGGGTTTAGAGTGATGTGGAAATCTCAAAAGTACAGCTTTGCCATCATTATATGGCCGCAGCTCAAAGTATTCAATATATCCCGTAGATGGAACCATCTTACCGTAGAAAAAATTCCAGTAACCATCCAAGCAATAAAAGACCATAGTTTCTACATTAGATGAATTGAGGATCCTCATCTTTTCTACGTCTCCATCTTCTACTAATAATTCCGCCGCTTTTTCTCGGCTATATCTTTCCCTAGTGAAAGGAAGGTCTGCAGCAACAAGTTCTCGCATCCTTTTCTCAACAAGTTTAATTTCTTCATCTGATATACGGGCATCTACATTTTTTTTGTTCCCATTTTCGTCTGTTTGTTCTCGAAAGAAACGAACTTCTGTATAAAGTCCTTTGTTTAAAGAATTTGCGATTTCAACGTCCGTTTTTCCCAACACATCCGAAATGGCTTTTAGGTATATCATTATAAGACTATGTTGATAAATTAAATTTGCTGATTGTGAACGTATATCAAGAAATTCAACCTGACAATCTTCCTTTAATTCTACGTTAAGATCTTCAAGTTTATTGTTTATTTTTGCAGCCAAAATCCTATATGGAACTTGGTCTTGGAAAATGTCAGCTAGCTCTTTTAATCGAGTTCCTGATTCTACTATAAGCACTTCTTCCTGGGCCCTAAGTTCTTTTATTACTGTAATTTTCATGGTTTCTCCTTCAAGCTTTTTTTCATTATGAGATTATAACATAAAAAGAAAGGTTTCGCTATAAGGAGACCTTTCTTAGTCAGTGCTAGATAGTGTTATTAATTCTAAAATAAGCTTACTACTATAATTCTATTGACGCCAGGATTTCTCTTAATTTCTTTGCTTCCTCTGGATGGAGGGTAATACCTCTACTCATGTGTTCATGGGTTCCGTCCCAATCTCTTAGATCATATTTAGCAGGACCTCCGTTCCATGAGACCATATTAAGTTCTTTCGCCCATCCAGAAGTGTTATTAGCTATAACCCCAATATGTTCAACAATTTCAAAAGTTATATCTTCCCGTTCAGTAGCCATGGATAATCTCCTTTCTTGATCAACAAACAAAGTCCTAACGCTTTGTGGTATTATATTACATTATTTTCCACATATTGTCAATCACAGATTATCCTTTATCTACCAAAGAATGAAAATCCGATCCTTTTGTAACAAACAAATCTAAAGAATCCGCCAACTGCAAAATTTTGTCTTTTTCTTCTTCTGTATGACTAGGATAAAAACACTCCAGCCCATCTAACCCATATTCTTTTAAGCGCTTAGTTAAAGACTCAAGATTATTCCAAAACTCATCACTACCTCTTAAGCCGATTTTTTTAATCTTCATTGGATGGGCTAAAACACTTTCTCCTCCAGCTTCATGGATAACTTTAATTATTTCTGCAGCTGAAGCTTTCTTTTTTTTGATGCTACGAATTTCCTTGGTATCCAGATACTTGCCGTCTTTAAAAGCATCTGAAAACTTCCTAAGAAAACCTTTTTCTACTAGTTTTCTTGCTATTAATGGTTTACCTACATATCCTTCGTTTGGAATACCTACAAAATCATCTTCAGAAATAGGTAATCCCATTTCTGTGAGAGCATCATACAATTTGATGTTTCTTTCACTTCTAGAGGTCCTGGCTTCCTCGATTGTTTGTTTTAAGGCTGAGTTTTCTAGATCAATATAATATCCCAGTATATGAAGTTCCTCACCTCCCGGGCCATTAGCAGAAAACTCAATTCCAGGAATCACTTTAATCCCACCTAGAATCTCTGCGGCTTTTTTAGCCTCTTTAACGCCGTTAACACCATCATGATCTGTTATAGCCATAATAGTGGTCCCCTGTCTTTTGATTTCTTCTACAACATCTTTAATTGATAAGACTCCATCCGAACGATTTGAATGAACATGCAGGTCTGCATGTTTCAAGTCTATATTTCTCAAAGTTTTCATTGTCTTAGCCATTTAAAATCCTCTCAAACTATAGCTTGAAATCTTCTCTTCCAAGCCGTTAGCTACAAATTTCAAGTCCCATTATTCTGCAACTATTCAAAAAGTAATCCTTTACTTATTTCTTCCTTTACAACTGAGCCTTTTAATACACCCACTAACTCCAGACCAAATCTCATAGCTGTTGCAGGTCCTTTAGAGGTAATTATATTTCCATCTATAACAACAGGCATATCTTTATACTCTCCTTGGTTCAAATGGTTTTCCATACCCGGATATATTGTGGCTTTTTTTCCAGCAAGCATTCCTATCTCGCCTAGAATCATAGGAGCGGCACATATGGCAGCTATATTTTTACCTGCTTGGTTAAACTCTTTAATCCTATTCAAAAGATCTTCATTTTTCATTAAATTACTTGTACCTGGCATTCCTCCTGGAAGTACTATCATTTCACATTCTTCATAGTCTGCGTCTGAAAACATAATATCGGCTTTTACCGAAATACCATGTGCCCCCTTGACCTCCAAGGTTTTTTCCATAGAAACCGTCTTCACAGATATCTCGGCTCTCCGTAATATATCCACCACCGTCAATGCTTCTATTTCTTCAAAGCCTTCTGCTAAATGTACATAAATCATAATTCTTCTACCTCCTATATATTTATTATAGTATAATACACGTATATAACAAAATTATACCACAAGAAAGGGGATATCATGTATCAAGTTGGAATTTTAACTGCAAGTGACAAGGGATTTCAAGGGGAGAGAGAAGATTTGTCGGGAAAAATCATTCGTGAAATGCTTCGTGATAGCGACGATTTTTGGGATAAAGAGACGATTATACTTCCTGATAATCAAAGTATGATTGAATCCACAATGATAAAGTGGGCAGATGAGCTTCATTTAGATTTAATTTTAACCACTGGTGGTACCGGTTTTTCGCATCGAGATGTAACTCCTGACGCTACTCTTAATGTTCTAGATAAAAGAACCCCCGGAATACCGGAGGCCATGAGATCTTATTCATTAAAAATAACTCCTCGAGCTATGCTATCAAGGGCAGAAGCCGGAATTCGAGGTAACACTCTAATTGTTAACCTTCCAGGAAGTCCAAAAGCAGTGAAGGAAATACTTGAGTACATTTTACCTTCTATTAAACACGGGTTGGATATCTTGCTAGATTTAGATGGTGAGTGTGCTGGATAGCCCTTACCTTTCCTCTCGAAAATATGAATTACCCAAGTCCATAGGCGGCTGATTTTCCTTTCCCTTTTTGTGAGAGCTTATTATTACAATTACAATTGTTGCCAAATAAGGTATCATATCAACCAAATATTGAGACACTGATATTCCCATGGCTTGAAGTCTTAATCCTAAGATGCTAAGTCCACCAAAGAGAATTGCTCCTAAAAAAGCTTTTATAGGATTCCATGATGCAAATATAACCAGGGCAACTGCAATCCATCCTCGCCCATTAACCACATCAGACTGCCATATGGGAACACGTACAAGTGACAAGTAAGCCCCGCCTAAGCCACAAAGAGCTCCTCCGATTAAAATATGTGTATATTTATAAAGTGCAACGTTAATTCCTGAAGCATCTGCAGAAGAGGTGTTTTCTCCCACTGCTCTTAAATTTAAGCCCGGTTTCGTTTTATAAAGATATAAGGTGGACACTATTACCAAGAGATACGCTAAATACACAAAAACGTCTTGTTTAAAAAAGACTGGTCCAAAGAATGGAATGTCCCCCAAGATGGGTATTGTTTTTTTTGCAAAAAAACCAACTACTGAGGATGGCACCATAGCACCAAGCATATCTTGTCCCACAAAACTAACGAAACCTGTTCCAAAGATTGTTAAGGTTAATCCTGTTACAACTTGATTGGCTCTTAATGTAACTGTGAGAATCGCATAAATTAAAGCGCCCCCTGCTCCTGCTGCAGCTGCAGCCAATAAAGCAATACTTCCATTGTCTGTATTCAAGGCTGCCATAAAGCCCATAACTGAACCCAGCAGCATCATTCCTTCAACTCCAAGATTTAAATGACCGCTTTTTTCTGTAATCAGCTCTCCAACTGTAGCAAAGATTAAAGGTGTGGCGGCAACAATACAAGTAGCTAAAAAGCTTTCCATACTATGCTACCTCCTTTTTTGATTTTCCAAGACCTTTGGCTGGAATTAATCTATATTGTAGGAAAAATTCACTGCCTAACACAAAGAGAAGAATAGTTCCCTGAACCACATTGGAAACGGCGCTTGAAACATTAAGGCTAACCTGTATATATGCCCCCCCTTGTATAAGCATGGCAAATACTATGCATACGAAAAGAGCAGCAATTGCGTTAAGCCTAGCTAGCCAAGCTGTAATAATGGCGGTAAACCCATATCCACCTGAAATTCCAATGGCCAGGGTTTTTTCTACAGCAGACACTTGGATCATTCCTGCCAAGCCACAAAGTCCCCCAGAAACCAACATTGCGGTAACAATAATTTTGTTGATATTCATTCCCGCATATCTTGCAGTCTCAATGCTCTCTCCCACAACAGTAATTTCGTAACCTGTCTTTGTATGTTTCATGAAAACATATATCAACCCGACGCATATAAGTGCTACCATCCAACCCACATGCAAGCCAAATAGTTTGGGCATTAGTGCCCATTCGGGAAAAGGAGCGATTTTGGGAAATCCATTTGCTGCAGGATCCATCCATGCCTGATACTGTAAGTATGTAACAAATTTAATCGCTACATAATTCATCATTAGTGTGAAAATAGTTTCGTTGGTACCCATTTTTGCTTTGAAAATCGCTGGTATAAAAGCCCACAAGCCTCCTACCAAAATTGCGGCCAAAGCCATAACAAGTAGGGCTAAGGCTTTCGGCATTTCAGGGAAGAATAGAGCAACATAGCTTGCTGCAAAAGCTCCCATCATAATTTGTCCTTCTCCTCCAATATTCCAGAACTTCATTTTAAATGCCACCAAAATTCCAAGAGAAGTTATTATAAGAGGAACAGCCTTAATAATTGTCTGCTTGATACGCATTTCAGAGCCCACAGACCCCTCTATTATTGTCTTAAATATTTCAATAGGGTTTAAATTAAAAATCAAAAGTATTAAACCGGTAAAAACCAGAGAAAGTAAAATAGCTCCTCCTCTAATAAGCCATTCTTTCCGCTTTGGTATGTCGTCTCTTTTCGCAATTCTCAAAATGTTCATTGAGGGGTTCCCTCCTCCTCTATACGACTAGAACCAGTCATTAATAAGCCTATTTCTTCTTTGGTCACATTTGCCGGGTCAACAATTCCAGTTATTTTGCCATGGCACAGAACCATTATGCGGTCACATAATGCCATCAAAACATCCAAGTCTTCTCCAACAAACAAAACACCAACTCCAGCGGCCTTTTGCTGGTTTAGTAAATCGTATATCTTGTAAGAAGCTCCTATATCGAGTCCTCGTACTGGATAGGCAGTAATTAGTACCTTAGGATTAGAGTCGATCTCTCTGCCTAGTAGAACCTTTTGAATATTACCACCCGAAAGTTTTTTGACTGCTGTGAAAATACTAGGTGTTTTTATCTCTAAAGAATCAACGATTTTTTCAGCTTTTGCTATGCTTGGACCTCTTTTTAAAAATATCCCAGGTTGACTTTGGTAGTCTTTTAATACAATATTATGAACAATATCCATGCTTCCAATCAAGCCCATCCCCAACCGGTCTTCAGGAATAAATCCCATCCTGATGCCTAAAGTTATAATCTCCCTAGGAGACTTCCCTAGTATGTTTTCTCCTTCAAAGAAAATGCGACCTTTCTCTGAAGGGATAAGCCCAGCAATAACTTCACACAATTCTTTTTGACCACTTTTTGCAACTCCAGCTACGCCTAGGATTTCATAATCGCAAAGAGTAAAGTTAATGTCTTCTAAGGCATATTTGCCTTCTCGATCTTTTATCGTAACCCCATCCATAGCCAGGAGTGGCTTGTTGCTATCGAAAGTCTGTTTGTGTATATCTAAATCCACTTTTTTCCCAACCATCATTTCTATTAATTCTGGGACCTGAACTTCATCGGTGGGAACTGTGTTTATTGATTTGCCTTTTCTAAGAATTGTTATACGATCAGATATTTCCATTACTTCATTTAATTTATGAGTTATTATAACAATTGCACAACCTTGCTTCTTCATATTTTCGATTATTTGAAAAAGTTTTTTAATTTCTTGAGGTGTTAATACTGCGGTGGGCTCGTCCATAATAAGTATTTTGGCCCCACGGTAAAGAACCTTTATTATTTCAAGAGTTTGTTTTTCTCCTACAGACATGTCATAAACCTTTTTATCTGGATCGATGTCTAGGCCATATTGGTCTGATATTTCTCTGACTTTTTCCGTTAGTTTTTTGCCGCGGAGAAAAAAGCCTGAGGACTGACCCAGAATAATATTATCTTTTGCAGTCATAATATCAACTAGTTTGAAATGCTGATGAATCATCCCTATTCCTCTACGTATAGAATCCTTAGGAGAATTAAATGTTGATTTTTCTCCTTCAACAAGAATACTCCCTTTGTCTGGTTTGTAAATCCCGCTAAGCATATTCATCAGTGTGCTTTTGCCTGCTCCATTTTCTCCTAAAAGCGCATGTACTTCTCCTTTATTAACCACAAGATTTACATCTTCGTTGGCAATTAAAGAACCAAAGGATTTCCATATGCCTCTCATTTCAATTGCAATTTGACTCTGCACCATTGGCCTCCAAGATAAGGCAAGGGACAGTCAATGGATGAATGCCCCCCGCAAGATTTAAGTATTAGCTATAGTTTATATAAAAACAACAGAATGGTCAACAAATCATTTCGTTATTATTTAGCGCCCTTTACCAATCCTGTCATCTGCCAAATTTCTGCAATTGACATGGAATGTCCTTCTTCATTCATTACTGTTCCATCATTATATTCAATGTAACCTGAGAATGGAGCAAATGCGCCTGATTCCATTTCTGCTTGCTTAGCCATAACTAGATCTTGAACATCCATAGGGACTAAATCTGTCATGTCCGCAAGTGCAACATATCCATCTGACATATTACCATAATAATTTTCAGGAACAAAGGTTCCATCCATGATTTTCTGAACTCGGTCAATCAAGTATACCTCGTGGTGCCAAATAGGTGCAGTTAAGAATGCATCGGGAGCCACATTGTTTGGATAGTTATATCCGATTGCGAAACCGCCACCCTCTGAAGCTGCAACCTGTGGACCTGTAGTATCGCAGTGTTGTGCAATAACATCGCATCCTGCTGCAATTAACTCGTCACCAGCTGCTCTTTCTTTTTCAGGATCATACCATGAATTAATATAAACAACTTTAACCTCAACATCTGGATTCACAGATTGAGCACCTAATGTAAATGCGTTGATTCCAATGTTTACTTCTGTATAAGGATGAGCTCCAACATATCCAAGTTTATTTGTTTCTGTCATACTTGCAGCCACCATACCTGATAGATATCTAGCATCTTCTATAGCTCCGAAATAGTTTTCAAAATTAGTGTCGTTGCTCTTGTTGCCGGAGAAATGAAGGAATACGATATCATCATATTCGCCAGAGTTTGCCAACTCGTCCAAAGCATCCATAAAGCCGTAGCTAGTTCCTACAACAACATTACAGTCTTGATCAATTAGGTTTAATGCAGCATCAAGAGAAGCTTGCTTGTCAGTATCGTCAACACCTTCAATAAATGCTGTCTCTACAGCACCCCCAAAATGAGCTTCCATTGCTGTTGTACCTTCATGGTGGGCTTGAGTATATCCACCGTCGTTAATTACTCCAATATAGATAAAACCTACTTTCAGTGCAGTATCTTCTCCGTCTTGATCCGTGTCAGCTCCGCCGCATGCAGCCAAACTAAAAACAAGAACCAAAGCTAATACTATCGCTAAGACTTTTTTCATTTCTTTTCTCCTTTTAAAAAATATAGTTGATTTCTCTTATTACAATATCTATTATACCGCTGTATATTCTGTCGTAAAGCTTACTAAGGTGAATTACTAGATACTTTTCACTTGTATTGGTTAAATGTTCGCATTATATCGTACGTTATCGCAGGTTATACGGTTTTATGTACGTATAAATACTTCTAATTTTCAGCAAATAATATTTGACCATCTCGAATTTCTTTGATTACAGCTAAGGATTCAACTCTGTACCCCTTACTACGCAATTTTTCTCCACCGCCCTGAAATTGCTTCTCAATTACTGCACCAATACCAAGAATCTCTGCTCCACTTTGTCTACATAGCTCACAAAGGGCAAGGGCTGCTTCACCTGAGGCTAAAAAATCATCAATAATCAACACTTTATCATCAGGGCCGAGAAAATTTTTCGATACTCTTAGGGTAGACACAATGCCCTTTGTAAAGGATTTTGCTGGAGCACAATAATAACCTTCAACTAAAGTGTTGGGTGCAGCTTTCTTTGCAAATACTACAGGAATTTGAGAAAAGCGTTTTGCAGTTTCACAGGCGATTGCTATGCCACTAGATTCTACCGTCAGAATTTTGTTGGGTAGGCAGTCAGAAAAGCGATCTTTAAATTCCTCTCCCAGTTGTTCCATGAAAGCAACATCAATCTGGTGGTTAAGAAAATGATCAACTTTAACAATTTCTGATCCAATAGCTTTTCCTTCTTCCAATATTTTCTTTTTTAACTGATCCATTTCTAAATCATCCTTTCGCGCAGACTTGAGTTTTAATGATTCTTTATTAAAGGGTTTGTGGGCTAAATGAACAGTAGCCTCCACCACCTAAATGAATTGTGCCATGCTGAATACCTTCTTCTAAAAGGTCTACCAAAACAGCTTCTAGGTTGCCATTTTCCATGGCTTCTAATATGTTTTCTGGCTTCCCACGGCATATTAATTTATCATATATATACGCTTTTATAATCACATCGGATATGTCTATTTTTTTAAAGAATAAGTCTCTAGCCTCCATGGTATCTAATAGTAACAAAGTATTTTCCAAAACCGTCTTCTCTTCAACCTCTAAAGTCTCTCCCGCTTGCATATTTATAATTGTCATTCCCATTAAAATTGGTATTTCTGGCTGTTGGTCTACTCTCCCAAGAACCATACCATCTCTATGAATAAGTACATAGGAATCCCCATATGATATACCCGCATCTTCAGTGCGTTCTAAAATTTCTATAAGCAAGGTTTCGGGAAGCTTCCTTTTTATAGAAGCGTTTTTGATGTATGGATCTTTTTCCATTAATTCAATTCGAGTCTTTTTGTCTAGCTGAAAAAGATTTGTAGCTTTTTTAATTTTTGCCAGCTCTATTACTTGCTCTGCAGAGTAATGATTTTGCCCGGTTACTTCAATCTTTGTTATGTCAAATATATGTGAAGTTAGGAAAAAATATAAACCTATCCCTAGAAACAGAATTAGAATAAAACGAAGCAAATAATGTTTCTTTTTTCTACGTTTTTTTTTCTCCTTCACTTCTATTGTCATAATTACTTCCCTCTCATATTTAGTCTAATTCATTTTTATGATTTTACTTTGCGCCTTTCCTAGTTAAATCAAGATGCTCATATATAATGCTGGCAGATTTATTATTACCAAGGTCTTTCATCCGATTTCTCATCATGTCTATTGCCTTAGAATCTTGGCTTAAATTTATTATTGCTTTTGCCAGTTTGGCTCCAGATAGATTTGTCTCTTCTAAAATAATGGCCCCCCCATTTTCAGATACTGCCTTTGCATTGTAAAGTTGATGATTCCCCGTGACATTGGGAGAAGGTATCAATATGGCAGGAACACCCACAAGGGCTTCTTCTGCTAGGGTTAATGCTCCAGCTCTTGATACCGCTAAATCGGCAGATTGCAATAATATATCCATATTCTCAGCATATTCCATGAGTTTAAGGTTATGATTTTCTTTTAGGCCATGTTTTTCCAGTTCTTTTTTTATCTCATCATAATATCTGCTTCCTGTTACAAAATATATGGATAATTCTTCATGAAATGAAAAATAAGGCAAGGCATCAAGAGTTGCTCTGTTAATCACTGCTGAACCAAGGCTCCCCCCAAATACTAGGACCATGAAGCTATCCTTTTTTTCAGAAAGCTGCTTCCTGGCTTGGGCTTTTGATATGCCTTCAAAGGACTTTCGGATTGGATTCCCTGTAATAAATAGTTTATCCTTGTTTTTAAAAAATGGCGCTGCTTCCTCAAAACCTAAAAATATCTTGTCAGTTCTTGGGGCCAACCATCGATTTGCCAAGCCTGGCATTGCGTTTTGTTCATGAATATATGTATTAATTCCCATCTGATTAGCTCTCATAATAACTGGGACGCAGACGTAACCTCCAGTGCCTATTACCGCTACAGGATTAAACTCCTTTAAAATATGTCCAGCTTGAACCAATCCTTTTATCATGTCCTTGGCAGTAAAAAGATTACGATATATTTTTTTTCGATGAAAGCCACTGGCAGAAATCACTCTTAATTCATAGCCTGCCTTTGGAATAACCTTTTTTTCCAAGGGTCTTCCAGTACCAATAAATATAATCTCTGCTTGGGGGTTTTCTTCTTTTATCTTATTGGCAATGGCAATGGCAGGATATATATGTCCTCCAGTGCCACCACAAGTCATTATTACTTTCATTGTTCTATCCTATAATTAATTAAAGGCACATAAAAAAGATCAGTTATTAATCCCCTTTGTAGCGAGAAACATTAATTAAGAGTCCCATAGCTATCATAAACATCCAAATAGCATTACCTCCATAACTAATAAAAGGCAGTGTGATTCCTGTAGGTGGCATACTGGAAGTAACTGTAGCCACATTCAATAATATCTGAATCCCTATCATCAAAGCTACACCAGTAGCTATAAGCGTACCACATAGATCGTTGGCATTAATCGCAATATGAATGGCTCTCCAAAGCAAAAAAATATAAGCTATAAATAGAATGATAATAGCAATAAAACCTAGTTCTTCACCAATAATAGAGAGTATAAAATCATTATGTGCTTCTGGTAAGTAGAGATTTTTTTGGATACTTTTTCCGATGCCAACGCCAAAGAGCCCCCCAGATCCAAGAGCATATAGGGATTGTACTACTTGATATCCAGTATTAAGAGGATCTGCAAAGGGGTCTAGAAAACTGGTTACTCGACTTAATCTGTAGCCACCATCAGGGTCTACAAACACAGCAAAAAATCCTAACAACACCCCTGAACCTAAAACAATAGCTAAATGCCATATTTTGGCTCCCGCTACAAAAAGCACCCCTACGATTATTAAAAATATAGTTATTGCTGTTGAAAGGTTTGGTTGCATATAGATAAGTCCAAAAAATAAGCCGCCAATTCCAAACAATGGCAAAACTCCATATTTCAAACTTCTGATACGGGAAGGATTACTACTCAAATATACTGCTACAAAGATAATTATGGCTAACTTCGCAATTTCTCCAGGCATTAGGGTCAAGTCCCCTATACCGATCCAGCGTGTTGCATTATTTCGAGTTACACCCATTGGAGTAAATACAAGCATAAGTAGGACTAAAGAACCTGCGAGAATCCCCCAATAAATCCTACGGTAAATGTGATAATCAATAGAAGCCGTAACAAGCATTAGAACGGTTCCAATTCCAGCGAATACAACCTCTCTTTTAAGAAAGTAATAAGGGTCTCCATAGTCACTTATAGCTGTATAATAGCTAGCACTGAAAACCATGGTAACGCCGAAGATAACAAGGGCCATGGTAATTAACACAACAAGGAAATCCCCTGATTTCATTTTTTTCATTCCTAAGTTCATACCATCTCCCTGTCTTTCTAGTTTGCTAATTTATGTACCAAGGTTTTGAAGTGCTCACCTCTCTGCTCGAAATTAGTGTACATATCCCAGCTTGCACAGGCTGGAGAAAGAAGTATGGTGTCTCCAGAAGATGCCATCCCGTATGCAGCTCTAACACTTTCATCCATATCCTTTGCAAGAATAATTTCATTAAAGCCTAAAGCTTCTGCTGTTTCTTTAATTAAGTTAGCTGTTTTACCCATTAAAACAAGGCCTTTTACCTTTCCATCAAAAGAATTAATCAAAGTCTCGAAGCTCCCGCCCTTATCATATCCTCCTGCAATAAGAATAATTCCAGGTGGCATGGCCTCAATTGCTTTTATGGTGGAACTGGGGTTTGTCCCCTTCGAATCATTAATAAACCTTCTTCCATCAATCTCTTCAACAAATTCAAGACGATGAGGAACGCCATTAAATTTCTTTAATACCTCTGCAATTGTTTCAGGTTCGATTCCAGAATAATAGGCTATTGCTGTAGCAGCAAGAGCATTTTCTATGTTATGGCTTCCGGGAATAAGTAAATCATTTGTACTACAAACTCGACTTTCTTTACCGGACTCTTCTTTTATAATTATTTGATCTCCCCTAAGAAAACATCCAAAAGAAAGTTCTTGGCTTATACTGAAATAGACAACTTTACAGGGGGCAGAATAAGAAAGTTGAAGACAGGCTTCATCATCTGCGTTTATCACAGTATAGTCAGTTGGCTCTTGGTTCTTAAAAATTTCTCCCTTAGCTTTAATATAGTTTTCCATGTTTTCATGTCTATCCATATGGTCTTCACTAATATTTAGTATTGCTGAAATAAAGGGTTTGAATAGCTTTGTAGTTTCTAGTTGAAAGCTGGATACCTCAGTTACAAGCCAAGTATCTTTTGTGGCAATCAAAGATCTACTAATAACTGCAACGCCTATATTCCCCACAACAAATGTTTTACGTTTAGCATGGCGGAAGATTTCACCTACCAAAGCTGTAGTCGTTGTTTTACCATTGGTTCCTGTAATCGCAATATATTTTCCAGAACCAACCCTGTATGCAATTTCTAATTCCCCAATAATTTCTGCTCCAGAATCTTTTGCCGCTGCAATAAAATCCAAATAAGTAGGCACTCCTGGAGATAAAACTACCATATCGAAATGGTCCTTGGGATCAGGTTTTACCCCAAAATAACAAGTTACACCTACATTTTCTAAAAACTGAATCAAATGAGAATCAACATCTTCTTTTTTCTTTATATCTTGAACAGTTACACTGGCTCCAATTTTGAGGAGAGCCTGAGTTACAGCAATGCCAGATTTACCCATACCAACTACAAGGACTTTTTTCCCTTCAAATTGCCTTGATCTTTTTCCTTCAAATCTATTTTCCATTACATCGCTCCTATTCCTATGCCACAAAAAATTATTGTAGCCAGCCAGAACATGCCAACAACCTTGGTTTCTTTTATTCCAGATAACTCAAAATGATGATGGATAGGAGACATTTTAAAGACTCGCTTACCCCTAGTTTTAAAGCTTATTACCTGAATTATAACTGATATGGCCTCAACTACAAAAACAAATCCCACTATTGGCAAAAATAATTCCATCTTCATGAGAATGGCAACTGCAGTAAGACCACCACCCAGGGCTAAAGAACCTGTGTCTCCCATAAAAATCTTGGCAGGGTATCGATTGAAAATCAAAAACCCTATACATGCACCCGCTAAACAAATAGCAAATGAAGTGCCTGCCCCACTTGCTAAGGTTACGCCAGCTAATGCAAAGAACACTGCAACAACACTACTTACTCCAGAGGCCAGACCATCAAGTCCGTCAGTTAGGTTCACGCTGTTTACCATAGCCAATATTACAAATACTGCAAAGGGGATATACCACTTCCCCATATCAAATGTTGTGCCAATGAAAGGCACCAATACAAGAGTGCCTCTATCCAAAATAAAATTAAAAGCCATAATTAAGACCAAGGCAGCAACTAACTGTAAGGTGAGTTTTTGCCAAGCACGCAAACCTAGATTATTTCGTCGTATGATTTTCAAATAATCATCAGCAAATCCTATTGCTCCAAACATTACAAAGCCTAAAACCAAGAGAAGAGTTTCCATTGTAAATTGTTTTGTTGCAATAACAGTAACTATAGTAGCAGCAATAATAGCTATTCCTCCCATACTGGGAGTCCCCGCTTTTGACATATGAGACTCTGGACCTTCGGCCCTAATGTTTTGACCTGCATGCTTTCTTTTTAATATAGGTATTGCCAAAGAGGTGGCAACAGTACTAAGCATGAATGCCATTAGCAATAGTAAAAGTAGTTGCACTATATCCATAAATTCTCCTAATCCAAAATACTATCTACGAGCTCTTCAAGTTCCATTCCTCTTGATGCTTTAAGCAAAACCACATCACCAGATTTAATAATGTCATGTATTTCAGCCATAAGAGCTTCTTTGCTTTTGTAAGATAATACATTTTTTTTATCAAGATGTTCTCTAGCTCCTAGTGCAATATTATATGCTAAATTTCCAACTGTGACAACTAAATCAACTCCCGCTAATCCAGCATACTTCCCAATTTCGTAATGATATTTTTCTGTATCTTCTCCTAATTCAAACATATCTCCTAGAATAGCGATTTTTCGAATGCCACTTTGGTCAATTAAGACATCAATAGCACTTTTCATTGAATCTGGGCTAGCATTATAAGTGTCATCTATAACTTTCACCTTGTCCTTAGTCTTTATCCCCAATCTTTTTTCTGTTAGGACTAAGTTATCTAAACCTATTAAAGCATCATTCAAAGAGATACCTAGTTCTTTTCCACAAGCTAAAGCTAACGCTGCATTTAAAGCATTATGCTTACCATGAATAGGTAATAGAATGTTATGTTTCTCTACTCCTACCTCTAAGGTGAAGGATATTCCTTCTTTCTCATCAATTATATTCTTAACTGTGTAGTCGCTTCCTTGTCTTGTCCCTGTAGTAATTGTCTTGTAATTGCCTTTAGATGATTCTCGCGATAGAAGGTCTCCATCTGAGTTTATAATCAAAATATTATCAGTATTAAAACATTTGGTGACTTCTAGCTTTGCTTTTAAAATGTTCTCTCTGCTTCCTAGTTTTTCTAGATGCGAATATCCAACATTTGTTATAATTCCAATATCTGGTTTTACTAAACAGGAAAGGAATTCAATCTCTCCAGGCTTATCCATTCCCATCTCAAATATCCCTACTTCAGTTTTTTCATCCATAGACAAAATCGTAAGGGGAAGTCCAATGTGATTATTGTAATTGCCCAATGTTTTGGAGGTCTTGAACTTTGTTTCACATACTGCAGCCAACATGTCTTTTGTTGTTGTCTTACCAGTGCTGCCAGTAACAGCAATTCGTTTTATGGAAAAAGTTTCTAAATAGTATCTAGATAAATCTTGAAGTGCTTTCAATGTGTCTTCTACGATTATACAATTTTCTAAAGGAAAATCTTGAATTTCCCGACTTATTATAGCTGCTTTGCATCCAGATAATTGTGCAGCTTCCAAGAATTCATGGCCATCATTATGTTCTCCCTTCAGGGCGAAAAAAATGAAATCTGGCTGTCCTTTACGTGAATCAATGCAAACTCCTCTTATCCCTTCTTTATTGCTACCTTTGATACATTTCCCTCCCGTAGCCTGTGCTATTTCTCCAAGGGTTAGTGTTTTCATTATTTATACGCCTTTCTTTAATCCCAATATAAGTATACCAAAGTTCCTTTTTGAACGTGTTCCCCAGGTTTTGGATACTGATCTGTTACCATTCTTTCTTCGGAAGATTGTAAAAGAGGAGATGTGGTCGACTTTAGGAAAATTCCGCCCAAAATCCCAGCTGCATTCTCTACGCTTTGTCCTGTTAGATTTGGCACTATAACAGTATTCTTTTTTAAAGCTGCCAATTCCACTTCAGTGAATTCAGGCTCCACATTTAAATATCTTAATGTCTCTGCAAGTATCTTTTGTGCTCCTGGCGCTGCTGTAAGACTACCATATTTTACACCCTTTGGATTGTCTACAACTAGTAGTATTGCGACCTGAGGGTCATCCATCGGAGCCATACCAATAAATGAGGAATAAGTTTCGTTGCTATAACCTCCATCTTTTGCCTTCTGTGCAGTGCCTGTCTTACCACCTACTCTATATCCATCTACTTTTGCAGTTCCTCCGCCGCCTTCAGATACAACCGATTCCATAATCCCCCGCATCTCGTCAGATGTTTGCTTAGAAACCACCTGTCTAACTACTTTGGGATCAAATGAAACTACGGTTTTGCCATTTTTATCAGTGAGTTCGCTTACCAATCTAGGTTGCATTAGTCGGCCGTCATTTCCAAAAGCGCAAACAGCCGTTAATATTTGTATAGGTGTCACAGCAATCCCTTGGCCATATGCCATAGTAGCAAGTCCCACAGGATTTGCAGAGCTGCGAGATTGTAAAATTGAAGTACTCTCTCCCGGGTAATCGATATTTGTTTTTTCAGAAAAACCAAACATATCCAAATAGGTATAATATTTGGCCTCTCCAACTCGTTGTGCAATTTGAACTAAGACAGGGTTGCAGGAATTCCCTATGGCTTCTACAAATGTCTGTGTTCCGTGAGGTCGCCCATGTCTCCAACATCTTAAAATACTTCCGTATACATTTATTGATCCGGTGCAAACAAATGTTTCATTTAATGATGTAACCCGCTCTTCCAAGCCTACTGCAGCAGTAATAAGTTTAAATGTAGAACCAGGTTCATAAGTATCACTTACCATGGAATTACGCCACATATTATTCCAGTATGCTGTTTTCTCTGCATCATCTAAGGATTCAACATACTCAGCAGCTTCTTCATTAAGAGGCACTCTTGAATTGTTGGGGTCATAATCTGGCAAGGCTGCCATGGACAAAACATCCCCGGTCTTTGGATCCATAACCAAACACCAAATTCTATCGGCTTTAGTCGTTACTAATACTTCTTCTATGGCTTTTTCAACATAGTGTTGTATAACAGAATCAAGAGTTAAAACAACATTCAGTCCATCGGAAGCCTCATAATATTTTTCTACACCATAAGCAAGGCCATTCCCGTCAACATCTGCACTTTTAATCCACCTGCCCGAGACACCACTTAAAAAACGATCATATTTTAACTCTATACCAGACAGGCCCAAGCTGTCATCAGTTACAGTTCCCAAAAGATGAGAAGCAAAAGGGCCTAAGGGATAGTATCGTTTAACTTCTTCACTGGTTTCCACCCCTTTAATATTCAGGCTTTTTATTGAATTGGCCATCTCTTTTGTTTGGTATTTTGCAATTCTTACCATAACAGAATCAGAACTACCCATTTCCATTATTTTTTCTTTGTCAATCCCTAATGTTTCCGCCAGAGATGCGAAGGTTTTTTGAGCATTTATTTCTTGCTCCTCTGGGCTATCGCCCTTCCATATTAGCTTAGGACGAATCCAGACTGAAAAGGTTTTAGCACTTATAGCAAGTTCCTCACCCTTTCTATCATAAATAGTTCCTCTCTTTGCAACTATTGAGATATCTCTAGTTTGCTGACCTGCAGCCATTCTTTTATATTCTTCGCCTTTTACGATCTGTATCCACCCCACCCTAAAACAAAGGGCTATAATAAATATACAGATTAGTAAAAAGCAAATCACAAGTCTTTTTTTTGTACGATTATTCGTGCTAGCCATAATACTCACCTATCTGTCATATTCGAAAGAAAACCAGACACCTTCCATTTAAACTGATTAAGTTGTCTGGTTTAACTTTTTATGTAATTATATCTCGGATTAATTATACGCTTTTTCTTTTATTATTGCAGCTAAATTATGAGTAGTTTCTTGTACTGCTCCCAGATATCTAAACTGGGTTGTTTCTGGATAGACCATTCCAAGTTCCTTTATAGCTCTTTCTTCAATAGCGCTAATATTAACGGCACACTTGATTTCCACATTTAGATTCTCTATTTCTCCCTGTATTACTGAATTCTCTTTCGCTAAATTATTTATATCGTACTTAATATTGGCCCCATAAGCTGAAACTATAATCATTCCAACAAAAACTAGACCCATTACTACCGTTAATAAAATTAAACTCAACCTATCCTTAGGGGAGGTTTTCACTTTCTTTTTATCTTCCCGCTCACAAATTGATTCCGGGGCTTTCATGTCAAAACTGAATTTGCGATATTTTTGCTGATAATCGTACCATTGATCTGCCGCAATCATTTTGCACCTCCTACCTTCTCAATAACTCTAAGCTTCGCACTTCGAGCTCTTGGGTTTTCTTCTAGTTCCAACTCATCTGATATTATTGGCTTTTTGGTGATTTTCTTAACGTCTGCAATTTTGCCACAAGTACAGACAGGGAATTCTTTGGGGCAAATACAAGGATTCAAACGCCTTTGAAAAACTTCTTTTACAATGCGATCTTCCAATGAATGAAAAGTAATGACTGCCATCCGTCCGCCAGGGGCTAGTACATCGATAAAATCTTCCACAGCTTGTTCTAAAAGGCCTAATTCGTCATTAACTTCTATTCTAACGGCTTGAAATGTTCTTTTAGCTGGATGCGGACCATCCCTTCTAGCTGCTGCTGGAATAGCCTTCTTGATAATTGCCACCAAGTCCTTGGTTGTACCAATTGGATTTTCTTTTCGAGCTTCTACTATAAATTCCGCAATTCTTGCTGCCCATCTTTCTTCTCCGTACTCTTTTATAATTCTTGTCAGTTCGTTTTTTGTATATTCATTTACTACGGTGTAAGCAGTCAAGGAATCTTCTTCACACATTCGCATATCGAGAGAGGCCTCTTGCATATATGAAAAGCCTCTTTCTGCATTATCAAGTTGAAATGATGAAACTCCTAAATCAAGCAACGCTCCATTTATTTGTGGAATTTTCAAATTATCCAAGATATCTTTTATCTCAGCATAATTGCTTTGAATGAAAGATTTGTGACATTTAAATTCTTTGAGATTATCACTTCCAGCTAAGATAGCTGCTTTATCCCTATCAATACCTAAAAACCATCCCTCTTCTTCTAACTGTTTGCATATGCCGTAAGCATGACCTCCACCGCCAAGGGTTCCATCAACATATATCCCTTGGGGGTCTATTTTTAGGGTCTCCAAGGTCTTCTCGAAAAGCACTGGTTTATGTTTAAATTCCATATTCTATCATCTTCTTTGCAAAATCACTGTGGTCTAACTCTGTTTTGTTGTCAGTGTCTTCCCAACTATCAATACTCCAAATCTCAATACGATCTAGCAATCCAAGTGTTACCAAATCCTTTTTGATTCCTGCCCATTCTCTTAGTTCCTGTGGAATAGTTATTCTTCCTTGTTTATCAATATCGCATTCAACTGCGTTTGCATAAAAATGCCTTACGAAAGCTCTTGCGTCAGGGTCACTCATAGGTAAACTAGAAAGTTTTTCCATAAGAACCGTCCATTCCTTTATTGGGTAAATATATAGACAATGATCAATTCCTCTGGTAAGAACGCACTTATACTCTAACTTATCCCTAAATTTAGCAGGGACAATCATTCTGAACTTTATATCTATTGAATTTAAGTATTTTCCCATCAACATAGGGCACTCCTCCACAGTAGGTATTATCTTTAACACCACTTTACTCCATTTATCCCCACCTTGCAACCACTTTACTCCAATATATGCAATTATCCCTCCTTTATTTTAAAATTGTTTCCAAAAAGTAAAGTTTTTAGAAAATTTTCACAATATATTGTATCTAACTTCTAGCCAATTTCTACATGTAGGTAATATATAAAAAATAATGGTGAGAACACCCTTTATCTTCATCACTTTATTGTGCATTTCTAATGATAAAGTGGTATAATAAATCAAATTCTAAATAATATCCTATTATAAAATTAATAGATTTAAGACGTTTCATGGAGGGGTTTATGAACAAAAATTTTTTAAAGAAAACAGCCTTTATGTTGGTTCCAATTTTGTTATGTTTGTCCCTTGGAGGGTGCTGGAAATCTGACCTTCATGGTAATACTTATGTTGAACCGGAAATTACCGTAGAGTATTTGATAACTGATTTTGCTAATCAAATTACTCGAGATGGTGCAGAAAAAATGTTTGGAGTAATTGACAATGTAATTGATAATAAAGATGACACTTACACAGTCACTGTTTTGGGTAAGCAGTTCGTTGAGGATGCTAGCCAACCAAATGGATTTTATATCGCAGACAGGAATGTTGATTACGAGCTAACCTTATCAAAAAATGTCAGATCAGTAATATTTCCAAGTAGCGATTTAACAGAAGCACAGTTTTTCCTAAATAGTTCTGGATTTATACAGGCATTCAATGATGGTTTCTCAACTTTTCTTCAAGAAACTTCTGCAGATGAAAAAACTAATTATTTCTATTTTTATGTTATGCATGATTTCGTGGAATTAATAATTCAGCAATACATTCCATAACAAGTTTATTTTATCAAGGCCTTTCTTAAGGCCTTTTTTTTATTCAAAATTATAGGCATCAACCATTTAGTAACAATGTTACTGAATTATCTAATTTAATATTATATAGTAGGGTTAGTATAATTTTTAACAACCTATCCCTTTAGATTAGATCCAAGTGAGGTATCAAAAGATGAAGAAAAAAACTGTAATTATTGGTGGGATTGCTGGTGGTGCTACTACAGCCACACGTTTAAGACGTTTAGAAGAAGATATGGATATAATCATATTTGAAAAGGGTGATTATATATCATATGCCAACTGTGGACTTCCTTACCACATTGGAGATGTTATAAAAGATAGAGAAGCACTTCTAATACAAACACCTGAGAAGATGAAAGCCAGATATAATGTTGACGTTAGAACAGGCCATGAAGTAATGGCCATAAATCCTGAGGATAAAACAGTTCGCGTATTAAATTTAAAAACAAATGAAGAATTCCTTGAATCTTACGACACCCTTGTCATTTCTACTGGCTCATCTCCGTTGAAACCACCTATCCCAGGTATAGACGCTCCAAATATTTTTTCTCTTTGGACTATTCCTGATACAGATAATATTAAGAATTTTATAAAAGATCACAATCCAAAGACTGCGGCAGTCATTGGGGGTGGTTTTATAGGTGTGGAAATGGCAGAGAACCTTCATGCTGTAGGTATAAAGGTTAGCCTAATAGAAATGATGGATCAGGTTATGACGCCCTTAGATTTCGAAATGGCACAATTGATTCATGAAAACATGGTTATGAACGGAGTAGATCTCCACTTAGGTGATGGAGTTCAATCCTTCCATACCGAAGATGGATTAACTAAAATAAATTTGAAAAGCGGGATACAGCTGGAGGCTGATTTGGTTATTCTATCTATTGGTGTACGTCCTAATAGCATCTTGGCAAAAGAAGCGGGCTTGGATCTCAATGAGCGAGGCGGTGTAAAAGTAGATCCACAAATGCACACTTCTCACACTGATATATACGCTGTCGGCGACGTCATTGAGGTGGAAAATTTTGTTTTAAAAGAACCTTGCATGGTTCCTCTTGCGGGACCTGCCAATAAACAAGCTCGGATATGCGCTAATAATATTATGGGTGGCAATGAGGCTTATGAGGGTACTCTTGGGACCGCTATCGCTCAAGTATTCGATTTGACTGCGGCATCTGTTGGTCTCAACGAAAAGAATTTACAAGCTTTGGGGAAAATAAAAAATAAAGATTATTTTGTCGCCTTAATACATCAAAAATCCCACGCCACTTACTACCCTGGTGCAACTCCTTTGGATTTAAAAATAATCTTTGATAAAGACGGTAGAATATTTGGAAGCCAAGTTGTTGGGCAAGATGGAGTAGATAAACGAATTGATGTATTGGCTTCGGCTATGCGCTTAGGTGCAACTATTTATGATTTGAAGTCCTTGGAATTAGCTTACGCACCTCCCTTTGGTTCTGCAAAGGATCCAGTAAACATGTTGGGTTTTGTGGCAGAAAACATGTTAAAGGGATTAGTTCGATTTGTTGAATGTTACGAATTAGATGAAATGGTTAACAATGACAAAGGTGGGTTAGTGATTCTAGATGTTGGAGAAGATGCTGAAAGAACTACATTTGAAATACCAGGCTCCACTCATATACCTTTAAGCCAATTACGAGAGAGAATAAATGAACTTAACCCAAAGACTCCTACAGTTGTTTATTGTGCCATTGGTGTTCGGTCTTATAATGGAGCCCGTATTCTAAGTGGCCATGGTTTTGAAAATGTAACGGTACTTTCTGGAGGATCTTCCTTTTACAAATCCATGCACTACAAAGATTTCATTTCATCTTCAAATGAAAATTTGGACATCCAGGGGATGGATTTATCTGGAAGAGAGATGGAGATATTAAACTGTGCTGGTCTTCAATGCCCAGGACCTATAATGAAAGTAAATGAAACAATAAACGCCATGGCAGAAGGAGAAATCTTACAGGTTTCTGCCACGGATATGGGTTTCCCAAGAGATGTGGAGAGTTGGTGTCGTCGCACTGGAAATACTTTTCTGAAAACAGAGAGAAAAGACAAACAAAACATAGTATATCTACGAAAAGGCACTGGAGGAGACATAGAAACTGTAAAAAATAAGCAGGAAATTAGTAGCAATAATCAGGGGAAAACCATAATTGTCTTCAGCGGAGACTTAGATAAAGTCCTCGCATCATTTATTATAGCAAATGGCGCTGCAGCTATGGGAAGGCCTGTAACTCTGTTCTTTACATTCTGGGGACTTAATGCTTTGAGAAAACCCGAAAACCAAAACATAAAAAAACCATTTATTGAGAAGATGTTTGGCGCTATGATGCCACGAGGCTCATCTAATCTAAAATTATCAAATATGAATATGGGTGGCATGGGTACCAAAATGATGAAAATGGTAATGAAGGATAAAAATGTTAACTCATTAGAAGAATTGATGCAACAAGCCATGGATGCTGGTGTAAAATTAATCGCTTGCACTATGTCCATGGATATAATGGGAATCACTGAGGAAGAGCTCATCGATGGAGTAGAACTTGGTGGAGTAGCGACATACCTAAGCGAAGCAGAAGAATCCAATGTAAATCTATTTGTATAAGAGGCTAAATAATAAAAATAATTTATCCGGAAAATGTTTTGAATAGACGAAAAGATGAGTGACTCCCAAAGCCATGGCAATCACTCATTTTTTATTTTGTATAAACTTATCTTTAAACGTTGAAAAGAAAATTAATAATATCTCCATCTTTTACAACGTACTCTTTGCCTTCTGATTTAACCAAACCCTTTTCTTTTGCTTGAACTAAGTTGCCTCCACATTCCGTAAGCTTATCATAAGCTATGGTTTCAGCTCGTATAAAGCCTTTCTCAAAGTCTGTATGAATTTTCCCTGCAGCTTGGGGAGCCTTAGTTCCCCTTTTAATGGTCCAGGCACGCACCTCTTGCTCTCCTGCAGTCAAGTATGATATCAGGTCTAAGAGAGAGTAAGAAGCCGTAATTAGTTTGTCTAATCCAGACTCTTTTATTCCAAGTTCTTCAAGAAACATATTACGTTCTTCTGAATCTAGCTCTGCCAATTCAGCCTCTACCTTTGCACATATAACTACTACTTCAGCAGCTTCTTTCTCTGCATAGGCTTTCACCAAAAGAACCCATGGGTTATCAGATTCTGTCAGTTCTTTTTCAGAAACGTTTGCCATATAAATTACTGGTTTATAAGAGAGCAGATCTAATGACCTAACAAACTCTTCCTCGTCTTTTGTTAATTCAGAGGTTAGCGTTCTGGCAGAAAACCCTCCTTCAAGAACGGATTGTAACTTTTTCAGAAGCTCAACTTCAAAAGTTAGAGAAGGATCCGCTTTTTTCCCTTTCTCTGATTTCTGTAGTCTCCTTTCAATTAATTCCATGTCTGATAAAATTAACTCAAGATTAATAGTTTCAATGTCCATCATAGGATCTGGTTTACCTGAAACGTGCACAACGTTATCATCTTCAAAACACCTGACTACATGAAGAATAGCTGCAACTTCTCTGATATGACCTAAAAATTTATTACCAAGACCTTCCCCCTTTGAAGCACCCTTCACTAAGCCTGCGATATCATAAAATTCAATAGCAGTAGGAATGGTTCTTTTAGAATTATACATTTTACGAAGTACATCAAGTCTAGGGTCAGGAACAGTCACAACCCCTACATTAGGCTCTATAGTGCAAAATGGATAATTACCTGCCTCCGCGCCAGCTTTTGTGATGGCATTAAAAAGAGTACTTTTTCCAACATTTGGAAGTCCAACTATTCCTAGTTTCATTCTTGATTCTCCATTTCATTTATCTCATTGAATTTTTCTTTTCGTTTTACCAAGTAATAATAAGCAATTAAAGAGACTAATATAATCACTACACTTAATACTTGAGCTTGTCTTAATGGGCCTAACATCAAGCTATCTGTTCGTAACCCTTCCACAAAAAAACGTTCTAGGGAATATAAGCTTGTGTAAAACAAGAATGTCTGCCCAACAAACTTTCTTCGATTATCGATATACACCAATAATATACACAGTCCAAGGCACCAAAGTGATTCATAGAGGAATGTAGGGTGAACCATCTGCCCATCCACTAAAATGCCCCAAGGTAAATCTGTTGGACTGCCATGTGCTTCAGAATTAAAAAAATTTCCCCAACGTCCTATAGATTGAGCCAAAGCAACCCCAGGAACCGCTAAGTCCAGTACATCAATAGGATTATACTTATAGTGTCGACACAACAAAGCTACTCCAATGAAGGCTAGGATTAGCCCGCCGTGAACAGCTAAGCCGCCTGTTCTTATATTAATTACTTTGAGTATAGCGATATTTCCATTTGAATTTAGATATAATGGCAAATTAAACAACACATAGTATAAACGAGCACCTATAACCCCCAATGGAATCCCTACTATGATAAGGTCCAACATCTTCTCTGGGTCTAGATTATGTTTGGGAGCACGTTTATAAAGCAGTAGAGATCCTAACACCATACCCGCTGCTATCAAAATACCGTACCAACGCACCTCTAAACCAAATAATTCAAATGCAATAGGGTTTGGAACAAACATATATGTCTTTCTCCTTGATTGATTTTTATGTTTATGAAGATTTTTTTATTTCTTATTGCTTTCTAAGTTTAGCTTACTTGCCCTCGTCGAATTTTTCTGCTTGTTTCATAATAGCTACAGAAGCTGAAGCACCTAGACGATCTGCACCTGCTTCTATCATTTGCAAGGCTGTTTCGTAGTCTCTGATCCCACCAGAAGCTTTTACCATAAGCCTATCTCCAACAGTTCTTTTCATCAAGCCAACTACTTCTATAGTTGCTCCATCCTTAGAAAACCCTGTTGATGTTTTTACAAAATCCGCACCAGCCTCTTTTGCTAATTCGCAAGCCAGGATAATTTGTTGCTGGGACAAAAGGCAGGTTTCAAGAATAACTTTCACTTTAGCATCATACTCATGAGCAAATTGGCATACAACAGATATGTCATCCTTTACTTGTTCACTTTTCCCTTCAATCAAAGCTCCTATGTTCATTACCATATCCACTTCAAGAGCTCCTTGTTCGCAAACCCAGTCGGTTTCATATGCCTTTGCCTGGGTTGCCATAGCTCCTAATGGAAAACCTACAACTGCTGCAACTTTAACTCCACTACCCTTCAATTGTGCTACTGCTAATGGAACGTGTGTTGAGTTAACGCAGACAGAATAGAAACCATATTCTTTTGCCTCTTGACATAGCTTTATAATATCTTTCGACGTTGATTCGGGCTTTAATAGAGTGTGATCAATATATTTATTTAGTGGTTCCATTTTTAAAGACTTCATTAGATTCCTCTTCTCAATTTTTCTTCCCAGCCACGTATCTTTTAAAAGCCGGTACTTCACTATCTGTTAAAACTAATAAACCCAGCCTTTCCCCTGTGAAAAGCCGGGTTTATATTTTTAAAAGCGATTATACAAACTCTCCAATACTGTTTGGCCCGCAGCCGGCTGCATTCCCCTCATCAGTATCTAGGTGAAATTCACTTTTGTAGGCATCTCCTGCACGAACTAGAACATTATTGAATACTAAACCTCGTTCTCCTTCAACTTTAATGCTAACCCAGTCTTTATCTTTAACCCCTGCTTCATTGGCTTCCTCAGTAGATAGGTGAACATGTCTTAGAGCAACAATTACTCCACGATCCAGTTCTACGCTACCACATGGTCCAACTAGGGTACATCCTGGCGTACCATCTAATTTACCAGATTCTTTGACTGGTGCTTTTACGCCAATAGCTCTAGCGTCAGTCATGGCTAACTCTACTTGTGATTCATTTCGAGCTGGTCCAAGAACACGAATACCTTTTAATGTACCCTTTGGCCCTACCACATCAACCTTCTCCTCAGCAGCATATTGACCTGGTTGAACTAAATCTTTGGTAGCACAAAGTTCGTGCTCACATCCAAAGAGTATATCAATATCTTTTTCACAGAGGTGAACATGCTTATTAGATAACCCGATTTGTACTTTGTAACCCATCTTCCATTCTCCTTTATTCTATATAAATTATTTTAAGTAACTAATGTAAGGAAGGTTACGATATTTTTGGTCATAATCTAAGCCGTAACCCACTATGAAAATATCTTCCACTTCAAATCCAATATAATCTCCCTTTATATCTGTCCTTCTCCCTGCTGGCTTATCTAGTAAGGTGCATATCTTGAGACTTTTGGGCATTCTCCCTTGTAGATAGCCTTTCAAGTAATTTAATGTTATTCCAGAATCTATTATATCCTCCACAATAATAACATTTTTTCCTTCAATACCCGTATCTAAATCCTTAATGATTCTAACTACCCCAGAACTTTTTGTTTCAGCGCCGTAGCTTGAAACAGCCATAAAATCAATTTTAGTGTCTAACTCAACATTCTTTATTACATCAGAAAGCCATAAAACAGCACCCTTTAAAATACCTATAAAGAGAATTTCTTCTCCTTTATAATCTTGGGTTATCTGACGCCCTATTTCTTTCGCACGTTTTAATATTTCTTCTTCTGTAATAAGGGTTGTTCCAATTTGATAGTTTTCACTCATTAATTGCTCCTTGTGTGTATTATTTTTTGTGGGTTTTAGAGTACTCTTCTTTTACCTCAAATTCCACATCATCGATAATTGTTTTTCCCTTGTATTCCTTAGAAAGATCTACGGTTTTCTCTCCTAGCCAATAATTGTCCAATGTTTCTCTTAAATGGTACAAAATCCACAACCACAGAATTATATCATCTATGAAACCTATGGGGAAAATAACTGCAGGAATTAAATCTATAGGCATCACAAGATATACAAGTCCAAGAATCACCAATAATTTTTTACGTTTTTTAACTTTGGGATCCTTAAGCATGAACTTGATAGCCTGTATTCTTTTTATTATAACTCTAAAGCTGATATATGGCATCCATTGCCTCCATTAATTCTTCATATCCTGTTTTCTTTAGAACTGATACCGGAATCACCCGGTCATCCTTGCTAAGATTAAGGGTCTTCCGAATCTGGTTCAAGTTTTTGTTTAATTCATTTCTCGAAACTTTATCTGCCTTAGTAGCAACAACAAATCCATCAAGGTTGTAGTGTCTAAGGTACTCTGTCATCTGAATGTCCTGCTTCGATGGTGTATGCCTTATGTCCACAAGTTGAATTACTTTTAACAAGTTTTCCCGGTTTTGCAAATATCTTTCTATCATTTCTCCCCAGTTTTCACTTATGGACTTTGATACTTTTGCATACCCATAACCTGGTAGATCTACTATACGAAAATCTCCATTAATTTCATAAAAATTAATGGTTCTGGTTTTTCCAGGACTACCAGACACGCGAGCAAGAGATTTGCGCTTGATCATCATATTAAGCAAAGACGACTTGCCTACATTTGATCTACCAGCAAAGGCAATCTCTTTCATAGTGTCTGGTGGGTACTGGTCTATATTTACTGCTACTGCTACTAATTCAGATTCTTTTATTATCATGTTCTGGCTTCCCGACTTTCAACTTGCTGTTTTTATTTAGTTTTTATCTTTGTCTGCTTTACTTCCTTTGTCTTCTTTATGATCTTTATGCTTCTTGCTTGCTTTAGGTATTTCTACCATAGCATGTTCAATTGCTTCATCCACTGTGTCAATTAAGACAAAGTCCATAACATTCCTGACTACATCAGGAATATCTTCTAAATCTTTTTCGTTCTGGGATGGAAGTAAAACTTTTCTTATTCCAGCTCTATGAGCAGCTAACACCTTCTCACGAATTCCACCTACAGGTAATACCTTCCCCCGCAGTGTTATTTCGCCAGTCATAGCAACATCTTTTTTTACAGCAATTCCCGTTAGAGTAGAAATCATAGCTGTACACATGGTGACCCCTGCACTTGGGCCATCTTTTGGAACGGCACCTTCAGGGATATGAATATGTAAATCGAGGTTTTTATAAAAATCTTCAGAAATACCAAAATCCTTAGCTCTGTTTCTTATATAGCTAATCCCTGCCTTGGCTGACTCTTGCATAACATCGCCCATTTGGCCAGTAAGCTCAAGCTTTCCAGTTCCTGGCACTCCAGAGGTTTCAATAAATAAAGTATCTCCACCAACCACCGTCCAAGCAAGGCCAGTGACAATTCCCACTTCCTCTTCGCCTTGAATTATATCATATCGGAATTTTCTCTTTCCAAGATAGCTTTCCAGATTTTCAGAAGTTATTTCATAACTAGTCTCACCATTCGTAACAATCTTTCTGACGACTTTTCGACATAGATTTGCAATTTCTCGTTCAAGATTACGAACTCCAGATTCTCTGGTATAGTAATTTATCAGGTCTCTAATAGCGGTTTCTGAAATACTAAATTCTTCTTCTTTTAGGCCATGTTCTTTAACTTTTTTAGGAATCAAATGGCTTTGGGCAATTTTAACTTTTTCTTCTTCTGTATATCCAGGGACTTGAATAACTTCCATTCTGTCTAATAATGGTCTAGGAATAGTGTCCGTAGTATTGGCTGTCGTAATAAACATTACTTTTGAAAGATCAAAGGGTATTTCCAAATAGTGGTCTGTAAATTCCTTGTTTTGCTCAGGGTCTAGAACCTCTAATAATGCAGATGCTGGATCCCCTTTGAAATCCATTCCTATTTTATCAACTTCATCAAACAAGAATACCGGATTATTAGTTCCTGCATCTTTGATATTTGAAATTACTCTACCTGGAATAGCTCCAATATAGGTTCTTCGGTGGCCCCTTATCTCTGCTTCATCCCGCACACCACCAAGAGACATTCTAACGAATTCTCTATTTATGGCTCTAGCCACAGATCTGGCAACTGATGTTTTACCTACACCAGGAGGACCTACCAAACAAAGTATAGGCCCTTTTAAGCCCTTAGACAATTGAACCACCGCCAAGTATTCTAATACTCTCTCTTTTACTTTTTCTAAACCATGGTGGTCCTCATTGAGAATTTCTTCTGCTTTTATAAGATCTATTTTACCTTTTGTTGATTTTGTCCAAGGTAAGGCTAATATAGTCTCAATATATGTTCGGCTTACAGATGCCTCAGCTGAAGCTGGCATCATTTTGCCAAATCTTTTGATTTCTTTTTCAACTTTATCGTTGGTTTTTTTACTAAGCTTTAATTTTGCTAGCTGTTTAAGCCAATCATCGATTTCACTTTCTACATCCTCATCTATACCTAATTCATCTTGAATAGCTCTCATCTGCTCTCTGAGATAGTATTCCTTTTGATTGCGGTCTATTTGAGACTTAACTTTTATACTTAAATCTTGCTCAATGTTTAGTATTTCAATTTCTCTTGATAAATAAGTGTTAATTATCTCTAATCGCTTTGCAACGTTAAATGCTTCTAAAATGTTTTGCTTCTCTTCAATCTTAACCTCTAGGTGAGATGCCATCATGTCCGCTACTCTGCCCGGTTCTTTTATACTCATTATTACAGGCAGCAAATCTCTTTGTCCACCTGGTTTAAGAGATAGATACTCATCAAAAGAAGCTATTGCTAAACGTCTTAAGGCTTCTGTCTTGGCATCATCTGATTCATCGTCTAAATCTGGCAAAGTATTTACTGCACAGCGAAAATATGGAACTTCAAAAAGAATGTCCCTGATTTCTCCTCTATATAGGCCCTCAACTAATACGCGAATATTATCACCGGGCAATTTAAGCATTTGCTTGATTTTAGCGACGGTGCCTACATGATAAAAATCCTTGGATGTTGGAAGATCTGTGCTTTCATCTTTCTGAGTTACTAAAAAGATGTGCTTATTTAAAATCATGGCTTTCTCTAAAGCATTGATAGATTTTTCTCTGCCAATATCAAAATGCAAAACCATATTTGGGAAAATGGTAAGACCCCTTAAGGGAATCATCGGAAGTGTGGCAATATTCCCACCATCTTCGTCTTCATCTATTTCTTCTAACCACTCCTCTGAAGATTCCAGTTCTGTCTTCTCTATGGTTTCGTCTTGCTTTTCTTCTAATATTTTATCTTTTTCTTTATCTTTATCTTTCATCCCCAAAGCCCCCCTCTATGATGCAGTTTCCTGCTTATTTTTTTTCGTTGATTCTTTCGCTTTTGCCGGTTTTGTCGTCTCGTCGGATAAAACAAGTACCGGCATTTCATCATTCTCGATTGTGTTCTTTGTAATTATACACTTTACAACATCACCTCTTGACGGAATTTCAAACATAACATCTCTCATTGTTTTTTCTAAAATACTTCTAAGACCTCTAGCCCCAGTTTTTTTCAAAATAGCTTTTTCTGCAATAGCCTCCAAAGCCTCTTGCTCTATTTCAAACTCCACATTGTCCATCTCAAATAGTTTTTTATACTGTTTGATCAAAGCATTCTTTGGTTCTGTTATTATCTGAATCAAGGCATCTTTTGATAGCTCTTCTAATGTAACTACGGAGGGTAGTCTTCCTACAAATTCTGGAATTAAACCGTAACGCAACAAATCTTCAGGCTGCAACAATTTTAGAAAATCCTTAGAATCTTTGTCTTGCTGTCCTATTACTGATTGAAAACCTATTGTTTTTTCTCCAACACGTCTTTTGATAATGGTATCAAGACCATCGAAAGCTCCTCCACAAATGAACATAACATTTGTTGTATCAAAAGGAATGAAATCTTGAAGTGGATGTTTACGTCCCCCTTGTGGAGGTACTGAAGCAACAGTTCCTTCTATTATTTTTAGGAGTGCTTGTTGAACACCTTCTCCACTTACATCTCTTGTAATAGAGGTATTCTCTGATTTACGAGCTATTTTATCTATTTCATCAATGTATATTATACCACGTTGGGCCTTGTCTATATCAAAGTCCGCTGCAGTAATTAGTTTTAGTAGGATATTCTCTACATCTTCTCCTACATATCCCGCTTCTGTTAAGGCGGTTGCATCTGCAATAGCAAATGGTACTTTTAAAATTTTGGCTAATGTTTGAGCCAAAAGTGTTTTTCCACATCCAGTTGGGCCAACCATTATAACATTACTTTTTTGAAGCTCTACATCGTCGTCCTTATCTTTAATACAGTTTATTCTTTTGTAATGATTATATACTGCTACAGCCAATGACTTCTTGGCTTCTTCTTGATCTATTACATAATCAGACAACTTTTCGAGAATTTCTTTTGGCTTTAGTAATGGTATATCGCAACCTTCTTCTAAATCTAAATTCTCTAAAGCATCATCGAATTCTTCTTCGATGATGTCCATGCAAAGCTCAATACACTCGTCGCAAATATAAACATCAGGCCCTGCGACTAGTCGCCTGACCTTATCTTGTGGTTTACCACAAAAAGAACAGCATAGCTGTTTTTTATCATCATATTTTGCCATTTTTATTCCCCCTGTTTAGCGTTTTACTATAACCTTGTCTATAAGGCCATATTTCTTCGCTTCTTCCGCAGTCATAAAATTGTCTCTGTCTGTATCTTTTTCAACAACTTCTAATTTCTGGCCCGTTGCTTCAGATAAAATTCGATTCAATTTTGACCGGGTTTTAATTATATGGTCCGCATGTATTCTTATATCCTCTGCTTGACCACTAATCCCACCTAAAGGTTGATGAATCATCATCTCCGCATTAGGTAATGCCATCCGTTTCCCCTTCGTTCCTGCACTTAGCAAAAATGCCCCCATACTAGCCGCCATGCCCACGCAAATGGTGGACACATCCGGCTTAATATATTGCATAGTATCGTAAATCGCCATCCCAGCGGTCACACTACCCCCAGGACTATTAATATATATAGATACATCCTTTTCAGGATCTTCTGCTTCTAAAAAAAGCAACTGCGCTACCACTACACTGGCTATATGCTCATTTATTTCTTCTCCTATAAATATAATTCGGTCCTTTAAAAGTCTTGAATAAATATCATAAGAGCGTTCTCCTTTGGATGTCTGCTCAATAACATATGGTATTAGCGCCATAAAATACTTTCCTTTCTTTATCCGTTGATTTTAGCCTTTTCGTATATAAAGTCAATGGCCTTTCTCATTTGGATATCTTTTGCAAATAACTGAGCAGCACCTTCTCCAAGTAATTCTTTTACTTTTTCTTTATCCATTTGATACTGCATTCCAATCATTTCCAACTGAGCATCTAACTCTTCTTCTGATGCTTCAATTTTTTCTAATTCGGCAATTCTTCCAACTATCATTCTAGTCTTAATTCTCTTGTGTGCTTCTTCCCTGATTTCATCTCTGAATTCTTTGGGATCTTTATTTAAATACTCAAAGTATTTTTGTAAATCCATACCCTGCTGTTTTAGTTGGTCATCGAATTCCCTCATCATATTATCGATTTCATTCTCAACCATAGCGTTTGGAACATCAATTTCATTGGAATTATATACTTTTTCTAGTACCGAATTCTTCATAACATCTTCGTTTCTCGCTGCAGTGGATTTTTCTAAGTTTTCTCGAGTTTCTTTTCTTAATTCCTCCAAGGTATCCCATTCGCTAATATCTTTTGCAAATTCGTCATCTAAACTTGGAATTTCTTCTTCTTTGATTTCGTGTATGTGACATTTAAATAAGGCTTCTTTTCCAGCAAGTTCTTCTGCTTGATATTCTTCTGGGAATGTCACTTTAACATCTACGTCGCTGCCTGCTTCACTTCCAATGAGTTGCTCTTCAAAACCTGGAATGAAACTATTTGAGCCGACTTTTAAAGGATATCTTTCAGCGGAGCCTCCCTCAAATTCTACATCGTCTACAGAACCTTTATAATCTAGGATAACCATGTCGCCGTCTTTAACAGGTCTGTCAACAGAAACCATTCTGGAGTTTCGTTGTTGAAGCTTTTTCATTTCTTCGTCTACTTTTTCTTCGTCTACTTTTTCTTCAACTCGGTCTATCTCAACTCCAATATAATCTTTTACTTCAAACTCCGGATAAACTTCAACAGTTACAGTGGCTTCAAAGCCTTTACCAGCTTCCAATTTTCCAAGTTCTACTCTTGGGTGATCAATAGCCTCAAGCTTCAGCTCTTCCAACGCATTTACATATTCAGTTTGAAAGATTTTGTCTACTGCATCATCAAAAAATACATCTACGCCATACTTATTTTCAATAACCTTCCTTGGAGCTTTACCTTTTCTAAAACCGTCTACAGCGAATTTTTCTTTGTTCTCCTGGTATGCTTTTATTATAGCTTGCTCAAATTCTTCCGCAGTGAACTCCATGGAAAATTTAACGTCATTTTTTTCTTTTGATATAATCTTTGCATTCATAAAAATGTTTGCCTCCCTTTTTTCAATTCAATTTAATCTACCATTATTTTATACCCTAGCCAGGGTAAATAACGCATTTAATTGTATATTATTTACAATTAAAAGTAAAGCCGCTAAAAAGAGGGCCTATTGCCCCTCTTTTTGTATTCCTAGTTTTTTACGTCCTCTCAAGTACTTGCTCTCATCAAAGGGTTTTAGCTCATAGTCTTTAGAAAGCCTGGATCCCAAATCCATTAAATCCTCTTCCTCTCCAGAATATAGCTCAAGTTCTAACTCCAAAATTGGAAGGTTGCCTCGGTCAGTAAGGATTTCTCCCATATCCAAAGCCACCTCTATTATGCTGTCTCCGGTATCAACTCGAAAACGGCTTCTAAGAAATCCCATCTCCATCAAAGAGATAAGGGGTTTCTCCCCGACTAGCCTTATAACTTCTTTTCCAATATCACTTTCACTGAAAAGTTCTGGTGAGGGCATGACGTAGCATTGAGGATCATCAACGGGTACGTTAATCTCTTCTCTTCGATGAAGACCACCTTCCACTTTCCCTCTCCATTTCAGGGAAGCTACTAACTGCTCCCCTTCCATTCTAACCCTAAAGGCTATGTCATGTTTAGACAGTATGTAATCTGCAGTGTCAAAATATGCAGCCTTGAAGAACATTTTCTCTCTTGTATCTTTTTCTTCTATGCTAAATAAATATGCATCGTTGAAAATTTCATCTGCCGTTTCTTTGGAGTCAACGAGGTATTTTAATTCTACTTCCATTGTCACTCCTTTCCACTATACATCTAAAGTATAGTCGCCTTTGTTGATTTTTCCCATTCTACGTAAAACCTTATCGCCTAGTAACGATAAAATGCTAGGAAAAATCAAGTGCAGAACAATAATTATGCCTAAAACTTCAAGGGTAAACCCCATAGAAGTAAAAGTTCCAATTTGGCCAACAAAGCCGGATGTGCCCATTCCCGCACCCATTGGAATATTAGTGGTTTTAAAAATGCAGGTTGCTACAGGCCCAAGAATTGCCCCTGCTAAGGTGGGAGGTATTAGTATCCAAGGATTCTTAATTATATTAGATATTTGAAGCATAGAAGTACCAAGGCCTATACCAACAAAACCACCGATCCCATTATCTTTATAGCTATTAATAGCAAAACCTACCATCTGAGCACAACAGCCGACAGTAGCTGCCCCGGCTGCCAAGCCACCAAGGCCAAGCATCATGCAAAGAGCAACGCTAGAAATTGGGGCTGTTAAAGCTAACCCAACTACAACTGCAACAATTATTCCCATTACAAATGGCCTCATATCTGTAGCTGTCATTATAATTTGGCCTAGTCCACTCATTAAAGCGTCAACAATGGGGCCAAAGATAGTTGCCGATATCATCCCTACAATAAGAGTCACTGCAGGAGTAACGATTATATCTATTTTTGTTTCCTTTGAAACCAACTTACCAAATTCCGCTCCTAGTGCTGCTGCTAAGAAGGCACCGGCGGGGCCGCCTAAGCTAGCCCCCATCATACCGGTTATGGCTCCTGCAAAGAGTACCATGGGAGGGGCTTTAAGTGCCCAAGAAACGGCAACTCCAACCCCTGCCCCCATAAGCCCCATGGCAACAACTCCTGTGTCTATCAAAAAAGTAGAAACATAGTTTTCTCCAAACAAATTCAAGGTTTGTTCACCTAGAGTCTTGATAATCAATCCTATCAGCAAGCTGGCAAATAAGCCTAAAGCCATAGCACTTAATGCTTCTTGAAGATACCTTTTAACTGAAATTTCTATGTCTTTCTTTTTCAGAAAGCCAGAAACTTTATTTTTAGATTTCATCAAATTTCCTCTTTACCTACAACTTGACAGGCTTCGGGAGCCTCTCAGAGATTGTGTTCATAAGGTTGTCAGTGCAGAGAAGTGGATCTATTAATTTTCCATCTTCCACTGGGAAATATTTTATATCTTGTGGTTTTAGAGCACCTCCAAGAACCTCCCCAATCTGAGCGTATTTATATTTTGGAAGTTGGTCATCCATTTCTCTAGATATATCCATTGTGCTCTCATATCCAAAATCATTCTCAAATATAAGGGCTAATTCTTGTACAAGCTGCCAGTTTGATAAAACCCCTTCGTCAATAGCAGCCTCGACACCAAGCAGTCTTCTTTCCGTATTGGTAAAAGTACCGTCAGTGCTTGCAAATCCAGTAGCAGGGAATACAACGTTTGCTTTGGCTGCAGTCTTTGTTAGATGTGTATCTGAAACCATTAAGAATTCCAAATCCTCTTGGTGGAAGTTCGCATCTTCTCCGAAAACCACCAGAGCCTTTATGCCATCAAGCACTTCAGCACCTGCCTTAATCCCTAAATCTATGAGTCCTTGGGAATTGTTTTTTGCCTTCACCATCAAGATTCCATCCCTTGGCTTTCCTATATGACCAGATAATAGAGCTATTTCACCGATTAGCTTTGCAGCTTCAACGCTAACTATGTTTTGCTGAAAAACAATCATAGCTGTTTTTGCTGATAAGTACTGTGTAGCAACATCTTCCATTTCCTTTGAAACCTTTACACCTTCTAATGACTTAGAAAATCCTTCAAAGCCTGTGTCTTTGCTAACTTTCCCAGCATCGATTAAAGCTTTAGCAAGTTCCTTTAAGCTACTTATGTCGTTTTTAGTTTTGATTTCTTGATAAGGGAATGCTAATTTGTCCTCAAGTCCTTTTGCATTTAATACTATTACCTTTATGCCGCTTTCTGCCGCTTGTTTTAGCTTTAATGCTATTACGGGAGATGCTATTACTTGAAAACCTGCCACTATTATTAAATTGGTAGATAAGAGCTCATCAATTGTATTAGGAGACGCATCTACCCCCAAAACTTCTGCTAATCCGTTGGCTCTGTTATTGAAAGAAAAAACTTTGGCATCAATAGACTGAGCAAACTTTTTCATCACATAAGCTTCCTCGTTGGTATATCTATCTGAAATAGACACAGCCACTTTATCTTTACCATATTTAGCTGCAATTCCTTGAAGCTTTTTAGCAGTTATCATTAATGCATCTTCATACTCGGTTTCGAGAAATTCTTTGTCTTCTTTAACCAATGGGAGTTCTAGTTTACCTTCTAGTATAGCGCAATCAAAGCCCCACTTACCTTTCCCGCAACCCAAGCCTTTATTAACCACACCATTGTGGTCTGGGTTGGATTTAACCAACATACTTCCATAGCTTTCTAAAATATGGGTACAGCCAACTGAACAGTAGGCACATGTAGTCTCCACGCAATCAGTATCAACAGGAACTTCTTTTATTACTGTTTGTCTTTCCTGAAGCGCACCACATGGGCAATTACTTACACATTGGCCACAAGACACACATCCAGATTCTAGAAGAGGTCTGTCTAATGTAGGTTTTACCACTGTATCAAAACCTCTATCCACTAATCCTAAAGCTCCAATTCCCATCACCTTGTCACAAATTCTAACACATAGGCCACAAAGTATACATTTTGCTGGGTCTCTCACAATAAATGGATGATCATCTTCAAAGTCTATGGTTTTTATTTCTCCACCAAATCTTGCTGGCTCAACTTTATAATCATTTGCATATTCAATAAGCTTACATTCAAAAAAGTCGTGACATCCACATTCTAGACATCTTGCACCCTCTTGAATAGCTTCTTCTTCAGTGTAACCTTTTACGATTTCTAGGAAATTATCTTTTCTTGCATCAGGTTCTAATTCATTAAGTTTTGGACGACACTGTCTTTCACGATCCTCAAATGTTTTCTCTGTGATATCTTCTCTAATAACTACATAAGGAGCTTCGTATTTCACTGACTCTCCATTTAGATAAGAATCAATCACATAGGATGCTTTCCTTGCATCAGCTATTGCTTCAACAGCTATAGAGATTTGATCGTTTCCGCAATCTCCCCCTGCAAATACACCAGGTATACTTGTCATGAATGTTTCTGGATCATACGCTATACCGCCTCTTTTAGTTTTTTCTACATCAAATACTGAACCATCTACAGCTTGGCCAATAGCTAAGATTATAGTGTCCACTTCTAAGCCTTCCTTCTGCCCTTCTATAGGCATTGGTGCCCGTCTACCAGAGGCATCTGGTTCACCTAACTCCATAGCTTGTAGTACCATCTCACAAACGCATCCATCTTCGTTAGCAAGGATCTCACAAGGGTTAGCTAAATTCTTAAAAATAACCCCTTCTTCTTCAGCCTCTATAATTTCTATCAAGTCTGCAGGCATCTCATCCTTGGTTCTACGATAAACGTTATAAACCTTCTCTGCTCCTAATCGAACTGCTGTACGGCAAGCATCCATAGCAGTGTTTCCACCACCTACAATTGCAACCTTTTTACCAAGATTGATTTCCTCATTACGAACAACCTTTCTTAGGAAATCAATACCACCTATTACATTCTGAGTTTCCTCGCCTTTGCAACCTACACCTGTTGATACCCAAGCTCCTATTCCTAGAAGTACTGCATCGTAATCGGCTTTAATTGTATCAAAGGGAATGTCAACACCAATTTTTGTATTGGTTATAATATTTACTCCCATTTTTTCAATTATTCCAATTTCCCAATCTATCTCTTCATTAGGCAATCTGTATTCAGGTATTCCATATCGAAGCATACCTCCTGCTTTTGGCATGGATTCAAATATAGTTACGGCATGACCCATTATTCTCAAAAAATATGCAGCTGACAGGCCTAGTGGTCCACCACCAATTATGGCAACATTTTTCCCACTATCAGGGGCAATATCTGGCATGAAGTTATCTTGGCTCATACGGTCTGTGTCGGAGGCAAATCTTTTGAGATTTCTAATTGAGATAGGCTCGTCCACCAATGCTCTCCTACATTCATCCTCACAAGGATGTGGGCATACCCTTCCTAAAGATGCTGGAAGTGGAATTCTGTTCTTAATTAATTCTATTGCCTTCTCAAACTCACCATTTGCAATAAGACTAACATAACCTTGGCAATCTTGCTGAGCCGGGCATGCTAGCACACAAGGCGGACGACAGTCCCCTACGTGGTTGGTTAACAGTAATTCAAGATTTGTTTTTCTAGATTCATAAACTCTAGGTGTATCAGTTAAAACTACCATATTGGGTGCGATTTCTGTTGCACACGCCTTTACCATCTTTGGGTTCCCTTGTACCTCGCAAACGCAAAGGCCACAAGCCCCATAGATATCCATACGTTCGTCGTAACAAAGGGTAGGAATAAAGATACCATTTTCCTGTGCTACTTCTAAAATCGTTTGCCCGGAAAAACCAAAGAGCTCTTTTCCGTCTATATTAATTCTAATTTTACTCATCTTTTATTCCTCCTTTCTATTTTCTAATTACCGCATCAAATTTACAGACTTCTTCGCATTTTCCGCACTTGATACATGCCGTCTGGTCTATTACGTGTTTCTCTTTACGTTCTCCTGAAATAACATTTACAGGGCACTTCCTTGCACATGCGGTACATCCAGTGCAATTATCCGTAATTTCAAACTGGAATAGGTCTTTACAGGATTTTGCTGTACAAGTGTGATTGTATATATGGTCTTCATATTCATTTCTAAAATATTTTATAGTTGTTAAAACTGGATTTGGCGCTGTCTGACCCAGACCACACATTGATCCATCTTTGATTTTTTCAGCCAACTCTTCAAGAAGTTCAATGTCTCCGTCTTTCCCTTCCCCACAAGTTATTCTTTCAAGTATCTCTAACATTCGTTTAGTTCCTATACGACAATAGTTGCATTTTCCACAAGATTCTTTTCTCGTAAAATCCAAGAAATATCTAGCCATATCCACCATACATGTGGTTTCATCCATTACTACCATTCCACCAGATCCAACTATAGCCCCGATTTTCCCTATATTTTCATAATCTACCGGTGTTTCAATAAGTGAAGCAGGGATACAACCTCCAGATGGACCACCCATTTGAACTGCTTTAAACTCTCTGTCATTTTTAATTCCGCCACCTATATCATATATAATCTCTTTTAGAGTCATTCCCATTGGAACTTCTATTAAGCCGCCCTTTTTGATTTTACCTGCTAAAGCAAAAAGTTTAGTTCCTTTTGATTTTTCAGTTCCCATAGAACCAAAGGCTTCTGCACCATTTACTATAAACCAAGGTACATTTGCAAAAGTCTCTACGTTGTTAATATTTGTAGGTTTTTGGTAATAACCTTTAGCTGCTGGGAATGGAGGCTTTAGCCTAGGCATTCCTCTTTCTCCCTCAAGTGAAGCAATAAGAGCAGTTTCTTCGCCACAAACAAAGGCTCCTGCTCCGGCTTTAATTCTTATGTCAAAATCGAAACCTGTTCCGAATAAATCTTTGCCTAAAAAACCCTTTTCTCTAGCTTGTTCCATAGCGATTTCCAAACGATGAATTGCTAGTGGATATTCAGCACGACAGTAAATTATTCCTTCCACCGCGCCAATAGCATAGCCACCAATTATCATACCCTCTAAAAGTGCATGTGGGTCTCCTTCAATTATTGATCGGTCCATAAATGCTCCTGGATCTCCTTCGTCAGCATTACATACCATATATTTTTCATTACCCGGGCTTTCTTTTGCTGCATTCCATTTAAACCAGGTTGGGAATCCTGCGCCGCCTCTGCCGCGTAATCCCGAAAGCTTAACTGATTCGATAACTTCGTCTTGGGTCATTGTTGTAAGTACTTGCTCGGTGGCTTTGTAACCTCCTATAGCAATGTAATCATCGATATTTTCAGGATCTATAATTCCACAGTTTCGAAGTACAACTCTTTTTTGCTTTGTTATAAGATCTTTATCATCTTGACAAATACAATGGGTATCATTTTCAATACCAGCGATCAAGTGATTTTCAACAATATCTTCTACGTCTATAGGTTGGACTTGTACATAGCGAGTTAGATGATTTTCATCATCATATATATCAACAATAGGCTCCAAAAAGCAAGTTCCTACACAGCCAGTTATTCCCACTTCAACGTCAAGGTTTTTGGCTTTTATTTGCTTTCTAAACTCTTCTTCTGTCTTTTTTGCTCCTGTTGCTATTCCGCAACTTCCTTGCCCTATTACTACTTTCATTTATTCCCCACCTCCTATCCTCTATTTCTGATTTCATCTAAAATTTCTTTTGTTGTGTCCTTGGTTAAATACCCATAAGTTTCATCTCCTTCTGAGCACTTAATCATCATTACAGGTGCCAAAGAGCAACACCCTAAACAAGCTACGTTGTTTAAAGTGAATAATCCGTCTTCTGTTGTTTCTCCATCTTTTATATTTAAATGCTCAGTTACAGCTTCCTCAATGAAGTCTGCCCCGTTAACGTGGCAAGCTGTGCCTTTGCACATCATAATCAAATATTTGCCAATTGGGTTCTCTCTAAACTGAGCATAGAAAGTAACAACCCCATATACTTTTGCGGGTTTTATTCCCGTTTCTTTAGCTATGTGCTCAATTGTTTCTTTTGATAAGTAACCATAAATATCTTGTGCCTTTTGAAGAATAGTAATTAAACTGCCAGATACTTTGGCATATTTTTCTAAAACGGGTGCTAACTCCTTAAAATCGTTCATAATTTGTCCCTCCTATTGATTCTTCTCTTTTCCCCATACCCCTTTTGAGTCTATCTCTTTGAACATTAAATTCCCCAAGTATTTTTGAGCTTATTAAATTAACTATTTAGCAAATTTCTCTAATGCCTTTTCATAAATATCAAATCCTGCTTCAAGCT
>CAYLIF010000004.1:0-9475 GCA_964383845.1 uncultured Oscillospiraceae bacterium
TTACCTCCCATCATTCATCGGGTTAATAGAAAAAGCTACAGCAATATGCTGCAGCCCGTATTTTCTGCTTTTTTAGGAATCTAATAGATTCCCTTTTTCGAAATGGTGGCTGATAACCCGTCAGCAATTCATCTCTCATTTATGTAGGTCTTCTGGCTCGCGACTCATATGCCTTGCTGCCTACCTTCCCGGAAACAATTCCAGTGGTTTGAATGACAGCGGCTCATCGCTTACAGCGGCGGTACCGCACAGGTTTTTCACCTGTTTCCCTCTTAGCCTAGATAGAACTTCTAACTAGGACATAAAACATATTAAATTGTTATATCTTAGTATATCATACCATACTTTATCTTGATTCTGTTTATCTTCTCAACCATTGGTTTTGCTAGGAAGAAAAGAAATACGGCTGTTGCTACAGCGTTTATTATATTAAATGGAAGGGCTAATGTATATACCGTAAGGGCCCATTGCCAAAGGTTTTCTCCTGTTCCCATACCAAAAACAGTCCATAAGTCTACTACAAGGCCATAAACTACAAAAGATACAATGGCGCCAAATATTACTAGGGCTGTTTTGCTGTGTCCTAGAACACCTTTTTCTACAAGCCATCCTGCTAAGAATCCAATTAGCCCAAGAGCAAACATTTGCCAAGGAGTCCAAGGCCCTTGTCCAAAAAAGAAGTTGGATACAAATGCCGTCATGGCTCCAGTCATAAAGCCAGCTGGGCTACCTAGTGTAACTCCTGCCAAGATTACTATAGCAATAATTGGTTTGAATTGGGGAATCATGAAAAACGCCCCTCGCCCCAATACCCCAAGGGTTATGAGAACTGATATGAGTATAAGCTCCCTAGCCATGGGTTTTCTTCCTTCAAATATAGCGAAGAATGGAACTAGGGTATATCCCACTACCAAGAGACTGATTATATAATATTTACGGTCGTCCAGCCAAAATGTTCCTAAGTACAATGTAATTGGTATTAGGGCTAAAAATATCCAGGTTAAGACTTTTGCCTTCTGACTTGTTCTTCTTAGCAGTAATCCTGGTCTATTATTTATCTTATCTTTGTCTTTTGCTTTTGCTCTGCCCTTTGCTTTTCCTTCTTTTATGCCTCTCTCTGTAATTGAGTCCCACTCAGTAAGATTTTTTCCATAAGCAAGATATTCATTAGTTGTTTTAACATCAACAGGCTCTTCTTGGTCTTGAATATTTTGGACATTTGGAGAAGAGGCCGGTTTTACATATGCTTCTTTTTTCTCTGGCTTTTCTAAATTAAAGTTGGCTCGAATTAGAGCTACTACATCTTCTGTTACCACAGCATTATTAAATATTTGTCTGGACATTCGGTTTGCTGCAGTGGTGTAAAAGCTGTTGCCTGAAAAGAACTGGCGAGGGGGGCCTTGGGTAATAATATTACCATCAAATATCATGGCACATCGGTCCCCATATTGAGCACAAAACTCAATATCATGAGACACCACTATTATGGTCATCCCTCCTTCTATTCTCTCCCTCAATATATGGGCGAATTCTTCTTTAAAATGGCTGTCCATTCCCTTTGTAGGCTCATCTAATAAGAGGATTTCTGGCTCCATCAAAAGAATTTTAGCTAGGGCTGCACGCTGCTGCTCTCCTCCAGATAAGTCATAGGGATGAACGTCCATTAAATCTTCCAGATGGGTTTGCCTTGCAATTTCCAAGACTTTTTCTTTTCGGGCCTTTGCATCTAAGGATTCTTTTGTCCCAATTAACATTTCTTCTAGGTCTTCTGCCACACTTGCTTTTACAAATACAGACTGGGGATTTTGAGGAAGAACTCCCATAACCCCTGAGAAAAGCTCTCGCCTTTTATAATCGCCAAGGTCTCGACCCTTGAATTTTACCTTGCCTCTATAGGGTTCTTTCAGGCCGCTAAGTATATTTAATGCCGTAGTTTTTCCTGTTCCATTTCCTCCTACAATACAAAGAAATTCCCCTTGAAAAACTTCAATAGAGAAGTCCTTTATTACATCCGCCTCTCTCTTCTCGTATCGGAACCATACGTCTTTCATGGAAATTATAGGGCTTTCTTTGCTGCGGTTGGTTACTGGTTCTACCTCTATTGCCTGAGGTTGGGGATCTTTATCTTTCATAACTTCCCGTAGCCACATTCTTCCTTCTCCAACTGTAACTGGGCAAGGAAGATCTTGCCTGAAACCCTGTTCGTAAAGCTCTCCATATATTTTTAGTGGTGCTGGCATAGCCAGAAACATGGGATGGTTTTTTGCGGCCAATATTGCACTTACATTTTCCGGGGTGTCATTGGCTAAAATTCGGCCTTGGTCCATAACCCAAACTCTATCTCCCATAGCCATAACTTCATCTAGCCGGTGCTCTGAAAGTAGAACTGTTATTCCAATCTCTCTGTGTATCTTTTCTACCATGGCGAGAAAATCTCTTGCCGCTATAGGGTCAAGTTGAGATGTAGGCTCATCTAAGATTAATACCTCGGGCTGCAGAGCCATTACCGATGCCAAGTTTAGTATTTGTTTTTGACCACCAGATAGTTCTTGAACACTTTTGTGGAACCAACTTTGAATACCAAAGAAACTGGCCATCTCTGCAACTCTAAGTCTTATAGTGTCTTGGTCATACCCTAGACTTTCCATGCCAAAGGCTAACTCATGCCAAACTTTATCTGCAACAATTTGATTGTCAGGATTTTGAAGTACATAGCCGATTTTGCCAGCTTGGTCTCTTTGTGAAACTTGGTCTAAAGGAACACCATAAAAAAAGATTTCTCCTTTACTATCACCTTCAGGAGCTAGGGCTAACTTTAGTTTTCTAAGTAAGGTAGTTTTCCCGGAGCCTGACTGTCCACAAATTACTGTAAATGAGCCTCTAGGAACTGTTAAGTTTATATTCTTCAGGGCAGCTTCTTCTCTATGAGGATAGGTAAATGTTAAATTCTTGATTGTAAATGTTTCCATTTAGCATCCTCCATCCCATTTAAAATAATTGGCAGAAAACAAAGTATGGCGTAAACTCCGTAGAGTATATAGCTAAAGGTGTTAGTTTCAGGAAAAACAACTATTGGGAAGTACTGTACTCTATGCTGCCCAAAGACGACCCCGGCTACCAGGATTAGCAAAATCCCAGCCAGGCCTAAAGAAAGCATTCTGTCTCGACTATCAAATCTAAAGATAGAAAAAGCTGTTCTTCCTGGAAGCCCGTAGCCTCTAGCTTTCATGGAATCAGCTGTATCCAGTGAGTTTTCCAAAGACCAAGTAACCATTATAGAGGTCTCTTTAATGCCTTGCTTTATCCGATGGAAGACTCCGCCTTCCCCAACATCCCTTCCTAGTGTTCGCTGTGCATCAGCTACTACTCGGAATTGATTTGCGAACTTGGGAACAAATCTCAACACCATTGAGAATATCAATGACATTGAAGGAACAACTCTTCCAAATAGATAGATGAATTTATCGCTGGTCATAACTAGGTTGTAGCAGGCAAACCAAAGTATTATAGTACCGAACATAAGGCCAGTTATAGCTCCATAAAATATGGACTCTTGGGTAATTGGATTTTGCCTAAAGTAGCCAAGTATGGTCATACCCCGATGATTAAACAAGGGGTTAATTAGCGACACACCAACCATCATAGGTAGGATAAGTAAGAAGAACAATTTAAGGGCTTTTTTGCCATTTAAATAGTAGTAATAGATAAAAGCAGCTATCAAAGAAATCGTCAAAAGTAGAGGATGCAAAAAGAACATACCACAGAAAATAACTAGGGTAAAAAAGGAAAAATTTATAGCTGGGTGGTAGGAACTAAAGACATCTTTCATTATACTTATTCCTGTGTTTTGATTAAACTGTAACTATTATTCCTCTTTTTGGTTCACTGAGTATCCACCAACATCTCTTCCTAAGTCTTGGGAATATACCCAACGAATCCTATCATTAGCCGCCAAGATATATGTACTTGCACCTCTTTGAGGAAAGACACCGTTAACGCTATACATCCACCCCGAGCCTTCCCCACTATCAAACTCATAGATATTATTGATTCCTTCTATATATGCGCTATTGTAAATTGGGGTTTTTACAAACTCCATATGAATTCCGTTATTTTTTGTAGCTCTTGCAAGTATATCGAAAACCGACTCTCCATTCTTGAACTCAACCTTAGTGGGGGCAAGGATAATTCCATTTGCAGGAACCAGGGGTCTTTTTCCAGCAGGAAGTTTATCTGGATTAGCCACAAGGGTTTCACAAGTAATGGTTATCTCACAGGTCAGTTTACTTTCAATAACCGGCGTCGGTTTGTTTTCTGATTTTTTTGGAGTATCGGATTTTTGAGAATTGTTTTTTTGAGAATCCTCTTTCAAGGAATCACTTAACTTTGAACCATCCACAAGTCCATCATCTTCCAGACCTCCCTCTGCCTCATCTTCTAGTGCAGATGAAGTAGATACCAGGGGACTTTCGTCCTGGCTTGATGGAGCCGTCTTGTTAGCGCATCCCCCCATAAGGAAAAATGCAGCTATAAGGATTGATGCCAACAAAATCCATAGAACGTTTTTCACATTATCATTCATCTCGTTATCACCACTGTTCGTGTTTCATTGATCCAATCTACCTTGGCTTCTAGGCTCTCCCCTACAAATCGCAAGGGAACCAATGTACGTCCATTTACTATTTTTGCCGGAACATCTAAAATGATTTCTTTGCCGTTTACCACAGCTTTTTCAGACCCAATTGTTAGTGTCACTATTTTCTCTCCCAGAACTCCACTTACAACTTTTCCTAGGGGCTCATAGCTTACAGTTGCACCAAAGGCTTCGAATATAGCCCTCATTGGGACCAAGGTTCTGCCTGATTCAATAATTGGGGATTGGTCAAAGGCAAGGAGGCTACCGTCTAAAATAACTTTAATTGCTCTTTCAAGTACGACATCTTTCATTTCATATATATCAGATTTTCCTTCTAGACGTCTTTGGTGATTTACCATGGCATAAAGGGCTTGCTCTGTTGCCATTATGTCTGGGCCTTTTCCCTTTATATGTTCAAAGCTGCCATCAGGAAGCTGATACTCCATAATGGCTTTTATGTTCTTGGTTACATCTTTGCCCCATCTCCCTTTGGCAATAACTGCCTGTATCAGGGATTCTACTGTATCATCTCCGGATAATTCAAAAGTTCCATCCGGGTTTTCTTGGGCATCCAATATTTTAAAAGCTTGGTTTCCAAAGGCCTTAACTCTTGAATCACTTTTATATGGTGCCAAGGCTTGGAGCATCATAGACGTACGGTCTACGTCTCCTTCTTGAGGTCCTCTAAATAACAAGTAATTGATTAAGGCTTCTCTGCTGGCAACAGTTCCTCCATTTTTAGTAACTGCTGCTACTGCTGATTCAGGAAGCTGATAGCCCTTTGAGTCTAGAGCTAATAGAGCAAAGGCGGGGCCATTAACCCCTTGTTTTGTGACTTCATCTAGGTCTGCCAAATAGCTAAAAAGATTGTATCCTTCAACACTAGTTACATCTTCTCCCAAGGCTGTTAGGGCAAGGATAAGCCTAGAATATTCCGTATATTTAACATGGCTAAGAATGCCCTTCTGGTGGGCAACCACACCCTTTATATTTTTCAAATAAATCTCTTTATAACTCTGGGGGATTCCATTATTGGACCGGGCTAGTCCTAATATGATCCACTCCCCTCCCACTGAAGCCAAGGTTGGGTTTGGAATAGACTTCATTAAATATGCACTTGTTTTGTCTATCCTCTCCGCCATAGCTTGGGTGGAATAAAGAGTAGTCTCTCCACCATATATTGGACTAGGGGATATGCCTACAGCCCCTAGTAAAAAAATAATCGCAATAAATGCTGCAAAGAATCTCTTTACAAAATCTTGTATTACTTTGTTTTTTATCTCAGTTTTTTTATTTATATTCAATTGGGTTCTCCTTCTATGTAAATAAGTAGCATTAATATACTATGCCATTCTTCTGTTCAGCACTAAAAATAAAAAACACTCTGGCCATGATATTCCAAAATGCTTAAAGTCAAAATTAAATCTAAATATTCCATGTCTTAATAGCCTGTAAGGCATGAACACTTTCCATACTGGCAGGTTTTCCGGCTTTAACGGCAGCAAGGACTGCTAAGGATTTTCACCTTATTCCCTATTATTTAAATCTGCGCTTCTTATGTCGCACACCAATAATGGTTAGGTCTATTTATTCAATTGTTTTTTGCTTAGATTCTATCTACATAATAACAGTATTTGTGGTCCAAGACCAGAAATTCTTTAGGTGTTAAACTATTGGCAACTATAGCTTTAGCTTTCCATCTAAATGTTTATTTGAAGCTGCCACTATCTGGCTAAGTAGTTTGATGCCAATTGATGAAATTGCTACGATTTCTGTGCTGTCCACCTCTTTTTCCCAAGGGTTCAAGTTTATATTTGTTGTCACCGTGCTTACTTCTGTATTCCCTTTATCTGTTAATGCAAAACCTTTTATTCTATATGTACTTGCCGCTATCTCTTCTAAAAACAGCTTTAATCCATTGTAACTGATTGCACCATCTGCTTTCAACACAAAGGAATTTGGTCTTGTTTCGTAAGTATTAGAGCTTTCTCTGCTTTCTTTTGTTGAGACGGTTAAGTTATCCGCAACTTCCTTAATGTCTATTTTACAATAGGATGTTACGTACTGAGCTACACCAGGATTAACTTCCTCTATTTTTTCAGAAATAGCAAAGATTTCATCCTCATCTACTAAGTCTGCCTTGTTTATTATAACGGCACTAGCATAAGTTGTTTGATATTCCAATGCTGGCAAGATGTCATATAAGGTTAAAAATGTCTGGGCATCTGTTACGCATATTGATCCCCTTAATACACAGTCACCTTTGATTTTATTCCTAATACTTTCGAAGATTTGCCCCATATTTGCAGGATCTGCTAAACCAGAAGCCTCTATAAACAGATACTCAATATCCGTATTGCACATTTGTATAAGACTTTCTACGAATTTGTCTTGAATACATGCGCAGAAAATAGACCCATTAGTAAGCTCGGCCATACTTATTCCTGCTCTTTCAACTAACTTGGCATCAACATCTATCTCCCCAAACTCATTTACTATTACACCTATTTTATGGTCCTCATAGGATTTTAATAAGGCTTTAAGTAGTGTGGTTTTTCCTGCCCCCAAAAAGCCTGTTAATAAATATATGTTTTTCATTTTCGTCCTTTCTATTAAAAGTTCATTGCACTAAAGTATATATCTTGGAAGCCTTCATATGTTGATAATTCAATGTGTTCAATCTTTTCGCTTATTTCTTTTACATCTCTCTCCATGCTGTTGGATAATAGTCCAATACTTGCCCCAACTCCGGCTGCATTGCCAACAGAAACTATTTTTTCTAAATCCACTTTAGGTAAAAGTCCTATTGCAAGTGCGCTTTCCTTGTTTATATAATTACCAAAAGCTCCCGCAAGACTAATCCTATCAAGGTCAGCTGATTGTAGATCAAGGCTCTTCATTAATATGCTTATTCCTGCAAATATTGCTCCCTTTGCAAGTTGGACTTCTCTTATGTCTTTTTGAGTGATCACTATATCGTCACTTCCATTAACATAAGCAAGTACAAATTCAACCACACGGTCATTTCTTCTAAGCCTATCAGCTATATTGGGGGAAAACCCATTTTCAATTAGGGTCTCTTTTTTAAGAAACCTACCTGTAGAGTCCACTATCCCATTTACAAGCAGTTGTGCTACAGCATCTATTATTCCAGAGCCGCAAATTCCCACAGGTTTTGAATTATCAATAACCACAATATCTACTTTGTTTTTATCAATATACACTTCCTCAATAGCTCCCGCTGCCGCCCTCATACCTTTAAAGATGCTAGCTCCCTCAAAGGCTGGTCCTGCTGCCGTAGAGCATGTAATAGCGCGACCTTTTGCTACAAGTACTATTTCTCCATTTGTTCCTATATCTACAAGAAGTTCTTTCCTATTCTCATTTAAGATATTTGTAGCTAGTATTCCTGCAGTAATGTCAGACCCAACATGGCCCGCTAAATTAGGTAAAAGGTATAGCCTTGTTTTTTCTCCTGCATTGACACCAAAAGTCTTAGCCAGATGATTCTTGCCGTCTAAAAAAACTGGCGTAAATGGTGCTATTGCTAAACTTCTTGGATCCACTCCAGCAAATATGTGGCTCATGGTAGTGTTCCCAACAACGGTAATCATGGAAATATCATTGTAATCAATATTATTCGTTTCGGTAAACTCTTCTATACAGTGGTTTATACAATCTATTATTTTTCTCTTTATATTATCTAGGTTTCCAGCACTGTCCCCAGCATACATTATTCTTGATATTACATCTGCTCCATAAGCCCCTTGGGGATTAGAGATAGCCTTGATGTCCACTAGTTCTCCGGTTTCATAGTTCCATAGCATTGCCACTACTGTTGTGGTTCCAATATCAAAAGCTATTCCAAATCCTTTTCTATGGTGGCTTTCATAAGTAAACCAATCAGGCAATTTAAATAGTTTCGTCTTTCTATTAATAGCCGTGTCCGTCATTGCTAACTCTACCACCATATCAGAGTTCGGCTCACATCTACAGGCTAATCTATAGCCTTCTGATATTTCTTTTTTAGTTAGCATCTTTTTTTCTGCATCATCAAGATTATTGTCGTTTCCTTCAATAACCTTAACCTTACATTTTCCACAAGTTCCGGCGCTGGCACAGTTGCCATCTATATCAATACCTGATAAAACTGCAGCATCTAGTATGGTCATTCCCAATTTAATACTAGCGACCTTGCTCTTTGGTAAAAACCTTATTTTCATCTCTCTCCCCTATATACAGGTCTATACTTAACACCACAAAATTCACAACTATTATGATTGCTAATACAATCTTGGCAGTCGGGACTAGGAACTAAAGAAGGGCTGATCATTCCTTGTGTTGTATTTTTAGTTTTCCCCCACACTTGCAGCGATATAATGAAGGCTGTTTTATTACTCGGCTTACCCTGCTACGCTCTTGTACCATTCCACATTTTTTACAAATTATAAGATACTTTGCAGGAGCTTTCACTTTTGACAGGTTAACTCCTAGAGCCTCCGGTGAAAGGGTTCTTTTTATATGGTAGCCATAACTTTGGTTCATTATGGCGGCATACTTCTTCCAGATACCGGTATGTTTATCTCCATCTGGAGTTGTATGTAGAACCTCATGAGCAAGAACTTCCTTGATTGATTGGGTAGGGGCTTCAAGTAAAGCTTTTGAAATTTCTATTGTATATCGAATCTCATTATTTTTTCCCTCTCCGTCTCTATCTTGGGACCTCAGAGTAGGGGTCTGAATCTCTTTGCAGCATCCAAAACGGCTCTTAGCCCTCTTGTTGATAACCACTTCACTATCTATGTGTTCTGAAACTGGAATCCCCAAGGCTCTAGCCTG
>CAYLIF010000004.1:9575-107764 GCA_964383845.1 uncultured Oscillospiraceae bacterium
TTGAGTTTTAATAATAACCTCTTCTTCATTTCTAGAAATTGAAGGTTCTTGAGATTTATTCATCGTTACCTACGAAAACCTCTCCTTTGGCTGTTATCCCCATGACTTTCTCACCGGCCTGCCTAAGATCGCTGGCTATTTCAATTGCCTCTTGGGTTATTACTTCTCCGGGGCAAACTAAAGGAATCCCTGGTGGATAAGGGATAATACTTTGAGCACAAGTTTTTCCTGCCGCTAAAGCTAAAGGAATCTTCACGGATTTTACCGGTACCGGTTTTCTCTCTGGGGGATTTTGCCCGTCAAAACTCAAAGCCTTTTTCAAATCCCTCTTTTCTTGAGCGCTAGCTTTTTCTAACAGAGGAAGGTCTTTTAAAGCCCCTGTCAATTTATAATAGTCCTTATTTGAATTTCCAATTCCCGTCATAAACATAAGTAGGTCTCCGGAATTAAGTTCTGGATATATGTTCATTTTGTTAAGAGCATCTTCCAGACCCCGGCCAGAGTAACCATGGTCGCTGAAGTCTAAATTCAGTTTTGTAAAGTCAAAGCTACCATCAGGCATAATCATCTTTAAACCAGTCACAGTTTTGCCCCAACCATAAAAATTCACAAGGTTTTCTGCCCACTCTTTCATCAACATGGCTCCGTGATTTTCTAAAATATTTGCATTGATATCCAGAGATGCCATTAAGAGATAGGACGGGCTTGTACTTTGTATCATCTGAAGTTTGTCTTCTAAGACGTCTAAATCCACCCTTGAAGAATTACAGTTAAGCACCGCGCTTTGTGTGAAAGAAGCCAGGGTTTTATGTGTGCTATTGACAACCAAGTCTGCCCCTTTATCTTCAGCGCAAACAGGCATAAATGAACCATCCACACTAGTTTGAGGCGCAAATCTTGAGAAAAATTTTAAATGAGCTCCATGGGCTTGATCTACTATCAATACTTTTTCTTGCTTATGGACTTCCTTGGCGATGGCTTCAATATCAGAACAAAAGCCATAATAGTTAGGGCTTGGTAAAACTACTGCCGAGGCTTCTGGGTGTTCCTTTAAAAGTCTCTTGATTTCCCTAGGCAAAATTGGCCCAGCAATACCATATTCCTCTAGGGTGCTAGGATAAGCATATACAGGAGTTATATCTCCTAGAGTCAAGGCGTTGAAAATAGACTTATGAGAATTTCTCGCCATAATAACAGTTCCACCCTTTGGAACTGTAGCCAAAAGGGAGGCAATAAGCCCCCCACTGGTTCCGTTTATTAAAAGATAGCTCTTCTCTACTTCATAAAGACCAGCATACCTTTTCATAATATCTTCTATAACGCCTTCCGCCTGAAACATATTGTCTGCCCCAGGAATCTCCGTTATATCGCAGGCCATAATGTTGTCTAAAAAATCTCCATAACCTAAAGCGCGATATAGTTCAGAGCCTTTGTGCCCAGGCATATGAAATGATAGGGGATGTTCTTGTGCATGCTTTAGCAAAAATGATGTAAATTCAGGTAGTTTCATATCTACAGTCCACTCTTTACCCTATCGAAATCTTTTAACATGTCTTCATGAGGTTTGCCCATTAAACTTACTAGAACTATCACTATAGAGCCTACTAGAAAGCCGGGAATAATCTCATAAATTTCAAAGATTCCACCACTGGAATAAAACCAAAAAATATCTACTAGTCCTCCAGCAATCATACCCGCTATTGCCCCATGCCTAGTCATTCTTCTCCAGAATAATGAGAATATGATTATAGGACCAAAGGCAGAACCAAATCCTCCCCAAGCCATTGATACTAGTCCAAATACTGAGCTTGCTGGATTAATCGCTATTATCATTGCTATTACAGCAATCATAGCTACTGTCAATCTAGATGCCCATACTAACATTGGATTGTTGTCATCCACTTTCAATATGGTTGCAAAAAGATCTTTGGAAACTGAAGATGCAGATACTAGCAACTGTGAGGATGCTGTACTCATTATGGCTGCCAATATCGCCGTCATAAGTATTCCTGCTATTACAGGATGGAACATAGTGGTAAGCATATTCATAAATACTGTTTCAGAGTCTGCCAGATCCGGCATCATGGCCTTTCCTATTATACCAATCAAGATGGCACAGCTTAATGTAGCTGTAACCCAAACCATAGCTATCACTCTTGATTTTTGAACTGAATCAGGAGAATCGATTCCCATAAATCTTGCCAAAATATGAGGTTGGCCAAAGTATCCTAAACCCCAACCAAGGGAAGAAGCCAGCAAAAGTGTGTTTACTTTACCATCGATTTCAGGAAAGAAGCCTAGAGTCTCAGGAGTTAGGGCTGAAAGCCTAACTTGAAGGGCCTCAATTCCTCCCATATTCATAACTGCAACAACTGGGACTATTATAAGGGCGAAAAACATTATAGTTCCCTGTATAGTGTCTGTCCAACACACCGCTGTAAAACCACCAAGGGCAGTGTAGGCCAGAATAATAATTGCTCCAATAACCATTCCGCCAACATAGGGAATGCCAAATATAGTAGCGAATAATTTACCACCCGCTGCAAACTGAGCAGATGTGTACACCAAGAAGAATATGACTATAAAAATAGCTGAGATAGACCGCAAAATATGTTTGTCGTCCATAAAACGTTTCTCAAAAAAGTCTGGTAAAGTTAATGCGTCTGATGCCACCTGTGTGTAGCTTCTAAGTCTTTTGGCAACAAAGAGCCAATTTAAATAAGTGCCTATCCACAAACCTACAGCTGTCCAAATAGCTTCAGATGTTCCAGCATAAAGCACATAAGCCGTTCCTGGAAGCCCTAATAATAGCCATCCTGACATGTCTGATGCTTGGGCTGACATGGCTGCCACCCAGCTGTTTAGCTTTCTTCCACCTAGAATGTAGTCTGACATGCTGTCAGTACTGCTGTAGTTTTTAACACCAATAAAAACCATTACTCCTAAATAAAGAGCAAAAATAATTCCGATAATAATCAAGTGCCTTCCTCCTCGTAAATACAATTACAGTTATAACTTATTCCGATATAATCTTAGCTTTCCGTAATTTCGCTTTCTTCGTGTACTAGTTTTTTGCTTTTCTCTGCGAAAACTTGATTCATCCTCTCAAGGGCTTTTTCGCTATTTGAGATATCGAATTTTCCACCAGTGCCTTCTTCAGTATCTATATCCGATATCACAATAGATAGTTCTTCTTCTTCTTCCTTTTGGAAAAGAAGAGCAAACTCTAAAACTCGATGGGTTACAATTTTCTTATCGGTTACAATGGTTTTCTTTTCTCCTTCTCTAATCTCTGCTCCTAAAAAATCATCATAAGAGCAAGTATATGCATACTCTCTTCGGATGCTTCCACTACGCATATTGTAGCTGCTTTGGTAAACATAAAAATGTTCTTTCCCAAGGAATATAATCATAATTCCTAGATTAGAAGGTCTAATTATCCCATCAGCTCCCATAGTCATTAACATTGGTAAATTAGGATTTGCTGCCCAGTCATCCACACCTGAAACAAAAATGGTTTCAAGGTCTTCAACAGACTCCACCCCATTAATGAAATTATCCAGCTTTTCAGAAAGAAGTTTTTTTGCTTTTATTTTCATTCCTTGAGCGTCATAGGCAAAACATTGTTCCCATTCTTCATCAGGAATTTCATCATATTCTTTTTTATAATCTTTGTTAGCCTCCAAATATCCTTTGACTAATAGGATGGTGCCACCCAGAATTAATACAAAGGATGCAGCTTTAAGTCCCATAGGATTTAATCCGGAGTTCGCTAGTAATATTGGAATAAATAGTCCGAAAGCCAAACTTAAAACACCCCCAAAAATAACACCAACACTTTCTCGTTGGTGCCATTTAGGAGGACCTTGAAAGTATCTTCTCATTCTTCCTCTACGTATCAACTCCTCGATATGGTCATAATCTTCATTAAAGAGGGCTACTGTATATTCTTTTTTCATTTTGTAATCCTATCTTTTCCCATAAGGGGTCTCAGCACATCCGGAATAGTCACCGAACCATCTTTTTCTTGGTAGTTTTCTAAAATAGCTGCCACAGTTCTGCCAACTGCAAGACCCGAGCCATTAAGAGTATGGATGAATTCTGGTTTTCCTCCTCCATCTGGCCTAAATCGAATGTTAGCCCTACGCGCTTGATAGCTTTCGAAGTTGGAGCAGGACGAAATCTCCACATACCTTTGGTAGCTAGGCATCCAGACCTCTAAATCATAAGTCATGGCAGATGAAAATCCTAAATCTCCAGTGGCTAATTTAACAACTCGGTAGGGAAGCTGTAAACGTTTTAGCACCTCTTCTGCCGCCAAGGTTAAAGCCTCTAGCTCTTCATAAGACTTTTTGGGATCTACAAATTTCACCAACTCAACTTTGTTAAACTGATGCTGCCTGATTAAACCTCTTGTATCTCTCCCTGCAGATCCTGCTTCTTTGCGGAAACAAGGAGTATAGGCAGTATAATAGATGGGAAGATTTTCTTCTTCTAATATCTCATTTCCATGTAAGTTGGTTAAAGGGACCTCTGCTGTTGGCACTAAAAAAAAGTCCTTTGCAGGGAGCCAGAACATATCATCTTCAAACTTAGGAAGTTGGCCAGTCCCCGTCATTGAGCTCCGATTTACCATGAAAGGAGGAAGGATTTCAGTGTAGCCGTGCTCTTCAGTATGAAGGTTCAGCATATAGTTTATCAAGGATCTTTCTAGTTTTGCTCCCATTCCTTTATAAACTGTAAAACGTGCCCCTGTTACTTTGGCAGCCCTCTCAAAGTCTAAAACATCTAAATCAGATCCTATATCCCAATGGGCTTTTTCTTCAAAGTCAAAGGATCTTGGTTGACCCCACGTCCTTATCTCTTGGTTGTCGCTGTCATCCTTACCCAAAGGAACTGAAGGGTTAGGGGTGTTAGGGATATTAAGCAAAGCCTTATAGATTTCTTCCTCTATTAGTGTGACTTGAGGATCCAATTCCTTTATTCGATTGGCTAAAGCTTTCATCTCTTTCATTAAGGCAGAGGTGTCTTTGCCTTCTTTTTTTAGAACTGGTATCTGTTTTGAATCCATGCCTTGCTTGTGCTTCAGTGACTCAACTTCAGCAAGAATAGCCCTCCGCTTTTCATCTAAGGATAAAATATTTTCAATCCCAAAAGATCCATTCATACGAGATTCGACGGCTTCCTTAACTCCCTGATAATTTTCTCTAATTCTTCTTATATCCAGCATTGCTTCTTCCTCTCCCAACTACAGCTACATTATTTAACAAGATGTGTTCTTTATACACAATAAGTTCTTTTTGTATATAATATATTCATTTACCAGCGCTTCTACAACATCTTGCATTTCTATTTGTAAATCACTGGCGGTTTTCTGATCTCCAGTATCTAAAGCTTCTTTTATTCTTGTAAGCAGGCAAAGGTCTTTCAAAGTGTCCTGTCCAAGGTAAATCCTTTTTTCATGAATGCTTTTCCAGTTCACTTCATCAATATCAGCGCAATCATTTTCATCATGAAGTTTTTTGCAATCTCTTACCAGGTCCATGGTCCCTGGGATTATCCTTTTATGGAGTTCCCTTTCCCACACTCCCAGTATGGCTTGTTCATAGGAGTCCAGTGTGGTTTTAGGCATAACATCATCCCGCATAAAGATTTTTAGTTTTTCTGGATACTTATGGAAAGCTTGGACATTTTCCCAAACAGTTCTAGGTGCGATTCCGTAATATCGATCTCTTTCTTCTTGTGTATATTGATCAAAAACATCTTTTTCACTTCGATAGGCACGATTTTTTTCAAGGTAAAAGTCATCATCACCATACTTTTTACTTAAAGATGCCTCCAGTTCTTTTGCTGTCTTTCCTTCTTCCAAGGCTACCTTTATCCCGTCAAGCATGGCCATATAGGTGGATGAGATCACTAAATATGTGTTGCTTTTAGGATTTGGAGCTCTCAGTTCAAACCTTGTAGATAGTGGATTTCTTGGGTCTCTAACTAGCCCAATTAAGACAGTTCTATTTCTGGATGGAAGTTCAACTGTATGTCCCAAGGAACTAACTATACAAACTGGGGCTTCATATCCGGGCTTTAATCTATTAAAGGCATCATTTGAAGAGCTTACGAAGGGATTGATTACCTCATAGTTTTTCAAAATACCCATTAAAGCACCATAGCCTACAGGGCTTAAAAACTGCTTGTCTCCATTCTTAGGTGAAAATAGGTTAATCCTATTTCCATCCTTCATAATTGCAGCAATGCCCATATGTGTATGTTCTCCAGATCCTGCAACACCTTCAATTGGTTTAGCCATAAATGTTACATCTAGGCCATGAAGAGTGAAAATATCTTTTATAACATATTTAATGTGGTTTTCATTATCTGCAGCTTGTAGTGCATTTGAGTACTTCCAGTCTATCTCTAATTGTTCCATAATGTGGTCGTAATTGCCGCTGTTGCCCATTTTAGCCTTAACGCCACCAACCTCTTTGTGGCCCATTTCAACTCCAAATCCATAGTGGTCTAGGAGTAAAATCGATCGTTCAAGTGCACTTCTAACTGGCCCTATTGTTCTTTTCCAGTACTGCTCCTTCATAGACTGAGCCGTGGTAAGTTGCTCTCTATCAGCCTTATCATCCGGAGTCTTTACCCAAAACTCAAGTTCAGTTGCGCATGTAAGCTCGATGTCAGAGATATCTGAAATGCTATCTATCCCAACTGCATCAAGGGCATAGGGGTGGTCAGCCATAAGCTCAAGTAGGTCGTTTTTAAAGTTTTTTACCATGTCTCTTAGGATTACTCGGGAGCCAACGTCCGATGTATCGTTATGTATCAAAAAAGAAGGTATCCTAAGTGTTCCAACAGGAAGTCCAGTTTTAATATCCTTGTGAATAAAGTTGTGGTCTACATACCAGTTCACTGAAAGGTCAGGAACAATATCTACCTTGGCATTATGTAGGTCTGCAATTCCAGGCAAGTGAACACTTGATCCATCCGTTTGAACTCCATAAGCCAGAACCTTATCAATATCCTCAATAAAAAGAGCAACGGGAATTTTCTCGTCCGTGTCATGTCCACCGATGTCCAATCCAACCAAACTTATAAAACGAACTTCGGGGTGCTCCTTAAGGATATTGATAATGTCCTCTTTTGAATGGAAATTCGCGGGAATCGTAAAGAGCATTTTTTCAAAATCATACTCTAGCATATTAGTGTTCCTTCCTTTTAATAGTATAGCGGGCGCAAAGCTGCGCCCGCTACAGTTTAACATATCTTTTCGAGCATTACTCTAATTCTTCTAGTTCTACTAAATCTTCTAATATATCAAGAGGAACATCTGCGCTTGCTTCATTTGCTGCAAGGCTAGATAATGCGTCTAGATACTTTTGTAATCGCTCCATGTAAATTCCATAATCAGCCCATCTACCATCTCTCTGGGCAGCTATAGCATTTTCATAAGCAGCAGCAGCCTTCAATATCAGGTCTGCCTGAGTTAGGTCTACACTGACACCGTTGTCATCAGGAGTACCATCTTCATTTTTGTCACCCTCACCAGTTGCGCCAAACAGTGACTCAAGAGCTTGGGTTAACGTCTCTTCATAAGCAATTCTATCTCCGTAGGCAACGATAACTCGCTTAACCTCTGGCAATGAAGAGTTAGTAGCTTCAAGATACACAGGTTCAACATAGATTAGGGAATCTTCAATTGGTATTATGAAGAGGTTCCCACGAATATAGCTTGACCCTGAAGAGTTCCAAAGCGAGAACTCCTTAGAAATTTCTGGTCTTTGGTCTATTTGTGCTTCGATCTGCATTGGGCCATAAATGATTTTGTCCTTAGGTAATTGATAAAGAACTAAATCTCCATAGAATTCTCCATCATTTCTGGCAACCAAGAGACCCATCATGTTTTTCTTGTTCTTGGGAGTATAGGCAATGGTATTTACAAATTCAGCCTTTTCTTCTCCTGGAAGTTTCATAATGTAGTAGGTTGGTGTCATAATTGTTTCAGTTGTTCCATAGATTTCTCTTGCTATGTCCCAAAGGTCTTCTCCTTGGTAGAAAACACGAACATCGCTCATGTGGTATCTAGCATATACGCTGGACTGAATGTTCAACATAGTGCTTGGATATCTAATGTGAGCCCTTACTTCTTCAGGCATTTCATTGAAAGGCTTGAATAGTTTAGGATAGATATTCATAAATGTATTTGCAATAGGATCTTTGTCATCTACTAAGTAATAGGTTGTTGTTCCATCGTAAGCATCAATAACTACCTTTACAGAGTTTCTGATGTAGTTAACTCCTGTCCCTTCCGCATAAGGCTCTGAATAAGGGTACATGTTACTGGTAGTATAGGCATCTATAATCCATTTTAGTTTGCCATCAATAACTACTACGTATGGATCATTTTCATATGCAAGGTAAGGCATAATTGTCTTAACTCGAGTTAAAATGTTTCTATTGATTACGATTCTGGAGTCGCTATCTATATTTGTAGATACAAGAAGCTTCAAACTTTGTTCTCTTACTGCAAACATAAGACGGTTTAGGAAACCTAGTTGGATTCCAGCGTCTCCTTCGTACCTAGAATATTTATTGATGTCTCCATCAGGGTAGTCAAACTCTTCTTCGTCAGTACCAACTAAAATATAATTATTGGTTAACTCACCAAAATAGAGTTCTGGACGTTCTATTTGAATTTCGGGAATCTGAGACACTGGAGGTATGCTTGCAATAAGCATGTCTGGCTGTCCTGAAGCTGTTACCTGATCTACTCTTGAAAGTGTGATTCCATATCCGTGAGTATATTTGATATGTTGGTTAAGCCATGTTTGACTTATTAATGTTTCGTCAATCTCACGAGCAGATAGGAAGGTTTGTGTGTAATCACCGTCTATAATATATCTGTCTACGTCTACGTCATTAAATGTATAGTAGAGTCTAATACTTTGAGTCTGGTTGTAGAATTTTTTTGCTGGCTCGTAATCGTTGATACGGATATTCGATATGGTCTCCGCATTGTTTGCAATATCCTCATTTGTAAGGGTATTGGATGCAGCAAAAGGTTTAATGTCAACCTTATCAAGATCATAGGCAAACTGAGTATACGCAATATTATGGTTCAAATACTGCATTTCCTTGTTGATTTCATCAGGAGATACAACAAGGTTTTGTACCAATGTTCCTGCACCTGTTCCTAATGCTCCCACAACTATCATAATTACAGGAACAAGTAGGATTGTCTTGAATTTCTTTTTGCTAATTCCTATGGCAAAGGTAACAGCAGAAACCAATGACAATGCAATTAGTATACGGTACATCCAAAGAGTCACATTTACGTCAGTAAATCCTGCCCCGTATACAGCCCCTATGCTTGAGTACAACAATCCATATTGCTTAAGGAAGAAGTTAACTGCAAGCATTATGAAAAATATTGCTCCCAAAATTATCAGTTCTTTCTGAGCGATTCCCAATAACTGATTGAAATTGGAGTCGTCAAACTGCTTCTTAGGTTGTCTTGGTTGGCGAATATTCCCACCGCCACGGAACTGCTTTCCTAAGTTTTCAAACATATCGTTTATGTTTCCAAAGCCTTTTGGTCCTCTATTGATAGTATCATCAGCAGAGCTGCCAAAAGCATCTTCGCCATCGAAATCATCTGCTTCACCTGGAGTTTCGTACATTTGTGGTGTACGCATACTAAGCAATAGAGAATAGTAAATTACACTGATAACTACATATCCTATTACAAGGCCTATTACCAAGGTGTTTAACTGTTCAATAAATGCTAGTTTGAAAACATAAAATGAAATGTCCATATTGAACAAAGGATCAGTGATACTAAAATCTGTAGCATTACCAAATTTCAAGGCTTCAAACCACAATGCCTTAGCCGCCATGAATCCAGCAAGTGCAGCAAATCCGATGGAAATTAAGAATGTAAACTGTCCTAATCTTCTCTCGTTTACCACTTCGTTAGACTCTACTTTTTTATAATAACCCTTCTTTAAAACTCTCAAGAAAATCATGGTTACTACTGTTAGAACCACAAATATCGGTATTCCTATTTGCAGCTGGGTAACTAGTTGCTTAAAGAATACACTAAGGTATCCTAATTCTCTGAACCATAAAAGGTCCGTTATGAATCCGATTAAGGCAATAAACAAGCCGACTATTACTAGTACTAGCAAGAGTATCCCCTTTAATCCAATTCCTTTTTTCTTTGCTTTCAAATCTCTGCCTCCCTTATTTTAACTTTTGAACTAACTCTTTAATAATATCTTCTGCCTCTTCAGGCAGTGCGTCTCTACCACCTTTAGCCGTTTTGAGACTTTCCAGATAGTTTATTCTACCCTCCATGCCCGCTCTTAAAACGTCAATATACTCCTTCCCCGAAAAGTCCGGCAAGAACCCTTCTATATCCATGGTTTTTATTCTTGATAAAGGTCCGAATTCTTTAAAAACTCCGGTCCCATCAATAATAATTTCCAAAATACTAATGGTTACTTCTTTGGGAATTTTCTTCTCCATAAAGTACCCAGTATTAATAATGTAATTCGCAACTCCTCGTTCTTCAAAAAGTGTTTTAAACTTCTCATAGTCCTGCTTTAGTGCGTATGTTCTGAATGGATTTGCATATGGCTCAAATACCAAGGCGTTAATATCAACACCTTCAGCTAGACGTTCTGCAGAAGTACGCTTTGTCGCCAAGCATGCTCCCATTACTGATGCCAGAACTGGATCTTCAATTTTCAAAACAGGTGGTAATGACTTATCTTTCATTAACCATAGAATTGAATTGATTGGGTCTTCCATTTTATCAACTCGGTTTGCAGCCCACAATTTTGACTTTATGGCTCTGCCATTACCGTTTCGAATATCTTCAGTAACCAACACCATTTTGCCTTGATTATCTATGGTTGCCCCAACATTTTGTGCCGTAATCAAAAATTTGTTATCTGGCGATGAAAGTGGGTAGTCCTGAGTTTTATCAAAGTATGAAGGTTCTAATGCAACGGAGCTGCCATCCTCACTTGAGATAATATAGGCATCATCATGAAGAACTGTAACGTCATATTTGCCATCATGTTTGGCATGGGTTAATGTAGATTTCCCTGAGCCAGACAAGCCAAAAACACCAAGAACGTGAGCTTCTCCATCTTTTCGAAGGCAGCGCTTTAAACCACCGTGGCAAGATGCATATCCATTACGATTGGCAATACTCCAAGCCAATGTGAGTGTACCTTTTTTATGTTCTCCAAAATAACGCATGCCTAGTAGGCAGGCACAGTTATGCTCAGGATCAAAGAAAGCCAATCCATCGGGAAAACTAGGATGGAAAAAATCAGGATCTGACAAAATGAATATATCTGGCTCATCACCTATTGGTTTAGAATTTTTGAACATATCATCATAGAACTTGTTAAGATATTGAAAATTCAGTAGCCAGTTGTACATAGTGTTTTCATAGCCCTCAGGAATTAATAGATGGGCCTTGGTTATGAAATCTTCATCCAATCCTATATAACTTTGGGTATGATACATTTTTTTGTAGCGAGTATTATATGCGGCCTCTCTTAGAACCTGGAATAATACCGCCTCATCTACACCCACTTCTCCCAAAATAACTCGAGCTCCTGCAAACCGTCCAATAATTGCTCCATCATTGAAAAGTAAAATCTTTGCTCCATCAGGAAGACCAATTTTTTCGGGTTCAAAAACCGGCATGTCAGTTTCAATGGTTCCTGGGGAGTTTTTTGCCATTTCGTAGGCTTTCTTCAGGTCCACCATATTCTCTACGTTGTTTCCGTAAAAGGCAGTTTCAATAGTAGTACGAGCAGTAGAAAAACCACGGTTACCTGAGATGATTTCTTCTCTGGGATAATTTGATCTGGTTGACATGATTAATCCTCCATAAAAATTCTGTAGCTATAGTTCGCCTATTTTTTATCAAAAAAAGTATCTTCTACCCAACTTTGTATTGTTAGTATTACTTGATTTGCCTTTGCCGTTGCTTCGCTCTCAGGAGCAAAGTTCCTTAGACCTAGTATGCTGCCTTCTATAATTAGTATTATTATTATAATTGCAATTATGAATTTACCGAAAAAACCACCTTTTTTTCCATCTTTTGCATCTTCATTTTCATAGACATCATTTAAAGGGTCATATGGTGATGGTGGTGCTTCCGTATCAATTTGATCTTTTAACTCTTTATCCTCTAGAGGTTCTTCCCCTACTTCCGAATCATCCAACTTTGTTTTCTTTGAACCGATTGATTTGCCACCTAGTCCTAAGTAAGCTACGGGAACAGGAGCAGTATCTGAATCCCAAAGTTTTGCCAATCTTTCATCTATGCCAGGGGTGGGAAGCTCAGTTGCAGCGGCAGCTAGTTCCTGTGCCTTGTCCATGTCTGCATCTTCTGCCGGTTCTGGTATTTTAAGGTTAACTTGAGTAGGCATTTCGCTGTCCATAACATCCGCTACTGGTAAGGGTTCATGAGAATCTGTGTGCTCTGGCGGAATGCTTGGCGCTCTAGTGTTCTTGGTTGGAATAGTTGGTGCTTCCTCAACTTCTTGATTTTCAAAGAACTGAGTCTTTTCTATGTCAAAATCTTCTCTTTGATCATGTTCCCAAGGCTTATAATATTCCGAGCCTTCTTCTTGTGGCTTATCTATGATTCCAATATGATCTGCTGATTGTGGTTTATCTATGATTCCAATATGATCTGCTGAATCATATGAAGAATATTCTCGAGGCTCTCTTTGTAATGGTTGCTCAGGTTCTTTGTTTTGTCTTATATATTGTTTATCAAGTAGTTCTTGAAATTCTTCTCTGGTTTTGTTGTAGGTATGGAACTTGCTGTCCCCTTCGAACTCATCTCTTGGCGGTGTTATAGGTCGAGTGAATCTTTCACTACGTGGTTTTACCTCTTCGTCCCAACTGAAGTCAATATCTTCTACTGGCTTTGGACCAGGCTCTGGAAAGTCATGTACATTCCACACAAAATCTTCTACATCTGGTTTTCTTGCGTTATTTACTGATTCGTGGGCTTCGTTGGGTGCCCGGAAAGCGGGTTCACTTTTTCTTTCGCTTTTTGTCCCTTTGTTATCCCAGTTATCCCAAGGACTTTCTTCCTCTGCCTCTACGAAGGATATGCCTTTCTCTTTTTGTGAAGGAGTATTAAAAATAACTTCTTCTTTAGGAGATTCTTTGGTCTTGATTTCACTACCCTGTTTATGGCCGCATTTACTGCAAAAGATGTCTGTTTCTTTTATCTGGCTTCCACAATTACTGCAATACATAAATCTTCCTCCTTCTCCTAATCAAGAATTCTATTAGCTATTTCTGCTTCTGAGTATCGTTTCCCTGTTCTTGAAATCCCATCATTCAAGGAGTTGAATTTTGATGGAACAATGTTCTCATTCGTGGGAATAATCGTTGGCCTTGATTGAGGCCTATTCTCTGTTATTGTATCTGCTTTAGGTTCTTTTTCTAGCCTTATAGCAGGTCGCGTTTCTGGTCGTGCTTCTCTTCTTATATCCACCACTGCTTCAGGTCTTTGCATATAAGTGTTATCTTCGTCGAAATCACACTCTTCAGGAAGCTGGAACTCCGTAAACCCTACTTCTGGCATTCTGGTTTGATGATAGATTGGAGCTTTAATTCCTGCTGTGTCTTGCGCCCTTTGGGGAGCTATTTGCGGCTCTTGTTGTGATGTGGATTGCGATTTCCTTTGCTGAACTCTTTGGGATTCTTGTTGTAGCACGGGTTCAGGCTTTTCTGGCTTCACAAGTTCTGGCCTAGGATATTGAACTTGTGGCTGCTCTTCTTGGGGTATTGATTGCTGCCTTCGTATCTCAACTGTTTCTGGTGCATAGTATTGTGCTACAGGTTCCTGCTGAGGCGCCTGTGGTTGAACTTGCTGTTGAGGCTGTTGTTGCTGGGGCGCCTGCTGCATATAAGGATACACCTGGGTTTGAGGTATTGACGGTGCTAATTGTGCCGGCGTATAAGGATACTGCTGAGGAGGAGCCTGTTGATATATATGAATAGGTGCTGGAGCAGGTTGCTTTTTGCTATCCTCATCCTTTATAAGTTGGATGGCTTTTACATTAGCTTGGTCAATCTTAATGTTTGTTATTTCGTTGTTTATATTATCGATTCGACTGTCAATTCTTTGAAGACTGCCCCCCTGATTATCAATTCTAAGGTTGCATCTATTAATTCCACGGTAAATAGAGAACACTAAAATAGCAATCATCCCAATAGATAGAATCACCGCAAGGATCATCCAAATATTGATTGTTATGTTCTCAATCATTAACCTTGCTCCTCTTCTCCTCAATCTTCTCGTGTCTTAACACAGCTGGTATATCGTATATATACTAGCTTGGAGTGTAGCTGCTGAATTTATGTTTTATTATATCAATATATTATACAACCATATGAGGTACATGGCAATGAAAAATGCTTATTTTCTAACAACATTAGCCGCAATCCCATAAAAATTCCACATGCAAAGTTGCTAAGAAAAAAGTGCTGTGATATAATACAAGTATCCTGAATTGCTCGTTGGGAATTATAATTCAACCTACAACTAATTCTTCGGGACTTCGAGTTTCGACTGCTGATGCCGAGCCACCTTCGAGTGGATGGCAGATGTTGAGAACAGATAACCCACCTATCTATTGATAGGGCGTGAATTATACCCCGACGGCATGACGGGATTTTTTATTTTCTATTGACAAGGTTAAATCTAACTGGTAGAATTCTTATTGCGTCAAAAACAAATTGTATGCACCATTAGCTCAGTTGGCAGAGCACCTGACTCTTAATCAGGGTGTCCAGGGTTCGACCCCCTGATGGTGTACCAAAGCACAATTATGCGAACCACCTTCAATATTTTGTAGGTGGTTTTGTTTTTCATATAATATCATAAAAACTATCCCTGAAGCTATGGGATTCAGGGATCTATTATCAGATTATGTTCTGGATTAGTTTTTTAAAACTCGGCCCCTACAATGTGAATCCTTAACATATTTGTAGTTCCACCTACACCAACAGGAACTCCAGCGGTTATTACTATTAGGTCTCCATCTTTAATAATTCCTGTTGCCACAGTAGCATCGATTGCAGCTTTAAAGATCTCCCCATCGGATTCTAGGTGCTTTACCACAAGAGGAATCACTCCCCAATTTATAGAGAGGCTCCTTGCTACCCTATCTAATATTGTACATGCTACAATGGGAGCTTTAGGCCTAAATCTAGAAACAACAGCTGCGGTATATCCCGAAGATGTTGGGGTTAGTATGGCTGTTGCTCTTAGTCCATGGGCGCTTGCGCAAGTTGCCTGACCGATAGCGTTGGTTACGCTCAAGTTTTTTGTTATGCTTTTTTCCCTGAGAAATCTCTCATTTCTCAAGGCCTCTTCTGTAGTTACCGCAATCTTTACCATTTGATTGACAGCTTCTACTGGATATTTCCCAATGGCTGTCTCACCAGAAAGCATTATGGAATCTGTCCCGTCAAAAACAGCATTTGCAACATCTGTAACCTCTGCCCTAGTAGGTCTAGGATTACGAATCATTGAGTCTAGCATCTGGGTGGCAGTTATTACTGGTTTTCCTTCTATGTTGCAGAGTTTAATTATTTCTTTCTGTATTAAAGGCACCTGTTCTGCAGGGATTTCCACACCTAAATCTCCTCGGGCTATCATAATTCCATCGGATACAGCTATTATATCCTTAAGGTTATCCACCCCTTCTCTGTTCTCAATCTTAGAGATGATTTTAATATGAGAGGCCCCTCTGTCTTCTAGAAATGACTTCATTTCTTCAACATCTGAGGCTCTTCGAACAAAAGATGCAGCAATAAAGTCTATATCTTCCTCGATTCCAAATTCTATATCTTCTTTGTCATTGTCAGTAATTAGAGGCAAGTTCAATTTTGACCCCGGAGCATTTATACTCTTATAATCTTTGATTTCACCAGAGTTATTAACAGTACAAAGGATATTGTTACCATGAATCTGATCAACGGTTAATCCTATTAACCCGTCATCTATTAATAATTGGTCGCCAATATCTACATCCTCTGGTAGGCCCTTATAGGATACGCTGCAGATCTCGTTGGTTCCTATAACATGATCTGTGGTTAGCGTGAAGTTCTGGCCTTCAAATAACTGAACTGTCTTTTCCCCAAAAGTTCCTGTTCTTATTTCTATTCCCTTTGTGTCTAGCATTATAGAGATATGTAGTCCCAACTCTTCACGTAGTTCTTTTATTAAGTCCATTTTAATCTTATGTTCTTCTCGGTTACCATGGGAAAAATTTAGTCTTGCAGAATTCATTCCCCCAAGCATCATTTTTTTTAATACTTCACGGTCCTCACTAGCAGGTCCAATCGTACATACTATTTTCGTTTTTTTCATATGAATACACCTCCCTTAATTTAGTAATGGCATTTTGTAATTATCGCTATGAGTATATTTTTGTTAGAATAAATACTTTAACACTGTAATTATTAAAGGCAAGCTGACAAGGGATATGATGGTGCTTAAAAACAGAGACTCACTGGCCACACTTTTCTTGTTGTTATATAACTCTGCAAATATAGGAACGGTGGTAGCACAAGGAAAGGCGCTAGACAGTACACATATTATTTTAATCAAAGGATCCATAGGTAGAAAGAAAAGGATAAGCAAGGTAAGAGCTGGTATTATAAGTAACTTGTTCACTACTATCTCAATAATTATTTTGTTCTTTATTATTTTAAAAATATTACTTCCGGTTAAGGTTGACCCAATATAAATCATGGCCATTGGTGTTGCTACTCCTCCAACTAAACCTAAATATGTAACTACAGTTGCTGGCATTATAATGTTATTACCGCAAATAATTAGGCCTACAACTGCCGCCACAATGTTTGGATTTAATATCAGCTTTACAAGAGATTTCATAACATCTTTAAATCCCATAGTGTAGCCTTCTTCATCACGTGTCATTAGATGAATCCCGTAGCTAAAAAACATAAGGTTTAAAGCAAGGTTACATGCGATCATGTATAGAAGACCTATTTCACCAAAGAAGGCAAAGGCAATTGGGAATCCCATAAATCCATTGTTTGGAGATATCATAGCGAATTCCCCAACAGCTCTTTTCTCTTTGGGAAATTTCCTTAAGCTGACATATCCAAGGGCATAAAGCCCATAAACTACGAAGAGGGCTGTATAGATACCAAGAGTAATCATGAAGTTTGAAAAGATACCTTCAGCCATTTCTAATGAACCTATCCGCCCTAAAATTAAAGATGGATAAGCAACGTAAATAATGAAACTGTTGATACTCTTATTCATTCCATCGTCAATTATATTTGTTTTTCTACATAGATAGCCGGTCATCAAAAGCGCAAAGAATATAATAAACTGATCGGCCATTTTATCTCCTAACTTCTCTTGGATATATAAAACTTAACACTATTTAACCAATTTTGATATGGCTTTGAAGCATGGGTCTTTTGCATCTCCAACCATCTCAAATAAAGCCGCTTCTACTGTGGTTCCCACACATCCAGCTTCCACCATACGACGGCCTGCGTATTTTTTGTCTATATTGCTTCTAGACCCTATGGCATCTTCCATAATATACACACGGTAACCTTGATTTATAAAGTCTAAGGCAGATTGCTCAACACAAACGTGGGATTCTATACCGCAAATAATAATATCTTCCCGATTAAGTTCTTTAAGTGCTTCTACAAAATTTGGTTCACCCATAATACTGAATGAGGTTTTTTCAATTGGTTGGAAATCTCCTAGAGCTTCCTTGATCTCAGCTACAGTATTCCCCAAACCCTTTGGATACTGTTCAGTTACCAATATTGGAACATCAAGAATTCGTCCCCCCTCGATAAGCATTGCGGCTTTTTTAGTGACATCCGCGGAATTTTTCATAGCAGGAAGAAGTCTTTCTTGAATATCTACTACTACAATAACAGCTTTTTCTCTTCTGATTTTACCACTTTTCATTGCTAATCCCCCTGTCCTTATTTATCAATCTCTAAAATATCAAACTCTAAACATTTTAAGTCCACTGTTAAAATTCGACCTTTTAAGGTCTCCTCTTTATTAAGTAGAACTTTGATGCATTCAGCCACTTGAATACCTGCAATTACACCTGGTGTGAAGGATGGGTTTCCCAGCTCTTCTTCAAGATCTTTGTCCTCAGCTTCTCCATAAATGCTATGGAGCAAGGGCTTTCCTGGCATGATTACGGCAACTTGTCCATACCATCCACCTATTGCGCCATGAATTAGTGGAATCCCCAATTCTTGGCAAGCATCTTCAAGTGCTAAGCGACTTTCAATATTGTCTAGGGCATCCATTACAATATGGTGATCTCCCAAGATTTCTTTGGCGTTCTCAGGGGTAAGGCGACAGACCATACCTTTGGCCATAACCTCCGAGTTAACTGCTTTCATTCTATCTACGGCTTCTTCAGCTTTAGCTTTACCAATCAAGACTTCAGTAGATAAGAGTTGGCGGTTAAGGTTGGTCTCTTCAAAAACATCGTCATCTATGGCAGTTATATTGCCAACACCCAAACGTCCCAGGTGCTCAATAATATGCCCACCTAAGCCACCACAGCCCACAACAACTACCTTGGCTTTTTGTAAGCGAAGGCACTCCTCCTGAGAGATGGTGCTTTGATTTTTCGCATAGCGGTGAACAAATTTCATCTCATCCTCCTCCTACAATTCGAAGAATTTTTATGTCATCTCCGTCTTGGGGAAGGTAATCGGGTATTTCTTTATTCAAAAGTTGTCTCCCGTTTACCCATACAGCAGCTCTTTTCATTTTCTTCTCTTCTATAAGGAGAGTGAGAGGAGAATTCTCCTCCCACTCTCTTTCTTTTTTATTAACAGTAATTTTCAACTAAATCCACTCCAAACCTAAACGTTTAATAGTTTCTGGGCTAGGGTTTCCAGTTTTTGGGTCCCATCCCATATATTCATAGTAATTTGTTAAAGCAGCTTCGTAGTCTTCAGGGGTAATCTTTGCAACTTCGCCCTCACCATATTCTATAGGAAGAAAGGCTTTCTTAGGCAAATTATCGTCCTTGCGGTCAAAACCTATTTTTGCATTAAAGAGTCGCATCATATTAATTCTACGCTCCCCTACTTCTTGCAACTCTTCTAATGTGGCATCCCAACCTGCTCCATACTTACAATAGTCCAATACTTCCTTGGGACCATAGAGTTGCCAAGCAGGACCCCAGGCAAACTGGCAGAGACATAAAGTATCCATCATAGAGTAAAACTTTTGTGTGGCTCCTGCAAACTTAGCTGTATTTTCATTCAAAGTTCCATAACTTTCAACCTTATCAAATGTCTCTAGCATGTTTGGCCATTGCCAGTTCTGATCATCCTCTGGTGCCATTAAGGCAGGATCATGCTCGCTGGATTGGTGGTCAGCTCCAAATGGATTGGCAGAATAGTTAATTGCTAAGTTTGGCTTCATCTGAACCATGTGGGCAGGCCATTCTTGCTTTTTACTAGTAACTACTAATTCCATTGCTTCAGAGCCTAATGTTTTGGCTGCTTCGTAGCTGCCCATGGCCAAGAGCTCTCCAATGCCAGGTTCTTTGTTCCCAATTTTGGGAATCAAATCTTTAAAGATTGCACTATTGGCAAATGTAAATTCAATTCCATCAGTTAGTTCTTTAGTCAAAAGGCCTTTTTCGTAAGCGTCCATAGCCCATGCAATGGTAGCTCCACAAGAAATAGTGTCCATACCATACATATTACAAAGCATGTTTGCTTCACATATATCTGCTAGGTTGTCTACTCCACAGTAGGAACCAAAGGTAGCCAATGTTTCGTACTCCGGTCCTCCATATGCAATATCTACTTTCCCTGGTATCTCAACTTCTCTCTTACACCGAATGGCGCAGGCAAAGCAAGTTTCTCTTTTCTTTAGAATGGTTTCAGTTATGGCATTTCCACCAATTTTTTCGTAACCATCTATATTGCCTTTATCCCAGTTGTATGAAGGGAGGAAGCCCTCTGCTCCATGGCCGTCAACAACTCCACCAGAACCATTTAGCGTAAGATCAACAATTGTTTCATTTGCTGCCATACGTTCTTTTATATTTCCAGTTAGTGTCTTGAAACCCGTTGGATCGAAGGGTTTAACCGCCGGAGCTTTTTTCACAACAATAGCCTTTAGATTCTTGCTGCCCATTACTGCACCACCGCCATTTCTGCCGTTGGCTCTAGACCGCATATGCATTATACTAGCATAATTAACTAGGTTCTCACCTGCAGGTCCGATAATACTAGACTCTAGTTTATCTTCACCGATATCTTCATAGATAGCTTTTTCAGCGTCTCCTGTAACCATTCCCCAGAACTTACTAGCATCTTTAAGGGTTACCTCATCTTTGTTGATATAAAGGTAAACAGGTTTTTCGGATTTGCCCTTTATAACTACCCCATCATAGCCATTAGCTGCTAGAGCTGCAGGAATGTATCCTCCAACTTGGGAGTCTCCAGCGGTTCCTGTTAGCGGGCTTTTAAAAGCGGCATTCATTCTACTGTTTCCACTAATAGGCATGCCTGTTAAGGGTGACACTGTGAAAACCAAAAGGTTCTCTGGGGACAAAGGGTCAACGCTAGGATTCATATTCTTTAACAATAGGTACATACCTAAAGCGCTTCCTCCTGGATATTTTCTGTAGGTTTCCCCATCCAAGGTCTCAGTGGTAATCTTGCTATTAGTAAGGTCCACGTGTAGTATCTTTGCATTTTTAAACATAATAATTTACTCCTTTTTCCATTCCTCCTTTGCGCAATGGCGGGCTAAGGAATCGCTTCCTTAACCTTATCGGTTCAGAGGACAAACTTGTGTCCTACAGAACTCGGAGCTCATATTAACTTGTTACTACTATTATAACATCCAAACAAAATCTAGGCCAATTAATCAGTAAATACAGCAAACAAATGCATAAATTACGGTATTAATATACTTTAAACTCCATAGCCTCCTAGTTTCGCTAAAATCTTTTGTAGTGCTTGGCTATGAAGAACTCTGATAAATTCCTTTACCATAGAATGCTCCAAATTGCTTTTCTTAACAACAAAGTCATACTCCTCATTGGCAATAAATACAAAATCTAAACCCATGGCTTTGGCAGCAGAATAAGCACCAAGTCCTGCATCTGCAGTACCTGCTTCAACAGCTGCTGCTACTGACATGTGGTTAGTCATCTCAAGGTCGTATCCAGATAGCTCTTTTGGAGAAATCCCATTTTGCATCATCAAATGATCTGCCAATATTCTTGTACCAGAACCTCGCTGACGATTTACATATTTTAAGTTTTGCGAAACGATGTCATTAAGAGTTTTAATCCCCTTGGGGTTACCTTTAGGAACCATAAGCCCTTGCTCTCGCTTTATCCCCTTGATTAGAGCAAATTCTTCCCCTAGGAATCTATCCAAATAGGCCTGATTATATCCTCCTGTTTCCTCATCTAGCAAGTGGACGGGGGCTATGTGGGCTTCCCCCCTCTTCATGGCCATTATTCCTCCCATGCTGCCTACGTGCGCTGATGAGAGGTGGATACCTTCTGGGCCTTCCTCCATCAAAGACCCTATAAAATCCATGATCATATCTTGGCTGCCAATAGACACCAATGTTCTGTCGATTACAGAAAGATCCTTTGTTAAAGCCACTTGAACTTGCTCTCCAGCTTCTAAGCCTTCGCTATTTTTAGGAATAACTAGCAGGCCGTCGGCTTTTACAAGAGTAGTTGTAAGCCCAGCCCCTCTATTTAAAGGAGTAGCGATAATTCTATCATCGACTCTTCCCAGCTGAACCCTTACATATTCTCTATACTTTAAAGATGAAATAACCCGACGAGAAAGGGTGGCTTCTTTGAATATGGGAACCTGCTTAGATACTCGCTGAAGCTTTCGTATTACAGGAGCTACAATCTCTTCAAATACAAGAAAAGCAGATCCTGGGTAGCCGGGAATGCCAACTACGGGCTTCCCTTGAATCACACCTAATACCGTTGGCTTACCTGGCTTAATTGACAGGCCATGATAATAGACTTGACCCATTTCTCTTATGAGTTGGGCTGTATAATCCTTGCTGCCAGCTGAAGATCCAGCATTAATCAAGACCATATGGTTATCCTTAATCAGCCCCTTGATTGTATCTTTTAAAGCTTGGTATTCGTCAGCTACAGGAGAAACTCTATGCCCAGTTGCCCCCATTTCTTCACAAGATGCTTGGAATGTCCATGAGTTGCTGTCATATATCTTGCCCTTACCCAGAGGATTGCCTACCTCTATAATCTCTGTGCCTGTAGGCATTATCCCAACTCGAATCTTTTCGTATACTTTAAGTTCTGGAATACCTGCGGCTAAAGCCGCCCCGATATCCATGGGCCTCATCTTGTGATGTGCTGGGAGAAGCATTTCTCCTGCTACGATATCCTCACCAACTGGCCTAACATGTTGCCAAGTAGATGCAGCAGATTTGATGACACAACGGTTGTTTTGTTTGCTAGTAATATCTAGATTTCCGGACCCATCTATTTCCCCCTTGGAATAAACTATATCTTCAATCATAATAACTGCATCATATGGCTCTCTTATGGGAAAGCCAGTGTTAATCTCTTCATAATCAATGCCCCGCGTTAAAGTTAAAGGCTTTGACTCCGAAGCACCTTTTGTGCTAGATGATTTCACCATAATCCCGTCCATGGCTGCCGCATTGTAGTTGGGAGAAGATGTTACCGCAAATATTGGGTCAACCAAGACTCTTCCTAGGGATTCTTGAGTGTGAATAGTCTCGCTTTTAATTAGGGCCATAGAGGGTTCTAATTGCTTTAGGTATTCAGCAAGAGCTTCTTCTAAATCCGCATTTTGTAAATATATATTTCTTTCCATTTTATTGTCTCGCATTTTCTTTTTACTTAAATAAAGTTACATCTACAACGCTACCTTCAATAAGGCCCTCTTGACCTGAGGAAATTAATATATAACCATCCCCGGAAAGAAGTTGTGATATAGCTCCAGATTTCCCATGAATTGGATAAACCGAATACACCTTTTTCTCCTTTTCTAACCTTACTGTTACTAGGGTTTCTCTACCCTCACCAGCTGCAATATTTTCCATGAGAACTCCTTTAATCTGAACCGGTTTTTCCTCACATTGAAAAAAAGTTCTTTTAATAAATGGTTCTACCAGCAAATGGTATACCCCTATAGCTGCAACCGGGTGTCCAGGTAGGCCCGCAACCAAGGTTTTTCTTGTGTTACATGAGCAGTGGGTATCTTCAATTACTCCTAGTATAGTTGGTTTCCCCGGCTTTAATGCAAGTCCATGGGTGATTACTCCAGGTTTCCCAAGGGAGTTTATAGCATCTTGGGTATAGTCTTTGTGTCCTTGAGAGCTGCCTCCAGATACTAAGACTAAATCGCTAAGATTTAAGGCTTCTTTTAATGTCTCCTCTAATTTAGAAGCATCATCCCCTATAAGATATACTCCTCCAACTTGGCAGCCAGTTTCTTGAACTAGAGAGGCTAAAGCAAAGGAATTAACATCTCTAACTTTACCGGGAATAGGGTCTTCAATAATACTAACAATTTCATCACCTGTTGAAATTATTGAAACAACAGGTTGATCAAAAACCACAACTACCGCTGCGCCAATTGCTGCCAACACTCCAATGTCTACTGGTCTTATTCTATGCCCTTTTTTATATAGAAGTTGGTCTTCTGAAATATCTTCATCGTAGCTCATTACTCCCTCTAAGGGTGCAACAGGGCTATGAATTGCAACTATGTGATCATCAAGCTTTTCTGTGTGTTCTATCATTACCACAGCATCGGCACCCTTTGGAACCATTCCTCCCGTTGCCACGTAGCTTGTGTATCCTTCTTCCAGTTCCCCTTGCCATATTTCACCCATCTCAACAGAATCTGTTAAATCAAAAAAAACAGGTGAAGATTCTCCCGCCCCAACAGTTTCCTTGGAACGCAAGGCATAGCCATCCACCACTGAGCGATTAAAGCCAGGTAGATTCTCCTTGCTGATAATATCCTCAGCAATGTAGCGCCCAACACTTTGATGTAAGGGTATCTCCAGGGTTCTACATCCAGTGCCTTCAAAATGAGTTTTTAATTTGTTTTCTGCTTCAATAATAGTGTCAACCTTTAATAATTTCATAGTTTCCTCCTGGATTAATATAATAATTCTCCTGCAATAAATTGCTGAGTTAATTGTTCTTTGGGGTTCATTAGTAGCTCTGGTAGCGGACCTTCTTCGATAAGGCGGCCGTCATGAAGAAACATCATCTGATTACAAACTCTTTTTGCTTGAACCAGATTGTGAGTAACAAAAAGTATTGTCGTCCCTTCTTCTTCGTTGATTTTATAAAGCATTTTTTCTATTTCGCTGGTAGTTGAAGGGTCGATGTTAGCAGTTGGCTCATCTAAGATAAGCAAGCTAGGATTAAAGCTAAGGGCTCTACCTAGGGCAACCTTTTGGGTCTCACCTCCTGATAGTTTCCAGCTTTTTTGTTTTCTAATATGATTTATGTTGAGTTCCTCACATAGAGATGATACCCTTTTTTCTTGTTCTTCATCAGAAAACCCTCTGATTTTCATGGGAAAAGCAATATTTTTTTCAACTGTTGTTGAAATTAAATATGGTTTTTGAAATACCATGGTAATATCTCTTGAGTATTCCTCAAAAGCTTTTCTTTGTTTGCCATAAAAAACTTCGCCACCGTGTCCAGAGTCTAAGCCTGCAACAATATTAAGTAGGGTCGATTTTCCTGCTCCATTAGGTCCAACTATAGCTGTTCGAGAGCCTGCCTCAATCTTTCCATAAGGGATATCTAAAACTCTTCGTTCTTTATAGTCCCTTGTAATCTCCTGTAATATTAGCTCCATGTTAACGCGACTCCCTTTCCTGAAAGTTGTACATAATTGTAGTTATGACAAAGGCGATAATAAGAAGAATTATTCCAATTGCAATAGCCCGGCTATAGTCTCCCATGGTTTTTAGTTCAGTTATATATGTGGTCATAACTCTTGTTTTCCCTTTAATATTACCACCTACAATCATAACAGCCCCAACTTCAGAAATTGCTCTACCAAAACCTGAAACCAAAGCAGTGGTCAAGCCAACCCGCATCTCATATATTAATAGGGTCAATATAGACGCTCTTTTTACTCCTAAAGTAATCCCCAAACGATGTATGGTAGGAGCTTTCTCTTTTACCAAATTATATGTAAGACCCATTATAATAGGGGTTACCAAACACACCTGGGCAATAATCATAGCTGTGGTGGTGTAGTTCAATTGAAGGTGACCAAGGGGGCCTCTCCGCATTAAAATTAAAAACACAAAAAGCCCTGCAATTACTGGTGGTAGGCTCATAAATGTATAGGTTATCCTAACGATAACACCTTTGCCTGGAAAGTTATGAGTTCCCAGCAAAACACCTAGAGGTATACCGATAAAAGTAGATATTACCACTGAAATGGTAGATATTAAAAGGGATAGTCCTACGATTTCGTAGATCTCCCTGTCTCCTGAAAATATTAGATTGATTGCCTCTACTAGACCTGTTGAAATTTCGCTCATAATGTTTTTCGGATTCTCCAAATAGTAAATATAGTTTCCAACTGATTATATAATGATTAGCCAGTTTTGCAAATAGATAAAAAGGCGAGGATTTCTCCTCGCCTGATTTATTGGTTTTTTTTAAAATTAATTACTCAGCGTTTGGTGTAAATAGTGGAGCACCAAACTCTTCAACTCCAAACTCTCCAATTAATGCTTGAGCTTCTTCGCTTACAATCCATTCCTGGAAAGCTTTTGCTCCATCTGCCTTAATCATTTCATTGGTTTCAGGGTTAACACAAATACATGCGTACTGATTGTTAAGGATACCGCTTGGATCTTTTTCGGAAACGATTTGTAGATCTGTAGAGTCCATTGTAGCATACCATGTAGCACGATCTGCCAAAGTATATCCTAATTTTTCATTAGCCATCTGAATTACAGCACCCATTCCTGATGCTGCTTCAACATACCATTCTCCGCCTGGCTCTAGTGAGTTTGCAGCCCAAATACTTTTTTCTTTTGCATGAGTTCCAGACTCATCCGCTCTAGAAATAAAGGTTGCTTCTGCATCGTAAATAGCCTTAAATGCTGCGCTTGCATCAGTTGATGCATTTGTCAATACCATTGCAGGGTCTTCCATACTTCCAAGTATAACAAAGTCATTATACATAACTAGTACTCTGCCATCTTCATCTGCATATCCTGCTTCAACGAATGCTTTCTCTGCTGCTGGAGAATGTACAAGAAGTACATCTGCTTCTCCTGCTTCACCCATTGCCATTGCTTCGCCAGATCCTACAGATACTACATCTACTTCCCAGCCAGTTGTTTCTGTGAAATCATCAAGGATGAAATCTAAAAGGCCACTGTCTTTAGTTGATGTGGTGGTAGCCAAGATAATAGTTCCCATGGCTTCGGGACCTTCAGGTGCTACTTCTGCAGGTGCACAAGCGCCTAATGAAAGCACCATTACAATTGCGATTATAACAGCTATTAGTTTTTTGTTCATTTTCTAGTCTCCTTTTTCCTTTTCAAACATGGAAGGCCTAAAAATTTCTCTTTAAACCCTTTCGGCTTTTAACCATCACAGATCGGCTCTATGGTGAGGTTTTCAAGCTCGGAAAATATCTTATTCTATTGAATGTCAAACAAACTTTCTATTCAACAACGTTGATAATACCACATCTATCTTCTTTTTTCAAGTCAAAGAAGGTAAAAATCATCCCCCGGATATTCTAGAGTAGGCCTTGAGCTCATCTCCGTCAAAGAGCTCTTGGTCAATCATTACTCTCATTCCATTTACTGCAACAAATCCAAAGCGGGGGATCTCTTTGTAATCTATTCCTTGAGTTTTCAAAACCTGTCCACAGTTCAGACCTTTGGAAACTTCTACAAGTCTTTCCTTTTCTCCATTCCAGTAATTAGGTAATGTCCCTCTCAGTAAAATCTTGATAGTCATCACTAGGCATGTCCCCCCTTTAAAGTAGGCTTTGAATCAATTCTTCCGGCATTACGCCGTTATCATCCCAACCCATTACTTCATAATACTGGCTTAACATATCATCAAAAGCTTCTTGTGGTATTTTCTGACCTGCTCCTGGCCCAGAAGTCAATGCTTCCTTTACTATTCTTGGAGGCACAGTATCATTTTTGCGATTAAATCCTTCTCTTTGATTGAAGGCACGAGCAATATTAAGAACCCTTCTTCCCACTACGCCCATCTCTTCAGCAGTCCAATCTCTACCCGTTACCGTTGTAAGCAGGTCTGCCATAATATCATAGTCAATGGTCCCCCAGAAGTCACAGATGCAAGTCGAGAACTTAACTGCGTTAAACTCGGCAAGGTCATAGACCATCTGGCCTTTTCCTTCCGCGGTATAAGGAGGAATCGCTGCTGCGAAAACTTCTACGTTTGGAGCATATGCTCTCATGTGGCAGGCTCCTCTATCTGAAACTGCATAGGCCATTGCCATTCCCCATGAACCTCGAGGCTCATACATAGGATATTCTAGGCCTTTTACGTGCATAGCAAAATCTTTTCCTCCAAACTTCTCAGAAGCTGCTTTAACCCCAAGAGCCAGGTCTGCCCCAACTCCCTCTCTGCGAGCCATTAATTCAAGATACTCTCTCATCTTTTCAGCTTCGCCGAATCTAATTCCGAAGTCATGGATTCCCTTTTCTGTCATCTCCATAGCCCAGCTTATAACATCTCCAGCACTGATTGTATCAAGTCCCATATCATCAGCAACCTGATTGTATTTAAGAATGTCATATGGATTAGATACATCTACGTTGGGACCAGCTGCTGCAATGGATTCATATTCCGGTCCTTCTACAATTGCATCATCCCAGGTTATAAAGTTTCCACATCCAAGACCACAACTACCGCAGCCTCTTTTGCCTGATAACCTACTTAGAAGAACATCCCCATTATATTCTGTCCATTTATCATCTGTAGCATCGCTGAAATTACGTTTAGGAAGAATACCACCATCCTGGCAAGCTTCAAGGAATGCTGTTGTACCTGTTTCAAATACAAAGTTGTTGTCATCTTGGTGGACATCTTCTTGTTGGTATTTAATAACCTTATCTTTTAGAGCTTTAATGTCAGCAACCTTAAGGCCTCCAGTCCCTCTAACACAAATTGCCTTAACACCTTTGGATCCCATAACAGCACCTATACCACCTCGGCCTGCTTGGCGATAGTAATCTGAGTTAATGCATGACATTGTGACTAAGTTCTCTCCTGCTGGACCTATAACAAAGAAAACATATTCTCTTCCAAATCTTTTGTTAAGTAAGGTTTCAGCCTCATGGGCACCCTTACCCCAAAGTTCACCTGCATCTTCAATTCTAACCTTGTCATCTTCAATTATAATAATTGAGGGTTTTGCAGCTTTACCTTCTAAAATAATCATATCATAGCCTGCATACTTAATAGCATTAGCACCATGACCACCGATGGAACAGTCATTAATAGTTCCTGTAGCTGGAGACTTCGCTGCAACAGAAAGTTTACCTGAGCAAGGAATCCCCGTCCCTGTGTAAGGCCCTGTTGTAAATAATAGTTTATTTTCCGGTCCCAATGGATCTATGCCAGGTGCTAGTTCCTCATACAAATATCGAATAGCTAAACCCTTTTGCCCGATGTATTTTTCTGCAAAGTCCATCCTTAGAGGTTCTGTGGATGACTTCCCTTCCGTAAGCTGTACTCTTAGTACATTGTTCTGATATCCAAGCATTGTCATTTCACTCTCCTCCTTTCTACTCAAATCGAAGTGCGCTTTGTGGACACACTTGCACACAGGTAGGGTCCCCTTCGCAGGTATCACATATAACTGCAAAGTCTTCCCGAATACGTATAACATTTTTTGGACACTTCTCTGCGCATATTCCACAACCTGTGCAAAGCTTAGGGTCTACCTGAAGATACTCATTTAAAGTAATTGCATCCTCTGGGCAACTCTTCACGCATATTCCGCATAGGGTGCAGTAATGGTCGTGGTAAACAAGTTTTCCATCGTCATAAGATGTCTCAATGAAAATTCGTGCTTTCTCTGGCCATACGGCTTCTTCCTTATTGGCAGAACACATCTGTGAGCATAACCCACAGCCAATGCAGAGACTCTTTGTGAATTTTAATCTTTTCATTCTTTTATTTGTCCTCCTTCAAAAGTTTTGACAAAACAAAAAAGCAAAGTAAGATAATGCTTTCTAAGCAATTATCCTCCTTTGCAAAATGGCGGGCCGCAAAATCGCTTCTGCAACCGTAACGGTTTCACTAACAAACTTGTGCTGTGTGAAACTCGGAGACTCATTATTAAGTTGTTATTATTTTACCAATAGATGTTCATAATGTCAATATCTGTAGAATGTCCGTTTCCATAATTTTCTATTTTTGTTTTCTAAATTAGTTAAATAAAACGGCTCATCATTTTGTTGATTTGTTCATCCCACTCTTTGTCTGTGGAAAAGGACTTACAAAACATCTCAGCTTCCCGCATTTCTTTAGCAGGAATATAATCTAAATCTTCTGGTTTCGAAACATTACCTTGCCTCTTAAAGAGTTGATAAACTCTTTGCCTAAGTGGAGCTAGTGTCAGATATTCATCTATTACCCCTAGCATTTTATTGTAATCTTGATCTAGTCTTCCATTTACCTCAGGCAATAAGTTGACGATATGATCACCAGACACAAGTTGGCCGCTACATTCACGAGTATTCTCTATAATCAATCTGATTTCTTTTATCTTGTCTGTATCTCCGCATAGTTCATAAATACCATTTTGATAGTCTTCCCAAAGGCCCGAACCCTTTGTAATAACTGCAGTTCTAATCCTAACAAAATCAGGGTCTATAGCCCTTATAACTTCAGCTGTTCCTAGGGCATTAGCTTCAGACAATGCCTTGCCTCCTACTCCTGGCATCAGGTAAATAGAAAGTTCTATTCCAGAAGCTTTGATATTTTGCCCAGCCGTAATTTCCTGCTCAGCAGTTACTCCTTTATTTATTAGTTCAAGAACTTCATCTGAGCCAGTTTCGTAGCCAGAATGGATTCGGTCAAGCCCCGCTGCTTTAAGAGCCTTGAATTGGTCAACACTTATCTTTGCTAAAGTTTCTGCTCTAGCATAGGTTGTAACCCTTTTTATTCCAGGGAAGGTTTCTCTGAGATATAAAAGAACTTCTTCTACCCTTTCTGCTTTAAGGGCCAGCGAGTTTCCATCTTGAAGAAATACATTCTCACCCCCATGGGATAGCCAGTTAAAGATCATGTAAAAGCAATTCAATTCATTATGGGTCATTGTTTTACATTCTTCGAATTCTCCATAATTTCTAAAACTTAGACCTTTACTGAGATATTTCTCCGCTATGTTAGCATGGTAAGCCATGTTATCAATATCTTCCTTTATGCTGTCCACACTAAATGCCTTGAAGGGGCTATTCTTATATAGTTGACAAAACTTACACTTATTCCAAGTACAGCCTGCCGTTACCTGTAGCAACAAACTGTTTGCTTCGCTGGGAGGTCTTATTGGCCCAACTCGAAACAGTTTTTCATTATTTCCCATATTCTCCATTAATTATTCTCCCATCTCTATTTCTAGCTTTTATTATCTATTAATACATACCCTTTGAAGTTGCGTATACACTTTTTCCCAGATTACTATAGGAAACTTCATACCCAAAAGCTTCAAGCAATGACCGTGCAGGAATGTAGGTTCTTCAATCTGCCCTTGTGGTTTTTCTAAAAAAAGGGCATCCTTCTTAAAGCGAAGAATACCCTTTTTTATGGTGGGAACAGCTGGGCTCGAACCGGCGACCTCTACCTTGTCGAGGTAGCGCTCTAGCCAACTGAGCTATGCTCCCATATGTAGTGATAGCCTTAAGGGCCAAAACTTGCAGTAACAATAGTATGCCATATGGGAGAAATTATTTCAAACAAATTCTCATATTTTGATGGTGAAATCCAGTGGGAAATCTTACTTCGATATTATAAATAGTCGATTTCCACTTCTTGGGCACCATCCCAAAGAATCTTTGTACCTATTTCTTCAAGGTATTCTTCGCCCTGGACAATAGTTAGAAAATGATTGCCTGAGATTTGTCCAGAACAACTAGAGAACACGCAGGCACCATATGCAAGTATAATCTCCATTTCGCTGACACCACCTATGTAAAGAAGCATCTGTCCTTTTTGTGGATGGCTGGTATTATTCTCATATTCTAGGCCTGTCCTCTCATCGCCGTAAGGAATCCAAACCCCTTGACCGCTCCAACGAACATGAATCATTTTTTCCTTCAAGGGAAGCATTTTTTTGAAAACCTCACAGGTTTTTGGTGCCTTTTCTTCTTCTAAGACTGCTATCATCTCTCTGCCTGCTACTTTAAATTTTAATTTAGTCATTGGCCGCGCCTCCATTTTCAAAGTCTTCATTTACATTTTCCCCTAAATTAAAACACTAATCTACCTACACAATGTTTTTTACTATTTCTTCAAATACTTGTGTGTGTTTTTCAATATCCTTTTTAGTAGTGGGAGCAGAAATCAAAGCCATGTTATGAAATGGAGTCATAAGAATACCTCTGTTTAGGCTAGCTAAGTGCATATATTGATCTAATTCAAAGTCCACAGCAGCCTCAGCTTCTCCACCATTCCTCGCAGGTTCTTTTCTAAACCAGTACTCTGTACGACAACCTAGTTGGGTAGTGTTCCATGGGAGGTCATATTTGTTTATTACCCCCTGAACTCCTTCGTTAAAGGATGTGGCTAAAGGTATAGTTTTATCGTAAAATTCTTCTGTAAGTACCTCTGAAAGAACAGCTCTCATGGCATGCATGCTCAAAGCGTTAGCTGCTAGAGTTCCGCCGATTCCTCCAATATCACAAAGCTCAGGTGGTATGGCCTCTATTACTTTATTGCCAAGCTCTTCTGTAAATCCATAGGCTGCTGATGGAATCCCGGCAGCTATGGTTTTCCCAACAACCACCATGTCAGGCTCCAAATTATATGCCTTGGTGTATCCACCAACCCCTGTACAAATTGTATGAGTTTCATCAATTATAAGCAGGGTTCCGTATTTTCTTGTTAAGGTTCTAAGTGCATCGTGATAACCCGGCTCTGGATGAACTATTCCGCAATTAGTCATTACTGGTTCTGCCAAAACCACCGCTACGTCTCTGTCTTTGAGAGCATTTTCTAATGCTCCTATATCATTCCACTCAATAATCTTTGTTGTCTCTGATGGGTCGCACTGAGGTCCTAAAGATCCGGGCTTCGCCACAGTCTCTCCAGTCTTTTCGTCTATTATTGCTACTGATTCATCAACAGTTCCATGATAGCACCAGTTATACACTAATACCTTAGGCCTTTTTGTGACTTCTCTTGCTAGCCTTAGGCAAAATCGATTAGCGTCTGTGGCGCTTGTTGCATACTGCCAAAACTTCATGCCAAATCTTCTGCTGAGTTCTTCGGAGTTCCATATGGCATCTTCTGTAGGTAGCATAAATGTAGTTCCTTTTTTTACATATTCTGTTATGGCAGCCACGGCAGCCTCAGGTGCATGGCCCGTCATTGACCCGGTGTCACCTAAGCATAAATCCAGGTATTCATTTCCGTCAACGTCTGTGAAATGGGCTCCCTTTGCATGATCAACAAAAATAGGATAACTACCCGCCCATTTAGTCATCCAATTCATGGGCACCCCTTGAAGCAAGCTTCCTAAAGCTTTTTGGTAAAGTTCACCGGATTTTGGATGGGTCTTTTCAAATATTTGGACTTCCTTTTTGTACTGCTCGACCAATTTTTCTCTGTTAATACTTCCCATAACTTTGTCTTCCTTTCCTCACTCACATTAATAATACAAGTTAGAAGGGCCCTTATACTCTTGGATGCTATTGCCTCCATCCACTACAAGAGACTCCCCTGTTATATATGAAGCTTCTTTCGAAGCCAGAAAGACAACTGCATTTGCTACTTCTTCAGCATTGGCGCTGCGCTTTAATGGTGTGTTCTTGCCGGCTACAGATTCCTCTTCTGTTTGAGATTCAGTGGCTATCCAGCCAGGCAATACATTGTTTATTGTTATACCGAGGCCACCTACTTCAATGGCAATGGCTTTACTCATGCCGATAATTCCAGCTTTACCTGCGCTATATCCAGCTTCGCCAGGATTACTCACTAGGGGACCAGTTACAGAAGCAACGTTTACAATCCGTCCATATCCTTGTTCTACCATAATTGGTAACGCTTCTTTTGTAACATTAAATGGAATGTTAAGATTTCTGTTTATATCTAAATCCCAACTCTCATATGAAGTATCAAGAAAATATGAAAAATCTTCCCCTTGACCTACCTGAGCCATTCCTGCGTTGTTAACAAGAACGTGAATGCCGCCAAAGTCCCCTTTTATTTTTTCGATAACCCTCTTAACCTGCTCTCGGTCCATCAAGTTTGCCATATATCCTTTAGCAACTACGCCTCCATCTATAAGTTCTTTTTCTCTTTCAAAAATTCTTTCAGTAGTAGCTATTATGGCGATTTGTGCTCCCAATCCACCCATTATTTTAGCGGTTGCAAAGCCAATTCCAGTTGAACTTCCCGCTCCGGTTATAAGGCATAGCTGATTTTTGAAATTGATGAATCCATTTGTTGTGATATCTGAAATGATGGAATCGCTTTTAGTTATCATTGTTCACCTCTGGAAAATCCTCTCTTTGCCCTCGAATAGTAAATTTAGTGTAATTAGCGGTGTTTTCGTCTCTTAAGCACCAGACGTTTACTGTGACTCGAGAGACATTCTTCACACCTTTAAAGATGTACCCCATATTCTCATGTATCTGTCTTTTAATATATGTGTTTATGTCTATCTCTGGGAAGAATATTTTTGTTTCGTCGAAATCCCTGGAGGTTACCCTGGTATTATCATATATTGGTACATCAAACCAATAGTTAACTACTATTCCGTACGGTTCTTTCTCCGTCTGAATTGCTAAGGCTTTCTCTGCAAAAGTGCCTTCTTCTGTATTGATTTTTCCCTTCAAAGGCAATGACATAATTAAGCTTCCCACCTTCATGGCATCTCCAACATAATCTGTACTGTTTATTTCTTCACTATAAGGGAGAATTCTTTCTTTATACCATTGATTAGCCATAACTAATACGCTGGCATCCAGGCCATATTCAGCTAGATTTGAAGGATGGATAAAACCGATAAAATATAGTCGACTTAAGTTCTCATGCTCCACATAAATATTCTCCGCAAATATGGCGTAGCGTTCAGGATATCTCTTGTTTCCCCCTTCAGTCATTTCAAAGCCACCACCTGCGGTATCCATATACTTTTCTGGTTTGTAGGGAATTAGCTCGTAGTCGACTTTGTAAACCTTTAATGAAGGGTAAATTGATTTCCAAGGAGATTGATCGGGATAAGGAGCTCTGTCATCTAAGATAGTAGGAATATCATTGGCCACTCCAACATCTGTCATGTCGTTTATTTTGTAACCAATAATGGTTCTCTCTAAAGGTAAATCCATGGAAATGTAATCTTTTAACATGGTTTCTAGAAGTTCTTTTGGCTGAGTGCTCCATTCTCCTGAAAATTCTTTTAACGCATACTTCCCTCTTATGTCCTCTGGGTCGTCAGACTTTCTTAAGGATACCATCATTTTCATAAGCTGTTCGTCGTCCACCGTTCCATTTTTCGACCAAAAACAATAGATGTCCGAGGATAGAGCAAACATGTATTGATAGTTTTTCCCATCTACAGTTAATTTTCCATGATATCCCTTTATCCACAAAAGTCCTTCGGGAGCTTCTATTTCTTCAAGGACTATTTCCTTTGCTTTTGGATGTGTAGTCTTTAGGAATTCACGAAAATATTCTTTCCAATCAATTTTATCGAGTAGGTCTTTTTTTGTTGCCTCTCCAAATACTTCTCTCAAGGTTTCCTTTGCTTCTTTGTTTAAAGAAACTTGTTTTGTACCTGCAAAGACTCCATTCTCGTTGGTGAAAACCAACTCCCCTTGGGAAAAATTCTCATCTATATTATATTGGGTTTCCATTCCATCAATCCAAGTTTCAGGAACATTAAATATTATATCCCCATAGGCTCCCCCTGAAGGATAAATAATAGCTTCACTTTTAACTTCTCTATCTTTGCCACAGCCTACACTAAATAAAGCTAAAATAGCCGTTAATAATAGTAACGTACAAAGTTTTTTCTTCATAGAAGAAAACCACCCTTTCTATATCTTGGTTCAATATTTTTATTTTTAAAACAAAAAGCCTTTGAGTATGCAGTCTGCAATAAATGCTTGACCTTCTACTGTAGGATGAAGGCCATCGTGGAATGCTTTTTCTGAGCCCACACTTTTTACAAAGCCTTTATACATTTCTTGTAAATCTAAAAAGATAATAGATTGATCATTTATCTCTCCTTTTATTAATTCACCTAGCTCCTCAAGCTGCTGGTTTACCTTGTAGTAATCCACATCTGAATCAGCCATCCAAGCTTCTCGGGCCATTTCTGGAACAGTTAACAAGGGTGTCATTAATAGTACATCAATTTGATGTTTACTTGCTAAGCTGGTCATCGCTTTTATCTTTTCAAAGGCACCCGCAACGGTGTCAAGAGAGAATATAAAGTCATTGGTTCCTGTGAGAATAGTAACTATATCTGCTTTATGGTCTATAACATCGTGTTGAAAACGGTCTAGTACCTGGGCAGTGCTTTCACCATTTACTCCTTTATTGATAACATTATATCCCGTGGTCTCTCTAATTAAGGAAGGAAAACTTTGGCTTCTCTTAAAAGGAAATCCATTTGTAATACTATTTCCAATACATACAATCTTCTTCTTCATCTATATCCTCCTTGTCTATCCTATGCTTTAGCTGCTAGAGTTCCTTTAGGAGAAATATAAGTTGGTAGTAACATACTCAGGGTCGCTTGTTGAATCCACACCCAAAGACCTTAACGTCTGTTCATCTCTATCACTAAGAATTGCTGTACAGTGAGCTTTCAGACCCCTTAAGGCCAAAAGTTTTTCTGCTGCTAGCTCTGCTGTAGGATTTGTGTGGGAAGAAATAGTCAAAGCACTTAAGACTTCTTCTAGGTTAAGGCTTCCTCTATCTTGTGCTAGTATTTGGGTTTTCAAATGTTGAATTGACTCTAGTATATTTGCAGATATTAAAGGCATCTCATCCCCAATATTCGCTAACTTCTTAATGGCATTCAAAACACAGGCCGCTGCTGCAACCATTCTTCTAGAACTTCTTCCTGTTACCATGGTTCCATCTGGTAGTTCCATGGCCATAACTACAACGTTCTCATATCTCTCATCACAATTTCTTTTCATCTCTGCATAATCTCTGGCAGGTGAAACAACGGCCCGATCTTCTACGTGAAGGTTCATATCGTCCATTATCAATTTGGAACGTTTTACAGCATCGCTTTGTATTTTACCTTTTTTATAATCACAAAGAGCTATTATGTATCTTCTTATTATTTCTTGGGCTGCCGCTTCTCTGCAAATGTTGTCATCTATAATTCCAAACCCTACTCGGTTTACACCCATATCCGTAGGGGACTTATATTCAGATTCTTGATGGGTAATCTTTTCGATAATTCTCTTAACCACAGGGAAAACCTCTAAGTCTCTATTATAATTTATCACTGTTTCTCCATAGGCCTCTAAATGAAAGTTGTCTATCATATTAACATCTTTAAGGTCTACAGTGGCTGCTTCATAAGCTACATTCACTGGATGTTTCAAGGGAAGATTCCAAATAGGGAAAGTTTCAAACTTGGCATAACGAACCTTCAAACCTCTCAGGTTATCGTGATAAAGTTGAGATAAACATGTTGCTAGTTTTCCAGATCCACCTCCAGGGCCTGTTACAACAACTAAAGGTTTTGTAACTTCCACGTAAGGGTTTGCTCCATATCCTTCTGGAGATACTATAGTTTCAACATCAGTTGGATATCCTTTGGTGAATGAATGCTTATATGTTCTAATACCTCGGCGGTTTAATTTGCTGATAAACATATTCACTGCAGGGGCATCTTCATAACGGGTTACAACTACTCCGTTGATTTCTAATTCAAATTGACGAAATGTATCAATAAGTCTTAAAACCTCTAGATCATAAGTGATCCCAAAGTCTTGACGTGTCTTGTTTGTGGTAATATCTCCTGCGTAAATGCAGAGGATTATTTCTGCCCGATCTTTTAATCGATGCAAGAGTTTGATCTTTGCGTTTTCATCAAATCCTGGTAACACACGCATTGCATGTTTATCGTGTACCAGTTTTCCGCCGAATTCTAAGTAAAGCCTTTGGCTATTTCCTTGGTCAATCCGCTCCAAAATATATTTTTCTTGCTCCGCCATATAATATTCTGAATCGAATCCAATTTTACCAAGTTTAGTCATTTTCACACCTCTTCCGCTGTTAATTATCGTCTATTTTTAATGGGTATTTCCTACAATTGTGTTGGTATCTCAAGAAAAAAAGCGGCATTTGCCGCCTAATATTTTTAGTGAGCCAAAATCTCTTTGGCTTTTTTTAATTGTTTATCTTCATTCACTATACCATGGGAATAATCATAAGCCCATGTGTCAATTTTAGACATAGTGGTATAATCTAAGGTTCCATAAGGCCAAAGACCTGCATCTCTTTGAAATTCTTTTACAGCAAGCACAGTTTCCGGCCCCATTATCCCAGAAGGAGTAACTGCATAGCCCATTAGAGACATGCGTTGTTGAGCTCCATAAACATTAAGCCCAATAGTCCCAAAAGATGGCTTAACCTTTTCGTTCATTGGAACAAATTTACCATAAGCAGTCTTAGCCGCGGCTAAATCTGCTGCCACATGATTACTTACAATAAAATCTGGGGTAATTCCTTTTTTATCTATTTGCTTTTTGTTTGGCGTTAAAAAGTAAAATACAGATAATTTAAAGCTACCTTCTTTACCCATAGCCCCAACCATTTGTGCAACCCCTTTGCCATAAGTATTTGTCCCAACAATTTTAGCAGTTTTGCTATCTTGCAAGGCTCCTACAAGAAGTTCCGTGGCGCTAGCACTTCCACCATCTACTAGTACCACCGTTGGTAGAACATATTGGCCAGATTTAGTTGAAGAGTAAGTTTCTAATAATTTCCCCTGCCTAAAAAAATGTGTGATATCTCCTTCATCAATATAATAGTCTGCAATATTAATGGCTGTGTTTATAAGGCCTCCTCCATTACCCCTTAGGTCTAGTATCAAGGATTCTGCGCCTTGATTAACAAGTGCAATTCTGGCCTTATTAAATTCTTGATCAGCATCGCTATCAAATGATGATATTTTAACATATCCTATTTTATTATCTATTAGTTCGTAGCTCACAGCTTTTGATAGAATTTTATCTCTAATAACCGTTAGGTCATAACGGATTCCGTTCCTTAATATTGAAATAACAACTTGGCTTTTCGCTGGACCTCTGAGCAGCAAAGCGATTTCTTCTAAAGTTTTCTGAGTAATATCTTGTCCATTAATATGAGTAAGAACATCTCCTATTTTGATTCCGGCTTTTGCACCAGGCCCCCCTGAATGTAAATCAGTTACGACACATTGATCTGCACTTTTGCTTATTGTAACTCCTACACCTTCGTAATTGTTGTTCACCATTTGTTGAAAATCCTGTCCGCCTTCAGGTTTTTGAAAATATACGCTGAAAGGATCTCCAAGACTTTGGGTTACACCAGAAAATGCTCCTTTAAGTACATCGTCAAAGGTAACGTTGTCTTTATAGTTTTCGTCAATATAAAGGATGTAATCCTCTAAGGCTTTTAAACCCTCCTGTAATCTTTGCTTCTCTGTAGTTGTAGTTCCATAAACAGAAGGAACAAAAAATACGAAAGCTACAGAAGTCAGAACCATAGCCACGATTATAATAATCGCAATGGCTTTTACAGTTGTTTGTTTCATTCTTGGCTGCCTTTCTTTTTCTACATAACTTCTATTTTTAACTTGTTATGACTTTCAGATAAACCTCTGAGACTTATATGATAATCGATATCCAAAGACCCACTTCCTTCGTCTCTCATATTATTCTCTACTAGGTTCGTAAGAACTTCCATTTCAAAAACTCCAAAGGGCGTTTCGTAAAGTCCCGTTGTCCTTTTCCCTTTTTCAAATTCTATTTCAGTGTCATCCTCAGGATCTCCACTTCTCTTCATGATGACTTTATCTCCAGTAAGCTTAAGATGTGTCTTACATCCGATCATCCCTGAGAACTCGCTTTCATCGTATTCGAAATGAAGGGATTTCCCTTTTTTATAGAATTTCCCCTCTGTCACTAGTTCAATCTTCTCTTCTTCTTCTCCTACGTAGATTTGCTTACCTACGATTTTTAACATTATATCTTTCATATCCATACCCCACTATACGTTTTATCAATTCCGGAAATTTAAGGCCAGAAGCTTCCCACAAGAGTGGCATCATACTGTACTTAGTAAATCCTGGAATCGTGTTAATTTCATTTATATATATTGTACCCAATTTTTTGTCTTTAAAGAAGTCAATTCTTGCAAATCCCTGTCCATCAACCACTTGAAAGGCTTTTAAAGCTATTTCCCTGATTTCTTCCTCATCCTCTTTAGAGATTTTGGCAGGAATCATTAGCTTTGAAGCGCCTTCGGCTTGATACTTTGCCTTGTAGTCGTAAAACTCTTCAGCAGGTAGAATCTCCCCAATTACCGAGACTTCCATATCCTCTATTGTATTGCCTATTACCGATACTTCTAATTCCCTGCAATCTACAGCCTCTTCAACAAGAATTCTTCGATCATAATTAAGTGCATTAATTAATGCTGATCTTAGATTTTCAGGATCCTTAACCTTGGTCACTCCTACGCTAGATCCCATATTTGCAGGTTTTACAAATACCGGAAATTTTAATTTCTCTCCAACTTTATCCTCAGCAGCTTGAGGATCACTGGTTACATCTTCCTCTCGAAAAAAGATATACTTACATTGAGTTAGTCCAGCACACTTAAAAACATCCTTAGCAATAGCTTTGTCCATGGCTACTGATGATGCCAATACACCACAACCTCCATATGGAATATCTAACATTTCCAATAGCCCTTGGATGGTTCCATCCTCGCCGTAAGGCCCATGGAGTATAGGCAGAATAAAGTCCACCTTTTCTCTGATATGCCCTATTTCAAGAGGCTCAGACAATGCTTCCCATTTATCTTTTACAAGGTCTTCTAAGGAACCATTAAATAGTCTCCATTGGCCGTCTCTTGTTATGCCTACAGGAATAATCTCATAATCTTGAATTTCTCTTGCAGCCTTTATGACTGCAGCCGCTGACATTAACGAGATTTCATATTCTTTTGACCGACTTCCGAAAACAACTCCTATACGCTTTTTAGTCATCATGCTTCCTTATTCTCAATCCATGCTTTGAGTTCATCGGACATTTCTTTTAGAAAGGTTTCAACTTCTGCAGAACTTTTTCCAGTGCCAAAAATATATATTTTTAATTTTGGTTCTGTACCTGAAGGACGAACAGCAAAGCCTCTGTCATCTTTCATTAGAAATTCCACCAAGTTGGAGGGTGGCAAAAAGTTTCCTTCGCCGTAATCTATAAAGCCAGTAATTTCATGCCTACCAACTTGCTTTAAAGGTTTATTTCGAAGCTCATCCATAATTAGGGTCATTTTGTCCATTCCCTTTGCTCCCGGGAACTGAAAATCCAACAAATGGTTGCGATAATATCCGTATTCTTTATGCAATTCTTCTAAACGATCCATTAAGGTTTTCCCTTGGTCCTTGTAATAGGCAGCCATCTCACATACCAACATGGCCGCATTAACCCCATCTTTATCTCTCACATAGGTACCTGACAGGTATCCATAACTTTCTTCGAATCCAAAGATATAATCATCTTCCCTGCCTTTATCTTCCTCTTCTCCAATAATTGTTCCAATGTATTTAAAGCCAGTTAATGTTGTAATAACTCTAACTCCATATTTTTTACAAATCTCATCGCCCATTTTTGTTGTAACTACCGTTCTAACAATATAGGGGTTTGTGGGCATAGTTCCTTTGCTGTCTCTGATATGACAAAGGTACTCCGTTAAAAGCACTCCTATTTGATTGCCAGTTAGCAAATGATACTCGTCTTGATGAAGAACCGCAACTCCAAGCCTATCGCTGTCTGGATCTGTAGCCAAAAGTATGTCCGTTCCTTTTTCCTCTGCTAATGCTAGCCCTAATGTTAGTGCTTCTTTTTTCTCTGGATTAGGATATGGACATGTTGGAAAATCTCCGTCTGGATTTTCTTGCTCTGGAACTACGTAAATATCATTTACCCCAATACGCTTTAGTATTTCTAGAACTGGAAGCAAACCAGCTCCATTTAATGGTGTGTAGGTCACAGATAGGTCTCCACAGTCTATCCCTGTTGATTCTCCAAACACTGCATCGTAATAGGCGGATTTGGTGGCTTCGCCCATCATAGTCAGTTTACCACTTTCGCATTTCAAAGAGTCTACAAACCATTCTTGTTTTTCAACCAAGTCTAATATTTCATTGGCTTCTTCTTCACTGACCTGACAGCCTCGGCTATCATATACTTTATAGCCATTATATTCAGAAGGGTTATGGCTTGCTGTAACCATTATTCCCATTGCACAGCTATGAAATCTAACTGCAAAGCTCAATGCTGGAGCAGGAGTCAAAGTGTCATATAAGAAGGCCTCTAAGCCAGCTGCGCAAACAATTCCTGCTATTGCACTTGCAAACTCCGCTGATTTGTTACGGCTATCATACCCTATGGCGACAGATTTTCCCAGTTTATTTTTTTGTATATAGTCAATTAAACCTCTTGTGGTTTTTTCTACAGTATATCGATTCATTCTATTGGTACCTGCTCCAAGCTTGCCCCGAAGGCCTCCGGTACCAAATGATAATTCTCTGTAAAACCTATCAGACATTTCTTCCTGGGCTAACTTGTCTCCCCGGGCTGCTGCCTCCACAAGTTTCCTTAGTTCATCTTTTATATCCAAATCCAGATCTTCTCGAGAGATCCAACTTTTCACTTTTTCTTCTATAGTTTTATTCACGGTTTTTCTCCCATTTTTATCGTCTGACTAATCAAAGAATTATACCATGTTTACCATGTTTCATAAAGTAATTTTTGCTATACCATAAAGTTATGCTTACATAATTTACATATAATCTTCATATTTCAGGAGTATAATATGTGTGCAAATTGGGTATACTAAGTATTATATGATAGGGAGGTTATCAATGGAACAATATAAGGAGAATGCTCAAGTACAAGATTATGGTCCAGGCATCAGAAGAGATCCCATGGACAACTCAAATAAAAACGAAGAAAAAAAGACGGGCTTTGCAGGGAAAAGTTTAGCTATATTAATCATAATAGCTGTTTTATTTTCTGGCTTAGCGGGATTTACAGGGGGGCTTTTTGCCACAAGTCTTGCAAACGAGGGTTTGTTTACTGGTATAGTTAGAGCGATACTACCTGACAGGGCAACATCTGAGTTTTCAGAAGGTGGATTAAATCTTGCCAAAGCAACGGGTAGTGAGCTTACCATTCAAGAAATTATCAATCGTACAGCCAATGCTGTTGTTGAAATCAGAACAGAATCTGTAGTAACTGATGGATGGATTGGTCAGTACGTAACTCAAGGTGCCGGTTCTGGGGTGATTTTTGAGCCAAATGGATATATTATGACCAACAACCATGTTATTCAAAACGCTCGCAAAATTACAGTGACATTAAAAAACGGAACAGCTTATGAAGCAACCCTAGTTGGCACAGATGCTGAGACGGATGTTGCCGTTATAAAGATTAAGGCTTCTGGCTTAACTGCAGCAAATATTGGGGATAGTGATCAGTTGGTTTTTGGCGATTTGGCAGTTGCTATTGGTAATCCCTTGGGAGAGTTAGGCGGAACTGCAACTGTGGGTATAATAAGCGCTTTAGATAGAGAAGTTACAATAGACAACAAAACCATGTCCTTACTTCAAACAGACGCTTCTATCAATCCTGGTAATTCTGGAGGAGGTCTCTTCAATCAATATGGCGAATTAGTAGGATTAGTGGTTGCTAAATCCGCAGGTTCAAATGTAGAGGGAATAGGCTTTGCAATTCCAATCAACAACGCTTTTAATATTGCAAATGAGTTAATAGAACATGGTTACATACAAGGGCGAGTGCAGATGGGCTTGCTATTAAGAGACATCTCCACATCCCAGGAAGCCGTGAGAAACGGTGTTAGCGCTTTAGGGGTTTATGTGGTAAAAGCTGAGAGCCCAGAGGCAATAAAAGCTGGTTTTCTAAACGGTGATAGAATTGTATCTATTGAGAAGGATATAATAAGTTCATATCCTGAGGTTCTTAAAGCTTTGAAAAAATACTCTGTTGGGGATATCATAGAGGTAACTGTAGCCAGAGACAATCAGTCCGTAGTTTTAACTCTAGAACTTGGAGAGAAAAGGCCAATGGCCTAATCTCTCTATGTTAATCTATTTTACTTTTTCTGATAAAACCATTTGTTTTAATCCATTTATATGATTATCTGCTGCTTCCTTAGCCTTATTTGGATCACCATCAAAGATTGCATCAAGGATCTCCTTGTGTTCTTCTGGCATTTTTTCCGCACGCCTAAAATCGTCATAATAAAGATATCTGAAACGCAGTACCATGTCCTGGAGTTGGCTAACCATAACGGCCAGCAATTTATTACCTGTGCCTTCAACAATCAGGTGATGAAAAAGCGTATCCAGGGCAATCATCTGCTCCATATCCCCAGAGGCAACTGCCTGATTAAAGGCTTCGCTCACCTCTAGCAGCTCCTTTTTTTGGTCCTCGGTAAATCGAACTGTTGCTAAATCTGCGGCCAGCCCTTCCATGGTTTGTCGGACTTCTAAAATATCCACCATATCTTGGTTAGATAATGAAGATGCATAAGCGCCTCTTCTAGGTTCAATGCTTATCATTCCTTCTTTTTCTAATTTTCTTATGGCCTCTCTGACAGGGGTTCTGGATACACCCATCTCTTCTGCCAGCTCGACTTCCATCATTCGTGTTCCTGGACTTATTACACCCATCATAATTTTCATTTTTAATTCATCATAGACAAGATCCCGAAGAGGTTTGTGCCTCTGCAAATCAAAATTGATCATTCTCCATACTTCCTTTCTTATACACGCCCTCCCATTGTAGATGTTTGGGTTAAATAGGTTTCTCGAAATTCACTTTTCATCGCCTTATAACATTTCATGGCTATATGTTCATCAAGATATAATCCGTATATAGTTGGTCCGCTGCCACTCATTAGAACACCTTGGGCACCAGCTAATGATAGAAGCTTATCTTTTGTATACATAGCAATAGCATATCTCTTAAGAGTTACATTTTCAAGGACATTTATCATATTTTTTCTAATATTGTGCCAATTGTTTTTATTTAACCCTTCTATTAATTCTTGTGTATTGGGTCTATTAGAAACTAGCTCTTCATCATAAAGTCTATATATTTCGGGAGTTGAGCAAGAGATTGGAGGTTTTATCAATAAAACATGAGCATTTATACCCTTTAGAGGTGTTAATTCTGTTCCTCTTCCCTTAGCCAGTGCACAAACCCCTGCTTTTGGGTCTCTACGAATTTCATGGGATAAAAATCCATGGCTCGCTGCTTGGCCCATAAGTGAGAAGGGAACATCGGATCCAAGCTTTTCACCGTATTTCATTAGTTGTTTTAAGGACATGTTCATATTAAGCAGCTGGTTTAAGCCAAGTAACACTGAAGCGGCGTTGCCACTACCTCCACCTAAACCTGCTGCTACAGGGACTCTTTTCTTTATGTCTATTCGGATTTTTTCTGATATTCCACCAACTTCCCTCATAAGCTCAGCCGCCTGGTATGCTATGTTGCGGTGGTCTCGAGGCAAATAATTCCTGTTTGTAGAAACTTCGGTGCCTTTTTCTTCAAAAATCACCTTTATGGTTACATCGTCATGTAGATCTACTTGGTGAAGCAACATTTCTACTTCATGATAACCTCCTGGAAGTGTCCCCAAGACATCCAAGGAAAGATTGATTTTAGCGTAGGATTTAAATGTTAGACTTTTTGCTTTCATTTTCTTCTCCAGCTTGTTGAAGGGTAAAAAGGGTGAGCACTTTATGCTCACCCCTCGCTTTTACTATTTTTTCTTTGATTTGGATTTTGACTTGCCTTTACCTTGCTTGGGATTTGTGGTTCCTGCAGCTCTCTTCTTAGCAGCTTCCTTTTTCTTTGCTTCTTCTCTTGCCTTTGTTCCAGACTTATAGTCGCTTCCTCCCTCTTTTATAGGACGAGGAGCTTTAACTTTTTTAAGATTAGGATCATATTCTTCTCCGGGACTTATACCCTTTGCTTCAAGAATTTTAGCTATATCCTTTTCTTTTTGTTGTTTTGCTTTTTGTGCAGCCTGCTGAGATCTTTCCTTAGCCCTTTGATCTTTTGCTACTATCTCTTCTACAGACTTACCTTTTTCTTTTGCAACTTTATATGGATTCACCTTTTTATCGTCGCTTTTGCCTTTTCCGTCTTTTCCATCACCATCTTTGGTTTTCTTCATGCTTCTAGTTGAAAGGACAACAACTGCTGCCATCATAACACCCATAAGAACCATATTGACTGTCATATCTTTGGATGTATCTCTTGTGGAAAATTTAATAAAAACATCTTCTTCTAGAATCTCACCCGATACCCCTTGGAATGAATCATCTACAACTAATCTATATTCCATATTTTGCTGCAAGTCTCCTTTAGCAGCTACAAGGGCCAAACCTTCTTCCTTTTCGCTAAATACTATAGTGAAAGGTACTTCCTTGTTATCAGCATCATAAAAATGAACTGACTTTGCATTTTCTTCCAAGGCTACATCCTCGTTGAAATATAACTTTACCGCGAAATTCACTGCTTGATAATCCGATCCACCATCTTCTGGGAAACTACGTTCCAACTCCAGTGACCCAAAGGCCAGAGTAGTACATGACAGTACCAATACAATGATTAGGCTGATGACTGCGCCTATTCTTCTCATAACAACTTGTCCTCCACTTTCCTTATTCTAATATCTTTGAAAAAGTTCTGCAAAATGGCTTTACAGGGCTCCTCCAAAATTCCTGATTCTATTTCTAATTGATGGTTTAGACCATCCTCTTGTAAAATGTTCATAACTGACCCAGCCGCACCAGCTTTCCTGTCTTTTGTTCCGAATACCACCTTTTGGATTCTTGCCCATACCATTGCTCCTGCACACATTGCGCAGGGTTCGCAAGTAACATACAACTCTGTTCCCAAAAGGCGCCATCCGCCCAAAAAATTAGCTGCATCCCTAATTGCAAGGATCTCAGCATGGGCTGTAGGGTCTTTTTCAATCACTGTTCTGTTATAGCCTCGACCAATGATTTTACCGTCTTTTACGATAACACATCCGATGGGCACCTCCCCTAAATCCCGTGCTTTTTCAGCTTCTTTAAGGGCTTCCATCATGTACTTCTCCATAGACTTTATAATACTACCACAACCCCCTATATATTTCAAACAAAATCGCTAACTTGTAATGGTCTAAAGTGTGAAATCTAGCTCAAAATTTCTTAGCTGATTTTCATTTATTTCCATCAATTCACATCGGCCTAATTCTTGAGGAACCACTATGGTCATAGTCTCGCCTTGATGTTTTTTGTCCATGGCCATATACGGGTATAACTCTTTGATGTTGATTTCATGGAAGTTCATTGAGAAGCCAATTTTCAGCAAAAATTCTTTTAGCTGGCAGCTTAAATCATTTTTTGTTAGGCCTATATCATAGGTCCATTTTGATTCTATTACCATACCCATGGCCACCGCCTCCCCATGAGAAATCGAATAATTTGATTGTTGCTCTATTGCATGGCCAATTGTATGACCAAAATTAAGCAACATACGTGTTCCATAGTCTCTTTGATCTTCTTTAACTATTCTAACCTTTATTTGCCCACAGCTTTTGATCAATTCCTCTTCTTTGTCCTTATCAACCATTTTAGGATCTAGAGGCATTCTATGTCCTAAATTGTCAATTTGATTCCAGATCTGGGGGTCGGCTATAACCCCATACTTAACTGCTTCTGCTAGACCATCTCTGTAAATATCTATAGGTAGTGTAATGAGAAAGTCAGGATCAATTAGAGTAAAAGAGGGGGGCCAAAAGGTTCCTGCCATATTCTTAGCACAAGCCAAATTTATCCCTGTTTTTCCGCCAATAGATGAATCTATGGCTGCTAACAATGTTGTAGGTAGCTGAATATATTTAAGACCGCGCATATAAATCGAAGCGGCAAAGCCTGCTATATCTCCGGGAACTCCTCCACCTAAGGCCACTAAAAGATCTTGGCGATTAAAACCCTCTCTTGCCATGGCGCATAAGATTTCATTTAGGCTCTCCATACTCTTTGATTGATCTCCAGGCTTTAACCCATAACTCCAAACTTTATAGCCTTCTGCAATAAGGTCTTGAGAAACAGCTTCTAGGTACAAACTTGCAACATTCATATCTGTTATAATCCCGATTCGGATGGGAGATTTTTCTTTGAATTCTTCTCTTATCATTTTGCCCAACTGGGTTCTTGCTCCTTGGGCTATTCTAACTTGTTCCATATATCTCCTTAAATTTTATAACTCTACAGCAATGCTAGTGCAACAGTTACTGGTCTATATCCCGCCGGATGATTTTCTCTGCATAATTCTTATATAAGGGTTCCCGCTGCTCCCATAATTTTTCCAAAGCTTTATCCCCCTCTGAAAGAGGCCTTCCTTTACGGTCAAGGCTTTTTAAAGGGGCCTTTATCCAAATAATTTCCCCATTTTGCCTCAAGGCATCCATAACAGCTTTTTGAATAACCATTCCACCTCCCGTGGCAATAACTTGAGATTTCCCCTTGCCAATCTCCGCTGCGATCTCAGCTTCTAGGCGGCGAAAGTAAGCTTCTCCATCTTTTTCAAAAATTTCAGCAATGCTTCGGCCTTCTTTTTGTTCAATAAGCTGGTCGGTGTCTACAAATACTCGATTAAGGTTCTTTGCCAGTGCTTTACCTATGGTTGTTTTTCCTGAACCTGGCATTCCAATTAGAACCTTATTCCTATATTCATCTTCAAATTTTTTTATTAATATTTCGTTCCATTCTTCCCGAGATTTCCCTCCAGGTAATTTATTATTCATAAAATGTTCTGCTCCCTTAGTCGCTTGAGCTACCAGCATAGGAAATCCATTACTGGTTTTTAATCCCAAATCTCTTGCTTCTAATAGTAGAGCCGTGGCAAAAGGGTTGTAAATTAAATCTATAACTCCCTCTAAAGCTTCCATTTTTTCTAGGCTGATAATTTTCTCTCCATTGTTAGGATACATACCTACAGAAGTGGTATTAACAATTATTTCTATATCACTAAAGTTTTCATCATACCCTAGTTTAATGGGAGCTTCTTTTGTAGGGTTCCGGGTGTAAGTCTCAGGGTGGCGACTGGCTATCTTTATAGAAGCTACATCTAAATCCTTTAGTGCTTGGCAAACGGTTCCACTTGTTGCCCCATCGCCTAAAATCAATGCCTTCTTGCCTTTGAATGATAAATCCATGCGATTAGCCATATATATAAAGCCATGGTAATCTGTGTTATCAGCCCAAAGAAAACCTTCTTCATCAAAGTAAAGTATATTTGCAGCATCTAAAGCTTTGGCCTGAGGGGTAATTTTGTCAGCAGCAGCTAGGGCATCTTTTTTATAAGGAATTGTAACCATGGCTCCATTAAATTGTCGCGAAGCCAAAAAAACAATTAGCTCTTGTGGTGATAATTCCCATAATTCGAAGGCATATTCTCCCAAGGCCTGATGTATTTCTCGAGAATAGCTATGGGATAAAGTCTTTCCTATAAGACCGTAGCCTTTTTTTAATGACCCGTCTTCTTTCACCATGGTAATTCTTAATTCCTTCCAGCTTCTTTTTATGGCTTATTTATGGTTCTTGTTCATCTGTCTTTATTCAGTGGTACTTAATATTTCTTTGTTTTTTTCTACCTGACTAACCTTCATTTGAGATGTGTCTTCAGGGTTTACCTTTTCCAAAAGACCCAGTATTGTGGGCCCCAAATAAATGGTGCTGAGAATATCTCCATTTAAAGATATTTTGCTAAAGGGAGTAAAGTTTTCCCCTTTTATATAGTAGTCGCTTCCTATTTGCACTACTTCATTGATTTTTATTGGATTAATACCCATCTGAATCTTAGTTGGTTCAAAAGGATTGCTTCCTCCATATATATATCTTTTCCCATATAACATATCATATGCAAGTATTTCAAGATTCTCTAAGTATCCGGGATCTTCTTGGTGATTTTGATGGTAGGTCATTAATGTTCCCCTACTAATTTTCATTTTTTTTAAGATCTCAGCAGAAAGCTGATAAGCCGCTATTTCTTTGTCCTCCTTTGGAAGCCAATAATTTGACCATATAACATAGGGGGCTACGTAAAGGTCATTGGTGGTTAAATCATCTTCTTTGAAATCAATAGCAGGTAAATGATCTCCATACATAACGAGAACTACTCTTTCGTTGAACTTAGAGAGCTCTGCAATTAAATCTTTAACAAAGTTATCCATGCCATATAGTAAGTTCCCATAATACTCATACTGCCATTTTTCCTCTTCTGTAGGGGCTGATAAAACCTTGATGTCAGGGTTCACTAAAACTTCTTCCGAAGGGTAGCTTCCATGGCCCTCTACGCTAACAGTATATATATAGTCTTCTTTCTCTGTGGATTTTAGGGCATCCATTATATATCCAGTAAGCACACTGTCTTTAGCCCAATTTTTAGGGGTTTTCACCACATTGTTCATATATTCAAGGCTGGTAAATGTATCATATCCCAGATTCGCAAATACTTTATTCCTTCCATAAAAAGCTCCACGGTGATTATGGATTGCGTGGGTATTAAAGCCAAGACTTTTTAAATCATAGCCTACTGTTTCTAGGGTTGTTTCTAGTAAAACTGACTTGTAGGGATATTCTCCTGGGCCAAAGCTTTTCACACTAATTCCACTCATAATTTCAAATTCTGTGTTGGCTGTTCCCGCTCCAACAGAAGGCACTCTCAAGTTCCCTGAGGAATATCTTTCGCTGAGACTCCTGAATGTAGGTATAGGGTCTCTAGAGAACTCAATATCTTTATACCAATCGGGATCTGAAAAGCTTTCCAGTTGCAACATTATAATGTTGGGATGCTTAATGTTATCATCTTCAAAAGCAAATTCCATTATACCCTCTTCATTAAGTTCATCATCGTTAAAAATTCTAGTGGCAATATCCGGTCCATAATTTGCAGGTTTTTTAATGCCTGTATTTAGCCAGGTATTAACGAAGCAATAAGGGAAACCGAAATCTCTATAGGCATAGGCTAAGTTCCCAAAATATGTGTCAACTATTCCTGCTTTTATTGCAACACCTGAGATAGTAAAGGTTCCTAGTACAATTACTAAAAACAATGGTACCACTCTACCGTAAATGATTTTTTGGCTTTTTGGACCTTTAATCCAAAAGAATATCACCCCTAATAAAAGAACCCCAATAACAATGGCCCCTGCAATTAAAGCTTCCTTAGAAAAGTAATTTGTTGCTATTGTTAGCCCGTCTTTAACATTGGCTATGTCTTTAGTTGTTAATGGGGTCATCCTTTTTGAGAGTATTACACCATTTATAATACCAAGAACAATCCAAGTTGTAGAAACAAAAAAATAGTACAGTATCTTTCGACGGAATAAAATCCCCACACACAGAGTGGCAAATATAATAATGGAATTGTATATGAAAACCAAAGGGCTTCCAAGGAGGAACATCAGTCCCCCTCCTCCCCATTGCCTTGCCATGGATTCAATAAAATAGTTTATTACAAAGGCCAGAATTACTGGAATCCATAGGGTATTACGAAAGTGGTTTTCGTAGTATATTCTTATCTTACTTTTTTCGCCTTCTTCACGATTTAGAAATTTCATCTATATTCTCTCTGATATCTTGTTTGCTAGTTTTGCGAATTCTTCTAAGGATAGCGTTTCCCCTCTCCTGCTCTCTTCTATGCCCGCTGATCTTAGAGCTTCCCCTACTTCTTGCTTTGTCATATCTGCAGTTCCAACCAAAGAATTGAGAAGGGTTTTCCGTCTCATGCCAAAACCGCCCTTTATTAAAGCAAATAATAGCTCCCTATCCTTAACATCTACCGGTGGAAGTTGCCTTACCTTAAATAATACCACGGTACTATCAACATTGGGCCTGGGTATAAAAACTTCTTTAGGCACTTGGATGATTTTGCTAGCCTGGGAGTAATACTGGACAGCCAGGGTAATAGCCCCGTATTCCTTGCTTCCAGTTTTTGCTGTTAATCGTTGGGCCACCTCTTTTTGCATCATCAATGTGAGGCTAACTGCTGGAACTTTTTCTTCTAAAAGTTTCATTAGAATGGGTGTTGTTATATAGTATGGAAGATTGGCAACAACTTTCAATGATGTTGGCACTGAGCCATCAGGCAGACGAATATCTTTTATTAGATTATTAATGTCTGTTTTTAATATATCTTCATGGATAATGACTTTATTAGAATAATCCCTTAAGGTTTCATCCAGTATTGGGATCATTTTCCTATCAATTTCAACTGCTAGGACAAAACCCGCTCTTTGGCAAAGAGCTTCTGTTAGTGTTCCTATTCCAGGGCCTATCTCTAATACTAAATCAGTTTCTTCGATTTCACTTTTTTCAATCATACTATTGATAATGTTTTGATCCGCTAAAAAATTTTGCCCTAGGCTCTTTGATGGCCTAAGGTTATATTTTTTCTGAATCTCCATTATTGTTGAGGGTGTGTACAGCTTCATAAAACTCCTTTTTACTAATTTTGAACCTATTTAATTTTTCTAAAAACCCTTTGCTATTTGAGTATCCAATCCCCAGGATTTTGCCAACTTTTTGCCTTCTTTCTGCGGCACTAGGTATTCCAGACAAACCATATTCAAATAAATCTACTTTTGTAAAGCAAGGTTCAACATCTAGAAATTGCAATTTTGCTTTTTCTAGGGCTTCTATTAAGTCTTTGGGATTTGCGTTTTCTACTCCGATATCACCCTTATTGCTTGCATCTTTTCTATCTAAGAAAGCATGCTTTGCAAGAGGGTAACGTAGAGCAAGTTTTTTTCTCAATGCATCTCCAGCGTGATCAGGATCAGTGAAAATTACTAGACCAAGTTCTTGGTAGGCTTTGTCCATAAGTTGGTAACATTCTCCTCTAAGTCCGTAGCCATGGGTCTCAATTGTAGTAAAATCACCAGCTCTTTTTAATGCAGCAGTGTCATCTCGGCCTTCTACCACAATAACTTCTTTAATTGTCTTCACTTTCCTTATTCTCCTGAATCTTAGGAAAAATATAAATTGTTTCCCCTGGCATTATAAGTTTCAGCTGTTCTCTTGCTTGTTGCTCAACGAATTCCGAGCTGTTAACATTTGTCAGTAACTCTTCAAATCTTATTTTTTCTTTTATTAGGTCATTCTGCACCTTTATTAGGGCTTCTTTTTCTTGTACCAAATTGTAGATTCTTGCGCCTTGAATACTACCAGCAATTATTATTATTCCCAAAATAACAAGAGAGATTATTCTTCTTCGAGTTACCTTTGCCTTCCTTCGCGTTGATGGGCTTGTTTCTTCAAGGTCACAAGTGTTCTTGCGGAGGATCTCTTCTTCTCGGTATTTCTTTCTCTCTTCTCTTATTTCTTGAGCTTCAGAAGGTCGGCTTATAGAATCTCTAATATATTTTTGGCTTCGGCTCATTCTTTTCCTTGCCATAACAACCCCCTACTCTATCCCTGCTTCCTTTGGAATACTGGCACTGGGCAGAACAATAACTACAGTGGTGCCCTTGCCCTCCACGCTATCGATTAATATTTTGCCTTGATGTTCCTCAACAATTTGTTTGGTAATAGATAGGCCTAGACCCGTACCTCCCACACCACCTGAACGCGCTTTGTCCACTCGGAAAAATCTTTCGAAGACTCTAGATAGGTCCGCCTTAGGTATACCAATTCCGTTGTCCTTAACGGTGATTCTTATGGCTTCTTCTTCCAAACGCAAGTCCACATCAATACGGCCTCCTGTTTCAGTGTATTTTATGGCATTGCTTAGTAGGTTCATAAGAACTTGCTCCATCCTGTCTTTATCAACATAGGCCAAGGCTTCTTTCCCTGAGTTGAAAAGTGAATTTAGTTGTTGGGATTTTGCCTCTGACTGAAGCTTTACTTTTAACACTACTCTTTTAAGCAGCTCTGTTAGGTTCAATACTTGTTTATGCATTTCTTCCTGGTTATACTCTAAACGTGACAACTGCAATAGGTCTCTAACCAACCTAGCCATTCGATCTGTCTCGCTGTCAATTATCTCAAGAAAATCATTGGCTTGCTCAGGATTTTCAGGGCAGTTATCCATGAGGGTTTCCGTATAGCTTTTGATAGTAGTTAATGGAGTCTTCAATTCATGGCTTACATTTGCCACAAAGTCCATTTGCATATATTCTAGTTTATGTCTTTGGGTAACATCTTGAAGTATAAGGATTAGACCAATTTCTTTGCCTTTCTCATCCCTAAATTTGTCGTAACGAAGGTTATATATAAAACCTCCAGTTTCGAAGGATTCTATTTTGGCACCACTGGCCGCTTTTCGCCTTAGTGATTCCAGGTTCAAGTTTTCATTTAAAACCCCTTCTATTATTTGATCATAATTTGATGTAAGTGCGCTTTGGGACACTATCTTTAAAATGTCCATGGCTGCTTGGTTGGCGTGAATTATATTACCTTGTAAATCCATTGCAATTAGTCCATCCGCCATATGCCTTAATACTGTTTCCAGCTTGTTTTTTTCGTTGCTCATTTCTGAAAGAGTCTTGTTTAGCTCCAATCTCAAAAGGTTAAACATATTTGCAAGTTCACCAATTTCATCATTGGACTTTACGCTAACCTCTTCACTGAAATCTCCTTCAGCCATTCTTTGGGCCTTTTCTGTAACATGTTTAATAGGTTCAGTTATGCTTTTAGAAATAAAAAATCCCAAGATTATTGTAACTAACAGACCTAAAGCCATTCCTTTAGCAAAAATTTCTTTGGAGCTAGTCATGGCGTCATCAATTGAGCTTAGGTCTGCTCTAAGATATACTGTGCCCAAAACTCCACCATTATTTACAATAGGGAAAACCATATTCATTACTGGTATGGTGCCTTGAGATGTGCTTAAGGCGGTTTCGCTCTCTCCTTCTTCTCCAGAGAGTCCTTTTAAAATCAACCCTTCGTCAAGGAGTCCTAATGCGCTTACCCCAGCATTTTCATTGCTGGCAGCTATTATTTGAAAATTTTCGTCTATCACGAAAATCTCTTCTTTTAAGCTGCTACCCCAAGCATTAACATTTCTTTGGATTTCTTCTTGTTGTTTTTCTATGTCATCATATTCTAGAAGTGAAGAAAGCAATGTACCCTGCTGGAGGGAGTTTCTCATATTATCAGCAATTGTTCCCCTAAGATACTCCTCGGTTTGGGACATAATAAAGACACCAATTATTGTAGTTGCAATAAAAACAAGCAAGCAGTAAATTAATACAATTCGCAGTCGTATACCACGGCTTTTCTTTTGGATACTCATAAGCTAATAGCCCTAACTCCTTATAAAGTAATATCCTATGCCTCTTTTTGTCATTATGTATTTGGGGTCGGCAGAATCATCTTCTAGTTTTTCTCGAAGCCTTCTCACCGTTACATCTACTGTTCGGATGTCACCATAATATTCGTAACCCCAGACTTCTTCTAAAAGTTGTTCTCTAGAAAAAACCTTGTTTTCTCTTTCTGCGAGATACTTCAAGAGTTCAAACTCACGCAAAGTAAGTTCCAAAGGAATCCCACCTTTTCTAACCTCATACTTGTTCATATCTACATCAAGATTACCATAACTATGAACATTTTCAACTTCGTCAGAGTTACCAATATCCATCCTTCTAATATTAGCTTTTATCCGGGCAATAAGTTCTCGCATTCCAAAAGGTTTAGTGATATAGTCGTCAGCCCCTAATTCAAGGCCCAAAACTTTATCTACTTCCTCTTCTTTTGCGGTTAACATTACAACGGGGACTTGATTGTTTTCTCGGGTCCGCTTTAAGACTTCAAAACCATCCATTTTTGGAAGCATAACATCAAGTAAGACTAAATCGGGATTAATAGTCCTAATCTTCTCAAGCCCTTCATCTCCATCGTAAGCTACCTCAACCTGGAAACCATCTTTTTCTAGGTTGAATTTTATGATATCTGAAATGGGCTTTTCATCTTCTATAATCAAAACCTTTTTCAAATTCACGGCCTTCCCTCCTTTTAATACTCGGAACACTTGTAATTAAAGATAACTAAGTGGGTTCTTTGCAACCCCAAGCTCTCGCACTTCGAAATGAAGATGGGGTCCAGTACTTCTTCCTGTATTTCCAACGTCCGATATATGTTGCCCTTGGTAAACCTTATCTCCAACAGATACATATAGTTTGCTACAATGGCCGTATACCGTGGTTCGGTTTCCGCCGTGATCGATTTCTACACAATATCCCAATTGACCGTTATAACCTGCAAGTATTACAGTGCCTCCATCTGCAGCCCTAATTTTTGTTCCTGAAGGAGCTGCTAAGTCGACACCACTATGCATTCTTCCCCATCTTGTTCCAAAAGGTGAGGTAAGCTTGAATCCAGAAACAGGATAAACTAATTCCCCGGTGCCTTGTAGTGGAGGTAGTGGCTTTGTCCCTACAAGAATAAGGGCTGTGACAGGCTCGCTTATCATTTTTTCCTCTAAAATCATTTTAGCAGCTTCCTTACCATTGTTGCGGACAATTTTTGCTACAACTTCTCTTTGGCCATCAGCTCCAGCCACTTTGGTTGTTTTTTCGCCCTTCCAGACCCTATCGTCTTCCTCATAGGTAGTTATATGGGGAATATATTCAATGTATTTCGTAATTTCCACAGTTTGAACTTTTACCATTGGAACTTTTTCAGACAGATGCAAAGTAGCCCCTATCTCTAATTGCCTAACGTCTACTTCAGGGTTTGATTCTTTTAGCTGATCTTGAGTGATGCCATGTTTTTCTGCAACAATTGCAAAGGTCTCTCCTGGCTCTACAATATGGACATCGGATTTTCTTCCTCCTGTGAGAATTTTTTCCACTACATCGTCAACATTCTCCATACGGCCCAACTGTGTATCAATCTCTTTTATCTCTATTTCTTCTGCAAAGGTAACACTTTCGTATTCTGTGTTTTCATTTTGTGAAAGGTAATTATTGAGTATTCGGTTAAGAACTCGATCAGCTTCTTCCTCTTTACTCATAATCCCAACTCTTTTTCCATCGATGTAAATCCCATAACCTTTTGCGGTTAAATCTTGCATATATGTTAGCCTTCTAAGTACCTTTTCCTGATCGTCTATCTCCTTATTTGTAATTATAACTCTTTTAAAGGTAATGTCTTGTGTTTTATCTATAGCTATTAATGCCTCATGTTCTTTGGAAAGTTGCTGGTTAACAACATCCACAAGCATCGTGACATCTTCTTGTGACTTTACTATTCCCAAAGCTCGGTTATTATATGAATACTCGTAGCCTGTTATAAAGTTGGCAAAGCTAACTAGCAAAATGAGGACAATAACCACCCCTGCCATAGTCCCAAAAAGTAACTCCTTATTTCTATCACTAAGGATTCTTAATCTATTATATCGCCAAGTTAATCCACTTTGCATGCTAACAATTATGTCATTTATTTTATCGCTTCGTCTATCTAAAAAGTCTATCATGTTGACCAAACGATTAGACAAAACTGCCCCTCTATTAATCATGCGATGCTTTGTCTTCACTGGCATCATAAGGATTCTCTTCCAACGCACCTTTAACAGATGGTTCATTCGATCCTTAAATGACCCAGGGTTTTTAGCTGGCACTGGTTTTCTTTCTTTACGTGGCAATTTGGCATTAGCCGCTTTTATATCATCTCGTTTTTTTAACTCTTCATACCTTGTTTTTTGGTATTCACGATTATATGCTTCTTTTTCAGCCTTTTTCTCTACCTTTGGAAGTGATTTGAAGTAGGCCTGTCTATTCTTTTTTTCTTTTTTCTTTTCTGCTCTCTCACTTAGCATGGCTTCTCTTTGTGCCACTGATGCTATGTAATCTCTTTCTCGTACAACTCTCTCTTCATATCTATTTTGTCTTCGACGAAGGGTTTCTTCTATTCTTATTTCTCTACGTCTTGCCATATCACGAGCACGTTTTTGCTCTCGTTCAACTATAGCCTCTCGACGTTGGGAGATTTCCTCCTCATATTTCTTGCGGTCCTGTTTGTCTTTTAATTTGTCAGCTTTATTTTTTTTCTTTTCTTCTTCTATTAATAGTTTTTCTCGTTCTTTTTCTCTTTTTTCTTTGTCCACATACTTTTGATCAGAAATAGCAAATCTGTTATTTCTTGACTCGAAATAGCGAGCAATGAAAGAGTTCTTTCGTCTTTCTTCCCTATCTTTTAGCCTTTTTTCTTTTGCTTCTTCTCTTAATATCTTAGTGGTTTCTTTGTTTGACTTTTTTTCTTCTTTTAGCTGCTTTTTTCTTTCTTTTTGATCAGCTTTTTTTTGCAGCTTATCAATACGAATCTTTTGCTTATTTCGAAGTTCTTCTACCTTTATGTTTGACTTCTCTATATACTCCCTGTCTTTCTCAGCTTCTTCTTGCAGGTCTTTTTTTAATTTTTCCTCAGAGACTTCTAATCTTTTCTTGCGGCGTTCTTCCATTCTATGATCTATATCATCAGTAATTAGTTCTTTTTTTACCACTGAACTTAACTCTTTTTCCACATCAAGATTAGACACACCATTAATTTTTTCTGTGATGCGTTTTGCTAAAACAAGCTTTGCCTCTTCTGGACTTAGTGTTCCATAATCTGGATACACTTTGGTAGCTTCACTGTTATTTGAAGGCTCAGTATTATTTTTTATGGTTTGTGTTTTTTCGGAAGCCTTTTTGGCTTCTTCCACCTTTTTTTTATTTTTACCTGAAGAAAATAGGCCCATTAAATAACTATCTCCGTTCTATTTTGTTTAATCCTAACATCTATTATGTCTATAAGTTTTCTTTTATATTTTGAAAACAACTACATAAGCTGCCATTGGAAGTTTTCCCTGTATCTTGGCACTCTTTGCAATTATATTGTATATCTGTATATTGAGGAGAGTACCCTGCCTCCGTCATTCTAAAGGCTCTCTCTTCCCTTTTTCTCATTAAAATTTTTCGAATTCCTTCTCTCTTTTCCGTGCTGCTGGCCAATGCCGTTCTTGTCAGTTCAATGCTTAAACTAGAGATTTCTTCATCCAAGTTCCTAATGATCTCGTCCTTGCGGTAAACTTCTTCTCGTCTTTCAAGAGCATCTTCCCTTGCAGATTCTCTCATTCGGCTGTATATACCATCCACAGTGTTGATACCTTGAATTCCTTTTGGCGCCCCGTCTAAAGCTTTCCCGATTCCTTCTCTTTGATTTGAAAGGACTCTATCTATGTAATTAAGGTTAGGATTTGAGATGCCTGTGGTTTTGCTGCAAGCTTCTAACACTGTTTCTAAAGGAATTCCCCAACCCTCTAGCCATTGTTCCATCATCTTTCGCTCAGCCTCCGTTGGGTTTCTCCACCAACCAAGAGCTTTGAATATACGACGATGCTTTTGATTCTGCATATCATTCTTTTCAAGATGCTCTTCAATCTTTTCTAACTCAAATAGCCCTTTATCCACCCAGTCTTTTACTATGGCCTGTATGTATTTTATACTAGGATTGTGTTTGTTCTTTGAAGAATATGTAAATGCATAAATAATCATTTCTGGATTTGCCCCAAAGTCTGTTAGCCAGGAGACAATTTCTGCAGGTTCAGCTCCTCCAAGGGGCCTTCCCAAAACTCTTTGTATCATAGCAAACATATCAACTAGCTCTCGATCATCTAAAGGACAATCTTCAATAAGAGATTTTTTCTTTATTTCGGGAAGTGTAACTTCTAAGACTTCTTTGTCTCTCCAATAATTAAGAGCATCCAGCACCACTTCTTCGGGAATATTTAAAGCCAGGGAAGCAAGCTCAATATCCGCTGTCTCACCAGCTTGTTTTTGCATAGTAAAATAGAGGTACACCTTTACGAAATCTCCAGGCGTATCTGCTAAATAGTTGTTGATAAACATATTATTAATGTGGGTGTCTTTGAAGCAGAGTTCTCCCCAATTTCTAAGCTTTATATCCAAAAAAACTATCCTCCCAAGCCACTTTTGTCTACGAATTTAGTGTAATTGCTTAGCCATGTTAGTTCTACTTTTCCCGTTGGGCCACTTCGGTTTTTTGCAATAATCAGGTCACATACTCCTGGCTTTTCGCTATCATCTACATTATAGTAATCATCCCGGTATAAAAATATTACTATATCCGCATCCTGCTCAATTGAACCTGATTCTCTAAGGTCTGAAAGTATTGGAATATGTGGTTTCCGTAGTTCTGGAGCACGAGATAGCTGTGAAAGTACAATTACAGGGCAATCGATTTCTCTAGCTAGCTGCTTCATGTTTCTAGACAAGGAGGAAATCTCCTGTTGTCTGTTTTCTGCTCTTCCTTCAAATGACATTAGTTGTAGATAGTCAATAAGTATTAAATCCAATCCATTTTCTGCCTTAAGTCTGCGGCATTTGTTTTTTATTTCTGAAAATAATATTCCCGGTGTGTCGTCAATAAACATTTCACCTTTGGTTATTGTATCAACGGCTCTACTTAGTTGTTCCCACTCATCACCTTCAAGATCACCTATTTTGAGTCTATTAGATTCAATTCTAGATTCCATTGACAAAAGCCTAAGGCCTAACTGCTCTTTAGACATCTCCAATGAAAAAATAAGCACTTTAGCCTTACTCTTCAATGCAGCCTGTTGAGCAATATTAAGTGCCAAAGATGTCTTGCCCATAGAGGGTCGGGCAGCAACTATTATAAGTTCGGAATTCTGGAATCCACCAAAAGTTCTATCATAATCTGTAAATCCAGAAGGAATCCCCATTACTTGGCCCTTCAATTTACAGTTTTCGTCTATGCTATTAAGATTTTGGTCTAGAACTTCTCTTATGGAAGCAACGTCTTTGTTTTGTCTGGATCTTGCTACATCAAAAATCTTTTGCTCAGCTGAATCTATAAGTTCAGAAGCCTGGGTTTTTTCTTTATAGCCCAAGTCAATAATTTCTGTTGAAACTTCAATCAGCTTTCTAAGGCTTGCTTTTTCTGCTACAATTTTACCATATTCTCCAGCATTTGCAGTTGTTGGTACTCCTGAAGCCAAAGAAAAGACATAGGCTCTACCTCCAACCATGTCCAAAGAATTCCTTTTTTTCAATTCTTCAGCAACTGTAACAGTATCAACAGGTCTTGACGCCCTGTACAATAAAGTAATCACCTCAAAGATTTCTTTGTGGATCTCACTATAGAAATCTTTACTACCCACAACCTCCATAATATCCAAAAGAGCATTTTTAGATAGCATCGCTGCACCCAGAACAGACATTTCCGCCTCGGTATTATGGGGAGGAATTCTTTCTATCATAAGTGTATCTCCTAAACTGTTACTTTAACCTTTAAGGTCCCGACAACCTCGTAGTAAAGCTTTATTTTAACTTGGAAATCTCCCATCTGCTTGATTGGGCTTTCCAATACTATTTTCTTTTTGTCAATTTCTATTTTGTGCTGATCTTTTAAGGCTTCTGCAATGTCATTAGAGGTTATGGATCCAAATAGCCTGCCACCCTCTCCACTTTTTGACACTATATTTACTTCAAGTTCTGCTAGTTTATCTGCCAGAGCTTGTGCTTCTTCTTGCTCTTTGTTGAATTTTTCTTCTTGAAGTTCTTTAGCTTTTTCAATCGAGCGAATGTTTCCTTCTGTACCTTTTTGCGCCAGCCCGCGGGGAAGCAAGAAATTTCTGGCGTAGCCATCGCTTACGTTAACAACATCTCCAGTTTTTCCTGTTCCTTTAACATCCTTTAATAGTATTACAATCATTTTTCTTCCTCCCTTAACACCGTCATTAATTTTTCTATCGCCTCTTCAGGGGATTCTTTGAGTTGTGCTGCTGCTGTAGTTAGGTGTCCACCACCTCCAAGTTTTTCCATCAGCACTTGAACATTAACATCTCCAAGAGATCTTGCACTCATAAGGGTTTCTCCTCCCGCATCCTTGATAGCTACGAATCCAACCTTAACGCCTTTTATGGTAAGTAGTTCGTCGGCAATTTGAGCCGCTATAATTTGTGCATTATTGTGAATGCCTTCGCATATTGTAAGGGCCTCTCCATTTTTGGTAATAGTTGCCTTAGACACACACTTAGTTCTTATCTTGAACATTTTTAAATCTGTCTGGAAAAATCGTTTTACTTCCGTTGTGTCTGCTCCCTGTCGTCTAAGCCATGCTGCGGCTTCAAATGTTCGTACTCCGGTTTTCACAGAAAAACGATTTGTATCCATGGTAATACCTGCAAGCATAACTTCAGCTTCTAATTTGTCGATATTTTTTCGCTCTCCTACATAGCCTAAAATCTCAGCTACTAGCTCAGAAGTAGAGGATGCGTATGGTTCTATGTACTGTAGAACAGGGCTTTCCACACAATCTGCTGCTTTTCTGTGGTGGTCAATAATAGCAATCCTATCTATTTTTTCTAAAAGCTCTCTGCTTTGAGCTAGCTGAGGCCTATGAAAGTCTACTAATATTAGAAGGGAGTCCTTGTCAGCCAAAGCCATGGCCTCTTCCCCAGTAACAAAATTATAGCTATCACTTTCTTTTGCCAAACGCACCATTTCTGAAAGAGTATCGTTATAATCTTCAAGTATAATATAGGCTTCATTATAAGCATTATCACACATTCTAAAGAGCCCAACCCCACTTCCAAATGAATCCATATCCGGGTTTTTATGTCCCATAATAAAAACTTTTGATGCTTGGTTAATTAGTGTTGTAAGGGCATGAGCTACAACTCTGGATTTTCCCTTGTTGGTTTTCTCTACAGCTTGAGATTTACCACCAAAGTATTCTATTTTATTTACCTTTTTAACTACAGCCTGATCTCCTCCCCTACCTAGGGCTAAGTCCAAAACTTCCGAAGAATATTTTTCTGTTTGGGCTGGAGTCTTTCCACCTGCACCTACACCGATAGAGAGTGTTGCGGGAAAATCTGTCTCTGTTTCAATGGTACGTACTTCATCTAAAATGGCATACTTGTTTTCAGCCAATCCCTGAAGATGTTGTTGGGAAAAAACCATTAAATATTTACTTTCGCCAATTTTAGTAACGGAAGCGTCCATTTTGCTTCCCCAACTTCTAATAACTTTATCCAAACTAGAAAACAAAGTGGCACGGTTCTCCTCTGATGTTCCCTGAAAAAGCTCTTCATAGTTATCAATTTGAACCACGGCTAAGGCGTCTCTCGCTTCGTTATACAAAGTCTTTAGATTTTCCAAAGCAGTTATATCTTTTAGAGATACAATTGTATATGGAACAGGTTCATCTTCAATTGCCTTTGCTATTACTTTGTAAGTAGCATCTTTTGTAATAAAGGAAACAGGCTTTTCAGCCCCTCCTTGTTTTATGGTTTTTAAAGGAATTTCCATTAAATCGGGAAGGATTTTGCCCACTAATGAATCTTCTTTGAATATTTCATTAAAGGTTTTTAATGCAGCCAAAATTACCCCGCCCTCATCTATAATACATGCAGGAATGGGCCAGTAACGAATATAGGACATCCATTTATTTTGATCTGTCATAGAGTCTGAATCCTTTCAGGGCACAGCTTCGCTAAAAATTGCCTACCCGACCATCTGGTCCATCCTATTTCTTATATTTAATATAAGATCAGTAAGTCCCAGCATAAAAATAATTCCTCGACTTATCGGTGATAGAGCAAAGACTAAAACCACCAAGGGCGGGACGAATTTAGGCCATTTTTTTCTAGATGCTAAGAAAAACACCACCGCAGCTCCTTGGACAAAAAAGTAATATTCCATAAGAATTTGAACATTTAGAAGTACCAAAGGGCCAAAATTCACTGTGTTGCTTAACACCCAAGAACCGCCAAAAATAATAAGCCATCCCCAAACACCTGATTTTGGCCATGAGAAAGTAGAAAACATTGGTAATTTTCGAACATCTTGGATTTTTGCAGACATTATTTTGGATATAAATGTATATTCGAAGTACGATGCAAATGAAGCCACAACTAAAAGGTATCCTGGTAAGCTATTAATCATCATCGTATATATAAGCGAGAGTTGCATCTTAATCTCAGCAGAAGTCATATCAGAAAAGATGGGATTCTCACTTAGCCCTTCATTTGACATAAGAAGGGGTATCATCTGGTCAACGGTAGCAGCAAACTGTTCCCCTAAACTGGCACCAGTGGTAGTGGCAACAACAAACAAAATCAAAATTCCCACAGAGGTTAAGACAAAGGCCTGTAACACAACTTTGTAGGGGTTTTCTTTTAAGGTTATATTCTTCAATATGACCATTGCCGGAACCAGCACAATGATTAAAAAGAGTGCTAAACTATACATTTTACCCCCATAAGAATTGTCTAAATATTATACCATAAGAGCCTTGGATTGTCTGCTACTACATATAGTGGACAACCTTGCCATAGCCACAAAAATAAAAAAGCGGACCCTTAAAGACCCGCTCACTTTATTGATTCTCCTATTAATCTTAGTCAGCTACATATGGCAACAATGCAACTATACGAGATCTTTTAATGGCAGTGGTAACTGCTCTTTGATGGATTGCACAGGTACCAGTTATTCTCTTAGGAAGAATCTTGCCTCTTTCAGTTATAAACTTCTTGAGCTTTTCTACTTCCTTGTAATCTATACCATCCGCTTTATCTGCACACAGTTGGCAAACTTTCTTTCTTCGCATGCCTCCCTGGTTTCTTCTCTTCTCTATCATTTCATTCCTCCCTTATCTTAACTACTTTTAGAATGGGATATCATCGTCATCCAGGGCTTGGAATCCATCAGGAACTCCAGCTTCTGGCTTATTCGTTTTTGTGTCCCTGGTATCTCTTGTATCCCCAGAACCTTTTTTATCGCCCCAATCTAAGAACTCTACGTTGTTAGCTATTACATCCGTAGTGTATACCTTAACGCCTTCTTTGTTCTCGTAGCTACCTGTTTGTATCCTGCCCTGTATAGCTACAAGACGACCTTTTTCCAAAAACTTTTCACAATTCTCTGCTTGACGGCCAAAAACTGTAATTCTAGGAAAATCCGTTTGTTTTTCTTTTCCATCTCTAGTAGGTCTGTCAATTGCTAGAGAGAAAGTGGCAACAGCCAATTCGCTGTTAGGTACATATCGCAACTCAGGGTCTCTTGTTAGTCTACCAATCAAAACTACATTATTCATGGCACCCCTCCGTTTTATTTCTCTTCTTTGTTAACGATCAGATGTCTCATAATCGCATCTGAAATTTTAAGTCTTCTATCCAGCTCTAGTGGTAAATCTGTGTTTGCAGAAAATTCTAGTACCACGTAGTAGCCTTCGTTCTTCTTTTGGATTGGGTATGCAAGCTTCCTCATTCCCCATAAATCTACCTTGGTGACTTCTCCGTCTGCTGTTATTATTTCCTTTACGGTTTCAATGGTAGCAGTCTTCTTGTCTTCTTCAAGTGTAGGATCCAAAATGAACATAACTTCGTATTTCGTCATTCTTTTCACCTCCCTATGGACTAATTGGCGACGTTCTCTCTCGTCGCAGAGACCGGTGTCCTTCTTTTTCCAGAAGTTTACACGCCTTATTATTATACAATAAATCTCCGCTAATGCAAGGATTATATATTTAAAGATAATTAGGTCTTTATCTTGGTAAATAACCGATTTTTCATAAGGGGGGTTTACATTATTTGATAATAGCCGATATAAATATTGAGATGTCTTACCCTTTATGTTAGGAGATATAAAATGGAAAAGAAAAAAGGATTCAAAAGCATACAAGTAAAAATAGTTTTTTACTTTGTTACACTGTTTTTAGTTATTTCTTTGGTAACAGGAGCGGTACAGTATAAGGTCAACAATGATAACCAATTCCAGAATGCTAGAGATGATATTAGAGGCTTAGCAGCAGCAGCAGCTTTGTTGGTAGATGGGGATAGTCACCAAACATTGTTGAATAAAGAAGATCAATCCAGTAAAAATTACAAAGAGATTAGATCTATATTACGACAATTTAGCCAAGATACTGGAGTTACCGGAGTTTATACACTTACTAAAAAAGGTGATGATAAGACTCAATTTATTGTAGACTCTTACGATGAAGCTGATATGTCTCAATTAGGAGATGAATACTTTTATCTACCAGAAATGGGGGTTGCCTTTGAGGGATCTTCTTCTGCTATCGAAAAAATGTACAAAGATGAATGGGGGACTACCTTATCTGGATATGCACCCGTTAAAAATACTCAAGGTGAAATAGTAGCCATCGTAGCTGTAGATATGGATGCAGGCTATATCCTTCACCAAAAGAATCAGCAGATAATAACCTTGCTTCTAGGGGGCTTACTCGGCTTGATCCTAATGTTCTTAGTGTCGACAATTATAGCTAGAAAGATTTCAAAACCCATAAATACTTTGGCTCGACTTTTTGATGAGTCAGCAGGAGGAGATTTAACGAAGAAAATTGAAATAAAAACTGGTGACGAAATAGAGTCCCTAGCTAATTCTATTAGCAATTTCGTGGAGAATATCAGAGGAATCATTATTAAGATAAAAGATACTGGTGAGAATGTTGCCAATTCCGCTGAAACACTAAATATTTCTATCAATGAAAGCCAAATCGCATTAGAAGAAGTTAACCGGGCTATTGAAAATATAGCAGAAGGAGCCGCTGCCCAGGCCCGAGATGTAAATGACATATCTTTTGTTCTTCAAGGAACTTCTAATGAAATGACCGAAAACGAAATAAAAATTAACAGTATTAATAATGCAGCAGGAGAAACAAGAAAACTGGTCCATGAGGGCATGGAAGCAGTCGACAAGCAAGGTTTAAAAACCATTGAAAATATGGAGGCTTCTCAAAAAGCTACAGCAGTAGTTGAAAAGCTAGCTAATGAAATAGAATCCATCGAAAAAATCTTATCAACAATAACCAGTATATCTGATCAGACTAATTTATTGGCTCTTAATGCTGCTATTGAAGCAGCAAGAGCAGGGGAGCATGGAAGAGGATTTGCCGTAGTTGCCGATGAGGTTAGAAACCTGGCTGAGGAATCAGCAGCATCCACAAAAGAAATTGCTCAAATTTTGAGAGTTATAAATGAAGAGGCTAAAGAAGCAGTTGATCAAATCGAAAAAACAAATTCCATTGCCGAGGAACAAAAAGAGGCAGTAGACAATACAAACGTACTTTTTGCTAGCATTACAAAAGAAGTGGAGAGCATTATCGATGCAATAGATGAAATAAATACCTTCTTTAAGGGAATCGGCAAAAATACCGATAACATGTCCAATAAGGTACAGGAAGTTTCATCAGTTTCAGAGGAAAATGCAGCAATGTCTGAAGAAGTATCCGCTAGCAGCGAAGAACAGAATGCCACTATGGAAGAGATAGGCGCAACTGCAGAGGAACTCAATGAATTAAGTATTAAGCTGGGAGAGATAATAGCAGTGTTCAAAATATAGTGGAGTTAGAATAACTCTTCTTGAAAAACACACTTGAAAAAGTGTGTTTTTTATTAGTTTAATCGAAACCAATTCTTCTTATAGTCCAAAAGCCCTTCTTCTTTCATCCTACTAAGCTCCTTGGACATGGCGCTTCTTTCAACTGCCAAGTAATCAGCAAGCTCCTGACGATTAAAAGGAATGTAGAAGGAATTACCGTTTAAAAGCATGGCTTGGGCTGATAGATAAGAAAGAAGTTTTTCACGTGTAGAGCGCTGAACTAGCAAATCTATTTTTTGACTTAGTTGAATGTTACGCTCTACTAAGATATGAAGCATATTATTTATAAGCTTTGTGTGATAGGGACATGCATTTGTGCAAGTAGTAGTCAATCGATTGTAATTAATAAATATTATTTCAGATGGCTCCGTGGCCACAACGCTCACAGGTAAAGGTTGAGTGTCAGACCAAGGAAATGATTCACCAAACAATTCTCCTGGTCCTGCTTTTGATAAAATTGTGCGATTTCCCCAATAGTCTTCTTTAACTACATGGACAGACCCTTCTAAGACTATGCCCATTTTCTCGTCTTGGACTTCACTGTGCAAAACATATTGATTCTTTTTATAACTCTTTTTAATTGCTCCAAGACAGTTAAGCATAGTCATTATCTCTTCATTTGAGACTTCTTTGAAAAGAGGATTCTTGGCTAGGTTTTTGATATAAATGCTTTCAATATTCATATGTCCTCCAAAATCATAAATTGATTATCCATTTTTAAGCAAGTTGTTAATCTTTTGAATAAATATCTAATTCTGTGGTAAATACAACGTAACCCTTACTCTCATTATAGTATGCTAAGCATACAACATCAAGGAGGTATTAATGGAATGTTAAGAAAAATAATAGAAATTGATCAAGATAAGTGTATCGGTTGTGGCCTTTGTGTAAATGCTTGTAATGAAGGTGCAATCGGGATGGTGGATGGAAAAGCTAAACTTCTAAGGGACGATTACTGTGACGGTCTTGGAAATTGTCTTCCGGTATGTCCTACTGACGCTATTTCTTTCGTTGAAAGAGAAGCTGCAGCTTTTGATAAAAAGGAGGTCGAAAAAAATATAATGAATAAACAAGGGGAAGAGTTACCTTGTGGTTGTCCTGGTTCTCAGTCTAAAGTTATAAATAGAAATGAGGAGCCTTCAACAACTACATCAACACAAGAAATGAAAAGTCAATTGCGCCAATGGCCAGTACAGATAAAGTTAGCACCAATTAATGCACCATATTTTGCAGGAGCCAACTTACTAGTAGCGGCGGATTGTGCTGCTTTTGCCCACGGTGACTTTCACAACAAGTTTATGAAGAACAAAGTTGTTTTAATAGGTTGCCCTAAGCTAGATGCTGGCGATTATTCAGAAAAACTAACTGAAATAATCAAACAAAATGATATACGAAGTGTCACAGTGGCAAGAATGGAAGTTCCTTGCTGTGGTGGGCTAGAAAGAGCAGTAGTAACGGCTTTACAAAATAGTGGAAAATTTATTCCCTGGCAGATCATAACCATCTCTACAGATGGCGAAGTTATAGAATAATAAGGAGGAGAATTTATGAGTATGTTTTGTTTTCAGTGTGAACAAACTGCAGGACAAAAAGTCTGTGCAGGGAAAAAGGGTGTGTGTGGAAAAGAAGAAAGCACCGCCATGCTACAAGATGAAGTAACTGGAGCTTTGATAAGTTTAGCCAAACTTTCAGAGGGAAAGGCCCCTACAGAGAATGCTATCGACTTAATGCTGGAAGGACTATTTACAACTATCACAAATGTAAGCTTTGATGATCCATCTCTACAAGAGCTAGTTGATAGGATAGAAGCGGAGTCCAAAAAAATAGGGACTTTAGATAGCTTCGATATGAATAAACTATGGGAAGACCCCAGCGAAGATATTCGATCTCTTAAGTCTTTAATCCTATTCGGACTTAGGGGTGTTGCTGCTTATGCATACCATGCCAAAGTTTTAGGTTATTCTGATGATAGTGTTAACAATATTTTCTTTAAAGGAATGGCCGCTATATATAACGAAGGAACTATGGATACTCTTCTACCCTTGGTACTTGAAGTAGGGGAAGTAAACCTAACTTGCATGGAGCTTTTAGACAAAGCAAACACAGAAAGCTACGGTAAACCAGTTCCAGTTACTGTTCCTATGATGGTAGAAAAAGGACCTTTCATAGTTATCTCTGGTCACGATTTAAAAGACTTAGAGCTCCTACTTAAGCAAACTGAAGGCAAGGGTATTAATATCTACACTCATGGTGAAATGCTTCCTGCTCACGGTTATCCAAAACTCAAAGCTTTCTCACATCTTAAAGGGAATTTTGGAACAGCATGGCAGAATCAACAAAAAGAGTTTATGGATCTTCCAGCACCAGTGCTATTTACAACCAACTGCTTGATGCCGCCTAAAGATAATTATAAGGATAGAATTTTCACTACAGAGGTTGTTGAGTATCCTGAAATGGTCCATATTGGAGAAGACAAAGATTTCACCATCGTAATTGAAAAAGCACTTGAGCTTGGTGGATATTCTAAAGACACTGAATTCACTGGAATAAATGGTGGCAAAACTGTTATGACTGGCTTTGGCCACGGAACAGTTCTAGGTGTAGCAGATACTGTTATAGATGCAGTGAAAAACGGAGACATCGGACACTTCTTCCTAGTAGGGGGTTGTGATGGAGCAAAGCCTGGTAGAAACTACTATACAGATTTTGTAAAAATGACTCCAGACAACTCGATTATACTTACTTTAGCTTGTGGAAAGTTCAGATTCAACGATTTGGACCTAGGGACCATAGGCGGCTTACCAAGAATTCTTGACATGGGTCAGTGTAATGATGCATATGGTGCTATAAAAGTTGCTATAGCCCTAGCAGGTGCCTTTGAGTGTGAGGTAAATGATCTTCCCTTATCCATGGTTCTCTCATGGTATGAGCAAAAAGCTGTTTGTATCTTATTAACTCTTTTGCACCTTGGAATCAAAGATATTTTCCTAGGACCTACATTGCCTGCATTCGTATCTCCAGCTGTGCTCGATTTCTTGGTAGAGAACTTCAACATCTCTCCAATCAGCACCCCTGAAGAAGATTTAAAAAAAATCCTGGGATAATCACAATAAGATTAATTATTGATGAAATCCGAAAAAGAGAGGAACCTACTAGTAGGTTCCTCTCTCTTGCAAGTACAATTATTGGTCCTTTGAACAATCAACTATTACTTGTTCAGTTCTTTATTCTGGGGAGGGAACTTCTCATCAAAGAGAACCTCATCAGCGCCTAAAGTAATATTAACTCTAATTTTTCCTGATTTCTTCTGTATGCTATAAATTATAATAGGAACAAATATAGCTACTAAGGAAATACCAAATACCCAAACATCTTCAAATATACAAAGTATCATAGCAGCAATTTGAACTACTATAGCAAACCAGGTAAGGCCAGGATAGAACATTGCCTTAACAGTAAGCACTTCTTCAGCTTCGTAGCCTCTTTGTTTCAGTCTCTTACGGAAGGTTACCTGAGATACACAAATACCTACCCAGCAAAGAGTTCCTGTGAATCCTGAAATAGCAATCATTTTGGCATAAAGAGGAAGACCCTCAGACCCCCAAATTTGTAAAAACTCAGACGCAAATCCCATTAAGAAAACTATCCAACAAGGAAGAATGGTTGCAATAGTTGCATTATGAGGAACGCTAAAACGATTCAAATTAGAAAGGAATTTTGGTGCCATTCCTTCTACAGATAGCCCATACATTGCGCGAACTGTTCCATAGAAACCTGCATTTGCACAAGAGAAGGCAGCTATCATAACTACAACTGTAAACATACCTGCCGCCCATTTAAGTCCATAAACACCTAGTGTGTAGGCGAAAATAGTTTCATCTAAGCCAGCCTCAAAGTAAGGTACGATCAAAGTTAAAATCAAAATTGGGATTATATATATTCCGATAATACGATAAGCTACTTTTTTACAAGCAGCTGGTACGTTTTTGGCAGGATCTTGAGTCTCTGCTGCGGATAGTCCTACAATCTCAGACCCTTGGAAGTTTACCAAAGTCCAAATCATGTAAGTGATAATAATAAATCCACCTGCAGGGAAAAGTTGGGAAACAACTGATCCTTCGCCACCAAAAAGAATCTTAGTTCCGATAAATCCAGCACCATCAGTATAAGGATGCAGATTTCCGCCTAAAACTCCCAACCAGATTAATAAGCCACAAGCGATAAAAATAACAATTGCGATAATTTTAATAATAGCCATAACTGACTCGATATGCCCAAACCAAGTTACTTGGTATAGGTTTACTGCAGTCAGAAGTGCAAGAGCTACGATACCCCAAACAAATGTGCTCCATATGGGATTATCGAAGGGAAGAGTTACAAAGTAGTTCATGTAAACACCAACTGCAAGGGCTTCAGATGGAATGTACACTACCCAGTTAATCCAGAATGCCCAACCGATACCGGCTGATGCTGTGTCCCCAAGGAAGTCTCGAGTGTAGGAGACGAAGGATCCTCTTCTAGGGAGATTAACAAGTAACTCCGAAAAAGATTGCATTACTCCAAAAATAACTAGACCAGCGATTATGTAGGCAATAATTACAGCGCCTGCACCCATTTCGGAAAAGGTTAGCCCAAGACCCAAGAAATAACATGAACCGATGATTCCACCAAGTGCAATCAAAGATACATGCCATCCTCGAATTCCTCGGGATAAAGTTTGTTCACTTCTTTCCGATACTCTAAGTTCGTCTGACATGGTTGTCCTCCTTTTTCGTGAAGATTTCTAAAAAGTTGAAAAAAGTTATAAGAATAATTTACAAAGCCATTGTACTATTATTCTGAAGAATGTCAACAATTTAAAAGTTCACTTAAAGGACTAATTGTACCTATATTTCTTTTTCTTTTCTTTGCATCAATACAGCCACTATTACTATGGCCCCTTTGAAAGCTTCTCTTAAGAATGGAGGAACTCCCCATAGGTTAAGTAGGTTATTCATTACAGCAATAATCATAACCCCTAAAACCGTTCCAATCATTGACCCTCTGCCGCCAGAGAAGCTTGTGCCTCCAACTATAACGGCAGCTATTGCGTCCAATTCGTAGCCTGCTCCAGCGTTGGCATAGTCCATAGAACCTATGCGGGCAACTTGGATTATAGCTGCAAAAGAAACTAGTACACCCATCAAAGCATACACTCTTCTTTTTACTCGATTGACGTTAATTCCTGACAATCTTGCGGTTCTCTCATTACTTCCAATGGCATATACCTGTCTACCAAAAACTGTTCGTGTGGCAATAATATACATTATAGCAGCAATAATTATCCAGTATATTATAGGCATCAGCATAAGATTCCCTATACGAAAACTAGCCAGAGGCAAGAATCCTCGAGGAACTGCTGGATTATGCCCTTGCATAAAGTGCTGGGTGACAGATCGAAATAGTTGCATAGTTCCCAAGGTGGCTATGAAAGGTGGTATTCTTCCTTTGGTAATAAGTAAGCCAGTAAATTCTCCTAATGCCAGTCCTACTCCTGCTCCCAAAATGATAGCAGCCACATATGCTGGGAATCCTGTAATCCCAATCTGACCTAAAAGACCATTTGGGCCGGTGTCCATAAGAATCATAATGGCAGCGCCAACAGCAACCAGAGAGCTGCCAACAGCCAGATCAATACCACCAGAAATAATAACAAAAGTCATTCCCAAAGCAATGATACCTATTCCAGCATTATTCCTTAGAACATTTGTTAGATTCCTTGTCCATGCCTCAAACCACTCACCAAGAGAATCGTAATTGAATCCTAAAGCCTGAGTTTGAAGGATAAGCATCGCTATTAATATAATCCCCGTACTAAACAAAAGATTGTTTACCCATTGATCTGTAAACCATCGGCCGAAACGTATGCTTCTATCTTTAATTGTTTCCATGGTCTGTTTCCCCCATCTCTTTAGTTTGTCCTCCAGTAGCCAGAAGCATTATATTTTCTTCTGTCATAGACTCACCTGATAATTCACCTTTAATTTCACCGTGGTACATAACAACAGCTCGATCACAGACTCGAATAATCTCTTGTGCTTCGCTGGACAAGACGATTATAGCCATTCCTGTATCTGCTAAGTCCAATACTATATCGTAAATATCCTCTTTAGCTCCAACATCCACTCCCTGAGTAGGGTTGTCTAGGATAAGAACTTTGGGGTTTGCCGATAGCCATTTGGCCAAAACTACTTTTTGTTGATTTCCACCTGATAGGCTACCAATTCTATCTGTATCCCTTTCTAGTTTTATCTTTAAATCCTCTACCTTGCTTTGAAATTCTTCTCGCTGCAATTTTCTATTTATCAACCAGTTTTTCACCAGACGAGGCCATATTACAACGGTACCGTTTTCCAAAATGTTCATATCTCCAATAATTCCATTTTCCTTACGGTTTCTTGGAACGTATCCTATTCCCAAGTTCAAAGCCTGCTTTGTATCCTTTATATGAACCTTTTTCTCCTCCAGATATATGGAACCTTTATAATCCTTGCTACAGCCAAATACAGTACGAAACAGTTCACTTCGTCCATCTCCTAAGAGGCCTGTGAAGCCTAAAACCTCTCCCCCTTGTACTGAAAAATCAATATTTTTAAAGCAATTTTGAAGAGTCATATTTTCTCCACGCAAAATTTCTTCACCATATTCTCTGTCTCTTTGTAGCATTTCTGTTCTAACTTCATGGCCCACCATGTGCCTTGCCAGATCATTTACCGTTACATCCTTTACTTGGCCTTCTGCTACAAGGTCTCCGTCTCTTAAAACGCAATATCGATCACAAATTTCAATAACTTCTTTGAGTTTGTGGGATATGAAAACCATCCCCACGCCCTGTTCTTTTAGATTTTCCATCATAGCAAAAACCCTCTTTATCTCAGGTTCGGTTAAAGAGGTTGTGGGTTCGTCCATTATTATTATTTGGGCCTCCATCATTAAGGCCCTTGCAATTTCTACAATTTGTTTATATGAAGCATCTAATTCTCTTACCATGGTCTTAGGATCAATATTAACATCCATTCTTTGAAAAACTTCTGCCGACCGTTGGCACATAGTTTCGATGTCTAAGAATCCATATTTGTTTTTAATTTCCCTATTTATGAACATGTTTTCATATACTGCTAAATCATCAATAAGGTTTAAATCCTGGTGAATAAATCCAATACCAGCGTCTAGAGAATCTAGTGGCTTAACAAAATTTTTCTGTTCACCATCAATTAAAATACGGCCGGAATCCTCCTTAACAACTCCACCCAAAATATTCATGAGTGTGGATTTTCCCGCACCATTTTCACCAAGAAGAGCAACAATTTCTCCTCCGGATAAATTGAAATCTACATTTTTTAAAACATCATTGGCACCGAAAGACTTTACGATATTTAGCATCTCTAGCTTCATACTCGAAGACCCTTCCATAATTTCTCTTAGAACAAGGGGCTATGACATAGCAGCCATAGCCCCAGCTATTAACAAATTTTTATTTCCTTATATCACAATCTGTTTTCTATCTTTTATTCCTTGGTAAAAACCTTCTTCTTAATAAGGAGAGTTAGCATCTATATAGTCCATATAATTGTCTCGGTCTACGATGCTTGTTGGGATTACCAATGGGCTTTCAACTTCTTTGCCATCTAAAATATCTACTGCCATTTTTACTGCATCACGAACCATTGCTGGGGAGTAAAGTGCAGACTGTACCCAGATGTTTTCATACTCAGGCATCATGTTGAAATATTCTTGGTTACCACCACCACCGGTAATAACTTTGATATCTGTTCTTCCAGCTTCAGTGATTGCTTGTAGAACTCCGATGGATGTTTCATCATCTAAAGAGTATACTGCATCGATTTGCTTGTTAGCTGCTAAAATATCAGCAAAGTCAGCTAAACCATCTTCTCTTGTAAATGCTGTTGCATACTCTAATACAGTCCAGTTTTGATCTAACTCAGCTGCTGTTTCTGTAAATCCTGCCATTCTTAGCTCTGAAACTGATCCAGATGCTGGAACAGGAAGTGTAACAACTACGCCTTCAGGTCCGATTTTCTCTAAGATATAATGAGCGCCTTGAACTCCCATATCATAGTTGTCCCCTGTTACAAGGTAGATACCATCTGCGTCGATTTGAATATCGAAGTTAACAACAACGATTCCTGCATCGATTGCTTCTTGAATAGGAACTTCCATGCCTGCCCATTGTGGGAATGCTACTATTGCTTCAGCTCCCCAAGTAATTAGGTCTTCTAATTGGGCCGTCATTTCTTCTGCGTTAGTAGAAGTCTGAACTTGGTAATCAACACCTAATTCTTGTGCTTCTAATTCTGCGTTATATGCTACTGCTGCAACCCAACCGTGGGTTACTGCTGGTGCCAAAATACCTACTTTGTATGCTTCATCAGCAGGATCCTCTGCTCCACCGCCGCATCCAACAAAAGCGGTCATAACTAACATAGCTACCATAAAAAACACTAAAATCTTTTTATTCATTTGTTCTCCTCCTAATTTTATGCCCTAGTTCGGGATTCATTAACGATATCCTTATTATACCAATGTCCTCGTGTTAATGCAATAAAGCCTTTGATTAAGGGATTAGCCCTCCCTATTTTTATAAAGCATAGCCGCTCCCACTATACCTGCATCATTTCCTAAAAATGCTGGTACAATTTTGTAGTCGACTTCAAAAAATGATTTCTCTTCAACCTTTTCTCTTAATGGTTTAAAGAGTATATCCCCAGCTCCACTTACCCCTCCACCTATAGCGATAATTTCAGGATCTAGTATTGCATTTATAGAGGTTATTGCCGCACTCAGATTGTCCACAAAGGTTTCGAATATTTCTTGTGCATGAAGATCGCCGTCCCTTGCTGCATCTATAACTAATTTTGCATCCACATTATTCGGATTCCCTTCAGCTCTTGAAGCTACCAGGCTATCCTTTTTCTCTTCAATCAACTTCTTGCCTTCCTCAATAAGCCAGGTAGCCGTACAGTATGATTCAACACAACCATAGTTGCCACAAGAACAACGGATACCACCGTATTTTAGCATCATATGGCCAAGTTCTACTCCATGGTTTTGCCCGCCATTAAACATTTTTCCTTCACAAATAACTCCTCCGCCTACTCCTGTGCCAATTGTAAGTAAAACTGCTGTTCGATATCCTCTAAAAACTCCACAGCATAGTTCCCCTAATGCTGCTGCATTGGCATCATTGGCAAGATAAATGGGTGTTTCGGGAAATGTTTTTTCCATCTCCTCAACTGCTGGCACATCATGAAAATCCAAATTGTAGGCATGGGCTATTGTACCTTTTGCTTCTTCTATACTTCCAGGAACTGCAAGGCCAATTGACCCTACCTGTCCTGTGGTAAAACCGCCTTTTTTCAGCATCCCACGAATTTCTTTTTGTATCTGAGAAAACACATCTTTATAGCCATGATGTGTGAAAGGGATTTCCCGATTTTCTAGTATGGATCCATCTTCTTCCTTTATAATTCCTATATTGATGTTGGTTCCACCAATATCTACCCCAACTCGTATCATTTAAATGCCTCCTCCTTTATGCTATTATTTCTGTTAAAGTTTCTAATACCGTTAGTACTTGTTCTTCAGTTATCTTAGCAGAAGCTTCCTTGGTTTTGATGCAATTTACGAAGTGTGAAAGCTCTTCAAAGAAAACTCCCGTTGGAGGAAGGTTGATCCCAGTGGGAATTTTAAGTTTTTCTTCTGTATCAAAAATTCTAGGTTCCTTATCGAATTCATAAGCGACTACTTGACCGTTCTTGCTTTCCATTACCGCATTTTCGAAATACACCCTATATTCTGCTGTCCATGGATATTCGGCATTATACCAAGCAGCTTCTGCAGAAACGTGAAAATCCCCGTAATCATAATCAAATCTATAGTGTTCTTTGAAATCTTGATCCTTGTTTCCTGCTGATGTAAAGGTGAAACTGTTTGGCTTACCAAAAACGCTTACCATAAAATCAAGGTCATGAATATGAAGATCAAAAGGCAGTTGACCGCTTTTCTCCTTATCGAAAAGCCATCCCCCCTGATTCCAGCGTGGCCGAGATGATAGCCTTAAAAACTGAGCATCAAGAACCTTTCCATATTCTCCACTTTTAATCACTTGAGCCAATGCTTGATATTCCTTGAAAAATCTCACAACCTGACCCACATAAATATGAAGGTTTTTCTCTTTAGCCTTATCAAACATCTCTTTGGCATCTTCAACATTAAGGGCAATAGGTTTCTCGCAAATAACGGACACTCCTTTTTCCAAAGCTGCCATTACATGGTCTTTGTGAAGAAATGTAGGGGTACAAACATCAACAGCATCAAGGGTTTCTTGTTCCACCATTTCTGTCACAGTATCATAAAGAGGGATACCCCATTCTTTGGCATTCTCTTTATCCTTATCAGTGGCTCCAGTGGCAGCAACTACTTGAACCCCGTCCATAACTTCGTAGTTGCTATGATGAACTGTTCCCATTCCCCCTAGACCAACAAGGCCAATCTTAACCATTTTTTTCCTCCTAACCCATCAGTGTGTGCAAATAGCGATAGCTTGTGGCTATTCCGGCTTTTGCATCTTCTATAGATCCTTCAAAAGCCCTATCTTCAACTTCCAAACAGCCGGCACCCTTATACCCTGCCTCATTTAGAGTGGCTATAAAAGATGGGAAGTTTACGTCTCCTAATCCAGGCAGCTTAGGTGAATGCCAAAGACTGGGATAAGAAAATCTTCCATACTCTTCAACTTGATCTTGGTTTATTCTTAAGTCTTTGAAATGTACATGAAATATTTTTTCAGGATAATCTCTAACTGGCTTAGTTGGGTCCATTCCCAGGAGGATCAAATGAGAAGGATCATAGCAAAGTCCTATATTAGGACTCATTGCAAACATTTTTTCCCAAATGTATGGTGTGGTGGCTAAGTTGTTCCCCCCAGGCCATTCATCTTGGGTGAAATACATAGGACAATTCTCAATAGCAACTCTAATATTATTTTCTTCTGCTATTTTAAGAATTGGTGGCCATATCATTTTCATCTTCTCTAGGTTTTCTTCAACAGTAAGGTTCTTGTTCTTTCCGATAAATGTAGTCACTGTTGACACCTTCATAAGTGCTGCTGCCTTAATTAATTTCTTTATATGATCTTGAGAGACTTTAGCTGTCTCTTCATCATCTGAAAGGGGATTAGGAAAGTATGCTAAAACTGCAATCTCTATTCCTTTTTCTTTTGCATAATTATTATAGTATTTTGCTTTTTCTTCAGTTAGGGTGTCTATATCAATATGGGTTACACCGGCGTATCGACGAAGAGCCTTCCCTTTTGGCCAACAGCAAACTTCTAAGGCTTTGAAGCCTATTTTTGCCGCGAAATCCACAACTTCTTCAAAGGAATAATCAGGTAAAATTGCTGTATGCAATCCGATTTTCATCATTTTTCTTTCCTCCTATATTCAGATTTTTAAATTGTAACCCAAGCTCTCTTTTCAGCAGACTCATAAACCTTGTCATTTAGAAGCATCTCTCTAACTCCATCTTCAAAAGTGGCGAATTCTACATCTACCCGTTCTCCTTTTTCAATGGCTTCATAAAACTTCTTGAATTGCATTTTAAATGTATCAGGATATCCTTCAACATGGCCTCCTGGGTATCCCATAACCTCCGCAGCCTTTGGCTCAACCAGTGCAGGGTCTTTGGGTACCTTCTGATTATATGCGTCACGTCTACCAATCCATAGTTCATTGGAATCTTCGCTGTCCCATTTCAAGGAACATTTACTTCCGCTTATTTCAATAACTTGCTGATTTTTTCTTCCGGCAGTAACTTGGCTAACATTGACGCATCCCACTGCGCCTTTTTCAAATTTAAACAAAATAGTACACCAGTCCTCAGTTTCAATTTTTGTTTCTTCATAGTCTTCAGGCTTTAATGCTACACCTGAAAATGTTTCGATTTCCTTCAATGGTTTTTTTCTTGTTTCGTGAACAATACGGAATTCTGCCAGAAGCTCAACAGCCTTTTGGCCAATAATATTCTCTACCATATCAATCCAATGGGAACCTATGTCCGAGAAGGCTCTGGTTTTTCCGCTAACTGCACGTTCTAAACGCCAGTTCCAATCGGTGTCGAAATACAACCAATCTTGGAGATAGCAACCGTGAACAGCAAATATGTCTCCAACTTCCCCATTTTCCATAAGGGCTTTCATTTCCATAACCTGAGGGAACATTCTCAAAGTGTGATTTACTCCAGCCACTATCATCTTTTCTTTGGCGAAGGCATCTAATTCTTGTGCCTCTTTTAGCGTTACTGTGAAGGGCTTCTCAACCATTACAGCCACCCCGTGAGACATGGCATACATAGCCATTTCATGATGAAGGAAATTAGGTGTGCAAATATGAACTGCATCAAGGTTTTCATTATCGATCATTTCTTTGTAATCCTCATAGCCCTTGGGAACAAAGAGTTCTTCTGCTTTTTCTTTGGCACCTTGGGGGTCAGCTAAGGCAACTACATCAACATATCCAAGCCTTCTTAGCGCTTCTATATGTGCAGCCCCAATAAATCCTATGCCGATGACTCCGGCTCTCATTTTTTTCACTTAACCCGTCTCCTCTCTCTTTTCTTAGATATCGTTTATATTCTCTCCATTGAGAATCCTTGTGACTTTAAATAATCATAGGAATCTTTTACTGCTTTATTTATTTCATCAAGATCCTTAGGCCCTTTGTCTGTAAACTCTATTTCAATTGAAAAAGGACTCTTGTTTTTTGCATTTTCTAATTTTTCAAATACCATAGGAAAATCCACATAGCCTTTTCCTAGAGCTGGAAAGTTCCATTCTTTTTTCTCTCCACCTTTATCCTTCAAATGCAAATATCCTATCTTATCCATGGCATAATCTAGATCCTCTGACATATCCACATCTGCAAAGAAAATAACATTGGCAGTATCATAATTAATCATAACCCTTGGAGATCCTACAAGATCGACTATTTCTTTTAGTATTTTTCCTGTTCCATGATCTCCATGAACCTCTAAAACTAGTTTCATATCTGTTTCTTCCAAGTATGGTAAAAAGCCTTTAACCGCTTGGGCCACTTCTTCATTTGTAGCGTGGGCTTTATCTTCTATGTGGGCTTCACCAATAGATGACACAATATATTCACAATCAAAAAAAGCTGCCAATTCCATATTCATGACGAAATCAGGAATTCTTTCCGGATCCATCAAGTTAACGTGGCCGCTCATGGCGAAGGGATGTAAATCCAGCTCCTTCATTATATTTTTAACTTGTATCAGTCTTTCAAAGCTTTGGTCAGGAAAAACATGTTCTGTCCATCCTTTAGTTGCTGTCAACTCAACGTAGTGAAAACCAGCCTTTGCAATCCCTTCTAAAGCATCCTCTATGGAATACCCGTGATAACAATTTGAATTAACACCAATCATTCTTGCCATTGTGGCACCTCCTGTTTTTATTGTTATAGTCTTATGCTACTTTACTCATATTTACCCGTATTTCCCCAACTTACGCACCCTCATTTTACCCCAAACTTTTAACACCTTCAACTACTAGGTGATTTTTGATTTCTGGATTGTTTTTTACCCTCCAATAAGATAGGATACCTAAGAGGTTTATAAATGAAAAATTCGAAAGTATATTTAAAATGAAAACAAGTAAAAACACGAAAATAAGAGGAAAATCAAAGGCAAAATCAACAATCAAAAAAATAGCTATAGGATTAATGATCCTCATAGTTACCGCCGCTCTAACACCCTTTGTTATTAATTTTTGGGTGGTAAAAACCATGGAGTCTTCAATACTAGCTGCTGATAGCCCTGGTCTGTTAAAGAAAAACCCTCAGTGTATTCTGGTGCTTGGCGCTGGCCTAAATTGGGACGGAACTCCTAGCCCCATGTTAAAAGACCGTCTGGATACGGGAATTTCCCTTTATCAAAAAGGAGTGGCCCCCAAACTTTTACTGTCTGGGGACCATGGTAAAGAGTATTACGATGAAATCAAATCTATGAAAAACTACTGCCTTGAGCAAGGAGTCCCTCTTGAAGATATGTTCTTAGACCATGCAGGGTTTTCTACTTACGAATCAATTATAAGGGCCCAAAAAGTATTTAAAGTAACAAGTTTAATTATTGTAACTCAGCAATACCACCAATATAGAGCCCTATACACTGCTAAAAAGGCAGGCCTTGAGGCCTATGGTGTTTCTGCCTCCCTAAGAGAATATTCAGGTCAAAGCCTACGTGATCAAAGAGAGTTTTTCGCTCGTAACAAAGATTTCTTACAAACCCTATATTGGCCCGACCCAACTTATCTGGGAGCTCCCATTCCTATTACAGGTGACAGTGGCCCCAGTCATGTTGAATCTTCTAGTCCTCAATAACTTTATCACTCTCTTCATCTAGATCTGCGTCTACGTCTAAATCTAGATCCTCATTCATTACGAAGCAGGATTGCCTTTGAGAACAACCGCTGCAACCCATGGCACAACCTCTTTTCCCTTCTTTTTTGTTTTTAACCATCCTTGCTACTATAAGAGCTACAATAGCCACTATAATTGCAGAAACTAGAATTGTTCCAAATAAACCTTCCATATCGTTAGTTCCTTTCTTTTTTTAAACCTTCCCAATACTCGTTTGCTTTTTAATCCTATCAGGATGAGGGCGTACCACTAAGTACACAAGAAGAATTAGCGTAATTAGAGCTACTGCTAACCAAAAGGTAAACATTCCAGTACTTATGAAAGTTCCTATTTGATAGATAATAAGGGCGATTCCATAAGCGAACCCTGTTTGGTATCCTAGAGCAAACCAAGTCCACTTAGCACTATTCATTTCTTTTTTAATGGCTCCAATAGCTGCGAAGCAAGGAGAGCAAAGTAAGTTGAATACTAGGAATGAATATGCTGATAGAGCTGTGAATCCAGCACTTAAAGCACCCCAGATTTCTACCCCGTCTTCTGCCACCTCTGACAATCCATAGAGTACCCCAAAGGTTCCTACAACGTTTTCCTTTGCAACCAGGCCCGTAATTGTTGCTACTGCTCCTTGCCAGTTGCCCCATCCAAGAGGAGCAAAGATAGGTGCAATAAGGCCCCCTAGGGTAGATAAAAATCCATCCTTCATATCGTCTACCATTTGAACTCCACCATTCTGGAACCCAAAGTTGGAAGCGAACCAAATTATAATAGTTGATAAAAGAACTATTGTTCCAGCTTTCTTAACAAAACTGAATCCTCTTTCCCATGTACAATGGGCCACACCTGATAAAAGAGGTAGGTGGTAAGGGGGAAGCTCCATAACAAATGGTGAAGGGTCTCCTGCAAACATTTTACTTTTTTTCAAAATAATGCCTGAAATTACTATTGCCCCTACTCCTATAAAATATGCGCTTGGTGCTACCCACCAGGCTCCTTTAAATATAGCTCCTGCAATTAGGGCAATTATTGGAAGCTTGGCACCACATGGCACGAAGGTTACCGTCATAATTGTCATACGTCTTTCCTTCTCGCTTTCAATGGTTCTTGAGGCCATAACTCCTGGAACACCACAGCCACTTCCTACTAACATTGGTATAAATGACTTTCCAGATAGTCCAAATTTTCTAAAGAGTCTATCCATTATAAAGGCAACTCTTGCCATATATCCACAACCTTCAAGTACTGATAAGAAGGCGAATAAGACAAACATTTGAGGAACGAAGCCTAATACCGCTCCAACTCCAGCCACTATTCCGTCAAGCACTAATCCATTCAACCAAGGGGCTGTGTTTAATGCATTCAATCCCTTCTCTATTACATTGGGAACCCATTCTCCAAACAAAACTTCGTTTGCCCAGTCAGTGGACCAAGTCCCAACTGTTGTAACGGAAACATAGTAGACAATAGTCATGACCAAGGCGAAAATAGGTAGGGCTGCCCATTTATTTGTCACTACTCTATCTATTCGATCAGAATAAGACCAGATGGATTTGCTTTTTCTTTTATATATTTTTTCTGTAAGTTTGGTAACGTATTCGTATCTGGCATTAATTACAATGCTTTCTACATCGTCATCTAGTTCTTCTTCACATTCCTTTATAATAGGCTCAACTTTCATTAAGAGTTCTTTTTCCTCTTCTTCCTTTAAGCCTAAATACTCTATAGCTCTTTCGTCTCTTTCAAATATCTTGATTGAAAACCATCTAAGCCTTTTCCCTTGAACATAGTCTTTGAGAATGTCTTCAACATGAGCCAAGGCATGCTCCAATGCTCCTGTAAAAGGATGTTCTTCCTCATAGGGTTTTGGACTATCAACTAATCCTATGGCAGCCTCGGTTAATTCTGTTATTCCAGTCCCTTTTAAAGCCGATATCTGTACTACTGGACATCCCATCATTTTTTCCAGCCTGGCAAAATCAATGGTATCACCTTTTTTCTCAACAACATCCATCATGTTGATTGCCAGAACCATAGGTATTCCCAGCTCTTTTAATTGAGTTGTTAGGTATAGATTTCTTTCTATATTGGTACCGTCAATTATATTTATAATGACTTCTGGATTTTCATCCAAAAGATAGTTTCTTGAAACCACTTCTTCCGGGCTATATGGAGAAAGAGAATATATTCCAGGCATATCAACTATAAGTACTTCTTTATTGCCTTTTAGCCTTCCCTCTTTTTTTTCTATGGTAACTCCTGGCCAATTCCCTACATATTGGTTGGAACCTGTTAAGGAATTAAATAAGGTGGTTTTTCCCGAGTTCGGGTTGCCTGCTAAGGCCATTCTTATTTCCATGCTTTATCCCCCTCTTCTATTACTTCTATCATGGCAGCATCTGCATTTCTGATGCTCATTTCAAATCCTCTTAAATATATTTGCATGGGATCTCCTAGGGGAGCTCTTTTTCTTACGTATACAGAGGTTCCCTTAGTTAGGCCCATATCCATAATTCGTCTTCTAACAGCTCCTTCTCCATGAAGTTTAACTATGGTAACAGTATCGCCGATGGGCGTATCTTTTAAAGTCTTCATTTCCTAAATCTCCTTTTTTTACCACACATAGTATCATTCTTACCACATTCAGACCTAGGTGGATAGTTTGCGTCTACAAGCCAAATTCTACGAGCCATTTCCTTACTTAATGCAAGACGGCTTCCTTTAATACGAAGAACTATGCTTTCTCCAGCACTTTGAATAACAGACACCTCTTCTCCTTTAACAAAGCCTAAAGTCTCTAAGTATTGTCTGAGGGCAGGGGGGCCTTTTACTACATCTATTATTCCGCTTTCTCCATTTTTTAAAAACGCAACTTGCATATCTTCTCACTTTCTTTGTTTTTTACAATTTAATCACTTTAACTAAAGTTAGCACGTCCTAACTCATGTGTCAAGCTTTATCTTTTGTCTTCACAAAATTATTTATTTATGCTAGAATTAAGCATGGAAATAGTTAGGACAAGGTAACTTTAAAGGGAGGTTGAAATTGATTATTCAAGAAGCGGCAGAAATGTATTTAGAGACTATTCTTGCTCTTTCAAAAAGCCTAGAAAATGTTAGGTCTATAGATATCGTAAATAAAATGGGCTATTCAAAACCTACAGTTAGTGTGATGATGAAAGACTTCAGAGAACACGGCTATATATCAATGAATGAAAAAGGATATATTACCCTGACTGATAAGGGTCTAGAAATTGCGGAAAGAATCTATGAACGTCATAATGTAATCGCAAAAATTCTAATGGAACTTGGGGTAGACAAAAAGACCGCTTACGAGGACTCCTGTAAAATAGAGCACCACTTAAGCGATCAGTCTTTTAAATGCATTAAAGATTATTTTGCCAACAATCCACCTAAGCTTTAACAGCCCTCAAATTCTTTGGCTTCTTTTCCCTCTATATATACATTTTGTATATTCCAGTCTTGATCTAAAATAACAAGATCAGCATGTTTTCCCACTTTGATGGAGCCAATTTTTTCTTCTAACCCTAACACTTTAGCTGGGTTTAGGGATGCACTTTTAATTGCTTCCTCTTTTAATACACCAAATTCAACAGCATTTTTCACACAATCAATAAGAGAGGTATTGCTCCCCGCTAGGGTTCCATCCTCAAGCTTGGCTGCTCCATCTTTTAAGAATACTCTTCTATGGCCGCACCAATAACCACCCTCTGGTTCAAAGCTCTCGCCACATCCCATTGGAGAAAGTCCATCACTAATAAGCACCACCCGGTCTGGGCCTAAAAGTTTAAAGGTAAGTCGAACAGCAGAAGGATGCACATGGATACCGTCAGAAATTAATTCAGCAGTTATAGCATCAACTTCACTTACAGCTCCAAGGACTCCAGGTGCTCTATGCATAAATGGAAGCATTCCATTGAAAAGATGTGTTACATGACTTGCCCCAGCCTCAATGGCATCCTTAGCCTGTTGATAGCTGGCTACAGTATGTCCAATTGCAACAACAGGTCTTTCACCGGCTAATTTACTTACTGAATCTACAAACTCTAACCCACCCGGAAGTTCGGGAGCCATACTCACGATTTTTACTTTTCCTTGTGAAGCTTTGAGAATCTCTAAAAATTCTTGGAAATCAGGATCGCTTAAATAACTTTCATCCTGTGCCCCTCTTTTATCAAAAGAAAAGTATGGACCTTCCATATGTATTCCAAGAAGCTTTGAAACAGGAAAAATCTCCTCTGAGTTTCTCTGTGCATCATTCATATATTCACCTGTAATACCATAAGTTTTTTCTAAAAGCTCAGCAGGCAGTGCCATTGAAGTTGCTAAAAAAGAAGTTACACCAATAGATCCCAAATAGTTGGCTATCTTTCTTATCCCTTCAGCATTGGTATTAGAATAATCAATACCCGCAGCCCCATGTATGTGAATGTCTATTAGGCCAGGAATAAGCATCTTTTCAGCAATATCAATTACTTGATCTCCATTAGGAGGTAAATCCCTTCCAATCTCAACGATTATATTGTCTTCAACTCTCACATCGCCTATTACGAATTTGAAATTTTCATTTAATATTTGTCCGTTTTTGAAAAGCATTTTCCAGTCCTCCTTCATGAAAACATTCCTAGAGCTTCTTGTAGAGTTACAGCTAGGTTAACATCTTAAGAGCTTCTTCATCAGCAACAACAGTTAAATCGGGATGAATTTGTAGGATTGAGCCAGGGACAAAAGGAGTTATTGGTCCAGTTAATACTGCCTTTAGAATTTCTGCTTTTTCCCTTCCGCTGACACAAAGTATAATTTTTTTTGCTCCCATAATTGAACCTATCCCCATAGTTAAAGCTCTCTTTGGTACATCAGCAGTGCAATCAAAAAAACGAGCATTGGCACAAATAGTTGATTCTTCTAATTCCACTACATGGGTATCTCTTTCAAAAGATGGGCCCGGTTCATTAAAGGCTATATGTCCATTTTTACCTAAACCTAAAAGCTGAAGATCAATCCCCCCTAAACTCTTTATTAACCCTTCATAACGATGGCATTCTTCTTCTAAGTCTTCTGCCAGTCCTAGGGGCAAGTGAGTATTTTCTTTTTTGATGTTAATTTTCTCGAAGAAATTACTCTCCATATAATAACGATAACTTTGAGGATGGTTGGCCTCTAGGCCTACATACTCATCTAGGTTAATGGTTTGAATATGTGAAAAGTCAAGATTGCCTTTTTTATATTCTTCCGATAATATTTTATACACACCCTCAACGGTGCCTCCAGTTGCTAGGCCCAGAACAGAGTGTTTATCTTCATTTACTTGTGCTGCTATTATATCTGCCGTTATTTGGCTCATATCATCACAATTCTTGGCTCTAATTAATTTCATTAAGCACCTCCCTAACTTATTTACTATATTTTATTTACTTCTTGGCCGCCCACAGTTCTTGAGGATACAAGCCCTTCTTCTTCAGTTCCTCCATGGCCTTCATTACCATATCCCGATCTTCTTTGTAGGTAACCCCATACCACTGGTCTACACTCTTTAAAATTTCAACACTAGCTTTACCCTCCACAAGAAGCTGATCCACGGTGCGAGGCAACAACCATTCGCTTTTCAAAGGATTCTCCGGAATGTTCTGGTCTAAGAAAGTTGTAAAAGTCTTTTCTAATACATCAAGAAAGCTCTCTGTAAAAAGCCAGCAGTTCATAGATACAGTGGTGCCTATAGGGATCTTTTCCCAAGTTGATCCTTCATCCTCTGTAAAAACAACATCTTCACCTTGCCATTTTATCTTTCCTCGTTCTGTGATATGTGAAAGATAACCATTTTTATCAAGTTCGCAAACCCCTCTTGTAACGGTTCCTTTGTCAGTTAATGTGTTTTGAATTTCATACCCAACCATGGCATAGCGATATAAGCTGTCATCTTTTGCTGTCATCAAATAGTCATATGCCTTTTCAAAGGCCACAGGTCCGTAGTAATCGTCGGCATTAATAACACAAAAGGGTCCATCTATTAAATCCTTTGCAACCAACACAGCATGACTGGTTCCCCAAGGTTTTTCCCTTCCTTCTGGAACTGAGTATCCATTAGGTAAGTCTTCTATCTCCTGAAAGGCAAAGGCTACTTCTATATGGTCAGAAGATCTGCCTTCGACTAAGGGCCGAAAGTCTGCTTCGATTTCTTTTTTAATAATAAAAACCACTTTTTTGAAGCCTGCTCTAATAGCATCATAAAGTGAAAAATCTAGAAGAATTTCTCCTTCTTTTGTAATGGGATCCATCTGTTTTAATCCACCATAACGGCTTCCCATACCTGCTGCCATTATAACTAAGGTTGGTTCTTTGTTTATTCTATCCAATTGAATATACCTCCTTATATTATTCTTGCCATTATCTACATAGTCATTCCACTTCGAATTTTTGCTTCTATTAGATCATCTAACTCTTTTATCTCAGCTTTCGTAAGGTTCTTTGTTTCTACTAGAGGATGAATAATCATCTTCATAGAGACGCCTTTTTGAACATAGCCCTTTTCCTCAAAGAATCGATAGCTGCCTTTAATAGTAAAAGGAATAATAGGCACTCCCGGTTTTGTAGCCAATCTTAGGGGGCCTTTACGAAAGTCTTGTATCTCTGGACCTTTGCTTCTAGTCCCCTCTGGGAATACCACCAATGAAAAACCATTTTCTAAAAGCTCTATTCCTTGGTTTATTGCCTTGAGAGAAGCACGACTATCGTCTCGCTCTATATAGATACTGCGGATATCCTTTATCCATTTCCCATACCAAGGAACTTTTTCCAAAGAAGACTTGGCTAAAAAACCAACTTGAAATTGATCAAATGCGTATAGGCAAAGAAGTATATCTCCATAGCCTTGATGATTGCCCACAAAAACCACAGGGCCTTTTTGGGGAAGGTTTTCTTTTCCTACAACCTCCACATCTGCTCCGAACATTTTCAGAACATTGCTGCTCCATGTTGTAGCACACTTCAATATGGCCTCACGCTCTGCTACGTTATCACCTTGTTTTCTTGCAGTTTCCATCTGTTTTTTGTAAGGGGCTAGGGCATTTAAGGCAAGCTTCATTCTTGCCATTGGAACTATGTTTTGTATTATTTTCATATAAATAATATATCATAATACATTGATTTCTGCTAGTAAAAACAACTTTCTGCCTATGTTGAAGTGACATTGTTCTAGAATTAGAGTATAGTTTAATAATAAGGTATCATAGAAAAAGAGGTGTATATTATATGAGTTCATTTTTAGTATTAGGAGATTCGGTAGCCAAGGGTGTTGTCATAGATACCGTTACAAAGAAATATATTACAAGTAAAAATAGTTGTGTAGAGCTTTTTAAAGATATGACTGGTAACACAGTTAGAAACTTGTCTCATTTTGGCTCCACAATTGGCCGAGCTACTAAGATGTTTTATCGCCATGAAAAAGAGATGAACAAGGATGATCAAATTGTTTTGGAATTCGGAAGCAACGATTGCGATTATCAGTGGGCAGAAATAGCTGACAGCCCTGACAAAACCCATTTGCCTAATGTGCCACTAGATTTGTTCGTTTCCAAATATAGTGCTCTTATTGACCTGCTGAGAGAAAAGGGACTAAATCCCATCCTTACCAACCTTTCGCCTATTCATGCCCAAAAGTTTTTTCAATGGGTTACGCGGGGACTTGATAAAGAAGCTATTCTTTATTGGCTCAAAGATATAGAACATATCTATCGCTGGCAAGAACGATACAGTATTGCGGTACATGAAATTGCAATTATGAAAAGGGTGCCTTTAATTAATATCCGCAAAAACTTTTTAGAATATCACGACCTATCAGAATATCTTTGTGAGGATGGAATGCATCCCAATGAAAAAGGACACCAGCTAATGGCTGGAGCCCTTTGTGATAGTTACAATAATCCTAAGATTCTATTGTCTCGATGATTTAACTTGATCCAAGACCCAAACTCTTTCTGACTCTTTTCATTGTTTGTTCTGATATTTCATTTGCTCTAGATGCACCGTCTTGCAAGACATCTTTAAGTTCTTGAGATGGTCTTATTTCCAAATAACGATCTCGAATGGGCCTAAGGGAATCTACTGTAATTTCCACTAGGTCCTTTTTAAATCCACCATAACCTTGGCCTTGGTAATCTTTTTCTATCTCTTGGATAGATTTTCCTGAAAATGCACTATAAATTGTTAGTAGATTGCTTATGCCAGCTTTATTCTCTATATCATACTGCACACTTCCCTCAGAATCTGTAGTGGCTTTCATTATAGCCTTTTTTATTGCCTTCTCTTCATCAAGCAATGAGATTCTGCTTAGAGGGTTCTCCGCAGATTTACTCATCTTTGAAGTAGGGTCATCTAAAGACATAACCCTGGCCCCTTCTTTTAAGAAACGGCCTTCAGGAACCACAAAGGTGTCTGGGAACTTATTATTAACTCTAATGGCTATATCTCTTGTGATTTCGATATGCTGTTTCTGGTCGTTTCCAACAGGAACCATATCAGTGTCATAAAGAAGAATATCTGCTGCCATCAAAACAGGATAAGTAAATAGCCCTGCAGGAGCAGACTCTGTATTTTTCCCTTTGTTTTTATCCTTAAACTGGGTCATACGGGAGAGCTCTCCAGTATATGTGTTGCACATTAATATCCATGTAAGTTCTGTATGACCTGGTACTTCAGATTGAACAAAGACAATATTTTTTTTGGGATCGATTCCCACAGCCAAATAAAGAGCTGCCACATCTAAAATATGTTCTTTTAGCACTTTGGGATCATGAGGCAATGTAATGGCATGAAGGTCCACTACGCAGTAGACACAATCATTGTTTTCTTGAAGCTCCACAAATTGCTTTAGTGCTCCTAAATAATTACCAATATGGATGTTGCCAGTTGGCTGAACTCCAGAAAAAACCCTCATTCTTTGTCGCTCCTTTTGTTGTTATTATTTTCATAGATTAATCTCTATGTATTTCATGTAAAAATTTTTCTTTTATGCTTTTTTCAACCCTAGAAACTGTCATTTGAGAAATCCCTAAGGCGTTTCCTACTTCTGCTTGTGTCTTGTTTTCAATAAATCTCATTCTGAATATATTTTTATCTTGTTCTTTTAAAGTGCTGATAACATCTCTAACTATTTCTGCATATACGATATTTCCGTAGCCCTGTTCTTCCCTACCCATATATCGTTCAAGGATGGAACCTTCTCCATCCTCTCCTGAGTCTCCAAAGGTTTGATCAATAGACATAGGTGCATAGGCTTGGCTACTTTCCATGGCCTCTAATATTTCTTTTTCAGTGACATCAAGAACCTCTGCTATCTCTTGGTTAGTAGGAGTTCTTCCCAACTCTTGGGACAGCTCGTCACGTATATTAGGAATTTGTCCTGCCAAACCTTTTAGTCTACGAGGCACTTTAATAGCCCACTCTTTGTCCCGGAAATGTTTTTTGATTTCCCCAAGTATGGTGGGTGTTGCAAAGCTAGAAAAGGCAAATCCTTTTTCGTGGTCAAATCTCTCCACTGCAGCAATTAGAGCCATAGCTCCAACTTGATAGAGGTCGTCGTATCCCACACCTTTTCCTAAATATTTTTTTATTAAAACATCAACCATATACAAATAATCCTCTACCAATTGGTTTCGAATGGCGATGTCTCCTGAAGCTTTGTACTGTGCGAATAGTTCGTTTTTTTCCATCAACGTTTCCTATTTTTGTACTTTCTTCTGGGGCAATAATTAATCAATTAATCTAGGTCTTGTTTGTTCTTGGACTTCTCCATAAATAGGGTTTTAGTTTCATCAGAATTTTCTTCTAATTCGGCTTTGTCCATTAGAGCGCTTATAATGAACATAGACAATTCTCCGTCTCCTGCTGCATAGGGGCAACCTTCACATTCTTCTTTATCAATTATGTACTCTGCGCTATTATTTGATATTTTTAGCTTAATCGTGTCTTCTTCCATACTGCAAACCACCAAAAAACGGCAAGCCTTTTTCTCAATCCCATGACAACACACGATTTGGCAAGCTTCTGTTATTGAAATACTTATGTCGTCTCTTGCTTCCTCTGAGAATCCAGCGGATTTAGCATACCTAGACACAGCCTCACGAACTGTTGATATACTTTCTTTATTTCCTGGTAAGGAAAATCTCAACGTATTGGGCATTTTGAACTCCTTTTGATGTTCCAAATCGATTCTAACTACTCGGTATCCATAGACACTTGGTTATCCTTTTCGTTTTCCTTCTCTTTGGTTTCTTTCTCTTTTTTCTTTTCTGCCAAGGCCAAAAGCTCTTCAGGATCTTCAGGCAGTACTTTAGCTACAGCAATTATATTAGCATCTCCCTTTATCTTCATTATTCGAACACCTTGGGTGGCCCTGCCCAACTTAGATACGTTGGATGCCTTAATTCTAATAATAATACCATCACTGTTAATAAGCAATACTTCATCGTCTTCTTCTACAACCATAGCACCAACTAATTCCCCGGTTTTGTCAAACTTACTCTTATCATAGGTTAATAAACCTTTTCCCCCACGATTCTGAACCTTATATTCAGAAGAACAAGTTCTCTTACCGTAACCATTTTTAGTCACTACTAAAAGTTCTTCTCCCTTTTGAACCAGCTCCATAGAAACGACTTCATCGCCCTTTTCCAAGCTTATAGCTCTAACTCCGCCAGCATTACGGCCCATGGGCCTAACATCGGTTTCTGAAAAACTGATACACTTACCGAATTTGGTGACAATTATTACTGTGTCTTCTCCTGAGGTCTCGTTGATAGCTATCAACTCGTCCCCATCTTTTAATGTAATAGCAATAAGTCCCGCCTTACGATTAGTATCAAACTGAGCCATAGAGGTTTTCTTAATAGTACCTTGTTTGGTTATAGCCATCAAGTAGCGATCTTCAGAAAATTCTCTAACTGGAATAACTGCAGTTATTCTTTCTCTTGGAAGCAGGTTTAAGAAATTAACGGCCGGGGTCCCTCTTGCAGTTCTTGTTGCCTCTGGAACCTCATAGGCTTTTATTCGATGAACCTTCCCTGTGTTTGTGAAGAACATCAAATAATCGTGGGTGGATGTCATAACTAGTCTTTTTACAAAGTCATTCTCTCTTGTAGCTACTCCTACAATCCCTTTTCCACCACGTTTTTGAGTTTTGTACGTGTCTACCGATACTCTTTTTATATACCCTAGATAGGTGAGAGTAATCGCCACGTTCTCTTCTTCGATAAAGTCTTCTTCGTCCATCTCCCCTTCGTCTGCTATAATTCTAGTACGACGAGGGTCTGCGTATTTCTTTTTTATCTCTAATAGTTCTTCTTTTATAACTCCCATAAGCAGGTCTTCGTTGGCCAATAATTTTTTGAAATAGCTGATCATCTTTTGTAACTCGTCATACTCATTTTCTATTTTTTCTCGCTCTAGGCCTTGCAATCTTGCAAGCCGCATATCCAGTATTGCTTGGGCTTGTATATCAGAAAGCCCGAAGCCATTCATTAATTTTTCTTTGGCATCGTTATAGCTGGCTCTAATTGTTTTTATAACTTCATCAATGTTATCCAGGGCAATACGTAAACCTTCTAAGATGTGGGCTCTTGCTTCAGCTTTTGCAAGATCAAATTGTGTTCTTCTTGTTACAACAATTTTTTGATGCTTTAAGTATTCCCTTAATATTTCATCCAAGGTAAGAACCCTAGGCCTACCGTCAACTAGTGCTAGCATAATCATGCTAAAGGTTTCTTGAAGTTGGGTATGTTTATATAAACGGTTTAGTATTACTTGGGGATTTGCATCTCTTTTTAATTCTATAACTATTCTCATTCCGTGACGGTTACTTTCGTCACGAATTGTAGCTATTCCTTCAACCCTTTTGTCCTTTACAAGATCTGCAATTTTCTCTTGAAGTGTTGCCTTATTTACCTGATATGGAATCTCCGTAATTACAATTTGCTGTCTGCCTTTGTTTGTTTCTTCAATTTCAGAAACTGCACGAACTTTTACTTTTCCTCGTCCAGTTCTATATGCTTCCTTTGCTGCAGCCTTTCCTAAAATGGTGGCTCCAGTTGGAAAATCAGGCCCTTTCACAAGGTCTATCAAGTCTTCAACTGTGGAATCAGGTTCATCTATTAGCTTAACGGTAGCGTTAATAATCTCTCCAAGGTTATGGGGCGGTATAGATGTGGCCATTCCTACAGCTATTCCGTTGGATCCATTAACCAAAAGGTTAGGAAATCTTGAGGGTAGTACAGTAGGTTCCATTTCTTCTTCGTCAAAGTTAGGAGTATAATCAACAGTATCTTTGTCTATATCTCGTAACATCTGTAGTGCCAATGGTGTCATTCTGGCTTCTGTATAACGCATAGCCGCAGCCCCGTCTCCATCTACAGAACCAAAGTTACCGTGGCCATCAACCAGCATATATCGTATAGAGAAATCCTGAGCCATTCTCACCATAGCGTCGTAAATAGAACTATCACCATGAGGGTGATATTTACCCATTACTTCACCCACTATACGAGCTGATTTTTTATGTGGTTTGTCTGGGGTTACTCCCAAACCGCTCATTCCATATAAGATTCTTCGATGCACAGGTTTTAGACCGTCACGCACATCAGGAAGAGCCCTCCCAACAATTACACTCATGGCATAATTGATGTAAGACTCTTTCATCTCATCATGAATCTCGCTTTGGATTAGTTTTGTATCTTCTAAAAGATTGGGCATATGGATTCTCCTTATTATATATCTATAGTTGCGTATTCAGCATTGTTTTCAATAAACTTCTTTCTTGGAGCCACTTTGTCTCCCATTAAAGTAGTAAATATTTCGTCGGCTGCCGCAACGTCTTCCAAGGTAATTTGCTTTAAAATTCTTGTATTATAGTCCATGGTTGTATCCCACAATTGGTGGAAATCCATTTCACCAAGACCCTTATACCTTTGAATGTCTGCTTTCCCCGACTTTCCTTCTAAAGAAGTCATTAATTTTTCTTGTTCTTTTTCAGTATAGGTGTAGTAAATTTCTCTTCCCTTTTTCGTCATGAATAAGGGGGGTTGCGCAGCATAAACATAACCACCTTCAATGAGAGGTGTCATATATCGGTAGAAGAAGGTTAAGAGCAAGGTCCTTATATGTGCTCCATCTACGTCAGCATCCGTCATGATAATTATCTTATGGTAGCGAAGCTTTTCTATATCAAAGTCTGTACCCACACCGCAACCAAATGCTGTTATCATATTTTTAATTTCATCAGAGCTAAGGATTTTTTCTAGCCTGGCTTTTTCCACATTAAGGATTTTGCCACGTAGAGGTAATATGGCTTGTCGAGCTCTATCTCTCCCTTGTTTTGCACTGCCTCCAGCGGAGTCTCCCTCCACCAAGAAGATTTCTGAAAGGGCAGGATCTTTTTCCTGGCAATCAGCCAGTTTCCCTGGAAGAGCATTATCTTCTAAAACCCCTTTTCTTCTTGTTAGTTCTCTGGCTTTTCTTGCAGCCTCTCTAGCCCTTGCTGCACGTAAACATTTATCTAGTATAATACGAGCCTGTTGAGGATTTTCCTCCAAAAAGGCTGTAAGGCATTCGTTGGTATTAGTCTCAACAAAGCCACGCATCTCGCTATTACCTAGCTTGCTCTTTGTTTGTCCTTCAAATTGAGGGTTCATAAGTTTAACGGATAGTATTGCAGTTAATCCTTCACGTACGTCTTCTCCCGTTAGCGCTTCGTCATTATCTTTTAAGAACTTGTTTTTTCTTGCATAATCGTTGAAAACTCGAGTCAATGCAGATCTAAGACCGATTAAGTGAGTTCCCCCTTCTGTGGTATTTATATTGTTGGCATAGCAAAGAACCAGTTCTGAATAATGGTCTGTATACTGCATGGCCAATTCAACTTCCATATCATTTTTTTCCACACCAAAATAGATGATATCTTGATGAATAGGCACCTTGTTTTGGTTTTGGTGCTTAACAAATTCACGTATACCACCTTCATAATGGAAGACTACCTGCTTTTTCTTTCCCTGGCGCTCATCCTTTAAAGTGATTTTGACACCCTTATTAAGGAATGCCATTTCGCGTAATCGGTGCTCAAGGGTGGCGAAGTCATAGTCTACTTCGTCAAATATTTCAGGATCAGGCCAAAAAATGGTTTTTGATCCAGACTTCTTTGATTCTCCGATTACAGTTAAGGGAGTTAAAACTTTCCCTTTACCATAGGTTTGGGAATAGATCTTACCATCTCTTTTTATTTCTACAATCATTTGTGTGGAAAGTGCATTTACAACTGATGCACCTACTCCGTGAAGTCCACCAGAAACCTTATATCCACTGCCTCCAAATTTACCACCAGCATGAAGAACTGTGTGGATAACCTCTACAGCTGGTACACCTAGTTTAGGATGTTTGTCTACGGGCATCCCTCGTCCATCATCTTCTACCATGATTGAATCGTCGGATTGAATGGTAATATTTATTGTTTTACAGTAGCCTGCCAAGGCTTCATCCACTGAGTTGTCTACGATTTCGTAAACCAAGTGATGAAGTCCTCGTGGGCCTGTAGAACCTATGTACATACCCGGTCTTTTCCGGACTGGCTCTAGCCCTTCAAGGACTTGTATTTGCTCCGCATTATACTGTTGTTGCTCCGTGTTTGGCGTCATATTTCCTCTCCTCTTCTTATAAAATCTCTATTCGAGATACACTACATATTGTACCTCAAAACAGGCTAAATTACAATGGAATTAAGGAGAAATGATTCGGCATATGCCAAATTCTTTTTACTTGCTTATAATCGCCTATTTAGCTTATTATAGCAACACTAAACCTTATGGGTATATACCCACCAAAAAAGGCGGGTTTTACCGCCTTTCTCTCTTTTACCTTAAAACCACTATATGTTCTATATTACATTTCTTGATAATCTGTGGGAACTTCGAAAACACTGTCATCAACATCTCTGCTGATTTCATGGATATACATCATGGTCCCTTCAGATTTTAATGCAACCCATTTGTCTGTGTCCGGAACAAAGTAAAATATAGTTATATCTTCTACCCCATCTTCATCCACTTCTACTAATTTCTCGAAATCATAAAGGGTTCCATTAAGTTCTTCTTGGCCTGTTGTAACTTGGTACTTATCTAGGTCATCGTCAGAATATAAGAATTCTACATCATCGATATCACCCAAGTCTGTGGTTTTAAAGTAAGCTTTAGGATCATGCATAAGATAGTAATCTGCAAATTCTGTACTTATCATAGACACTTTACCATATTGGGGATCGTTGGTATCTATTCTAGTGTTCTCTCCTTTGATATAGAATTCAACATCTAAAACATCATTGTCGAACTCAGTAGTAAATGACATATAAAGGGAGTTCCCCTCTGCATTTAATACGTCCCTTATAATAGTCATAGACCTGTAATTATCTGTAGGTGTGTTGTCATCTTCATCTACAGGAACCTGACCTCCCCCACATGCCACTAATGCAAAAATCAACATTAGGCTAAGGGCTACTAATAAACTTTTCTTCATATCACTGCTCCAATTCTTTAAAAACATTACCTTGTGAAACTGTATATAGATTACCCCCTGGTAGAGACTCTCTAACATCTTTCGAAAGTTCCGTTGCTGTTATAAAAAGCTGCACTTCGCCTAGTGATTCTATTAAAAACTGCTGCCTTTGTGCGTCTAGCTCTGAAAGTACATCATCAAGCAAAAGAATTCCCTCTTCTCCCGTTTCTTCCTTTATAAGTTGAAGCTCTGATAACTTTAGCGATAGGGCTGCGGTTCTTTGTTGACCTTGGGATCCATAGGGTCGAATATCTATATCGTTAACCAATATTTTCAAGTCATCTCTGTGAGGGCCTATGCATGTTGTACCCCTCATCCTGTCTCTTCTATGGCTACGGCTTAGGGTCTCTAGCAGATCTTCTTCACAGTCTTTTTCGTAAATCACTTCCAAACGTTCTTTACCTTGGGTAATCTCATTATGAAGTTGTCTGCTTATAGTGTCAAGTTTTGAGACAAACCTTTCCCGTTCTTCTATGATTCTATGGCCATAATAGGCAAGGCTTTCATCCCATACTTTCAAGTTTCCCTCATTTAAATTGCAGTCTTTCAATAGTGCATTTCTTTGAACAAGAGCTTTTTTGTAACTTGTTAGGTTCTGGTAGTATGAAGGTTTTAATTGGCTTATTTCCCTATCTATAAAACGCCTTCTTTTCTCTGGCTCATCTTTTACAATCTTAAGATCTTCTGGGGAAAAAATCACGGTATAAATATGTTCTAACAACTCAGAACTTTTGCTAGCTTTTAGACCATCAATTTTGATGGCTTTTTTATCCTGAGCAACCGCCATCTCTATAGAAAGAGCTTCGCTATCTTTGGTAGCGTCTACCTCTATTCTGAAAAACGGCCTGTCAAATCTTATCATTTCCCAGTCTCTTCCTGTTCTGAAGGATTTACCCAAAGATGTAAGGTAAAGTGCTTCCAGAAGGTTTGTCTTTCCTTGTGCATTGTTGCCCAAAAAAATATTTACTTTTGGATGAAATGATATATCTAGATTTTCGTAATTACGAAAATCTTTTAATCGTAGTCTGTTGATTTGCATTCTTTCTCATTTCTTT
>CAYLIF010000005.1:0-83937 GCA_964383845.1 uncultured Oscillospiraceae bacterium
TAGTACCAATATTGAGATGAGGCTTATTTCTCTCGAATTTCTTTTTTGCCATCTTATTTTTCCTCCTTGTAAGCTTATTTAAATAAGCTTATGATTTTCATTATTTATTAATGGTTTCAATTAAACTATCTGGTAGTTTCTCAAAATGGTCGAATTGCATAACATATACTCCACGACCTTGAGTTTTAGATCGAAGATCTGTAGCATAACCGAACATTTCCGATAAAGGAACAAAGCCTTTAACCGCTACAGCTCCTGCGTGCATGTCAGAACCTTCAATACGACCTCTTCTAGAACTTATATCGCCGATAACATCACCCATATACTCATCAGGTACTGTTACTTCAACTTTGAAGATTGGTTCCAATAAAACAGGCTTTGCCTTTTTAGCAGCTTCTCTAAAGGCCATTGTGGCTGCAATCTTAAATGCCAGCTCAGAAGAGTCAACATCATGATAAGAGCCATCGTAAAGTTCTACCCCTACGTCCATGATCTGATAGCCAGCAAGTGGCCCTGTACTCATAGCCTCTTTAATACCGTCTTCAATCTTAGGTATATACTCCTTGGGAATAGATCCCCCTACAATAGTACTCTTGAACTCAAAGCCTTCCCCGGCTTCTCTTGGGTAAACTCTAATCTTAACGTGGCCGTATTGACCGTGTCCACCAGACTGCTTAGCGTACTTATAATCTACATCTGCTGGTGCTGTAAGAGTTTCCTTGTAAGAAACTTGTGGTTTTCCAACATTAGCCTCAACTTTGAACTCTCGAAGTAATCTGTCTACGATGATTTCTAGATGAAGTTCTCCCATCCCAGCAATAATCGTTTGACCAGTTTCATCGTTGGTATAAGTCTTAAATGTTGGATCTTCTTCTGCCAATTTGGATAATGCTACACCCATTTTTTCTTGGCCTACCTTAGTCTTAGGTTCAATGGCAATCTCAATAACGGGATCTGGGAATACCATAGATTCCAATATGATTTGGTTTTTTTCGTCACATAAAGTATCGCCTGTGCTAGTAAATTTCAGGCCAACAGCTGCAGCAATATCTCCAGAATAAACCATGTCTATGTCTTCTCTATGATTAGCATGCATCTGTAAAATTCGTCCGATTCTTTCTTTTTTTGCTTTTGTTGAATTATATACATAGGATCCTGATGCTAGTGTTCCTGAATAAACACGGAAAAAAGCAAGTTTACCTACGAATGGGTCAGTCATAATCTTAAATGCTAATGCAGAAAAAGGAGCCTTATCATCGGAAGGTCTCTCTTCTATAGTTCCAAAATGAGGAACCTCTCCTGTTATTGCAGGAATATCAATTGGAGATGGCATAAAACTAACTACCGAATCCAAAAGCATTTGAACACCTTTATTCTTATATGAAGATCCACAAAGAGCAGGTATCATTTTGCCATCAATTGTTAGTTGACGGATTGCGGATCGAATTTCTTCCTTGGAAAATGCTTCTCCCTCAAGGAATTTCATAGTCAATTCTTCGCTGGCCTCTGCCGCTGCCTCTATCATTTTTTCCCTTGCTTCTAATGCTAAATCCATTAAGTCAGCAGGGATCTCTGTTATTTCAAATTCTTTGCCTAAATCATCTTTGTAAATTTCTGCATCCATTTCGATTAAATCGATAATGCCTACAAATCTTTCTTCCGAGCCAATAGGAATTTGAATAGGAACTGCATTAGCTTTCAGCCGATCTCTGACCATTTGGACAACTCTTTGAAAATCAGCGCCCAGTATATCCATCTTATTTACAAAGATGAGTTTTGGTACCCCATATTTCTCCGCTTGTCTCCATACTGTTTCAGATTGAGGTTCTACACCTCCTTTGGCACAAAGCACCATAACGGCACCATCCAAAACTCGTAAAGATCTCTCTACTTCAACAGTAAAGTCTACGTGTCCGGGGGTGTCAATAATATTTATTCGATGTTCCTTCCACTGGGCTGTAGTGGCGGCAGAGGTAATGGTTATGCCACGTTCTTGTTCCTGTTGCATCCAGTCCATTGTTGCTCCACCGTCATGGGTCTCTCCCATTTTGTGGGTTTTACCGGTATAGAATAGTATTCTCTCCGTAGTAGTAGTTTTTCCGGCGTCGATATGAGCCATTATGCCGATATTTCTTGTTTTTTCTAGTGGGAATTGTCTTGGCATATTTCATTCCTCCTCTCTCTTTTACTGTTGTTATATTCTACCATCGATAATGCGCAAAAGCTCTATTGGCCTCAGCCATTCTATGCGTATCTTCTTTCTTTTTAACCGACCCACCTGATCCGTTGGCAGCATCCATTAATTCCTTGGCCAAACGTTCTGCCATGGTTTTTTCTCCTCGACTTCTGGTGTACTTGGTTAGCCATCGCAAGCCCAGAGTTTCTCTTCTCTCTACTCGTACTTCAATAGGAACCTGATAATTGGCACCACCTACACGACGAGCTTTTACTTCTACTTGAGGCATTATATTGACCATTGCCTTCTCAAATACTTCCAGTGGTTCACTTCCAGTGGTCTTTTTCATCATATCAAATGCATCATATACGATGGACTGAGCAACACCTTTTTTGCCGTCTACCATGATACTATTGATAAGCTTTGCCACTGTAATGCTACCGTAAATCGGATCTGGAAGCACTTCTCTTTTTGGTATATTTCCTTTTCTTGGCACTTCTCTTCCCTCCTCACTTCAAAACCTTAGGACAATTCGTCCTGGTTCTTCAGCGATCTCTTCACCTTTGAGAATTTCTCAAAAGATTACTCTCCCTAGATCTATTTTATTATTTATCAGGGAGTTTTTCCGGTACTCGACACCTCTAATAGAAAGGGTGTCGTGGGTGCCCAGCATCTATATAAATGGGCACGAACTAAGTCTTTCCCGAAATTTTAACGAATTATTAAATTACTTTACTTTAGGTCTCTTCGCCCCATACTTGGAACGGGCTTGAGATCTGTCAGAAACACCAGATGTATCTAGGGTTCCACGAACAATATGGTATCTTACTCCAGGAAGGTCCTTTACACGACCGCCTCGAATAAGCACTACGCTATGCTCTTGAAGATTGTGTCCAATCCCTGGTATGTATGCAGAAACTTCAAGTCCATTTGTAAGTCTTACTCTAGCTACTTTTCGAAGTGCTGAGTTAGGCTTCTTTGGTGTTACAGTTTTAACAGAAGTACAAACTCCTCTTTTTTGAGGACAATTCATATCAGTTGTTTCTCTTTTCAAAGAGTTCAATCCTTTTGCCAAAGCTGGTGCTTTGTCTTTTCTGTCGAAACTTTCTCTGCCTTGTCGTACTAGTTGATTGATTGTTGGCATATTTTTCTCCTTTCTTTTCCATTTTTTCTCTATGAAACCATGGATCATATTTATTTCAAAACCCATAAAGGGTCTTAAAAACCATCGATGATTATATCACTTGTCTTGGTTTAATGTCAATGAAAACTAATTCACCCTTACTCTTCAATAGCAGCATCTAAAACGTTGTCAGTGTCTATATCCTCAACCATTTCGTCAACTATTTCTTCATCCACTTCTACAACTTTTTCTCCAACTACTTCCATACCACCAAGTTCTTCGTAGTCTTCTTCCACTTCCATTGATAGCATTTGAGCATAGGAATCCATAAGTTCTGTATTAACACCGTAATCCAGAGTAATATCCTTGTACCTCTTCATGCCTGTTCCGGCAGGTATTAGCTTACCTATTATAACGTTTTCCTTTAACCCAAGAAGTTTGTCTGTTTTTCCTTTTATGGCAGCATCTGTCAACACCCGAGTGGTCTCTTGGAAGGACGCTGCAGAAAGGAAGGAATTTGTAGATAAAGAGGCCTTGGTGATACCCATCAAGATACGTTTGTGAGTACTCCCTTCTCCACCTTTAGCTAAAGTTATCTCATTTGCTGCTTCAACCTCCAACTTGGTGTACAGTGCTCCAGGCAGTAATGTGGTATCTCCGCCTTCTTCTATCCTATATTTTCCAAGCATCTGGCTTACAATAACTTCAACGTGCTTATCATTGATATCTACACCTTGTTGCTTGTAAACTCTTTGCACTTCTTTTAGCAGGTATTGATAGACTCCTTCTATTCCGTTTAACCTTAAAATATCATGAGGATTTAATGGCCCCCTTGTAATATTCTCTCCCGCCATAACGTAGTCGCCCTTACGTACAGTGAGCCTTGCTCCGTAAGGAACGGTGTAGATATGTTCTTCTTCACCTACAACTCGAACTTCGGTTTTATTGTCTTCTGTACTAATAATATCTTCTACTGTACCATCACTTTCGCAAATTTCTGCAATTCCCTTTGGTTTTCGTGCTTCAAAGAGCTCTTCTACTCTAGGTAACCCCTGAGTTATATCAGAACCTGCAACTCCACCAGTATGGAATGTTCTCATAGTTAACTGTGTTCCTGGTTCTCCAATTGATTGGGCTGCAGTTATTCCAACAGCTTCACCAATGTTTACCAATTCTCCAGTGGCGAGGTTTCTACCATAGCATTTTGCGCAAATCCCTGCTTGTGCATGGCATGTCATTACCGATCTTATTGCAACTGCCTCTATGCCACAGGCTTCTATTCTGTCTGCTGCTGCTTCAGTTATTTCTTCGTTTTCTCCAACGATAAATCCACCATCTGGATCTTGAATATCAAGAAGAGAAATTCTTCCAATTATTCTAAGCTTCAAAGGTTCTATTATCTCTTTACCATCAGCAAAGGCTCGAACTTGTATTCCTTCATCGGTTCCACAATCAGCCATTCTAACAATAACATTGTGGGAAACGTCAACCAGTCTACGAGTAAGATATCCTGAGTCAGCAGTACGTAGTGCAGTATCTGCCAATCCTTTTCGAGCTCCATTTGTAGAGATAAAGTATTCAAGTACTGAAAGACCTTCTCTAAAGTTAGCTTTAATAGGAATCTCTATGGTTTTTCCTACTGCATTTGCCATAAGGCCTCTCATACCACCAATCTGACGTATCTGGTTCTTAGAGCCTCGGGCACCGGAGTGAGCCATGATGTAAAGGTTGTTTAATGTTCCAAGGGAGTCCATCAAAGCATCTGCTACATCTTCTGTTGCTTTATTCCAAATAGAGATTACTTTTTCATATCTCTCTTGATCACTTACTAATCCTCTATTAAAAGCGTCTTCATATTTATTTACTTGCATTTCGGATTCATCTAATATTTCGAATTTCTTTTCTGGGATTTCCATATCAGAAATACTGATTGTAATTGCTGATATAGTTGAATAGCGGAAACCCATATCCTTTATATAATCCAGCATAACTGCAGTTCCAGTGTTTCCATGAATTCTGTAACACTTATCTATTATTTGTCCTAGTTTCTTTTTGTCGCAAAGGAAATCAACCTCTAGGGAATACTTGTCTTTGCTTCTGTCAACATATCCTAAATCTTGAGGAAGCTCCATGTTGAATAAAAATCTTCCTACAGTAGAAACAACTAACTTACCACGTTTGTCATCAGAGTCTGCAAAACGTCGAACTCTAACTCTATCATGAAGTCCAACCACCTTGTTGAGATAAGCCATTTGCATTTCATTGATATCGGCAAAGGACTTGATTTTCTCTTGTTCTTCATCACCTTCAGCAGCCAGAGCTGTTTCTCCAGGATGTGTGAGGTAGTATATTCCTAAAATCATATCTTGTGTTGGGGTAGTAATAGGAGAGCCATCCTTAGGAGCAAGTATATTATTTACTGAAAGCATTAAGAACCTTGCTTCTGATTGAGCCTCTGCAGATAATGGTAGATGAACCGCCATTTGGTCTCCGTCAAAGTCAGCATTATATGCAGTACAAACTAAAGGATGAAGCTTAATAGCCTTTCCTTCAACAAGTACAGGCTCAAATGCTTGAATCCCAAGCCTATGTAGGGTAGGAGCTCTATTCAAAAGAACCGGATGATCTTTAATTATTTCGTCTAAAACATCCCATACCTCTTCGCGAACTTTTTCTACCATCCGTTTTGCACTCTTTATGTTGTAAGCAAAACCATCTTCTACAAGCCTTTTCATAATGAATGGTTTAAAGAGTTCTAAAGCCATCTTCTTAGGAAGACCGCATTGGTAAAACTTTAATTCAGGTCCTACAACGATTACACTACGGCCAGAATAGTCAACACGCTTACCAAGAAGATTCTGTCGGAATCTTCCCTGTTTGCCCTTAAGCATGTCAGACAATGACTTTAAGGGTCTTGATCCTGGGCCAGTTACAGGTCTTCCTCTTCTACCATTGTCTATAAGTGCATCCACAGATTCCTGTAACATACGCTTTTCATTTCTAACAATAATATCAGGAGCGCCTAGCTCTAATAATTTCTTTAATCTATTGTTTCTATTTATTACTCTTCTGTAAAGGTCGTTTAAATCCGAAGTCGCAAATCTGCCACCGTCTAATTGAACCATAGGTCTTAAATCAGGAGGGATAACAGGAACAACTTCTAGTATCATCCATTCTGGTTTGTTTTCTGAAAGCCTTAATGCTTCTACGACTTCAAGTCTTCTTACCACACGAACCTTTTTCTGTCCTGAGGTTTCCTTTAAAAGTTGACGCAGTTCTTGACTCAATTCTTCTAGGTCGATATTTGCAAGAAGCTCTCTCACTGCTTGTGCTCCCATGGCAGCCTTAAAGGTTATTTCTGAGTCGTCTTTTGCCTCCCTAAACTGTTGTTCTGTTAACACTTCCTTGTATTCAAATCCTGATGTTCCAGGATCTAATACCACGTAAGAAGCGAAATACAGAATTTTTTCTAGGTTTCTTGGAGACATATCAAGAATCAATCCCATCCGAGATGGAATACCCTTGAAATACCAAATATGAGAAACAGGAGACGCCAATGTAATGTGTCCCATTCTTTCTCTTCGAACTTTTGCTTTTGTTACCTCAACACCACATCGGTCGCAAGTAATACCCTTATATCGGATCTTTTTATATTTACCACAGTGGCATTCCCAGTCCTTCATAGGGCCGAAAGTCTTCTCACAGAATAAACCATCTTTTTCAGGCTTCAATGTACGGTAGTTAATAGTCTCTGGTTTCGTTACTTCCCCGTGAGACCAGCTTAAGATTTTATCCGTGGAGGCCAACCCAATTTGCAAGGATTCAAAATTATTTAATTCATAGTTTATGTTATTGTTTTCACTCAAGGAGTATCTCCCCTTTCCTTACTCTTCATCCACTAAATCGTCCGCCAATTCTTCTTTAGCATCTTCTACAGGTGCTTCTTCATTAGTATCTTCGGTATCTTCAGTATCTTCGGTCTCAAGGTCTTCTACTTCTTCTATCTCTACTTCTTCTATCTCCACAATATCCTGAGGAGTACCTTCTAATTCTGTAGTTTCTTTGATATCAACTTCTCGATCGTCTTCTGCAAGAATACGAACATCTAGTCCCAGTGATTGCATTTCTTTTATAAGAACCTTGAAAGATTCTGGAATGCCTGGCTCTGGAATGTTTTCACCCTTGACAATTGCCTCATAGGTTTTCACACGTCCAGCTATATCGTCAGATTTTACAGTTAATATTTCTTGTAGTGTATATGCAGCCCCATATGCTTCTAGGGCCCAAACTTCCATCTCACCAAATCTTTGGCCTCCAAATTGTGCTTTTCCGCCCAAAGGTTGCTGTGTAACTAGGGAATAAGGACCTGTACTTCTAGCATGGATCTTGTCATCAACTAAGTGATGAAGCTTTAGCATATACATGTATCCAACAGTAACGTGATTATCAAAGAATTCACCAGTTCTTCCATCTCTTAATGGAACTTTACCTGATTCTGGAAACCCAGATTCTTTCATTAATTCTATGATATCCATTTCGCTTGCACCATCAAAAACTGGTGTAGCAATATACCAGTCACGATACTTAGAAACTAGTCCCATATGAACTTCTAGAACCTGTCCAACGTTCATACGAGATGGAACCCCCAATGGGTTTAACATTATTTCCAAAGCCTGTCCGTTATCCATAAATGGCATGTCCTCTTCAGGCAAAATTTGGGAAATAACACCTTTGTTTCCATGACGCCCTGCCATCTTGTCTCCTACAGATATCTTTCTCTTGGTAGCCACATAGCAGCGAACCAATTTATTAACTCCTGGTGGAAGTTCATCTCCGTTTTCACGAGAAAATATTTTTACGTCAACTACAATTCCTGTTTCTCCATGGGGAACTCGCAAAGAAGTATCTCTAACTTCTCTAGCTTTTTCACCGAAGATGGCTCTAAGCAAACGCTCTTCCGCTGTAACATCGGTTTCGCCTTTTGGAGTTACCTTTCCTACCAGAATATCCAAAGAAGTTACTTCTGCTCCTATTCGAATAATTCCTTCTTCATCAAGATCTTTTAAAGCCTCTTCTGAAACGTTTGGAATGTCTCTTGTAATTTCTTCAGGTCCTAATTTGGTGTCTCTTGCTTCAGATTCATATTCCTCGATATGTATGGATGTCAAAGTATCTTCCATAATTAACCGTTCATTAAGGACTATGGCATCTTCATAGTTGTAACCTTCCCAAGTCATAAACCCAACCAGCAGGTTCTTGCCTAAAGCAATTTCTCCTAAGTCGGTAGAAGGTCCATCAGCAATTACCTCTCCTGCAGCTATTTTTTCTCCACTAAAAACTATAGGTTTTTGATTAATGGAAGTTCCTTGGTTGCTCCTTTTAAACTTTAAAAGTTTGTAAACATCATCGCCATCATTATCATCTCTTTTGATAATAATCATTTCTGCATCAACATATTTTACAGTTCCACTGTTTCTTGCTAAAACTACTACTCCGGAGTCGCAGGCAGCTTTGTATTCCATACCTGTAGCTACAATTGGAGAGTCTGTGATCATTAGGGGAACAGCCTGTCTTTGCATGTTTGCACCCATCAAGGCACGGTTAGCATCATCATTTTCCAAGAAAGGAATCATGGCAGTTGCAACAGATACTACCTGTTTGGGGGATACATCCATATAGTCAATTTTTTCTTTTGGAACAAGGTCAATATCTCCTCCAGCGCCTCTTGATGCAACTCTATCGTTCTCAAAAGCACCTTTAGCGTCCAAAGGCTCATTAGCCTGGGCTATAATCATCATTTCTTCTTCATCTGCTGAAAGATAATCAATTTTTTCAGTAACTATTCCAGTATCTTTTTCTACAAGTCGATAGGGAGCCTCAATGAATCCGTATTCATTTACTTTTCCGTAGGTCGTCAAAGATCCAATTAGCCCAATATTTGGGCCTTCAGGAGTCTCAATGGGACACATACGTCCATAGTGGGAATAGTGTACGTCTCTAACCTCAAATCCTGCTCTTTCTCTGGAAAGTCCACCAGGTCCTAGGGCTGATAGTCTTCTTTTATGGGTAAGTTCAGCTAAAGGATTGGTTTGGTCCATAAACTGAGATAATTGAGAAGATCCAAAGAATTCCTTAATAGCGGCAGTTACCGGACGAATATTCATTAATGCTTGAGGAGTTGTTACCTCAATATCCTGGATGGTCATTCTTTCTTTTACAACTCTTTCCATTCTGGCAAGTCCTATACGGAATTGGTTTTGTAAAAGCTCACCAACAGTTCTAAGTCTTCTGTTGCCCAAGTGATCAATATCATCAACCTTACCCACACCATAATTTAAATTCAAAATATATGAAAATGAAGCTATTACATCATCTACAATAATATGCTTGGGTGAAAGTTCATTTTTTCTGGCTATTAAGACTTCAGGCAAATCTTTCTTCTTTGTATTCTCCAAGATTTCTTTTAGTACTGGATAATAAACAGTTGGAGGCAGCTTAACTTCTGGAGGCGCATCTTTAATAAATTTTCTCCAATGAACGAAATTATTACCAACAACTTTTGTTGTTTCATCATCTTTGGTTTTGCTATATACTAATACTGATTTAACGCCGGAATCTTCAATCTCAAATCCTAATTCACGGGTAATATATTCGTCTTTTGATATGATGAACTCACCTGTGTCAGGATTCACAACATCTTCAGCAGCGGTACAGCCAATTATTCTATTTGATAAACCTAATTTTTTGTTGTATTTATATCGCCCTACCTTAGCCAAATCATATCTTTTTGCATCAAAAAACAGAGAGTCTAAAAGTGAACGAGCACTATCAACTGTAGGTGGCTCACCAGGTCGTAGTTTTCTATATATTTCTTTAAGCCCTTCTTCATAGTTTTCTGTGGTATCCTTTTCCAAGGTCTTTAATAATCTTGGATCTTCACCAAAGATATCAAGAATTTCTTGATCTGTTCCGATTCCAAAGGCTCTTAGCAAAGTAGTTGCTGGTTGTTTCCTTGTTCGATCGACTCGAACTGAGATAATCTCATTGGAGTCCGTTTCATACTCAAGCCAAGCACCCCTGTTAGGTATAACAGTGGTTGAAAATAGTTTTTTATTTGATTTGTCTATGGAGACATTATAATAGGGTCCTGGGCTACGCACTAACTGCGTTACCACTACCCTTTCAGCTCCATTATATATAAAGGTTCCTTTTTCGGTCATCAGTGGGAAATCTCCCATGAAAACCTCTTGTTCTTTCACTTCCCCAGTTTCTTTATTTACTAGGCGTACCTTTACTTTCAAGGGAGAAGCGTAGGTTACATCTCTTTCTTTACACTCTTCTTGTTCGTATTTTGGCGGTTCATTCAGAGAAAAATCGATGAACTCTAGTACGAGATTCCCTGCGTAATCTTTGATTGGGGAAATGTCTTCAAAAACCTCTCTCAATCCTTCCGTAATGAACCATTCGTAAGATTCAGTCTGGATTTGAATAAGGTTTGGCATCTCCGCAACTTCGTTAATTTTCGAATAACTCATACGAGTTCTACGTCCAAATTCAACGGGTTTCGGCATATTTATCACTCCTTTAAAACTAAAGAAACTTCATTTCATAGCAATATATTATAATATTACATTCGAGTCAATAAGTCAAGGGTTTTTCCAGGTTTTTCAACCTCTCCTCTCCCTTAGATAGTTGGTTTTCACTGATAACAAGGATGCCAGCCTCTCTTAATTCTTTGGTAGCTAGTCCTTGTCCGGGAATCTTTAAATCAGTAAAAGTACCATCATAAATAACTGAAGATCCGCAAGAGGGACTTCTATCTTTCATAACGGCAAAAGCGACCTCATGGACTTTGGCTAAACGAACTGCCTCTTTTGCGCCCAACTGAAAAGCCGCTGTAACATCTTCCCCTTTTCGATTTAACACTCTATCTCCCACAATCTGGCAATCCGACCTAGGAACTTCCAGCCCACCATAAACCTCAGGGCACACCTGAATTAACCGGCCTTCTTCCTTCCACTTTAATAGTAGTGGGTCGTCTAAGAGTATTTGCTTTCCGTCATATCGAACCAAATCTCCGTACAGGCATGCGCTAATGAGAATTTTCCTCATTTTCTCCTCCCCTGTTCAAACAATTTCGGCCTTTGACACTTGCCCAAGGCCGAAATCTATAAAACGAATTATTTGAGTTCTACTGTTGCTCCTACTTCTTCTAACTGAGCCTTGATGGCGTCTGCTTCGCTCTTTTCAATACCTTCTTTTACGTTCTGTGGTGCTGTGTCTACCAGGTCTTTTGCTTCCTTAAGACCTAAACCAGTAAGTTCTCTAACAACTTTGATAACCTTGATTTTTTGGTCACCTATTCCTGCTAAAACTACAGTGAACTCAGTTTGCTCTTCTGCTACTGCTGCGCCAGTTCCAGCTGCCGCTACAGGTGCTGCTGCTGATACTCCGAATTCTTCTTCACAAGCTTTAACTAGATCATTTAGTTCTAATACTGTCATGCCTTTAATGGCTTCAATGATTTGTTCCATGTTCATTTTTTATTCTCCTTTAATATTTTATATATTTATTCACGAATTACTTTAACAATATATTATGCTTTAGCATCAGCAATGGCTTGGAAAGTTCTTACTAATTTGCTAACAGGTGATTGAATGCTTCCCATAAACTTAGCAATAAGTACGTCTCTTCCAGGAATGTTTGCAATAACAGCCATACCTTCTGCGTCATAATAAACACCTTCTACAAATCCAGCTTTAAAAGCCATTTTCTTGTACTCTTTAATGGACTCATTGATCAATCTTCCAGGAGCTGTTGCATCATCATAGCTGAAAGCAAAAGCGCTTGGCCCTTCTAAAACTTCAGCCATCTCGGCAAATTCAGTTCCCTCAATTGCTCTTTTTACCAAAGTGTTTTTATACACAGTATAATCTACATTGGCTTCTCTTAGCTTTTTTCTCATTGCATCAGCTTGGGATACGGTGATTCCCAAATAGTCTACAACAACTGCTGACTTTGATCTCGAAATTTTGTCTTTGATTTCTTCTACAACTAGTTGTTTTTCTTTTTTTGCTGCTTCTGACATGTCTCGTTCTCCTTTCTTTGCTCTTTCCATTTTATAGGGAGCAAGAGGTCCTTTGGCACTCTATAAAATGCCTCGTCTGTCACCAAGGACACACGAGGCCAATATTTTATATTGTACCTCGGCGGGGGATTAAGCTATAAAAGCTCCCGCTGTCTACGGTTAGTTTTCTTAAATTAAAGGTACTTTCAGATTAATACTTTTGTGTACTAACCTTTACTCCAGGGCCCATTGTTGTTGCTACTGTTACGCTTTTCAAATATTGCCCTTTTGCTGCTGCAGGCTTTGCTTTGACTAGAGTCTCTAACAAAGCATTAAAGTTATCTGCCAGTTTTTCTGGGCCAAATGAAACTTTGCCAATTGGAGTATGCACGATATTTGTTTTATCTAAACGATATTCAACCTTACCAGCTTTGATTTCTTCCATTGCTTTGGCAAGATCCATGGTTACTGTTCCTGATTTTGGGTTTGGCATTAATCCCTTAGGTCCTAATACCTTACCTAGTTTTCCAACTACACCCATCATGTCAGGGGTAGCAACTACTACGTCAAAATCAAACCAGTTTTCTTTCTGAATTCTATCTGCTAGTTCTTCAGCGCCTACATAATCTGCACCTGCATCCTCAGCTTCTTGAGCTTTGGGGCCTTTAGCAAATACTAAAACTTTTTTTGTTTTTCCAGTTCCATGAGGCAATACCATTGCTCCACGTACTTGTTCGTCTGCATGTCTTCCGTCTACGCCCAAACGTATGTGAGCTTCTACAGTTTCATCAAACTTTGCCTTACCTGAATTAACCACATGAACCATAGCTTCTTTTACATCATACAAGCTTTGTTGATCATAAGTGGCAATAGACGCCAGATAATCTTTTCCTCTTTTAGCCATTTTCATCCTCCTTGTGGTACTATCGACAGGTTTTCTGCCTCCCACATACTATCCTTCTACTATAACACCCATACTTCTTGCGGTACCTTTAACCATTTCTGTAGCTGACTCAACGCTAGCTGCATTAAGGTCTGGCATTTTGGTCTTTGCAATTTCCTGTGCTTGAGCCAATGTTATGGTTCCAATCTTATTCTTGTTAGGTTCACCTGAAGCTTTTGTCAATCCTGCTGCCTTCTTAATAAGAACTGCTGCAGGTGGTGTTTTTGTAACAAAAGTGAAAGATCGATCAGCATAAACTGTAATAACTACAGGTATAATCATGCCCTGTTGATCCTGGGTTTTAGCATTAAATTGCTTGCAAAAATCCATGATATTAACACTCTTTTGGCCAAGGGCAGGTCCTACTGGTGGCGCTGGTGTAGCTCCCCCTGCGGGAATTTGCAATTTTATATAGCCTTCTATTTTTTTTGCCATTTCCTCGTCTTCTCCTTTCTCTTGCCAGGCAAGTAGTTGGGATTGCTCCCTTTATTTCTATTTTCTATAATTTATCAACTTGTGCGTATTCAAGCTCTACCAGGGTGTCTCTCCCAAACATGCTTATCAAAACTCGCATAGTTTGTTTTTCTTCATCAAAGCTAGATATGTTGCCCATAAATCCTTCAAATGGTCCGTTGATAACTTTTACACTGTCTCCAACTTTTATGTCCATTTCCACTATGATTTTTTCAATACCCATTCTTCTGACTTCATCTATTGTTAGAGGGACCGGTTCTGAGCCATGTCCTACAAAACCAGTTACTCCTTGGGTGTTTCTCACTAGGTACCAAGATTCATTGGTTACTATCATCTTAATTAATACATAGCCTGGAAACATTTTTCTTGTTTTAATTTTCCTCTGACCGTTTTTTAATTCAATGACATCTTCTGTTGGAACAACAACACTGAGAACCAAATCTTGCATTTCTCGGTTCTCAACTAATTTTTCTATATTTACTTTTACTTTGTTCTCGTGTCCAGAATAAGTATGTACTACGTACCACATGGGTTCTCTAATTGCTCGAACGCCACTTACTTCTTCTTCTACGGGGTCAAAGGTTAAATCTTTTTCTTTTTCGGCCATTCTTTTCCTTTTCCTTACATACTGATTCCGAGAATGCCTTTTAGCATTGCCAGAACCCCTGTATCAATTGCCCAGAACGCCAAAGCAAAAAATGAACAGGTTAGAATAACGACTACTGTGTAGGCACTTAATTCTTTCCTCGTGGGCCAAACCACTTTTTTCACTTCTGTTCTTATTCCTCTAAAGTATTCTCGGATGCCCGCTCTTTCCCGTTTTTGGCGTACAGGTTTCTTTTTAGCAGCAGCCTTACCTTCTAGTCGAGTTTCCTTTGCCATTCTAATTACTCCTTACTTGGTTTCCTTATGAAGAGTATGGTCTTTGCAGAACTTACAATACTTCATCATCTCGATACGATCAGGATCATTTTTCTTGTTCTTCATACTTGTATAGTTTCTTTGTTTGCACTCTTGGCATGCCAAAGTGACTCTTGTTCTTGCTCCTCCAGCCATTCCTTGTTCCCTCCTAAATGTTTATATCTATTTCAATTAGAAAATTGGACTTCTATTGAATTCCTCTCACAAAGTCGCTTAATAATATTACAATAGCAACCATACATTGTCAAGGTAAAACACTTTATTACTTGTGGATCACTTAAATCTCTATTTCTTTAGGAAGGGGTTCGTCGCTGACTACAATCCATTCCTCAGCTTTGAAGTCTCCTTCTTTTAGTTCTTTGGGAGTTCCTCTGAAATACTTTGCCCAACCCTCTGCAGCAACACTTCCATCTGGCAAGTAAATCTCCGCTGTTCCTTCAAACATTCTTCTGCTATCTTTGGTCATACGGCTTAATACCTTTAAGTCAACGCCCAGTGGCAGTGGTTTTCGATATTTAACTCTAAGGTCAACGGTTACAGCCCAAGCTTCTGGATCTTTGATATTTTGTGTGCGGCCAATTATTTCGTCTAACATTGAGGCAATCATCCCACCATGAATTCTTTGAGGAAAACCTTGGTGTACTTCACTGGCTCTAAAAATCCCAATAATTTCATCGCTTTCCGTTTGATAGAACCTTCCCCCAAGGCCAAATGGGTTTTCCGTACCACAAACAAGGCACATTTTACTGTTTTTTAATTGTTTTACTATTTTATATATCATAACCTATTAACTATATCCCCTTAGAGGAGAAATCGCAACCAGATTAAAGGAATATTTCAATCAAATTACATTAAACTTGGTCTCATTCTATCTGAATAATGGTATAATCTTTCCGTAAGCTATGAAAACAAAGAAGTGAGGCTAATCTTATGCTTTTTTCATCCCTAACTTTTCTTTTATTTTTTCTACCATGTACACTGCTAGTGTACTATATAGTCCTCCGTAAAAGTCGTCGGCTGCAGAATTACTTTCTCTTTGCTGCCAGTCTTTTTTTCTATGGTTGGGGAGAACCATGGTTTGTTTTTGTTATGATGGGATCTATACTTGCCAACTGGTCTTTTGGCCTTCTTACAGAAAAGTATCACAAAAGATGGATTATTGCCGCTATGCTTTTGGTAAATCTAGGAATTATATTTGTTTTTAAATACCTTATGTTTACATTGGCTAATATTAACATTCTTTTCAGCAGCAACATTACCGTAAGAGAAATACTACTTCCCATAGGAATAAGCTTCTTTACCTTCCAAGCAATTTCATATGTTTTGGATATATATAAAGGAAAGGCTGGAGCCCAAAGAAACCTTTTGAATGTGGGCCTATATATTTCATTTTTTCCACAACTAATTGCAGGACCTATAATAAGGTATGAAACCATAGCCCTACAAATCCAAGACCGGGTGGAGTCATGGGCTTTATTTTCAGAAGGGGTAAGAAGGTTCCTAATCGGCTTTGGCAAAAAGATTTTAATTGCCAACAATATGGCTATAGTGGCTGACCACTGTTTTCGTATTGTAGGTGAAGGCGGTGGCACAACAGCCTTGGCATGGATAGGAGCATTAGCCTACACTTTCCAGATTTTCTTTGACTTTTCTGGCTATTCTGATATGGCAATAGGTCTAGGGCGTATGTTTGGGTTTAAATTCCCAGAAAACTTCAACTACCCATATATCTCAACATCAGCATCTGAATTTTGGCGACGATGGCACATTTCCTTGGGTACTTGGTTTAGAGATTACGTATACATACCATTGGGTGGCAGCCGTGAAGGTAAAGGAAGAACACTTTTCAATCTTTTGGTAGTCTGGCTTCTTACAGGTTTTTGGCATGGGGCTAATTGGACCTTTATATGTTGGGGCCTCTTGTGGTGCTTCTTTATCATTTTGGAGAAATTAATTGGCTTTGAAAAAAAGACATACTTTAAAACTTTAGCTAACACACTAACTTCCCAAAGGCTTATAACAACAGTAAAGCACCTTTATCTGCTTTTATTAGTTATAGTCGGTTGGGTTCTATTTCGAAGTGAAAGCATTAGCGATGCTATAAACTACTTGAATGTTATGAGCGGTATCGGTGCCCAACCATTTTCTGATATAAGAACCCTTGCATGGCTCAAAGAATATGGTTGGTTTTTCTTGGCAGGAGGAGTCTTCAGTATTCCTTGGGGCAATTACCTTAAAAGAATTCCCCCTCCTCTTTATGCGGGATTATTGTTATTAGCTTTTTTAGTTGCTTTCTCTTATTTAGTAAAGGGAGCACACAATCCATTTATATACTTTAATTTTTAGCGGCACTTATACTATTTATTTGGGAGGATTTTAGATGACCAGCCCAATTGTAAAAAACTCAAACAAAAAACTATCCCAAGAATCAAGATGGGGAAAAGTTACAGGGATTTTATTCCTTGCTTTTATTGGATTGCTTATGGTAATTCTTTTGCTATCAGGCTTTCCTAGAGACTTCCTAACTATCTATAGAAATACTGTGCCTCAAGGAACTCCTGTGCTCCAAAGGGTTGAACAGGCTATAGATATTTTCGAAAATCTGCTTTTAGAAGATGTGCCTGCCCATGATTTTTTTATTGAAGTTTATGGTGGAAACCAAAAGATTTTGGGAAAGAAAACCTTACCTGATCCCAATTACAGTTACCTATTTTTAACGGAATCAGGCCAGATAACCTATCAAATACCTGAAAGGGATTTAACCAAGGAAGCAAAGAAAATTATTGAATTACAAGCTGCTTTGAAAAAAGAAGATTTGCCCTTCTTGTGGGTTTTGGCTCCCTTCCGCCTCCTTGATGAAACAAAAGTTACACCCATTACCTTTGATTATGGGGATGAAAACTCAGACGCCTTTCTAGAGCAGCTAAAGAATCATAGGGTTAACAACCTTGATTTAAGGATTCCCTTTCGAAATTATTTGAAGGAAGGCCTTACTCAAGAGGATCTGTTTTACAATACCGACCACCATTGGACAATACCAGCAGCTTTAAAAGCCACAGGGGTAATTGCAAAAACACTAGATGAACACTTTGATTTTTCCATAGGCGACAAAATATATAATGAAAATAACTATATTTTTCAGACCCAGAAAGATTCATTTATTGGTTCTATGGGAAGAAGAGTTGGTCTTCTATATGGTGGAAAGGACGACTTCACCCTTGTTCTACCTAAGTTCTCAACTGACATTCAGCTTTGGGAAACTGATTATGGGGTCACTACCGATTCCAGAGGGCCATTTAATGAGTCAGTTCTGGTAAAAGAGAATTTAGAAGACCCAGAACTTACTGCTAATCGTTACGCAGCCTACCACGGAGATAATGAGGAACTTGTATTTATTAATCACCGTATCCACCAAGGTAAAATACTTATTATAAAGGATTCCTTTGGTGTCCCAATATATTCATTTTTATCCTTAGGTGTTCACGAGGTTAGGGCTTTGGACCCTAGATTGTTTAAAGGTTCGATTTTGGAATATGCTAAAGAATATCAACCCCAAGTAGTTATCTTCCTATATAATGTGGATAGCTTAAATCCTAATATGTTTCAATGGAAATTATAACTCATTAATTACATTGCTTTTTAAAGGAAAATAAGAATTGCCATAAATAGCTCTTGAAATCATTCTGCATTTATTGTAATATCAAGTAGTCGCGAATTGTTTTGCCTTTATGGGCCTATGGCGCAGCTGGGAGCGCGCTTGACTGGCAGTCAAGAGGTCAGGAGTTCGATCCTCCTTAGGTCCACCACATAAGAGATAACAGTGAAATATCTGTTATCTCTTTTTTTATTCTAAAGGCAAGTAAAATGTTGCCCACGGATAGTTAAATTTGCCTATAAAGCCACTTTAATGTAAAATAACTTTAAATGATGACTATTTAGCGAGAGGTAATAGGAGGTTATGTATGAAATGTGACAAATTGGCAATATTATGGGTTAGTGGTGATAGAGATGCGGCGTTAAATATGGTCTTGATGTACACCCTTAAATCAAACTCTGAAAAATGGTGGAAAGAATGTAAATTAATATCCTGGGGCCCTTCAAATAAGCTGATAGCAGAGGACCCTGATGTGAGACTTATGCTTACTCAAATTATGGATACCGGAGTAAAGGTTGAAGCCTGTAAAAGGTGCGCAGAAGGATACGGTATTGAGGACGCTTTGGAAACAATGGGCGTAGAAATAAAGTTAATGGGGGAACCATTTACTCAGTATTTACAAGACCCAAGTTGGAGAGTTATATCAATTTAATTCAGCAGATTTAACAAGATATCAACTAGATGGCGAAATAAAGACCTAGCAAAACCCCCTAAATTTAATTAGGGGGTTTTGGGTTTTCTTTTAAAATTATTTCACCATATTAAAATGATTTTATTTGCTCCTAAATTGTCTCTAAATATTCAGCTGCAGGTACAAATAGTTCATCAGGATAAAGTTCCATTGTTCCTTTATCACTAGATGAAGCAATATCAGGATTAATAGGAACCTTTGCCAATACTTTGATTCCAAAATCCTCGGCAACTTCTTCTATGTGGCTTTCTCCAAAAACATTGTAGTCTTTATTGCTATCAGGGCAAGTGAAATATGACATGTTTTCAATAATTCCAAGTATTGGAACATCCATCATCTTAGCCATTTGCACAGCCTTTGCAACAATCATAGACACTAGCTCTTGAGGTGATGTAACAACAATTATTCCATCAACTGGTAAGGATTGGAAGACTGTTAAGGCAACATCCCCTGTCCCAGGTGGCATATCTATGAACATGTAATCTACATCTTCCCAAATAACATCAGTCCAGAATTGCTTAATAGCCCCACCGATCAATGGACCTCTCCATATCACAGGATCAGTAACATTTTCTAACAGTAAATTTATAGACATCACCTGAATACCAGTTTTGGTAATGGCTGGCATAATCTTACCTTCACTCTCAGTGGCTTTTTCAGTAATTCCAAAAGCTTTGGGTATGGATGGGCCTGTAACATCTGCATCAAGAATAGCAGTTCGATGACCTCTTCTACTCATAGTAACTGCCATCATGGAAGTAACCATGGATTTACCAACACCACCTTTTCCACTAATGATTCCGATTACTTTTTTGACTTTGCTTCGATCATCTAGTTTTTCTCGAAAGTCAAATTCTTCTTCTCTTTCACTACATTCTTCTGCGCATCCACTACATTGATTATTGCAACTATCACTCATTATATTATTATCTCCTTTTTTAAATATTTTAAACGTAGTATTATTATATCTCAAAATCAACATATGTCAAATACTCAAGGTCTTTTAACCTTTATTTCTAGCGCTTTAAACTACCTAAAATTCCTCTTACTAGATGGCGGCTAATTTCTCTTCCAATAGTAGTCATTGCCGAATCGATAGTTCTTTCAGCTGTAGACTTGCTGGAATAAGTTTTTGCTACTTTTTCGGTTTTCTTTGCTTTAACAGGTCTTTCAGAGTTATTCATCTCCTTGGCCAACTCTTTAGCCCTCGCCTCTATTTGAGCATTAACTTCCTCAGGAGATAACAACTTAGGTTCTTCCTTTGATGGCTCCTGGGCTGGACCAAGGGGAATTATCACTTGGGCTAATTTTTCATATGCGCTTTCTCTATCTAGGATTTCTTGATATTTCTTTCGCAAAGGGTCATTTTGTAGAAGATATACTCGAGTTTGATCATCCATTGCATCAATGCTGCTCTCGGGAGGTAATATCATGGCTTTTTCTACCATCTTGGGAACCCCATCTTCTCCTAAAAATGAAACCAAAGCTTCTCCTGTGGCCAACTCTTGTAAGGCTTCCTCTGTGCTAAAAAGCGGATTTGCTCTAAAAGAATTAGCAACTCCCTTAATGGCTCTTTGCTCATATGGGGTAAATGCTCTAAGGGCATGTTGTATTTTATTGCCAACCTGGGCAAGGACAGATTCAGGTATATCTGTAGGCACTTGGGTCATAAAATATATTCCTACACCTTTTGACCTTATTAAACGAATGACTTGTTCCATTTTTTGAAGCAATGCCTTGGGAGCTTCAGAAAATAATAGGTGGGCTTCGTCAAAAAAGAACACCATTTTTGGCTGTTCCATATCTCCTTCTTCTGGCAATCTTTCATATATCTCAGATAGCATCCATAACATAAAGGTGGAATATAATAAGGGCGATTGAAACAGAGATACTCCATGTAAGATGTTAATATACCCTCTTCCATCTCCATCCTTCACCATCCAATCCATGATATCTAAGGATGGCTCACCAAAAAATTGGTTGCCCCCTTGATCTTCTAAAACAAGAAGCGCCCTTTGAATAGCCCCAATGGATTGAATTGATACATTTCCGTACTTTGATGTGAATTGAGAAGCATTATCCCCTACCCATTGGACCATAGCTCTCAAATCCTTTAAGTCGAGAAGTAATAATCCTTTGTCATCAGCTACTCTAAACACTATACTAAAAACTCCGGTCTGTGTTTCGTTAAGGTTTAATAACCTGGCTAACATATCAGGTCCCATTTCAGAGATAGTTGCCCTTGTTGCAATACCCTTTTCTCCAAATACGTCAAAAAATCTTACTGGATATGACTTGGGTTCAAAACCTGTAACCCCTAGACTCTCCACTCGATTTCTAATGTTATCATTTAGCTCTCCTTTTAGACCAAGGCCTGATACATCACCTTTAATGTCTGCCATAAAAACGGGAATTCCCCTAGCACTGAAAGCTTCCGCAAGAACTTTTGATGTAACAGTTTTGCCTGTTCCGGTGGCCCCAGCAATAAGTCCATGCCGATTGGCCATTTTTAGATATAAGTATATTGCTTCCGATGACTTTCCAACCCATATGTTTTTTTCATTTTGCCCTTCCATACTTCATGTCCTCCTTTGACCCACTAGATAAACAAAGACCCAATATTGTAGATTATAAATGCAACAATCCAGGCCACAACACATTGGAACAAAACAACTAATAATGCATACCCCCAGCCTCCCATTTCTCTCTTTATGGCTGCTAAGGTTGCTACGCAAGGCATATACAAGAGGCAGAAAACCAAGAATGAGAAAGCTGATAATGGTGTAAATATTTGAGTAAGCATTGCAGTTAGAGAAACCCCTCCACTGGCACCCACCAGAACCGCCATAGTACTAACAACTGCTTCTTTAGCTGAAAGACCCGTTATCAAGGCTGTGGCAGCACGCCATTCGCCAAATCCCAATGGTGCAAAAATTGGGGCAGCAGCTCTTCCAAAAAAAGCCAGCATGCTATCTTCACTAGAAGCTACCATGTTAAGTCCGAAATCAAAGCTTTGCAAAAACCAGATAACTATTGTGGCTACCAGAATGACTGTAAATGCCTTCTTGATAAAGCCTTTCACATTTTCCCACATTCTAAGCATTACGCTTTTTGGAGATGGAACCCGATATGAAGGAAGGACCATAACAAAGGGCACAGGGTCCCCTTTATAAATGGTTCTTTTAAAAATAAATGCAATAGTTATAGCTACAATAACTCCGGTTAGATATATACCTATTAGAACTAGCGCCCTTGATTCTTTGAAAAATGCTGCCGTAAACATAGCATATATGGGGAGTTTGGCGCTACATGACATAAATGGAATCAACACAATGGTTAAATGCCTGTCTCTCTTGCTGGGAAGGGATCTAGTAGCCATTATGGCTGGGACTGAGCATCCGAAGCCTATGAGCATTGGTATTATACTACGGCCCGAAAGACCTAATTTTCTTAGAAGTTTGTCTAAAACAAAAGCCACCCTAGGCATATAGCCAGAGTCTTCCAATATAGAAAGGAAGAAAAATAGCACGGCTATAATGGGTAAAAAAGAAAGAACGCTTCCCACTCCCGCTGATATTCCGCCGATAAGCAAACCTTGAAGTGCTGGACTAGCATTGCCAGCTATCAACGCCTGTTCAAGGTTATCTATAAGAATTCCTATTCCAACGCCTAGCCAGTCAGCTAAAAAGCTTCCAATGGAATTAAAAGTTGCATAAAAAACCAGGGCCATAATGACCAAAAAAATAGGAATAGCAAAATACTTATGGGTCAAGATTTTATCTATCTTGTAGGTACGTTCTTGCTCAACAGTTGACAGCAAAGGCTTTTGTATAACATGGGCAGATAAGTTTTCAATGAACTCATATCTCATATCCGCTACAGCTGCTTCCCTATCTGTGTTGGTATGATCTTCCATATCTTCTACAATATGCTTGATAATCTCTAAATCGGCTTCACTAAGCTTTAATGCTTTTTCTAAAACATCATCTCCTTCTACAAGGCGGGTTGCCGAAAAGCGAAGAGGTAATCCTGCGGCACATGCATGGTCTGATATAATATGAAGCACTGCATGAATTGCATTATGCACATGGCCTGCACAGAAATCTAGTTTTTGAGGGACTTGTTGGTTCTTAACAGCCTCTAAAGCATAGTGGACCAAATCGTGAGTCCCTTGATTTTTACTTGCAGAAATGGGAATAACTGGAATGGTTAGTTCCTCAGATAGCATTTGTAGATCTATTTCAATTTGATTGTTTTTAATCTCATCCATCATATTTAGGGCCAACACCATAGGAATCTCTAATTCCATTAGCTGAAGGGTAAGATAAAGACTTCTCTCTATACTAGTAGCATCAACAATATTTATTATTACATCTGGCCAGCCTGAAAGAAGTATTTCCCTATTTGACAGATCATCAGCTGAGTAGGTGGATAATGAATAAAGGCCTGGAAATTCCATGATATTTACATGGTCATGTCGCTTGACATAGCCCTCCTTGGCATTCCACGAGCTCTTATGCAAAAGGCCACCTGTTAGATGATTAAACAGTGTGGTTGATCCTACGTTAGGGTTTCCTACCAAGGCAATATTTATTGATTTCTGTCTTTTCCTACTTATCTCCATCCTTGTTCCCTTCTCTTAGGCCACATGGACCTTGTCTTCCTCGTCGATTTCTATGACGGTCTTCTATTTTACACGCCTTGTCAGTTCCTGGACACTTGTTCTTGGTGCCAAAATAACAGTTACCACAGTGGCTACATTCAAAGTAAAAAACTTCGATAGCCTTTGCTTCACTCTTTCTAAGTGTTAATTCATACCCCCTTATATACAGCTCTATGGGATCACCTAAAGGCGCTATTCTTCTAACCATTATAGGTGTGTATGGGGTTAAGCCTAAATCTAAAAGGCGGCGACGCAATGCGCCCTCACCACCAACTGTTTTGATAACAGCTCTTTTGCCTACCGCTAATTGGTCTAACGTTAATATTCTTTGTCCACCTGCCATTTTAAAACTCTCCTTTTTTAACTATTATATTATACCCTACCTATGAGTAGTAAACCACCTTAAATACTACAAACACTCCCTATTTTATCTACCTAAAGATTAACAAGTTGGCCATTAATTTTGACCCTTCAGTTTCTTGAAATCACAAGACCCCCATGATAATATTGATTGAAACAGATGCTAATTATATCCATTTATCGAAAATACACTTAGGAGGTGATTTAATGATTTTCGATTTTGATAAGGAAGATGTAAAGAAATATCTGGAGCGAATAGCTGATGTTCCATTTAAGGTTCAACTTTTAGATGAAGGAGAATTTTCCATTGGAGATGGTGAACCCTTGTTTACCATGAAAATAAACAAACCCATACTTAAAAGAGATCTCCTACGTAGCACTTCTCTTGCCTTAGGGGAAGCCTATATGGATCGAGGAATTGAGGTTGAAGGAGATTTATTCGCTGCTCTGAATATTGCCCTTAGCCAAATCCCTAATTTTTCCACTGATTCTAGCGCATTGAAAAAAATAATTCAAAGTTCTACCAGCCAAAGAAATCAAAAAAAAGAGGTTAGCTCACACTATGATCTTGGAAATGATTTTTATAAATTATGGCTCGGAAAAACTATGAATTATTCATGTGGATATTTCAGAACAGAGGAAGATAGTCTTGATGAAGCACAAGCCAATAAAATTGACCATATTTTGCGCAAGCTAAATTTAAAAGAAGGAATGAACCTTTTAGATATTGGTTGTGGTTGGGGAGATTTGCTTGTTGAAGCCGCCAAAAAATATAAAATTCGGGGCTTGGGAATTACTTTGAGTGAAGAACAAGCAAGGAAATTTCAGCTATCCATAGAGGAAGAGGGTCTCCAAGACTTATTGGAAGTTAAATTGATGGATTACAGAAAACTAAAAACCAGCAAAATGTCTTTTGATAGGGTAGTTAGCATTGGAATGATTGAACATGTGGGCCGCGACAACTATGAATTATTCTTCCAGAATGTTAATTCAGTATTGAAAGAGAAAGGGATTTTCCTTCTTCACTATATTAGCGCTCTCAAAGAACATCCAGGTGATCCATGGATTAAAAAGTATATTTTTCCTGGAGGCACGATCCCTAGCTTAAGAGAAATCCTTTTTATCTGTGGAGACTTAAACTATTACACACTTGATGTAGAAAGTTTACGACGGCATTACGTAAAAACCCTTCTATGTTGGTATGAAAATTTTTTAAACTCTATGGATCAAATCAGCAATATGTTTGATGATAGATTTATAAGAATGTGGGAACTTTATCTAAACTCATGTGCCGCTTCCTTTAATAATGGTGTTATTGATTTACATCAAATCATTTTATCCAAGGGTCCAAAAAATGACACCCCACTAACAAGAGATTACCTCTATCCTTAGGAGATTAGAAAATGAAAATACTGACCACTGAGAATATAGAAAAAATATTTCAAATGGGAGAAGTGGAGGTTAAGGCCCTTATTGATACATCTTTTTCAGTGAATGAGGGGGAGTTTGTGGTAATACTGGGTCCTAGCGGTTCAGGCAAAAGCACACTTTTAAATATTCTGGGGGGAATGGACACCCCAACTTCGGGAAAGGTCTTTCTTCGAGATCTGGAAATAACCAGTTACGATGAAAAAGAACTCACCCTCTATCGCAGGAATAATATAGGCTTTGTTTTCCAATTCTACAATATTATGGCTAATCTTACAGCAAGAGAAAATATTGAGTTGGCTACAGAAATCTCACAAGACCCATTGCCAATAGACGATATGCTTCATGCCGTAGGCCTATGGGATAGGCAAGACCACTTTCCTTCTCAAATGAGCGGAGGAGAACAACAGCGGATTTCAATAGCCCGTGCCGTTGCCAAAAACCCTGAGATTCTCTTATGTGATGAGCCAACTGGAGCTTTAGACTATGAAACAGGTATTTCTATTCTATCCCTCTTAAAAAAAGTAAACCAAGACATGAAAAAAACCGTAATCCTTATTACCCATAATGCTGACATTGCCCAAATGGCAGATAGAGTTATTAAAATGAGAAGTGGTGAAATAATTGAGGATTTTATAAATCTTAATCCTTTATCTGTCGAAGAAATTAAGTGGTAAGAATGAAAAAGATTAATACCATGCTTGTGCGCATGATAAGCCAATCTAAAAGCCAGTACATAGCCATACTGGTAATAATAGTAACTGGAATCTCAGTATTCACTGCCATGAATATGGTTGCCATTAACATGCAAAGTAGCGTTGATTTGTATTATTCGCAAAACAGTTTTCCCCATTTTTTCATAGAAACCTCAGGATTTCCGGAAAGTGAAACCGACAAAATAAAATCTATGACCGGAGTAAAAAACGCCTGGGGTAGAATAACATTAGATGGAAGAATGATAACCGAGGATCCCAATGAAAGGGTTAACTTAAGCATAAAGTCTACATCTTCGGCTAGTAATTCCCTATCTAAGAATACACTAATGGAAGGATCTATAGAGTTAAAAGAGATAAAGGATGTTCTTGTTGTAGACCAATTTGCTCAAGCTCGTGGAATAAAAGCAAAAGATCAGATAACAATTCAGGTTGGTGGAATTCAATATACCCTTAATGTTGTAGGAACTGTGGCTAACCCAGAAAATATTTATATGATGGAAAATGCCCAATCAATCCTACCAGATAGCAAGAGTTTTGGTGCTTTATATGTATCTGAAACATTTGCCCAATGGGCTGGAAGCCTTCCGGGTAGCTATAATGAACTTCTTGTAGAAATGGTTCCTGGAACAGATGAAGATATATTAAGGGATAATTTGCAACAAAGGATGGAAAAGTATGGACTCAAACAAACAATTGATAGAGAAAGCCACCTCAGTAACAGTGTCTTAGATGGGGAGCTTACAAATCTCAAAATAATGGCGGAATCCTTGCCTTTATTGTTTTTGATTGTCGCAGGCCTTATTTTAATGATGATGCTTGGCAGAATGGTCAAACGAGACCGAATGAAAATAGGTATTCTCAAAGCTATTGGTTATTCTAATAGAAGTGTCCTAGTTCATTATGTTGGATATGCAGGGTCTGCAGGAATACTTGGCGGCTTAATAGGTTCTATTTTAGGAATGGCCTTGGCAGGATGGATGACCAGATATTTTTTAGAGTTTTTCTTTATCCCTGTATTTAAAGTAGATGTTTATTTTTATTATATCTTCCTTGGTCTAGTCCTCTCTACAGTTATTTGTATTATTTCTGGGATAGTGGGAGCAAGTGGAGTATTAAAAATTGCGCCAGCAGATGCTATGGGATCAGACGCTCCCAAAACTGGCAAAAAAATATTTATTCAGCGGTTTAAGCATTTTTGGACACGCCTGTCCTTTAGCAATAAAATGGTTATGAAGAATATTTTCAGAAACAAGAAACGTAGTATTTTCGTTTTAGCTGGAGTATCATTAACATTTGGAATGATGCTATTCACCAACAGTATGGCCGGTGTAATGGATCAGCTGATGGTTAAATATTTTACAGAATTTCAAAAAATGGATTATGATGTAAGCTTCCAGCATCCTGTAGAAAGCTCTACTATTTATGATATCTCTTATCTGGTGGATGTAGATGCAATTGAAGGTAAAATTGAATACCCTTTCACCCTTTCTTATGGTAACAAAGAAAAAACTGCAACAATTCTTGGCCTAGATGGCAACACGGATTTTTACGGTTTAAAGGACTCAAAAGGAAATCCAGTATTGATCCCTAAAAAAGGAATTTTACTTTCTGAGAACTTGGCAAGAGCCTTAGACGTTAACAAAGGAGACTCTCTGACAATTAAAAGCTTTATACCTGGAAGACAAGACGCTTACACAAATGTGGTTGGAACTATTAGTCAGTCTTTGGGTATGAGCGGGTATATGAATATAGATTATATGGGCAGTCTTCTTCTTGAAAAAAACCTTATAACGGGAGTATTAATTGATTCCAATGACAAGTTAATTAACGAGAAACTCATAAATGTCCCCAATATCTCTTCCGTTATGTCAAGTGAAGCATCAAGAGCAGTCTACGATGAGTATATGACCATAACGATTCTTTCCATAGGCTTTATGGTTGTTTTTTCAGGACTATTAGGTTTCGCAATAGTGTATAATGCTACCATAGTAAATTTAAATTCAAGAGAGATGGAATTTTCTTCCTTACGAGTTCTTGGATTCACGAGAGATGAAATTTTCAGGATGATCCTAAAAGAAAACAATATCTTGCTTGTAGGTGGAATCCTACTTGGAGTGCCGATAGGAACGGTATTTGCAAAGTACAGCGGTGCTGCATTCAGCTCAGATATTTATACCCTTGAAATGAGCCCAACCCTTTGGGCATTCATCTTATCTACAATATATACAATCATTTTTGTTACAGTAGCCCAATTAGCAACCTACAAAAAAATTCAGAGCCTCGACTTTCTCAGAGCTTTGAAAAGTAGAGAATCCTAAGGAGAAGAATGATGAAAAAGTTTCCGTCAAAACTAAAAGTAGATTTTAAATCTGGCAAAGGCAAGAAGTTAATAATAGCAATCGGAATAATGTTGATTCTTGGAGCTGTAGTTGCCTCCTATTTATCATCAGGTGTCCCTGTAGATACTGCTTACGTAAGTGAGGGCACTGTAACAAAACTAATAAGTGAATCGGGTACAGTTGAATCCCGAAGTGCTGTTCGTCTTACTGCAAAACAAAGTGGCGATATAAAGGGAATCCTTGTTGAAGAGGGAGATACAGTGAAAAAAGGAGATCCCTTAGTAACTGGAGACGGCACCAGCGCAAGCTTGGATATTAAAAGTTTGGAGGCTGAACTTAGAGGCTTAAAAGCCCAGTATAATCAAGCCGCCGATACAGCTCGAAAGAATAAAATTTTATTTGAACAAGGAGCTATTAGCGGCCAGGTCTATCAACAATCCCAAACTGCTGCTAACCAACTTTCTGCCCAAGTAGACGCCCTTAGATATTCTATCAGTAGCTATGCAAATTCTTCTGGAGGAGCAGGACTTACAGCCCCAATTGATGGTGTAATAACTGGCGTCTTCGCTAAAGAAGGAGAATCTATTATGATGGGCCAAGCTCTTATAGAAATATCCAACTTAAAAGATATCTATGTAGCAGTGGACTTAATTGTAGGAGATGCCGACCTAGTTAAAGAAGATAACAAGGTTAGAATTTTCGACAAAGATTCGGGAATTGAGGATAATAACGGCAAGGTTACAAAGGTTCATTTAAAAGCTCAGGATTACCTTTCTGATTTGGGGATCACCCAAAAAAGAGTTCGTGTAGAAATTCAGTTGTCCCAAGAAAAAACTCCCAGACTTGGGAGTAATGTTGATATTGAAATAACAGTAGACCAAAAATTAAATGTACTAAGGGTTCCCGATACCGCTGTCTTTGAACTCAATGGTACTCCTCATGTATATGTTATCCATAATCGAAAAGCAAAGCTTCGAGAAATATCAACGGCTTTAGAGGGAGAAAACTTTATAGAAGTTATATCTGGTTTAGAAGTAAAAGAGGAAATTATTCTCTCTCCTGGCAACGATATCGGAGACAATACCCGTGTGAAGGCTAATCAGGCAGTTCCGTCTCTTTCATAGCAGTAAGGGTGTCAGTGATTAGTTTTTCTAATTCCCAGCCCAACATTTCTGAGCCTTGAATTATAACATTACGATCACAGCCTGCGGCAAATTTTTTGTCTTTGAATTTTTTCCTAACGGAACTGTATTCCATATCCATAACGCTTTTTGATGGACGCATCAATGCTGCTGCTCCAATAAGACCTGTCAATTCATCTGTGGCAAATAGAATTTTTTCCATGATATGTTCAGGAGCCACATCCGAGCAATGACCATATCCATGACTAACAACGGCACGTATTAATGCTTCGTCAGCCCCAGCTTCCCTTAGAAGTTCAGGGGCTTTTTTACAATGTTCTTCCGGCCATTTCTCAAAATCTAAATCGTGTAAAAGTCCAACTAGACCCCAAAAATCTATTTCTTCCTCGTAACCTAGCTCTTTAGCAAAATACCTCATTACCCCTTCAACAGTATATGCATGCTGCAAATGAAATGGTTCTTGGTTATGCTTTTTAACAAGAGCCACAGCCTCTTCTCGTGTAATCATTCTTTTAGTCCTTTCTTAGTTAAAATAGTTCAACAACTCTACAATTTTTTAAAACCCCAGCAAGTCAAATGGTTTTATTTTAACTCAAATAGCTCTTCAAATAGAGCTTTTCAAACTTCCAAAAAACCAAATAATAGGGTACAATGGTGTTATTATAACACTGGAGGTAAAAATGAACAACGAAGAGATTTTAAGGAAATATGAAAAGCTGCAGAATGGAAGCGATATCCGTGGTGTGGCTTTAGAAGGCATAGAAGGGCAGGATGTAAATTTATCAAATGAAGAAGTTTTTAATATAAGTCGTAGCTTTGTACTGTGGCTATCAGATAAATTAAATCGTTCGCCTAGTGAAATTAAAATAGCAGTGGGACGAGACTCTAGAATCTCAGGTCCAGATCTTATTAAAGCATCTTTACAGGGGATAATGACTCAAGGGGCTTGCCCCGTAGATACAGGATTGTCTTCAACCCCAGCTATGTTTATGAGCACTGTTTTCCCCGAAATCAAGGCTGATGGTAGCATAATGCTAACGGCTTCCCATCTCCCTTGGAATAGAAATGGGATGAAGTTTTTTTCGCCTAAGGGAGGCCTGAATAAAAGTGATATAAAGGAGATTCTCTTGAAGGCGGCTTCCTTTAATTTAATGGTCCATGATAAGGAAGAGGAAACTTTTGAAAAATATAATCTTATGGCTAGATATTCTGCTCATTTAAGGGAGTTGATTCTTAAAGGTGTAAATCAAGGAAAGAATGCCAGTGAAATGCCTGAAGATTTTCCATTGAAGGGAATGCGGATATTAGTTGATGCAGGGAATGGTGCAGGAGGCTTTTTTGCCACTGAAGTTTTAGCTCCCCTTGGGGCAGATACTTCAGGTTCTATGTATTTAGATCCAGACGGTAATTTCCCCAATCACCCACCTAACCCTGAAGACCCCAAAGCCTTAATAGATCTTTGCCAAGAAGTGGTAAAAAGGCAAGGAGATTTGGGTTTGATTTTTGATACAGATGTAGATAGAGCCGCTGCCGTTGATTCTAAGGGAAATGAAATTGCACGGAATAGAATCGTGGCCCTTGCTGCTACTTTTGCAAAAGAAAAAAGCCCTGGCACAACTGTTGTCACTGACAGTGTTACCAGTACTCAACTTAAGGTTTTTATTGAGAAAAATCTGGGACTAAAACACCACCGCTTTCAGCGAGGTTATCGCAATGTAATTAATGAAGCTATAAGACTTAACGAGTCAGGAATAGACAGCCAATTAGCAATGGAAACCTCGGGACATGGGGCATTCAAAGACAACTACTTTCTTGATGATGGAGCCTACCTTGCCACTCTAATAACAGTCAAGGCTGCTTTGCTAAAAAAAGAAGGTAAAGAAATCTCCTCCATTCTCGAAACTTTAGAAGATCCCTTAGAAGCCATTGAAATCAGAATTCCTATTAAGAGTGTTGATTTTGCTTCTTATGGAGAGGAGGTATTATCCTCTTTGGGAAAATGGGTGACACTCTTAAATGATCCAGATGTTCAGTTGGAACTTCCAAACTATGAGGGTGTTAGAGTAAATCTTTCTGGTAAGTATGGTAAGGGATGGTTTCTTCTTAGAAAATCTCTCCACGATCCTTTATTGCCATTAAATATCGAATCTGACGAAGCAGGAGGAGTCAATAAAATAAGAGCCTTAATCAGGCCCTTCTTTTCAAAATTTACTGCATTAAAAACCGAAGATTTATAAATCATTATCTAATCTTGAGCTATTTCATTTATCTTATCCACATCCAAAACTTTTATGGTTTTTCGTGAGATTTTAAGGATTCCATCTTTCTCGAAATACTTTAAAATTCGAGAGACAACTTCTCGGGCAGTGCCTAAATTATCAGCTATTTCTTGATGGGATAGAAGGATTTCAGGGTTTCCCCCTATATTAATCATCTCCAATAAAAACCCTGCTATTCTCTGATCCATTCTTTTAAACATAACTTGTTCAACTAACCACATAACCTCAGAAAAGCGCATTGCTATAATGTCATTACGAAATTTCTCGGCTTCTTTGTTTCTCTTAGTTAAATCCTCAAAATATTCCGGATTTACTACTAAAAGCTGGCTATCTTCTTCAGCAGAGACATGAACATCAAAAACAATATTGTTCATCATACAGGATGCAGACAGTATACAGGAATCTTTTGGCAGCAATCTAAAAAGCGCCACTTCCTTGCCCTTGGAAGAAAGCATAAAAGTCTTAACTCTACCTTCAAGAATCCCTACAACACCAGTGCAATCATTTTCCCCTTCATGAACCATGTCGCCTTTCTTGAATTTGCGAATGCGAGTATTTTCAAGAATACGACCTTTTTCTTCTTCCTCTAGTGTTTTTATAAAGGGAAATATATCTTCAAGTTCTTTTATCTTTTTGTCCTTATCAATTTGGCTCATCTTCACTCTTTCCTTTATTATATTCTCGAATAAAATTTGCAGCTGCCTCCATAGGCATTGGCTTTGAATAATAAAAACCTTGAATTAGATCCAAGGGTAAATCCTTTATCAGGCTTACATGCTCTAAGGTCTCTACACCTTCAACAACAACTCTTAGCCCCATACGTTTGAACATTTTTATATGTTCCGCTAATATTATATACATTTTTTCATTCTCTTGTCCCGCTACCAACAGGGCTCTATCAAGTTTTACGCTATGAAAAGGAAGTGCGATAACACTGTCTAAATTGGAATAACCAGTTCCAAAGTCATCCAAGGCAAAAGAAAATCCTTTGTCTACTAATTCTAGCATATTTTTTATAAAGAGATCTCCACCTAAAGAAGAATTTGTCTCTGTTATTTCAAAGCCTATAAACCCATAAGGAATATTGTTTTCCTGGTGGCAACGTTCAATGCTTGTTATTAAGTCTGATCTTACTGCTTCTAGAACTGACAAGTTAATGGAAATTTGTCGTAAGCCAGAATCTTTATATAATTTGTTTTCATCCGCGAATTTACAAACCTTTTTCATAACTTGTCTACCTATTTGTAGAATCATACCATTCTTTTCTGCCAATGGAATGAATTCCCCTAATTGCAATTCCCCCATTTTTTCTTCAGTAAATCTTACCAAGGCCTCGGCGCCAACAAACATATCTACTTGGGGGCAGTAAATGGGTTGTAGGTAAACATCTAATTTTTCCTCTTCCAAGGCATCACGCAATGATTCTTCAATGTGGTGCATTCTCAAAATTTCATAAATTTCTTGATGAGTAATAGGGACTGTAACACCTTTACCTAGCTCATCTCCTTTAAACATCATTTGATCTACTATCAGAGAAAAGCGGTCTTCCTTCCTGATAGGTGGAATCCCTTCGGAATAGTAGATAGATGAAGAAAGAGCAATTTCTAAATTTCCTAAAAGCCAAGGAAATTTCATTCTTCTATTCATATTCTCGATAAAGTCTTTCTGCCGCTTTTCGTTGCGGAAAATTGCTACAAATACGTCTCCACTATAGCGAAATATTTGCGATGTCTCGGAATATTTTTTTATGAAATCCACAAAAAGCACAAGTAACTTGTTGCCTCTTTCTATTCCAATATTTTTTACTAAACCACTGAAATCATCTAAAGCTATGACGGCAAAATGTTGAATTCCATCTAGATCTTTATTTTCCCTTATATGTTGAAACAAGGCACTTCTATTAAAAATCCCCGTTAAATCGTCTAAAGTTTCAACTGGGTTTTGAAGAGTAAGATATGTCATGACCAAAGCAATGGAAGCAGCGAATCCAGTTATCAAAAGTTCTGGTATTAGGAATTGAATTGTAACAATAACAACAGATAAAATCATGAAAGTAATAATGGAATAACGCTGATTACTCCTCATAACTTTTCGTTTTACAATTAGTAGCGCAGCCACCATTAAAAGATAATACCCTCCCAAAGAATACAGAGCCATCATCAAGGGACCTTTTAGATAGTTGAATTCTGAATCGAAATAAAAGAAATGGCCTGTAACTGGATTCCCAAGCCATATTATAAATCCAATAGCTAATGGCAAAAAGCTCGCTATTATTAATTTTTTATATTTCTCAATTAGTAGATTGGTCATGCTAAGAATAAATAAATAAAGCAAAGGGGCCAATAACATTTGAGCCAAGTAATATCCCTGGCTCAGGGCTATATTTATTGATAAGGGAACAGATCCCGGATAACTTATTGTAACTGCTGCTAATATATCAAAAATTGCATCGGCAATGATAACCAAGATCAAAATTCCAAATACATAATTATGGCTATTTTTTAAACGAGGTTTCGAAAAAAAGTGTACAGCAATTAATATTGCAAAGGCTAGTCCACAAATTGCATAGTGGATATTGTAAAGCATCTTTATGGTCCCTCCTCTCTTTTTGATTAAGGGTTCATTTTAGCGCTACTCCTTATTTTATCATTGGCATAGAGTAAAAACAACCAGCTGCCAATTTATTAACAAATGCTGAAAGTCTGTTTCTATTGCATAAAAAAACCGTCTTGTATAAACAAGACAGTTTTTGATTTGCCGAGATTAACGTTTTGAGAACTGACTGGCTTTTCTCGCCTTTTTCAATCCATATTTTTTTCTTTCTTTCATTCTTGGGTCTCTGGTCAGAAATCCAGCCGCTTTTAGAAGGGCACGATTTGCATCCTTGTCAGCAACGCATAGGGCTCTTGAAATACCTTGACGAAGAGCACCCGCCTGTCCTGTGAATCCGCCACCATGTACAGTTGCTATTACATCAAATTTGCCTTCAGCGCCTACAACTTCAAAAGGTCTACGAACTTCTCTTCTTACGATTTCCATTCCGAAGAACTCTTCTAAAGGTCTTTTGTTAACGATGATTTTCCCTTTACCCGGGATTAATCTTACTCTAGCAACAGAACTCTTTCTTCTTCCAGTCCCTTGATATTGAATCTTAGCCATTTCTTATTCCTCCCTCCTTAAAATTTTAGCTCAACAGGTTTTTGTGCAGTGTGTGGATGCACAGGTCCTGCGAAAACTTTTAACTTCTTATACATTTGACGTCCTAAACGGCCATTTGGCATCATGCCTTTTATTGAGTGTCGTAGAATTTCTTCAGGTTTTTTTTCAAGTAGTTTTTCAAATGTGATTTCTCTAAGCCCACCAGGGAAGCCTGTATGATGTTTATAGATTTTGTCTTTTCTCTTTTTCCCAGTTACCTCAATTTTTTCTGCGTTAATTATGATTACATAATCTCCACAATCCATATGAGGAGTGAAGGTTGGCTTCTTCTTCCCTCTAAGAATAGAGGCCACTTCAGTGCTTAGCCTTCCTAAATTCTTTCCTTCGGCATCAACAATATACCAATCGTGTTTGATGTCTGAAGGTTTTGCAACATAGCTTTTCATTCTTTTTCCTTTCTGCCTACTAGGATTTCTCGCAATCTCCTTCGGCAATCCTAAAATGTTTCGGGCCACGGCCGGCAAACCCAGCCTGCACCCTAAAGATGATTTCGCTTGAGGTATAGAAAAGGTATATCTATAATCAACCACAAGCTTTATCATGTTATCTTATTTAACCTTCATTGTCAATTATTTTATACTCTATCAGATGATTTCCAGCCAAAAACTTTTTGGAGGTCTATAATCTTTGCTTCAATTAAACAAGAGTCTCTTGTTTCACCTTGTGATCCACAACATGGCGCTTTGCTAATTCATCAGTTATGGCATCTATTTCAATACCGTCCTCAACCATTAGGACTATTAGATGATAAAGAAGATCGGCTATCTCATAAACCGTCTCTATTTTATTACCCCTAGCAGCTGCAATTAAAACTTCTGAACTCTCTTCACCAATTTTTTTTAGTATTTTTTCTATGCCGCTACTAAAAAGATAACTGGTGTAACTTCCCTCCTGGGGATTTTCTTTTCTTCCTTTAATGAGCTGGTATAGGCCATCATAAGAAAAGGCTTTTAATTCCTGGCTTATATACAGGGGTTCAAAGAAGCAGCTATCTTCACCAAGATGGCAAGCCGGGCCCTTCTTTATAACCTCAACAACTAAAGCGTCTCCATCGCAATCTAAAGTAATCCCAACTATTTGCTGGGTGTTGCCACTGGTCTCTCCCTTACGCCATAGCTCTTGCCTAGAACGGCTATAAAAACAGGTCCTTCCTTCTTTTATACTTATCTCTAAGCTCTCTTTATTCATATAGGCTAAAGTCAGCACTTTCTTTGTATAATAATCCTGAACAATAGCGGGGATGAGCCCTTTTTCATCGAATTTGATTTCCATTATATCCTTACCCTTACTCCCTGATTTCTCAAATATTCTTTGAGTTCCATGATATCCATTTCTCGTGTATGAAAAATACTTGCCGCCAAACCTGCATCCATTCCTGGATGGTTGAATAGGTCTAGAAAGTCTTCTTTTTTACCTGCTCCACCAGAAGCAATAATTGGAAGAGATACCTGCTTTGCCATAGCCGTCAATAACTCAATGTCAAATCCACCTCTCACACCGTCTGTGTCTATACTGTTGACAACAAGTTCTCCAGCACCACGTTGTTCTCCTTCCACGGCCCATTCAAAGGCATCCATACCTGTGTCCTCTCGCCCACCTTTAGTGAATACGTGAAATTCAGACCCCACTCTTTTCACATCCATAGATAAGACCACACATTGATTGCCATATTTTTTGGCACCAAGATTAATAATCTCCGGATTTTTAATAGCGCCACTGTTTATGCTTACTTTGTCGGCTCCACACTTTAAAACCCTGTCAAAGTCATCAAGGTTTTCTATTCCCCCACCTACTGTAAGGGGAATGAAAATTTGTGAGGCAACACTTTTAAGCACTTCTGTAAACAAAGCCCTTTTCTCAAGGCTAGCGGTTATATCATAAAATACCAGTTCATCAGCCCCTCTATCGTTATAAAAACGGGCCATTTCCACTGGATCTGCTATGTCTTTTATTCCCTCAAAGTTAACACCCTTAACTACTCTACCGTCTCTAACGTCAAGGCATGGAATAATTCTCTTTGTAATCATTTGTGTTCCTTTCTAAAATTAAACTCTACCAGGTCCTTGCTCAAAATAACCTACCACTTCCTTTAACAATAAGGAGCCTGCATAAAGGGCTTTACCAAGTATTGCTCCATATACACCCATCTTTTTTAGTTCCTGAAGCTCCTCCATATATGTAACTCCACCGGATGCTATAATCTGGAAAGAGTAATCATTTTGCAGAGATTCATAGGCTTTTAGATTGGTTCCTTCTAGCCCACCATCTTTAGATATGTCAGTATAAATAACAGTTGCTACTCCCATTTTTTCTAGGGCTCTCAGGAAATCATCGGCATCTATATTTGTCACATTCTGCCAACCATTAATAGCTACCTTATGGCCCTTTACATCTACCCCTACAGCTATTTTGTCTCCGTAGTTATCAATGGCTTCTTTTAAAAATTCCGGTTCTGTTACTGCCGCTGTGCCTAGAATAACCCTGTGCACTCCTAGGTCTATATATGCTTTAATCCGTTCTAAATCTCGAATTCCGCCACCTACTTGGACAAAGAGACCGGCTTCTTGAATTATTTTTTTAATATTTTCAAAATTAACTAGGCGGCCTTCCTTTGCTCCATCAAGATCTACCAAGTGCAAATGAGTTGCTCCGCAATCCTTAAAGGTTTTAGCTACTTGAACTGGATCTTCACTATATACTGTCATTTGATCGTAGTCTCCTTGAAAAAGCCGAACCACGTTCCCATCCTTAATATCAATTGCAGGAAATATTAACATTTAAAATCCTCCTTGGTGATTTCTACAAAAGCCTTTAAAATATTCAACCCCGTTTGACCACTTTTTTCTGGATGAAATTGAGTTCCATAAAGAGATCCCTTTTTAACTACAGCAGCTATCTCAACGCCATAATCTGAAACTGCCAAGAGATTCTTTTGGCATTCCCTTGCATAAAAGCTGTGGACAAAATAAACATAATTTTCTTTAGGCAGTTTATTAAAAAGTGGGTCGTCCTTCACTATATTCAGCCGGTTCCAACCGATATGGGGAATTTTCAAAAGGTCTCCATTCATTGGGTCCTTTTGATTCTTGGGTATTGCCACAACGGATCCAGGAATAAGCCCTAAACCTTTGTGTGAGCCATATTCTAAACTCTTGTCAAACAAAAGTTGCATGCCTAGACAAATCCCTAGCATGGGTTTCCCTTTATCCAGTTCTTCTCGGATCAGGGAAACAAGGCCTGTTCCTTTAAGCTTATCTATTGCGTCTTCAAAGGCCCCTACTCCAGGTAATATGATTTTTTCACATCTTTTTAGTTCTTCAGAATCCTTTGTCACTATAACCTTGCACCCTAAATAATCTAAGGATGATCGCAAGGAAAATAGGTTTCCTACGCCATAGTCTATAACCCCAATCATCTACAACAATCCTTTCGTGGAAGGTATCTTGTCCGCATTCTTGGGATCAATAGCCACACCTTGAGCTAGGGCTCTTCCAAGGGCCTTAAACATAGCCTCAATAATATGATGGGAATTCCCTCCTGCTAGTAGGACAAAATGCAGGTTCATTTGTAAACTTCTTGCCAGAGCTATCATGAATTCAGAAACCAGTTCTGTATCAAAAGTTCCTACCTTCTGAGATGGAATTTCTACATCCATATTCAAATAGCTACGCCCACTTAAATCCAAGGAGCACACTACTAGGACCTCATCCATAGGCAATGTCATTGTTCCATATCGATAAATTCCTTTTTTATTTCCCAAGGCTTCTAAGAAAGCCTGTCCCAATGAAATCCCTATGTCCTCAACAGTGTGGTGATCGTCTACATTGGTATCTCCTTGACATTTTACCCTTAGGTCAAAGCCCCCATGAGCTGCCAACAGCTCTAGCATATGGTCTAAAAAGCCGCATCCTGTGTTAACATCAATTTCCCCTTTTCCTTCCAACGTTAATTGGAGGGAAACATTTGTTTCTCGAGTTTTTCTGTTTATCTCTGCTTTTCTCATCCCTGGGCCTCCCATAATTTTTTATTATTTAATATCCTATTTGTGGCTTTAAGTAATGCCTCCATATCTTTTTCATCACCGATAGTTATTCTTACAAAATCTTTGATTCTATTTTTATCAAAATATCTAACCAAAATCTTTTCTTCTCGGAGTTTTTGATAATAGTCTTGGCCACTTAATTTCTTGTGCCTTGCAAATATAAAATTGGCTTGTGAGTTTAAAACTTCAAAGCCTAAAAATCTTAGATTTTGCGAGCTTGCTTCCCGAAGGCGCATTGTCTCCTTACAGCATTCTTGGAAGTAGTTTTGATCTTTCAAAGAGGCTACAGCGACTTCCTCTGACCATCGATTTAAGTTATATGGGTTAAAGCTATATTTGATAGCCTTTAGATCTTTTATCAACTCAGAGTTCCCTATGGCAAATCCAACCCTTGCCCCAGCCAAGGCTCTTGATTTTGAAAATGTCTGTACCACTAATAGATTATCGTACTTATCTATCAGGGAAACAGCACTCTCTCCACCAAAATCTATATAGGCTTCGTCAATTATTACTATATTATCACTATTGCCTTCTACAATAATTTCTATTTCCTTTAAGGGAAGAGTTAAACCTGTAGGGGCATTAGGGTTAGCAATAATTACTGTGGAATCCACATCAATGTAGTCTCGATAGTTAATGGTCCAGTCATCGCTTAATGGAATGATTTTTGTTATAACTCCGAATAGCTGAGCATAGACGGGATAGAATCCATAAGTTAGGTCTGGAAATGCAAAAGATCTGTTCCCCTTTTGAAATGCCATAAAGGCAAATGCTAAAATCTCATCGCTGCCATTACCAACTATAATCTGGTCTTCTTTTACTCCGTATCTTTTCCCCAATGCTTGAATAAGGCGCCTTGATTCGGGGTCAGGATAAAGGTTTAGATCATCTGCTTTTACCTTTGAAACTCCAGGAGCCGGAGGATAAGGTGATTCGTTGGTATTCAATTTAATCCATTCTGATCTTTGGGGTTGCTCTCCTGGAAGATATGGGGATAAATTCTTATAGTCGGGATTCATAAATCTACTCATCTGTCATATCCTTTTCTTGAAATCTAATTGCTACACTTTTGCCGTGAGCATGAAGTCCTTCACTTTCAGCAAAGGCAACAATTTTATCTTTATCCTTTTCCAAAGCTTCCTGTGTATAATAAATATAATTGGTTTTTTTCTGAAAATCTTCTACTGAAAGAGGGCTGCTAAATCGAGCAGTACCACCCGTAGGCAAAATATGATTTGTTCCCGCAAAATAATCCCCAAGTGCCTCGGGTACATGGCTGCCTAAAAAGACTGCACCAGCGTTTTTTACCAGCTCTAACAGTTCAAAGGGCTTTTCCACAGAGAGCTCAAGATGTTCAGGGGCAAATCGATTGCTCCACTCCATAGCTTGTTCCAAAGAATCAACAACTACTATCTTACCTCTTGTTAAAATACTAGTCTTTGCTGTTTCACCTCTTGGCAAAAGGGGAATCTGCTTTTCTAGTTCAAGGACCACCCCTTGGGCCAGACTCTGACTTGTTGTCAATAAGATAGCCGCCGCATTTGGATCGTGTTCAGCTTGGCTTAACATATCCGCCGCCACATAATCAGGGCGGGAATTTTCGTCGGCTATAACCAAGATTTCGCTGGGGCCAGCAACCATATCTATACTCACATCGCCAAATACCAATCTTTTAGCAGTTGCTACATAAATATTCCCAGGGCCCGTAATTTTATCTACAAGAGGAATGCTTTCGGTACCATAAGCAAGGGCTCCAATACCATGGGCTCCACCAACTTTATAGATGTCTGTTATCCCGGCTATTTTAGCTGCGGCTAAAATTACATCTGGGATTGTCCCATCATCTTGAGGGGGTGTAATCATTATTATACGTGAAACTCCTGCTATCTTCGCGGGAATAGCATTCATTAAAACACTGCTTGGATAACTTGCTGATCCTCCTGGAACATATATACCTGCTAGCTCTATGGGGAGGGTCTTCTGTCCAAGAATTACCCCTTCTTTTTCTTTTACTTCAAAATTTTCTCTTTTTTGTTTTTCATGGAAAATTCTGATGTTAAGGGCTGCTTCTTCGATAACACTTAAAAGATAGGGGTCTACCTTCGATATTGCATCATTTATTTCTTTTTCTGTAACAGAGAAATCCTCCAGTTCAACACCATCAAAACGTTTTGTATACTCTCGTAAAGCTTCATCTCCCCGATGCTTAACATCCTGTAAAATTTCTATTACTTGCTGCTCTATTTCGTAATCCGCTTTCATTTCAGATTCTCGATTAAAGATTTCTTCATAACTTGTTTTTTGAGAAGAAAAGATTTCTAACATTAGCCTGTTCCCTTTCTATCCTTGAAGCTTACGCACCATCTCAGTAATTATTTGGTTTTGAAACTTAAAGGATGAACGGTTCGCTATAAATCTAGCACTTATATCCTTAAACTCTTCAATTACCTTTAGATTATTTTCTCTAATTGTGCTGCCAGTTTCAACTATATCTACTATTACATCTGTAAGACCAAGAACTGGTCCCAGCTCTATACTCCCATTTAGTTTTATTATTTCAATGTCTCTCCCCATTTCAGCAAAATGGTTCTTTGTAACATTTACATATTTTGTTGCCACTCTCAGTGTCCGATCGGGCTCTTCCACATAGTCCTTCATTGCCGCTACTACCATATTACATTTCCCAATATTTAAGTCAAGAAGTTCATAAACATCAGGGTTTGATTCCAGTAAAATATCTTTTCCCACTATTCCTACATCAGCCGCTTTGTGCTCTACATAAATAGCAACATCGCTTGGCTTAACTAAAAGATACCTTATACCTTTTTCCGGGTTTTCTAATATTAATTTTCTATTTTTCTCAAAATACTCTGGACATTCATAACCTGCTTTTTCAAGCAGCCTATACACTTGATCCCCCATTCGCCCTTTGGGTAATGCGATATTTAGCATTTATCTTCCACTCCCTCTACTGATTTTTCTTTCTTTACCAATCCTTTTTTTGTCCATTGATAAATCTCTTCATAGCTTATATCTTCTGGCAAGTTTCTACCCACCCAAATTTTTAATCCTCTTTTTTGTTCTTTTTTTACTTCTTTTATAAGAGCTTTTAAATCACTGTAATCATCATATAAGATAATGGAGTCCACATCACTTGCTGCTTTTTTTCCGTTTATTCTACTTACTTCATTTAGATAAAGAGCAAATCCGATTGCATCCACATCCTTACCAAAGCGCTTCATAGCTAGATCATATTGGCCACCGGCAAGGACCAGACGGGCTAGTTCTTTTACATATCCCCGAAATACAATGCCATTGTAATAGTCTATATCATTCACCATAGAAAAATCCACCTGACAATTTTTGCTGTAGCCCGCGGCTTTTAATAATATCAACACTTCTTCCAACTCATCTACACTTTCTATCATTCCTTGGGATAGGGCTAGCCCTCTTGCAGTCTTTATGGTTAGTTCCATTTCTCCATAAAGATGAGGAATAGCAAGCAAAACTTGTCTCTGCTCTACTGATAGGCCTTCTTTTAAAGCTGTTTTATCTAAGCCACTTACGTTTTTGCTTCGAATTAATCTTAGTAGTTTGTGTTTGATGTTTTCTGAGATATCCAAACCATTTAAGAATTCCACCACAAAATTCATATGAGAAATCTCTAGTAAGTAAGTAGGACTCACAGCCTCTAAGCTCTGAGCTGCTAAGGCAAGAACCTCCACAATCCCATATGGGTCTACATCTCCTATAAATTCAAGACCCATTTGGTGGATTTCTTGATAGGTATGGCTTTCTTTGCTTTCTCTATATACGTTCTCTATGTAATATAACTTTTCGCTATTCTTTCTTGTAGCTTTACTGTTTTTAATTATGCTTAATGTGACATCAGGTTTCAATGCTAGCAGTCGGCCGTCTAGGTCTGTAAAACTGATAACCTTGTCACTGCCGAGGAAATCTTTGTTTTCAACATATAGCTGGTACTCCTCAAAGCGTCCCATCTTATACTTTCTATATCCTAATTGCTCATATAATCCTCTTAGTTCCAAGGTTACGATTTCATCTCTTTGCAATTTGGCTGTTTGTGCTTTCATAATCCAATTCTCCATTATTCGTATTTTCTAAATTTCTAATAGCTTTAGGCTTTCACCTTTGTTTGCTTCTTTGATTTACCACGGTAAAGCGCTAACGTATAGTATTATACCACACCCCTCTGCTTTGTAAAGTGTGGAATGTGGTATTAATATGCTTTTTCTATTGGATTTCGAGTAAATGGAAGGTCTTTTTCCCTTTTTGGATTAGTATTTGTCGGTTTTCGAACCAGCTCTCATCTATCATCAACTTACCATCAGTTATTTTTTTGCCGGCTAGGGTGAGTCCTCCTTGTTCAATTGTTCGAAAACCCTCTCCCTTGCTTGGAACAAGTCCCAATCTATGAATCAAGTTAACAACTCCCATTCCTTCTCCTGCAAACTCTGAAGCTGGGATTATTGTAGTAGGAATTTGAGATAAATCTCCTCCACCCCCAAAGGTAGCTTTGGCACCTTCTTGGGCTTTATGCGCTTCTTCTTCACCGTGGACTAATTTAGTTACTTCAAATGCAAGTATCTCCTTGGCTTTATTTATCTCTTGATCTTTTAGCTCGCTTAGCCGCTCTACTTCATCCATAGGCAGGAATGTAAGCATTCTCAAGCATTTATTTACATCTGAGTCTTCAACATTTCTCCAGTATTGATAAAATTCATAGGGAGAAGTTCTTTCACTATTCAACCATAAAGCACCCTTTTGGGTTTTTCCCATTTTTACCCCTTCGCTGGTTGTTAGTAAGGCAAAAGTCATTCCATATACCTGCTTTTTAGCTTCTCTTCTAGTAAGATCTACACCTCCAAGAATATTTGACCACTGGTCATTACCCCCGAACTGCATTTTACAATCTATATCTCTGGCCATAACCATAAAGTCATAACTTTGCATTAGCATATAGTTAAACTCCAAGAAAGAGAGTCCTTGCTCTAAACGTTGCTTGAAACAGTCAGCCCTAAGCATATTGTTAACGGAAAAATGTCTTCCAATATCACGGATGAACTCAATATAATTTAGAGGTTGAAGCCAACTAATATTATTTACACAAATGGCCTTACCAGGATCCGGTTCTTTGTTGGCACTGCCTTTTTTTTGTGGGCTGTCAGAGCCCCGATATACATAGTCTTCATCAAATTCGATAAATCTGTCGAAAAGCTTTTTAAAGGCATTGCCATTTTCAATAATTGTTTCTTGAGTCATCATTTGACGCATGTCTGTCCTACCTGAAGGATCCCCCACAAGTGTAGTGCCTCCACCTATTAGTACTATAGGGGTATGACCATACTTTTGCATATACATCATAATTATAACCTGCATAAAATGTCCCACATGCAGGCAATCTGCTGTTGGGTCAAACCCAATGTAGAATCGGATTTTCTCATTGTTCAAAAGATCTCTTATTTCATCTTCATGAGTGGTTTGTTCAATGAAGCCTCTTTCTTTTAATACATCAAATACGTTGGTTTTTTGGCTTACATTATCGGGTATCAAGTTCATTTTTATTCTCCTTCGGCCTTCTTTTGCTCTTTATTTTGTTCCGTAAAGTCTATCTCCTGCATCACCTAATCCAGGGACGATATAGGCATGCTCATTTAACTTTTCGTCTTTAGCTGCTATGAAAATATCTACATCTGGGTGGGCTTTATGTAACACTTCAATTCCTTCTGGGGCTGCAATCAAACACATAAAGATTATTTTTTTGCCCCCTTTTTCTTTTATGAAATCTATTGCTGCTGCTGCAGAACCACCAGTTGCCAGCATGGGATCAACTACAAATACTTGTCTCTTATCAATATCATTAGGAAGCTTGCAGTAGTATTCTACGGGAAGGTGGGTATCTGGATCCCTATATAGTCCAATGTGACCTACTTTAGCATTTGGTACCATGGCTAGCATTCCATCCACCATTCCAAGTCCTGCTCTTAAAATAGGAACTATAGCTATATCTTCGCCTGAAAGCATTTTAACATTAGTTTTGCATATGGGAGTCTGTATCTCCATATCCACAAGAGGTAAATCTCGGGTAGCTTCATAAGTCATTAACATGCCGATTTCTTTAACAAGTTCTCTGAAATCTTTTACATTGGTCTCTGTTTTTCTTAGCATTCCTGTTTTGTGTTGAATTAACGGATGATCAAACACATATACTTTACCCATAATACTACCTCCATATTTTAAAAAAATAAGCTTCTAAAAATACAATTAATCACACATTTCGTTTAGCATATCGATTCGCCGTTGATGACGTCCACCTTCACAGCTTTCTTTTAGCCATGCCAAAGTAATGGCCTTTGCAGTTTCAGGATCTGTTGTGCGACCACCCATAGCAATGATGTTGGCATCATTATGACAACGAGCCATTTTAGCCATATTTACATCTGTACACAAGGCACAACGAATTCCCTTTACTTTATTTGCTGCTATAGAGATTCCAATACCTGTGCCACACATAACAATTCCCAAGTCTGCTTTTTTGTCTCGAACTGCTTCTCCGCATAATCTCCCATATATAGGATAGTCTACAGATTCTTCACTATATGTTCCAAGGTCTTCAACTTCGTAGCCATTTTCTTCTAAAAATGGTATCAGAATTTCCTTAAGGCAAAAGCCTCCATGATCCGCTGCTAAGGCTATTTTCATTTTTACCACCAAATTCCTTTCACTATACTTTAATTACTTGGTATCCTGCTGCCTTAAGCATTCTGTTCATTACAGCACCACCAATTCCCTCTTCATCATTATCTTGATTTATTGCTCCTGCAAGAATTAAGTCAACACCTTCTCGATCTAGTTCTCTCAACCTTGCGAAAAAATGATGAGCCACTTCCTCAGGGTCTAGGTCTTCGATAAATAAGACGGCAACCTTTTTTCTTCCACCATCATCCTTTGTTTGATTTTCTGCTTCCTCTTTAAGAGATTCTATTTTTTCTCTTACTTTTTCAGGTTTTCCAGCTACAATAATCATTTCCCCCTTGGGAGCATAATGTCTATACTTCATTCCAGGAGATTTAGGTGCTTGCCCTTCTTCTTCCCCTGAATTCTGGCAGCTGTCTGAGTTCCATATAACATCCGTTCCTTTTATATTGTATGCCTCTAGGGCTTTTTTAATATCTTTTACGGAAATTGCACCAGGTCTCAATATGGTAATCTTTTCAGGAATTGTCATATCAACTACTGTGGATTCGATTCCCAGTTGACAATCATCACCTTCCAGTATTACGTCTACCCTACCATTCAGATCTTCCCAAACGTCCTGATATTTTGTCCCGGAAGGTCGTCCCGACAAGTTGGCGCTTGGAGCAACTACAGGACACTGTGCTTTTTCAATTAGCTCTAAGGCAACTTTATGGTTAGGCATCCTTACTGCAACCGTATTAAGCCCTCCAGTTGCCACAAGAGGAACCAGAGGTGTTTTTCTCACCACCATAGTTAAGGGTCCTGGCCAAAAAGCTACTATCAGAGCTTCCATTTCCCTGCTTATTATCTGAGCCAAAGATTCAAGGTCTAAAGGTGACGCAATATGAAAAATCATAGGATTATCCCATGGCCTACCCTTGGCTTCATAAATTTTTTTAATGGCTATAGGATCCAGTCCATTGGCCCCTAGTCCATAAACTGTTTCTGTTGGGAATGCTACCAAGCCACCTTGGGCAATTACCCTAGCGCTATATTCAATATTTTCCCTTGTGGGCTTCAGTCCTTTTGTTTTCAATGGTGTCTTCATTAGAAACTCTGCATCTTTTCTGCTTGATCGAAGGAAATCAAGCTCTCAATAATTTCATCTAAGTCACCATCCATAAAGTATTCCAACTTATATAGTGTTACTCCAACTCTATGGTCTGATACTCTTCCTTGGGGAAAATTATAGGTTCTTATTCTTTCAGAACGGTCTCCCGACCCTACTTGGCTCTTTCTGCTTGCAGACATCTCTTCATTTTGTTCCTGAAGCTTTAGGTCATAAAGCCTTGCTTTTAATACTTTAAAAGCCTTGTCTTTGTTTTTTATTTGAGACTTCTCGTCCTGGCAAGTTACAACAATTCCCGTGGGTACGTGGGTTAACCTTACTGCAGAATCTGTGGTATTTACAGATTGTCCACCATTTCCAGAAGAACGATAAACGTCTACCCTTACATCATTTGGATCCAAGGATATTTCCACATCATCAACTTCAGGAAGCACTGCCACAGTTGCCGCAGATGTGTGAACACGACCTGAAGACTCTGTTTCAGGAACTCGCTGGACTCTGTGAACTCCACTTTCATATTTTAATCGTGAGTAAGCACCACGACCTTTTATAAGCATAACTGCCTCTTTTACACCCCCAAGTCCAGTATCGTTAACATCCATAAGCTCTGTTTTCCAACCCCGACGTTCAGCGTATCTTAGATACATTCTAAGAAGGCTTGCACCAAAGAGGGCTGCTTCATCGCCTCCAGTTCCAGCTCTTATTTCTAGAATTACGTTTTTCTCATCGTTGGGGTCTTTAGGCAGCAAAAGTACCCGAAGATCCGCACCCATTTCCTCTAGTTTCTCTTCTAGGATGGGTATCTCCGCTTTTGCCATTTCTCTGATTTCTTCGTCGCTTTCTTCCAACATGGCTTTGGCTTCTTGTAGTTCTTCTTTTTCTTTTTTATATTCCCGATATTTAAAGACTAAAGGTTCTATCTCTCCCATTTCTTTCATTAATTTCTGCCATGTTGGCTGGTCTCCAATTATGTCAGGGTTAGAAACTTTTTGGGATAGCTCCTCATATTTATCCAGGGTAAATTCTAATTTATCAAACATTTTTATTCTCTTCTCTCTTCTCTCTTCTTTCTCTGTTACTCTATAATTTAAGCCTATATTATTAATGTCTTATCAACATATCATTATATCAAACTTTCGTTGAAATATAAACCTTGTTCATAAAAAAACTGGAAAATAATTTCCAGTTTTTTGAAATGCTGTTAGTCGATGTTGTATTTGTTCTTAAACTTCTCAACACGTCCGCCTCTGTTAATAAACTTCTGCTGACCTGTAAAGAATGGATGGCACGCTGAGCATACGTCAAGCCTCAGGTCTTCTTTTGTGGACTTCGTTACAAAAGAATTCCCACATGCGCAAGTAACGTTACATTCCTTATAATCAGGATGGATTCCTTCCTTCATGTTTCTGCCTCCTTCCCTGCTCAGGCCCTATCTGAGCAAAATCTGACGCGCTTTTTTCTTCCACATCTCAACTAATATATCATAACCCCTTATGAATTTGCAAGTTTTTTCTTGCTAATTCATTATATTCCAATATTTAGGGAAAATCAACAAGTATATACGGAATTTTTAGTGTGATTTTATACATTTTACCAAATTGCCTATTGACGACTACTTTTAAATATGCTATCTTTATCTTAAGTTCATATAAACCTATGACGAGGGAGTAAAGTTGTAAAACTGTTTCACAGCGAGTTCGGGGTGGTGGGAGCCGAATAAACGTAAGTCACAGCAAATGGGCCTCTGAGGGCAAAGCGAAAGATTTAATTCTAGTAGCAGCGACGTGAAGCAGGCGTAACAGGCTAGGGGTGTGATGGCACTCTGCAGAGTGGATGGGTTTTAAAGCCCGTCAACCAAGGTGGTACCGCAGATTAATAATCTGTCCTTGATTTTCAAGGGCAGATTTTTGTTTTTGAGACCTTGCAGAGACCCTTTCTTTAAAAGAAAGCATTTAAATGAAAAGGAGAACCACAATTATGAAAACTAATATTCCAAACAGAATCTATCTAACAGAAGACCAAATGCCTAAGCAATGGTATAACCTAAGATCCGACATGAAAGAAAAGCCCGATCCCATGCTTAACCCAGGTACAGGCAAGGCTATTACATTAGAGGACCTAACTCCTATTTTTACCGAGAAAACAGCAATGCAAGAACTAGACAACCACACTCAATACATTGATATCCCTGAAGAGGTTCAACGATTTTATAAAATGTATCGCCCATCTCCCTTAATTCGGGCATACAACTTGGAAAAAGCCCTTGATACGCCAGCGAAAATCTACTACAAGTATGAGGGTAACAATACATCAGGTAGCCATAAATTAAACTCAGCTGTAGCTCAAGCATATTATGCAAAAGAGCAAGGGTTAAAAGGTCTTACAACAGAAACTGGAGCGGGACAATGGGGAACAGCATTGGCTGAAGCATGTTCTTTCTTCGGCCTTCCACTAATAGTCTACATGGTAAAAGTTTCTCTTGAACAAAAACCATTTAGAAAGTTTGTAATGGAAACCTTCGATGGTCAGGTTATAGGAAGTCCTAGCGACACCACAGAAATAGGTCGAATGATTCTTGAGCAAAATCCAGGCACAGGCGGAAGTTTGGGATGTGCTATATCTGAAGCCGTAGAAAAAGCAACTGGCACTCCAGATTATAGATATGCTTTGGGATCAGTCCTTAATCAAGTAGTTCTTCACCAATCAATTATTGGATTAGAATCAAAAATTGCTATGGAATCCATTGGAGAATACCCCGACCTAGTAATAGGTTGCGCGGGTGGTGGCAGTAACTTAGGTGGCCTCATCGCTCCCTTTATGCAAGATAAGATATTGGGAAAGGCTTCACCAAGAATTGTGGCAGTTGAGCCTTCATCATGCCCATCCCTAACAAGGGGTAAGTATGCCTACGATTTCTGTGACACAGGAAAGGTTACACCATTAGCCAAGATGTATACTTTGGGAAGCGGTTTCATTCCTTCACCAAACCACTCCGGGGGACTTCGTTATCATGGCATGAGCCCTATCGTGTCTAAGCTTTATCACGATGGTTACATGGAAGCGGTTTCTGTAGAGCAAACAAAGGTCTTTGAAGCGGGAACATTCTTTGCACAAAAAGAAACTATATTGCCAGCACCAGAATCTGCACATGCAATAAGGACTGCTATTGACGAAGCTCTTAAATGCAAAGAATCTGGAGAAGAAAAAACCATACTTTTCGGTCTAACAGGAACAGGCTACTTCGATATGAATGCCTACAACGCATTTAAGGAAGGCCGAATGACTGATTATATCCCAAGTGACGAGGACCTTGAAGAACAATTTAAAACTTTGCCAGCACTGTAGATGGATATTCAATAAAAAACCGAGGTCTTAAGACCCCGGTTTTTTTTGCATCTGGACTATTCTGTCCAGTTGATTGTAATCTTTTATAAGCTTTATATTCTGGTAGGATTCCGCTGCTAAATTCCTAATTTCATCCCCTTGATCTTGGCCAATTTCCAGTAATAGATATCCTTGATCACTCATATAGTCCTTTGCTTCGTAGAAGAGTCGCCGATAAAAGTAAAGACCATCAGGGCCACCATCTAAAGCAATTACTGGATCATGCTCTCTAACTTCTTCCATTAAATCAACTATATCTCCGGATTTTATATATGGAGGGTTAACAATAATTAAATCGTAGCAGCCTTCAACTGGTTCAAAAAGGTCTCCGTGAAGAAAATCAATTTCTCCCGCCTCTTTTCCCATGGCAACCTCCAGGTTTTTAGCGTTTTCTTTTGCAACATACAAGGCACCTTCACTAATATCCACCCCAGTCATTGAAAGGGATTTGAAAAGTTTTAGAATGGATAAAGCAACACATCCTGACCCAGTACAGAGTTCTAAAACCTTCATATTGGGACTAATAAGCTTTAAGGCTTCCTCTACCAAAAGTTCTGTTTCACTTCTTGGAATAAGTACCTCCGGGGTAACTTTAAATGTTAGACCCATAAAATCTGCCTGTTCCGTAATGTGTTGCAAGGGAATACCAGAAGATCTTTTTTGGATTACCTCCCTATACCTTTCTATGAGAGATTCAGAAGCCTCATCTTCAAAGGCCATAAACATTTTGCCTCGATCCATGTTCAGCAGAAATGAAAGCAGCAAAAGAGCATCATTTCTGGCACTAAGTTTTTTAGCTCCCTTAAGAATATCTTCTCCCTCAGAAAGCAATTCCCTTATTTTCATCACACAGCCTCACTAATTTCCTTTAACTGTTGTCCGTTCAAATCACATAAACCTTCGTAATATGGTGTGCTAGGATCTACCATGACAGCTTTCATAGCTGCTATAGCTACTTCCAGCTGATCCTCATCAGGTTCCTTGGTAGTTAATTTTTGTAATGCCAATCCCGGAAGACTAAGGACTTTTACAAGCCAGTTGTCTGAACGCCCTGCCCATTTTAATAGCTCAAAGCCCATACCCGCTATAACTGGAAGCAACAACAAACGTGAAGTAATCCTCCAAAACAAGTTGGGCCAACCCAATAAAGAAAACATTATCAGGGCAATAATCATTACGAACATCAAAAAACTGGTTCCACAACGTGGATGTAAAGTATAGAAAGGCTTACAATTGGCGGGAGTTAATTCTAAGCCCGCTTCAAAACAATGTATGGTTTTATGTTCAGCGCCATGGTATTGAAATACCCGGTGGATATCTTTCATCTTAGATATCGCCAACACATATAAAACAAACAAGAGTATTCTAAGCAGTCCTTCTACTAAGTTGAGGACAATCACATTGGTTGTTAAGTGAGTCAGCAAATCTAAAACCCATGTTGGTAGAATTATAAAAAACCCCACTGTTATAAGCACTGCAACAACTACCGATGTGTATAGCATCCAGTTCCAAGCTTTTTCAGCCCCCAATTTTTTTTCAAGCCATAGGTCGAACTTACTCTTCTTGTAATCGTTTGTGCCTTCTTCCTCATTGGCCTCTAAAATATCCGCCGAGAACATCAGTGTCTTTGTTCCTTCAATTAAGGCTCCCGCAAAAATCAAAACTCCTCTTACAAAAGGAATTTTCATAGCTTTAGACTTTTCAGGCAATTTTTGTGTCTTGATATATAGTTTTTGATTTGGGAGTCTAAGAACAGTAGCTGTTCTCCCCTCACCTTTCATCATTATTCCTTCTAGAACGGCCTGCCCCCCTACTTTAGTTGGACAAGCATCTTTTCTAAAAACCTTCTTTAAATCCATTTACTGAGTACCTCTCTACTAGTACTTTTGGCTCTATTGGCCTACTAGCTCTATTTGATCTTTTAGTCTACCATAGTCTTTTTTATGATTTGAATAAAATCTTTATTGCTTTTGGTATGAACTAAAGTGTCTATAATACTTTCTGTGACATCTTGAGTGTCTCTATTAGAAAGGGCTCGTCTCATTGCCCAAATAGCTTCTAATTCTTCCTGGCTCATCAACAAATCTTCTCGTCTTGTTCCAGATTTATTTAGATCTAATGCAGGGAATATCCGTCTTTCAGAAAGCTTGCGATCTAAATGCAGCTCCATATTCCCCGTTCCTTTAAACTCTTCGAATATTACATCATCCATACGGGACCCTGTTTCAATTAAGGCTGTAGCTAAAATTGTTATAGATCCACCTTCTTCCAGTTTACGTGCAGCCCCAAAAAATTTCTTGGGTCTATGCAAAGCTCCAGGGTCAAGGCCACCGCTAAGAGTTCTACCAGATGAAGGAACCACCATATTGTAGGCTCTTGCCAGCCTTGTAATAGAGTCTAACAATATAACAACATCTTTGCCGTGCTCCGCTAGCCTTTTAGCTCTAGCCAAAACCATTTCAGCAACCTTAACGTGATGCTGAGGCAACTCATCGAAAGTTGAGTAAATAACTTCTCCTCCATCCAAAGAACGTTTCATATCCGTTACTTCTTCAGGCCGTTCATCTACCAGCAAAACTATTATCTCAATTTCTGGATGCTTTTTTTCGATGCTATTTGCTATTTTTTTCAATAGTATGGTTTTCCCAGCTTTTGGTGGAGCCACTATTAAACCTCGCTGCCCTTTTCCAATGGGAGCTACAAGATCAATAAGTCTCATTGAAGTGTCTCTTGTTCGCTCTTCCAAGGAAATTCTTTCATGAGGAAAAACTGGAGTAAGTCTATCGAAATCTGGTCTTGAAATTGCTACTGAAGGATCGTCTCCATTTACTGTTAGAACATAAAGTAGGGCACCAAATCTTTCCCCTTGGTTGGGTAGTCTTGTAATGCCCCTAACTTTGTCCCCTGTTTTTAAATTAAATCTTCTTATCTGAGATGGGGATACGTAGACATCCTCTGAGGATGTAAGAAAGTTTGAGAATCTTAGAAAACCAAATCCACCGTCAGCTAATTCTAATATGCCCTCTGTTTCTGGACGATCTGGGCGACTTTTAGGCTCTTCTGGTTTGGAAGATTCTTCTTCCACAGATTTCTCTAAGGCAGCGACTTCATCGTCAGCTGCTTCCTTGCTTTTTTCCATTTCCTCGTCTTCATCTGGCATTAAGGTATATTCGATTTCTTCTTCTTTTTTCTTTGTTACCATAATTAAACCACACCCGTGGGCATGCTCCTTTCTAGATTTTATTGAGATTTATCGGAGCTAGCGGCACCATTTGAAGTAACTGCGCCATCTGTAGTGGGTTCAGGTTTAGGAGAATAGATTTCGGTAATCATTTCTTCAATTCCTGCACCATCAGCAATAACATACCAGGGTGCTTGATTGTAGAGGGTATGGGGCATGGTGTAGGTACTCATATCAGCCTCGCTCATACCTATTGTTTTTGCAGCCACAGCAAGAACCGTCTTTACTTTTATATCAGAATCTACTTCTTCAAAGCCTTTTTTTATTACCTTTAACAAATCTTTTCCTATGGCTTGTTTAAAGGCCGCTTTTACAAAAGCTTGTTGGGCATCAATACGCCCAATGTCTGCATTGGAATATCCCTTTCGGAATCTTAAAAATTGAACTGCCTGGTCGCCATTTAAAGTTTGGTAACCCTTTTTAATGTCGATCACTAAAGGTGGTTTGTCATATGGATCTTTATACTTCATGTCCATTTGAACGTCCATGGGAACTCCACCCATTGATTCTACAATTGCACGAATACCATCGTATTCAATGACGGCATAATAGTTAATAGGAATATCAAGAAGTGTTTTGCTAACTGCCTTGGCCATGCCAACAGCTCCATCTTTTGGCATAACCGCATTTATTTTATGTGCAGCAGGATTAGTGTAGCCTTCTCTGTAAAAATAAGTATCCCTAGGGACACTTATAATATCCACATGTTTTTCATCCATATCAAAGCTAACAAGCATGATGGTGTCTGCCATATTAGAGTTCACACCTAAACAAAGTACGTTAACTCGGTTGGCATTTGTAAAAGCATCATAAAATGGACTGTCTGGATCTACCAGTGTATCTAACTCAATGGCTAACTCAGGGTTTTCTTCCCCAAAAAGCGCCTTGTTACCCACACTGCTGACAAGGTAAAGACCTCCGGTAATCGCTAAGGTAAAGGCTAGAAAAAATAAGATAAAAGTCTCTAAAAAACTTCTATTCCGGCGGGGTTTCTTTTTCGTCGTTTTTTTCTTTGACTTTCTATCTTTCTTTAAAGTTTCTTTTTCTTCCACTGATATTACTCCTCGTTGCTTATCTTTTATAGAAATACTGACTTTAAATTATACCACGGAGAAATGCTGATTTGCAATATCCACCGCCTTTTTAGCATCACTACCGTAATAGTCTGCTCCTATTTTTTTGGCATAGTCTTCAGTAAGGACTGCACCACCTACCATAATAGCACAATCAGGTTTTTTTCGCTTCAATAATTGTATGGCTGAGTCCATGCTTTTTAATGTTGTGGTCATTAAGGCTGACAACCCTACCAGCTTAATATCTTCTTCCATAACTTTTTCGATAATCCTTTCTTCAGCTACATCCTTGCCTAGGTCTACAACTTCGTAGTCATAGTTTTCTAGTAATACCTTTACAATATTTTTTCCGATATCGTGAATATCTCCTTTAACCGTAGCTAAAAGTATTTTACCACGGGCCTTTCTATAGGTATTTTGAGAAGACATGTGGTTTTTTATTACATCAAAGGCTCCTTGAGCAACCCCTGCAGACAGCAATAATTGGGGCAGGAATGTTTCTCCTGTTTCAAAATCTTTTCCAACTTGATCTAGGGCAGGAATTAGAAACTCTCTTACAATTTCCATAGGCTCTCGGGTCAAGATCATTTCTTGGGTAATAGCCATACCCTCTTCTTTCCAACCTTTTTCTATGGCTTCCATTAAGGTCATCTTATCGGAACTGCTGACCTTAGGTTTATGAGTTACAATTTTTTCTCTGTGTTGTTGTTTTGTATTTCCTTTTTGTTTTTCATCAGCTTCTTGGTAAATCTTGATATACTCTCTTGCATCTCGGTCTATATTTGCAAGCAATTTGTAAGCTCTAAGAGCATCCATCATAGATTCATCCCCTGGGTTCATAATTGGCAAATCCAGTCCAGCCCCTAAGGCAAGAGTGAGAAAGTTATGGTTTATAAGTTGCCTATTAGGAAGCCCAAAGGATATATTTGATACCCCAAGAACTGTTTTAAGCCCAAGCTCTTCTTTAACCAACTTTAATGAGTGGATAACATCCATAGCTTTTGCTTGCTCTGCAGAAGCTGTCAAGGTTAGGCAATCAATATAGATATCTTCTTTTTTTATTCCCTCTTCTAAAGCCCGGTTCATTATCTTTTTGGCAATATCAAAACGCTGCTGGGCAGTTTCAGGGATTCCCTTTTCATCTAAGGTTAAGCCCACAACTGATGCTCCATATTTTTTTACCAAGGGCAGTATTTTATCTAAAGACTTGACCTCACCGTTTACGCTATTCACAATGGCCTTACCGTTATAGGCTCTTAACCCTGCTTCCAAAGTCACAGGATCAGCTGAATCTATTTGTAATGGAAGGTCTATTACTCTTTGTAGTGCTTTTACCACCGAAGCCATCATCAAGGGCTCATCTATTTCTGGCAGTCCCACGTTAACGTCTAGGATATCTGCCCCTTGATCTTTTTGGGCAAACCCTTGCCCTATAATATATTCCATCCTATTAGCTATTAAGGCTTCTTTGAAGGCCTTCTTTCCAGTAGGGTTTATTCTCTCACCAATGACTCTGGGTTGGTCTATTACCAAGACATTAAGTGCCGTAGTTACGGCAGCAGGTATGAGCTTATGTAAACGAACAAATTTTTTCTTTGCAAACCTAGTTTTCAACTCTTGAATATATTCAGGTTTAGTTCCGCAACATCCACCTACAATTTTGACTCCCCAAGGAATAAGTTGTTCCATATAATCGCAAAACTCTTCTTTGGAAACAAGATACTCTTCTGTTTCAGGGTCTGGCATTCCAGCATTTGGTTTTACCACTATAGGTAGATTTGTCCAAGCACTTAACTCTTCCACAATGGGAGCCATTTCTTTGGGGCCCAATGAACAGTTTATTCCTAGGGCATCTACTCCTAGGCCTTCTAAGGTGAGAGCCATGGTTGGAACTCCCAGGCCTGTAAATGTTCTTCTATTTGCTTCAAATGTTATGGTACAGATAATGGGAAAATCCGAATTTTCCTTTACCGCCAAAATTGCTGCTTTGGCTTCATAAAGATCTGAAAGAGTCTCCATCACAACTAAATCTGCCCCCGCCTCTTTGCCTGCAACGACCATTTCTTGAAATATAGAGTAGGCCTCTTCAAAAGTCATTTCACCAGCAGGTTCGATTAATTTTCCAATGGGTCCAATATCAAGAGCAACTAAGACATTTGTAGCTTCCGCTGCTTTTTTAGCGTTGCCTACATCGGCCATAATCACTTCTTTGGGACTATATCCAGAACCTTTTAATTTATATCTATTGGCGCCAAAAGAATTGGCATAAATAATCTGCGCTCCTGCTTCAACATACTGTTTATGTATGCTGGTGATTAATGGGCCATGGGTTATTCCTGCAATTCCGTGAATATCTCCCAAATCAGCCCCTGCTTGCTGAATCATGGTTCCCATAGCACCATCTAGTATTACGAATTCATTTTCTAATAATTCATTAAATCGATTTTTCAATGGTTTCTCCTAAAGAAGATTCTTTATGCTTTCAGAAATTTTACGGGCAATATAAGGGTTGTTCATGGTATAGAGGTGAATACCTTCTGCACCGTTGGAGATCAGGTCTACTATTTGATCCACAGCATATGCTATTCCAGCATCACGCATTGCCTCAGGATTATTTTCATATCTATTCATCATTTTTGTGAACTTACTAGGTAGACTGGCACCGCATAGGGATACCATTCTCTGGATTTGATTCTTGTTTACAACAGGCATTATACCTGCTTCTATGGGAACCTCTATTCCTATCCCACGAGCTCGGTCCATAAAATCATAGAACAAGTTGTTGTCGAAGAATAGTTGAGTTACCAAATGATCTGCTCCAGCATCTACTTTTTCTTTGAGGTAAACTAGGTCTAATTCCTCAGAGTCTGCTTCAGGATGACCTTCAGGATAACATGCTCCTGAAATACCCATATCAAAGCTTGCTGACTCCTCCTTTAAAAATTCAATTAAATCCTTAGCATAAGCGAAATCATTTTGCCTAGGGTGGTCCTCTGAAAAATCTCCTCTAAGAGCTAGTATGTTTTCAATATTATTCGCCTTTAGCTTTTCAAGTACACCTTTGACTTGCTCTCTTGTTGAATTAACGCAGGTAAGATGTGCCACAGCTTCTATCCCATGTTTATTCTTGATAATTGAAGCAATGTCGCAGGTTGTTGAATCGGCTAAATTCCCACCAGCACCATAAGTAACACTTATAAAGTCTGGACTTAGCTCTTTTAGCGCCTCTAGTGTTTGATAAATGGTGTCAATTGAACTTGTTTTTTTAGGAGGAAAGACTTCCAAAGAAAACACAGTTTTACCTGGTTTAAAGATTGATGCAATTTTCATAAAACTATCAGCTCCTTGTACTGTTATTGTAATAATTCAGTATATCATATTGTACTTAAACAGTAAAACGCCTCACTTGCGAAAGTGAGGCGCTATTTGTTCGCTAATCTTTACTTGTAGTCGCTTAAAATAAGTTACTATCTAAGACTATAGTTTGAACTCTTCTTTTGTAAGAACTAATGCTTCTTCCAAAATAGCCAATACTTTGTCAATAGTTTCATACTTTAATACTGCAGGTGGCTCAATTCGAACAGTCTTCGCGTTTACTAAAGTTCCTGCAACCATTACTTTTCTTTCGAACATGTGCTTAGTTACAGTATAACCAACTTCAGCTTCTGGGAATTCCATACAAATTAGAAGTCCAGCTCCACGGTAAGTCTTAAGAACTGTTGGATACTTGTTCTTTAACTTCTCTAGGCCAGCCATGATGTAGTCACCCTTCTCTTGGCAAACCTTTGGAATGTCATTCTCTAGCATAAATCTAATTGTAGAGATAGCAGCTGAGCATGCCAATGGGTTTCCACCGAATGTAGGTGATCCTAGGATCCATGGGTTCTCAATAATCTTGTCAACCCACATATTAGGTCTAGCAATAATACCAGTGATAGGCATTATTCCGCCTCCAAAAGCTTTTCCGTATAGAAGGATGTCTGGAGTAACGTCTTCGTATTCGCATCTCCACATTGTTCCACAACGTCCCATACCAGTTTGGATTTCGTCAAGAATCATAGCAACTCCGTACTTGTCGCATATTTCTCTAACAGCCTTTAAGTAACCTTTTTCTGGGATAATAACGCCAGCTTCACCTTGGATAGGCTCGATGATAACTCCGGCAACTTTTTCTCCAACAGTGATTAGGTTCTTTATTGCAGCTTCCATAGCATCTGCATTACCATATTCTACGTGCTGTACTTGTTGAATTAGTGGGATATAGTCTTCTCTGTACGCGCCTTTTCCACCCATTGAGATAGCTCCCATGGATTTTCCGTGGAATGCTCCTACTGTGGAAATGTACCATCGACCACCAGTAGCTAGTCTAGCAAGTTTTAAACCCATTTCAACAGCTTCTGCTCCACCGTTAGTGAAGAAGCAATACTGAAGATCTCCAGGTGTAATCATTGACATTAAATTAGCTAAATATCCTCTAAGTGGATCAACTAGTTCTTGTGAGTGAAGTGCATATCTGTCCAACTGAGCTTTTACGGTTTTTAATATTTCTGGGTTTCTGTGACCGCAAGTGTAAATTCCGAAACCGCCTAAGCAGTCGATAAACTCATGCCCGTATAAATCCTCGAAATGTTCCTCTGAATCTGTCCACTCGATGAATGCAGCATCGTCAGATACGGATTTACGGTATTCCAACCAGCCTGGGTTTACATTTGTGTTAAAGTTGCTAATTGAATCTTTTACTATTCTGTCCTTTTCTTCATTGGTTAGCTCGGGCTTCTCGATATAGTCAATTATACGTTTTGCCTCAGATAACGCTTTCTGTTTGTCCATTACAGCCATTTTTTATGACCTCCTTTGAAATTACATAGATTAGAACTTTTTTTTATCACTTGCGCAACAATATTGTAACCCGTTTTTAACAATATTGCAATCTTTACAATGGGTTTTTGTTGACTTATCCTTAAATCATCAACTTGATAAGGAATTTTTAGCAACAATGTACTGTTTATGCTACAATGTTATTATGAAAAAAAACAAGCTAATTAAAAACTTCTTATATGGCATTATTTTAGGCGTAGCAAATGTCATTCCAGGGGTCTCAGGCGGCACCATGGCGGTGATACTAAATATCTATGATACCCTTCTATTAGCCTTTACCAAGGCCAATATTAAAAAAAGTTTGCCTTTCTTGCTGCCCTTAGGACTAGGAACTCTTATAGGCATATATACCTTCAGCCAATTAGTTACAAATCTTCTAGAAGATCATCGGATTCTTCTAACTTTTGCTTTTGCCGGAATAATTTTAGGCAGTATTCCCACCATTTTTATTCGAGCAAGGTATGAAAAAGCCAAAGGGAAAAACATATTTTTGGGGCTTATTGCACTTTTTTTTATGATAAGTTTGTCTTATATTTCAAACTCAACCTTTTCAGAAGCCACTTATTTTAGTTGGGATGTTGGCCATCCTCTTTTTTATCTTTGGCTATTTCTGTCAAGCACCCTTGCTATCATAGCCATGTTGCTTCCCGGCATAAGCGGATCTCTTGTTTTACTTATATTAGGTGCCTACCCTATCACAATGGAAGCAATTGCCCACTTTGAATGGAACATACTATTTGTGCTAGCCCTGGGGGTCCTAGTAGGTGGCTACGGAGGCGTCAAAGGAATTCAAAATATGTTGAGAAATCACCCTCAAGCTCTCTATTTTATTATCTTGGGCCTAGTGGTTGGTTCATTTTTCATTCTTGGCGCCGATATGAAAACAGGATTGAATTCACCTTTTAATTTTTTTGTTTTCTTCTTTTTCACGGCTATATCATTTGGCTTTGCCCGGAAAAAGCCTTCCAACACTCCTTGAAAAAAATGTTATTTTGTATAATTATCGAAATATCCTTGAATGTAAACAAAGGGGGTTCCTTTATCTCCAGATCCTGATGTTAAGTCAGATAGAGATCCTAGCAGGTCTGTTAGGTTTCGTGGAGTTGTCCCCTGAGTGGCCATAGCATCTTTGCTAAATTCTTCTTTGTTGCGAATACTATTTGATATAGCTTCTTTCAATTCTTCCCCTTTTAGGTCTTTGAAATCGTTGTCGGCTAGATATTTCAATTTTAATTCATTTGGTTTCCCAACCAAGCCGTCAGTAAAGCCAGGAGATACCACTGGATCTGCCAATTCCCAAATCTTGCCTACTGGATCTTTAAAGGCCCCATCACCGTAGACCATAACCTCAACGATTTTCCCTGTTCTTTCTAGCAATTCTTTTTGAATATCTTTTACAAAGGATGTGCAATCATTTGGAAATAATTTTACCATATCTTCAGTAGCCTTATTTGATCCCAATAACCCGTAAGAGCTGTTATATCCTGAACCATCTACGCTTTCATTTAATATATCTTCCAATCCAACTACATGCTTTGCCCCGGCTTCATTTAAGATTCGCTTTGTTCTGGCTCTAGTATGAATGTCGCAAGTGAGAACATTGGAAGTATAGTCTAATATGGTTTTGGGATTGTTGGAAAAAATGACTTCACACTCAGCGCCTTCATCCTCTACCAATTTTTTGTAATAGCTTACATAATCAACACCGGTAAATGTATGTTTTCCCTCGCCAAATAGCCGACGAAAAGTCTCTAGGTCTAAAGTGTCGCTGTATGGATTAATAGATTCCTTATCTAGTTGGTCTAAGCCAATAAGGTGATTACCAACTTCATCTCCTGGATAGCTTAGCATCAGGATAATCTTCTTTGCGTTTCTTGCAATTCCTCTAAGACATACAGCAAATCGATTTCGACTTAGTATAGGCAGAATAACCCCAAAAGTATCAGTCCTCATTTTGTTTTTAACATCCTGGCTTATCTGGTCTACTGTAGCGTAATTCCCTTGAGCCCTTGCTACAACAGCTTCTGTTATGCAAAGGACGTCTTGGTCTTCTACTACAATATCTCCGTCCGCTACTATTTCAGACAACACGTCTAATACGATTTCTTTTAAATCATCCCCTTCACGTATAATGGGGCCTCTAAGACCTCTTACAACGGTGCCGATTTTTCTCTCTTTTTCCATTTTTTTATCCATCCTTTAGTTTTTTAGTAGAAAACCACACTTCTTAGACTTGTATTTTGCCTCTAAGTCCTAGTACATTTTTCTTTGATTTTAAAATAGGGGTTATGTAATTATCAATATAGTCTTGAGTTTGCTCTGGAGCCATTCCCACAAAAGCTTCTGGCTTACAAAGCTCCGTCAGGTCCTTCATAGAGAAGCCGAAAGCTGAATCATCAGCAATTCTTTGAAGTAGGTCATTTTCTCCCCCCTCTTCTTTAACAATCCTTGAAGCTTCCATACTATGAATTCTTATTCTTTCATGCAATACCTGTCGATCTTTTCCTCTTTTTACACCCTCCATCAGTATGGTTTCTGTAGCCATAAAGGGAAGCTCTGCTAAAAGGTGTCGCTCTATCATCTTGGGATATACCACAAGGCTTGATGTAACATTTATGTATAATTCTAAAATCGCATCTGCTGTTAAAAAGGCTTCGCTTACAGATATACGCTTGTTGGCTGAGTCATCTAGTGTTCTTTCAAACCATTGCCCTGCGGCGGTAAAGTTTGTATCTGTAGGCAAAGTAAGTAAGTGCCTTGCTAAACCGGCCATACGTTCTGTTCGCATTGGATTTCTTTTGTAGGCCATAGCAGAAGATCCAACTTGTCCCTTTTCAAAAGGTTCTTCAACTTCTTTGAGATGGGAAGCTAGTCTAATATCATTAGAGAATTTATGAGCAGAAATTCCAACTCCGCTAAGTATATTAATAACCTGGGCGTCTACTTTACGGCTATAGGTTTGCCCTGCTACAGGATATGTTTCATTTATTCCAAGTTTTTGCGCTATTAGTCTATCAAGCTCTCTTACTTTTTCTCTATCACCATCAAACAATTGGAGAAAGCTTGCTTGAGTGCCTGTAGTGCCTTTAGATCCCAGCAACTTCCAGCGGGCCAAAATATTGTCTATTTCTTCATAATCCATCATTAAATCTTGAATCCATAGGGTAGCTCTTTTCCCTAGAGTAACAGGTTGGGCTGGTTGGAAATGTGTGTAACCTAGAGTTGGTAAGTCCTTGTATTTTATTGCAAAGCCAGCTAGATTATCTACTACGTTTAATATTTTAACCTGGATTAATTCCAAAGATTGTTTCATAATTAATAGGTCTGTATTATCTCCCACATAACAAGATGTTGCTCCCCAATGAATGATTCCCTTGGCCTTTGGGCATTGAACACCATAGGCATAAACGTGGGCCATTACATCGTGTCGAAGCTCTTTTTCCTTTTCTTCTGCTATGTCATAGTTTATATCTAAGGCATGGGCTTTCATTTCTTCTATTTGCTCAACTGAAATAGGAAGACCTAATTCCATTTCAGCCTCCGCCAAAGCAATCCAAAGCATTCGCCATAATCGGAATTTTTTTTCGCCACTAAATAAGTATTGCATTTCTTTGCTGGGATACCGCTCTGAAAGAGGGCTAACATATCCGCTATATTTTTTATCCCCCATTTAAAAGCCTCCTTTAGCCTAATCTATTCAACAATTGTTTTGATATTCTCAAATACAAACAGCAACAAAAAATTATATCATCGTAAATATTTTTTTGCAAACTTAAATCCTAAAGCGTTTGTGGTATTCCTCTAATAATACTCTCCACTTAAAGATCAGCATGCCTGCCAATAAGATAGCACTTAAAGCAATACAAATCAAAGTAGGAATAACCTGATTTAATGACCCCGTTAAAAATAGGGCTAGGGGTACAAGTCCTACGAAAGCATGAAAAGATGTGCATACCATATAGTCTTCAGCTTTTATTCCTCTTACCTTAATTAGTATTTGCATTGTAAGAAGGGAGACCATAAGTAGGATGGGAACAGCATAATCTATTGACCAGCCCTTCCAACCCACTACAAAATCCCAAAGCACAAAAAGTAATGAGCCCAGTATAGATTGGTTTACAATTACTAGGGTAACATGGTGCAGGTTTCGAGCGGAAAGCCCTACTGATAGCCAGAGGCTGCCTATCCCTAAGAGGACTAAAAGAGACCAATTCCCTGTTTGAGGCAAGATAAGATTTACCGTTACAGCAATAATCCCTATTCCGATGCCCGAAAGGGCTGCTATTTGGAAAAACATCTTGTATTTTTCGTAAATAGTTGGAACAACAGGGAAAAATGGAGAGCTGTTTGTTCCATTAATTTTTCCTTGGCAGAGAGGACAATAATTTGGAATCCCTCTTACTGTAACCTTGCACCGTGGACAGTATTTCATTGAAGATCCCTCCTGTCTGGAATATTACAGGAAATTTCCGCAGCTACACCTCGGTCCGTGAAGCAACGAACCAGCCGTCGCTGGATTTCCGAATTAACAAAAGGTGTTGTTATTCCAAAGCTCATAACATCGCCATGGCTTACAACACATATTTGAATCTTTTCTGTGCTTACGGAAACATTAAAGTTTTTTATCTCTCTTGATATATTTTCGGGTAGGGTCAATGCCCCTACGTTGGATACTACTGCCGTATATTTTTTCTGTCCCGCCAAATATGCCATTTTCAGAAAAATATTTTTTATTAACAAGGGTACAAGCTTAATAACAGGATTTTTTTCAATGGCAACGAAATTATTCATCCCAGCATCTAAACGCTCTGGTGTTGTTCTCTCTTTTAATTCTCGACTAACCCAAGGAGTGAGCTCCATAAGAGAAACTTCTCCTTCTTCTGGATTCCAGGGGATTAAAACAGTATTAAAGAAATTTCTAAGAGAATCTGAGGCGTAATACTTTCGCAGATTAACAGGAATACTTATGACTATGGGGCGTTTCTTTTTTCGTCTTGGTAGCTCTTCCCAAATTGATTTCATAAAGCATGCAGTAATAAAAGATGTAACAGTTCCATGATGCTCTTTGGCAAGAGCAACTACCTCTTTTGTGGGTAGGTGCACTTGTATTAACTTCAAATGATTTTGTGCATATCTAAAGCCTCTAAATCTTACGGCTTTAGGCTTTTTTTCCTTCTTGGTCCTTTTGCCGCTACCATGTCTTAGGAAACTATCATCTCTTCCAGCACTCAAAGACTCTGGCAAGGTAATTGATTCTTGGATATCTTCTATTGGCAGACCTAGGTCCAAGGCTAAATAGCGTACTAAAAGAGCCTCAAAAAAAGAAATTGTGCCAGCCCCATCGGACAGCACATGAAAAACTTCCAAGTTAATGGTTTGTCTATAATAGCTTACGTTAAACAATAAGTTCCTTTTATGTTTACGATAAATAGGCCCACAGACTGGTTGATTTTCTTCTCTAACAACAGGCTGAAGGTCTGTCTCTTCTAGGTAGTTCCAAAAAAAACCTTGTTTCATTATATACCGATAAGCCTCGAAATCCTCTAGTGTTTCATCTAAGGCTTTTTGCAGCTGATCTTTATCAACAAAATCTTTTAGCTCTGCAGAAAACCTGAACACTTGAGTCTCTGACCTATGGGTAGCAGCAGAAAATAGTATCGCCGCATTGTCCAACTTATGCCAACTTTTAATAAGAGTGCTCCCCCTAACCTAAAAATTCTTTGATAGCTTCTATGGTTCGTTTTACGTGAACAAATCTAATAGGCAAAGTAAAATAACCATGAAGAGCATTTTTCATGCGAATTTGAGTTACATGGTTACCAAACTCCATCAGCTTATCCCCATAGGCTTCTCCCTCGTCTCTCAAGGGATCATGCTCTGCGGTAATGATAAGTGTAGCTGGTTGCTTGGAAAAGTCCTCTGCCAAAAGAGGCGCAAAATATGGGCTATAAAGGTCCTTTTTGTCCTTTATATATAAGTCAATATAATCACAAATCCTTTGTGATGTCAAAAGGTAGCCCTCTCCTTTTTCTTGTATAGAGGGGAAGGGAGACCTATCATCATGGAAGTTATTTGTAGCAGGATAAAGGAGTATTTGCTTGGCCACAGAAAACTCAGCTCGATCTCTACCAAGAAGACTTACAGCAGCGGCAATGTTGGCTCCAGCACTATCTCCCATAAGTATAATTTCTTTTTTTCTATTGTTTTTTTCGGCATACTGTTGATGCAGAATTTTTGTGACTTCATAGCAGTCTAACAATCCTTCGGGAAAAGGGAATTCTGGAGCAAGTCTATAGTCTACAGAAAGCACCTGCCGACCTGAGTCATTTGCTAGCATGGCGCAGGTCCTTGTGTAAGTGTTGATATTTCCATGAACCCATCCGCCACCATGAAAAAAAAGTATCCTTTCATCTCCCAGAAGTTCTTTGGGCTCAAAAACCCGTATTGGAATAGAATGATTATCCAACACAATATCATCATCCCAAACACTATAAAGTTCTCTTGTTCCTATGGGAGGGTTAATCCATTCTCGGATTTTGCGGCTGGTTTCATATTGGGTTTTTATATCCAATTCTGCATATGATATGGCTCTTAGGGCTGCCTTCATATATTTATTTATCCCCATAATTTTTTCTCATTTCTCACAAGCTTTTTCTATTTGCAGCCAACTCCACTCCCAGCCTAACTCTTACTATATTTCAATGATTCTTTGAGCCAATCTTTCAGCATCACTAGGGCTATGGGTAACCATAAGAACAGTTTTGCCCTTGGTATAATACTTCCAGCTTCCATCAATTATTCGATCCTTAAGTGCTTTGTCCAAGCCTTTAAATGGTTCATCTAAAAGAAGGAGTCCTGCAGGATAAAGGAAAGACCTTGCCATAGAAAGGCGGCGATTCATTCCACCTGAAAGTTGTTGGGGCAATTTGTCTATATCATCTAAGAGTTCCATTCTATCAAGAACTTCTAAAATCATGGAATCAGCAGTTGAAAACTCTACTTTTCCTTTTAATACAATGGCTAGATTATCGTAAAGATTAAGCCAGGGTAATAGGCGATCTTCTTGGAATAAATAAGAAATCCTTTGGCAACCTAGGTCTATTTTCCCTCGGTCTGGATCTTCTAAACCGGCGATTATTCTCAGTAAAGTGGTTTTCCCTTTTCCTGAAGGTCCCATTACAGCTGTGATTTCTCCGGGGTCAATTGTAATTTCGTAGTCTGAAAAAACTTGTTTTTTACCAAAGCATTTATCCATTCCTTCAACACAAATACAGCTAGCAGAATCCACTCCATGGATTTTCTCACCCTTATCCTTTTTCATAACTTTAGATCCGTGGTATTCCTTCCACTGAACCTTTCCCAGAAGATAATGTATTACTTGTTCGAAGGCGTAGGCTAAGCCCACTATTGCCAGAATCCAAGCAAAAAGTTCAGCTGTTTCGAAATAGACTTTAGCATTTAATAGATTGTAGCCCATAGAAAATTTAGGCACAGACAAAACCTCTGCCGCAACAACGGATTTCCAGCTTAAACCTGCAATCAAGTTTAATGATGCTTTTATTTCCGGTTCAATAGAGGGTAAATAAATCCACCTGAATTGGGTTTTGGTAGACAAATCAAAAACATGTGCCATTTCCAAATGTTCACGGCTAATACTGTCTAAGCCAGACAGCAAGTTAACATGAACAACAGGAAAGCACATAAGAAAACATACGAATATAGGAACATTCCCCGAAGGCAGTAGCAGTAAGGCATAAATTATAACCGCCATTACGGGAGTAGATTTTAAGAAATTAACAGGCAGAGTGATTACTTGCCTAAATAAAGAATATCTATAGGAAAGAATTGAAGTGATAACCCCAACAAGAAATGAGAGGCCAATCCCTACAATACACCTATAGAAGGTGGCCAGAACGTTAAAATAAAATGCCTTTGTGACAATCAAATCACCAAGGCTTTTAACTGCCGCCAAGGGAGAAGGAAGGATTAGGGGCATGGCCACAAGCAATGCCCCTAGTTGCCATAACAAAATCCAAAAGATAGCTATAGCAAGAGCCTTCAGTTTTTTGTTTTTTATAAGGGTTTTTTTATTCATCTCGGTTCTTTTTTATCCCTAGCCCTAATATCTAATAGTAGAAATTATCATCGGGCATTGCTCCACCTAATGAAGCAGGATCCATTTTGAAAAGAACTTTGAAGTAAGCCTCTAGCATACTCTTAGTTGCGTCAAAGTCATCTTCATAAAGAACTATATTGCTATTAGGTATTGCTTTTTGAGCAACCACTGGATCTTCAATAAAGCCCCAATCTGCTATTGCTTGTCCTGCATCTTCTGAGCTATTTACAAAATCAACAGATTCTCTGTAATCCGCAAGGAAAACAGCTATGTCATCTCCCCGCTCTTCCACAAAGGATTTCTGTGCAATGATTACGCCCATAGGTAGGTCAACCCCTGTAACTTCAGCCCAGCTTTCATTTAAATCGATAGCTACATGGATTGCTTCATTCTTAGAACTGACAACAGTTACAAAAGGCTCTGGAAGAAGAGCAAGGGAACCTTCGTTGGCCATGCAACTTGATGCTGCATCACTGTGGTTAGCCATCCACTGGATGTTAACATCGGTAACACCAGCTTCGTTTAAGAGTTCTTGAAGAATGAATTCTGGACCTGCTCCTTTTCCGCTGCCATAAAGGGTTTTGCCTGCAAGGTCTTCAACCCTAGCAACTTTTTGTGTTCCATTCTCTACAATGTAGAGAACTCCCAAAGTGTTAACGCTAACTACAACTACTGCCCCTTCTGTTTTATTATAAAGTACGGAAGCCATATTGGAAGGAAGACAAGCCATATCTAACTCTCCAGTAATAACCTTTCCTGCAATTTCGTCAGGTGCTTGATATGCGGTTATGTCATACCTATCAGTTTGGTCCATTAAAGCTACCATTCCCATTCCTGTTGGGCCGTTAAGGGTTCCAATAACAATAGGGGCTGCAAATCCTTCAGGTTCTCCGGGTGCAGGAGGATCTTGTGCACATCCTGTGAACATTGTCCCCATCACAAGGGTGAGAATTAATAGTACTAGTAAAGTTCTTTTCATTTTCATGTTAAGCTCCTTTTTTCGTTTCTATGATTTAGAATAAATGGTTTTAGTCTGGACTCCCTTAAGTGCTCCTATCTTTCCTGAAAGTGCACTAATAATATCTTGGGGTGCATCCATGACCACGCTAATAACGGAAATGCCTTTTTTTTCGTAAGGGATACCCATTCTGCCAATAATAAAAGACCCGTACTCACTGAGTATGTGGTTCATAGCGTCAACAGCATCAGGGTTTTCCAGAATTATACCTATAACAGCAACTCTTGTATCCATAGTTCATCCTCCAAAAAAAAACACCTTCCTATCGCGAAGGCGCCAAATAAATCAACACGGTGGTGCCTTCCCCCTCAGTTAGTCTTCGGGGCTCAGTACTTATATATTTTACCATTTACGGATCATCATGGCAAGGATTATTGTCAAACTATTGTCAAGGTACCGCTCTTTTATTGTAGCTGAAAACTCTTGAAAGCTGATAGAAAAGTGTGGTTTTCTTATATATTCTAGTTGATAACTTGAGACAGCAAAGGTAGAATGAAATCATACACAAATAATGAAAGGAGAATCCCATGGTTTTTTATATAGTTCATGCTTTCACAGACCAGCTTTTTGGTGGAAACCCAGCAGGAGTTGTTATTTTAGATAAGGACCAGGATTTTCCAGATTCAGAACTTTGTCTTAAGCTTGCAGCAGAGCTGCGTTATTCAGAAACTGTGTTCATCAAACCTTACAAATCCCAGCCTAGCCATTTTTGTTTTCGCTACTTTACTCCCACAGAGGAAGTTCAGCTTTGCGGCCATGCAACTATAGGTGCTTTCAAAGCCTTAATTGAAGAAGACCTTGTGGAAATCACCGGGGATTACACAATTGAAACTTTAAGTGGTATTTTAGACATTAAAATAATAGATGAATTTGTGGAAATGGAGATGGGGACACCAAAGATTTTAGCGCCTGATTTCAGCCAAGACCAAATAGATGAAATCTATAAAACAATGGGAACAGATTCCCAGGGAGAAATACTAAAAGCCCAAATTATTTCAACGGGTTTGCCAGACATAATATTGCCTGTACACTCCCTAACAAAGCTTAATGGCTTAAAACCAGATTTTAAGGCCTTAGCAAATTTGTCTGCAACATATAATGTTACCGGAGTACATGCCTTTACCCTTGGATGTGATGATGCAACAGCTCATACAAGAAACTTTGCACCTCTTTTTGATATTGACGAAGAAGCTGCAACAGGAACAGCCAGCGGTGCTCTCACATTCTACTTGTACGAGAATAAGCTAATTGCCAATCACACTCAATGCTTATTCATTCAAGGAGAGGCTATGAATCGTCCCTCAAAAATAATAACAAATCTTCACGATCACAGCACAGATGCTAGTTGCGATATAAATAAAGGCTCTCAAATTAAGATTTACGTAGGAGGTACTGCAGTTGTTTTGGCCACAGGTAAAATCAATATTCCGGAATAATAAACCCATTTTTATAGCTTCATTCATATTAGTCATAGCCCTTGCTATCTACTTTCCTTCCTTGGGACAAGAAAGCAGGCTAATTGAAAAACAGGATCACTTAAATAAAGAAAGCCTTGGCCAAGCTGAAAAGTTAGACCAGGCTATTTTGTTGAGAGATGATCTTCTTATTAAAACTCAAGGTCTAGACTCCCAAGTTGAAAGTTGGGTAAAGAGAAGGGAAAGTCTGGAAAACTATTTGACTGAAAAACCAGATGACTCTAACTCTAATGAGGATGTAGATAAAGCCAATAACACAGAAAAGGGGTTAAAAAATGAATAAGCTACCAAGTCCTAAAATTCTTATCAAATATATCCCCGCTTTTATAATCGTTGCGGCTCTTTTCATCTTCCTTTTAGCCCTAGTTAATTATGCAGGAAATGATGGACTAAAAAGAGATATTGCTGATTTGAATTATACAAAAGCTCTTAGAACATCAGCCCAAGCTGATATAAACGAAGAGATCCTTTCTCTTTATCATTTAGATGATACGCTCAATCAAGCCAAAGAAGAATATTATAATGCGGCAAGTGCTTTAGAGAAAGAAGTAGTAGAAGGAAAAAGCCCTTACCGTATTGCTTATCTAACCTTTGACGATGGTCCCTTTAAAAAAACCCAGGATTATCTTGAGGTTTTAGACCAATATAATGTTTTGGGAACATTTTTCGTGTTGGGAAAAACAGATTTCATCTCTACATATAGAGATATTGCAGCCCAAGGCCATACATTAGGTAACCACACATATAGCCACAAAATTTGGACAGGCCTTTATGACAGTCCATCAAGCTTTATGGAAGATGTTGATAACTTGGATCGCTTTTTACAAGAACATGTAGGAGTTAAGTCTAGAATTTTTAGATTCCCCGGCGGCTCTCTTGCTGCTGGAAATATAAGAGAAGAGTGCATTTCTGCACTCCATGAATCGGGATATAATTATGTTGAATGGAACGCTTTAACTAGGGATGCAGAATTAAAAGGCTTAACTTTAGAAGGGGCTTATGAAGCCCTGATGCCTTTAGCCACCTCTAAGTCAATGGCTATAATTCTTATGCATGACTTTAGTAGCGCTTCCTTAGGAGCTTTGCCTACAGTTATTGAACACCTGCAAGCACAAAATTATGTTCTTCTTCCTTTATTTGAAGGAAGTCTAGTTCTACGATAGATGTATTATTTTACATAACCGTTGTTTTTTAGGTATTTATTGATATTGTTATGAGCCGCCATTATAGTGTTGGCATATACAGGTTTGTAACCGCCTCGATTTTCCCTAGCAATACCCATCTGATAAGCTGATAAGGCTCTAATATGATCCCCTTTATATGCTTTCAGGGTTTGAGCATAGTATCTTGCTCCAAAGTCAATATTCTTTTTGGCATCCAGCAAATCGGATTTTGACAAACCGTAGCCTCTGCCTGTTGCTTGCATTATCTGCATCATTCCAGTTGCACCGGCACGGCTGACAACATCTTTTCGGTATCCAGATTCGCATTGAGCTAAAGCCATAACCCATTCGACTCCAATCCCGTTGGTCATAGCTGCATTTTTGAAGTAGAAAGCATACTCTTGGGCCACACTGGGACGTATCTTTGGATTTCTGGAAAGAATATATTCTGCAAGTCCTTGATTGTATTTTGACTCTTTTTCGCTCCAAAGTGAAAGGGCAGTAACACCTTCCAAGGTGCTTATACAAAGCCCATAGTTAGGGTCTGAATAAACATCCCATTCAAAAATGGAATCATTCATAAAGGCTCTTATAGGAAGATAAAGGACTCCATCATCCCCCTGCAGGGCTGGCAAAATACCTAAAGACATCTCATCTAGACCCTTGGAATCTAATACTTCTGGTATTCCGTGAAAAACTTTAACATCATATCTTTCTGTAACAGTTATAGATTCGTCGCCTCTTTTTACCCTCAGTTCTTCTAATTGCTTTCTTGTAGGTTCTTTTTTCTCTATAAATATGTGGGGATCTTCCCGGCTAACTCTATAGCCAAATCCCAGGATGTTTCCTATGGACTCACTTACAGGAACATAGGCAGCGTCTCGGTATATAAAGAACGGATTATTAAGATGATAGTTAACTATCTTAGTGTTATTTATATTAATGTCTTTTACAAAAAATCTGGTTCCGTTCTCTATGCGCTGGTTTTCTATTTTTTGGGGATGTACCGAGCCAGCAGTTAATGTTAGGGACACAAGTAAAGCTAGTAAAATCATGCCCAATCTTAATGATACTCTCATGGTTTTTGTTGCAATATTTCTCATATTTTAATCTCCTTTTTAAACGTCATTCTATTATACAGACTCTTTTTCAAAAAGTACACCTTTTAAGGCTTTTTCTCCTCAAATAAGGGTATCCAACCCATATTTTCGGTGTTATAATTGCTTTCGTGGGCAATTTAAATGAAACAGTGAAAATATGGGGACGAGAGATTCCTAAGGATCTCCTGATTTTTCTCATTATAAGTGTACTGCTTGGCGTTGTAAGCGCAGTGGAGGCCACATCTCTAAATAATAGGCTTTATGAAGATTTGGATTTTACTGTAATGCAAAGAGCAATGCTTGAAACCCCTCGGGAACTCCCGGGGCTTTTAAGTGTTTTTATAATTGGTTTTATGAATTCTTTGGGAGATATTAAAATTGCTGCCGTTGCAAATATTCTAGGCGGCTTAGGGCTACTTCTTTTTGGAATGGCTCCCAATCAGTTTTCTTTTATTCTAATTACTCTGGTAATCTATTCAACTGGTCAACATCTATATCTTCCCCTAACCAACACCATTGCCATGACATTTGCCAGTGGTGAAAACTATGGACAACGATTAGGTCAGGTTCAGAGCCTGGGTAGTATTTCTATTATTGTTGCAGCTGCAGTTCTTTACTTACTATATAAACTCTTTGATGTTAGCTATCAGACGGTTTTCACAATTTCCGGAGTAGCAATGTTACTTGCAGGAGTCATGTTTTTGATTTTGGATAAAGGAGGAACCCGGGGCAAGACTGTTGCCAGAAGAAAGTTCATTGTTAGAAGGGAGTTCAAACTTTACTATATCCTAGCCACTATCAACGGCGCCAGAAAACAAATTACCATTACTTTTGTACCATGGCTTTTAATAGACACCTTCCAGCAACCAGTTACAACAATTACCGCTCTATTTTTTGTGGTCTGCATTCTCAATGTTTTCTTTAAGCCTTGGTTTGGAAAACTTATCGACGTAAAAGGTGAACGAACTGCCTTACAACTTGAGTCCCTAGTTATGTTTGTTGCATGTCTGGGCTTCGCTTTTGCTAAAAGTCTCTTTTCCCCACAAATTGCTTTGCTGGTAGTCTTCCTTTGCTACATTATTGATAAGCTAATGGAATCTGCATCAATGGCAAGGGCTACTTATGTAAGGCGACTTTCACGAGAACCTTCAGATGTGGCTCGCACACTAGCTACAGGCCAAAGTGTTGATCATGCAGTCTCCATGATGATACCCCTCTTAGCAGGCTACGTATGGTATGCAAATGGCCTTAACGGTTATGTGTATGTATTCTTAGGGGCATTGGCAATATCCGGCTTAAACTTTTATGTGGCCAGTAAGATCCCAAGCAAAAAAGAAAGATAATTTAAAAAACTCCAGAGATGAAATTTCTTTGGAGTTTTTGCTTTATATACTTATTAAAAATTGTCTCAAATATTTAGTCGGAAATTATTTCATCTCATGTAAAACCTTGGCAAGACCAACATCTGCGGCACCACCAATCTCCTGGTAAACTCGCTTAGCCATGTCTTCATCAAATCCGCTGCAGAGTTCTATCAGGATTACCCCTTTTGCAAGCAATTCTTTTGCCACTTCACAGGCCTCTTCAACTGAGCTTACTCCAACCATAAAATTAGTCAGGTCCTTGGAATCAATCTCTGTGTAATGATCTTCTTTGTTTAGTCCTGGAGTTAAAACGATATACCCACATAATTCTTTTGCCATTTTCTTTACCTCTTTTAAATTATTCTTATATGTTTCAAAATATAAACCCTTAAACTATATAACCCTCCTTATTTTTCTAGTTCTTTTTTCATCTCCGCCTTATAAGCTTCGACTCCCGGTTGATTAAATGGATTAACTCCCATTAGGCTAGCAGTAATGGCGCAAGTGGTCTGGAAATAGTAAAACAGTTGACCCATTATTCTTGGGCTCATATTTGGGATATTTACCTTTACCATTGGAATGCCTCTTTGCTCATGGGCATTCATAACACCTTGAAGAGCTGCTCGATTAATCTGGTTCATTGTTTTTCCCTTCATAGAAGGGTCTTCTTCCCAAGGAAGTAGAACGTCTCCCAAGGGTCTTTCCAAGTCCAATATTGTTTCAAAGAAAATAGGGCTGCCTTCTTGAAGGAATTGTCCCATGCTATGTAAGTCAGTGGTAAAATTTAGTGAAGCAGGAAACATTCCCGTGTCATCCTTGCCTTCGCTTTCTCCAAAAAGTTGCTTAAGCCACTCAGCAAAATATTGGAGGCAAGGCTCGTAGCTTTCAAATATTTCAATTTGCTTGCCTTTTTGTAGCATCAGATATCGAAGAATAGCGTAATCAGGGAGATTGTGGTCCCAACCCGAATCGCAAGCCATTTCATAGGCTCCTTGCAAGACTTGCCTTATTGGGATTCCAAGAACCGCCATTGGCAGTAAGCCTACCGCAGTTAGTACAGAATATCTACCACCTATATCTTCTGGAATGGAGAAATGAAGATAATCTTTCTGACAACACTCTTCATAAAGAGAACCCTTTGACTCATCGGTAACAGCAAATATTCTCTTTCCTGCCTCTTCCTCTCCATACTTATTTATCAAAGCTTCCTTTAAAACAGAAAAGGCCAATCTTGGTTCGATAGTGGTTCCTGATTTAGAAATAACACAAATACAAGTGTCTTTTTCGTAGACTTCATCTAAGAGTTTACGGTGTTCAGTGCCGCTAAGGTTTTTGCCGGCAAATCGAATCTCTGGGTATCCCGGCTCAACCCCCAAGGCTTCAATAGCCGCCCGAGCGCCCAGATAAGAGCCCCCAATGCCAACAACCACAAAAAGCTTACAGCGATTTTGGATAGCTAAGGCTACAGTTTCTATTCTTTCTACCTCTTCCATAAAATCAGAATCTTCTTTGGGGTATTCAAGAGGCAGTGAAACCCAACCTGTAAAATCTTCTTTGCCTGACCATAATTTCTCTAGGGCTTCGTCTACTCTAGGCCTTAAAGCATCATATTCTTCTTTTTCTATAGTTCCTTTCGAGCAATCGATTCGAATATCCATCTTCTCCTCCTGCCGTTTTTTATTAGTGACCGTTTCCATTTGGAGTATAGTTAGGCACCATTTCTTGGAGCCATTCTCTTATCTCAGCATCTCCTAAGCAGCACAGTTCCTCTACTCTTTCATCTAAACGGTTTTCACTTTTAACCATATCTTTCAGCTCATCAAGAGCCTCTAAAGGATGTCCCACATAAATTTTGTCGTGAGCTGTCTTCTCTATTCCTTCTTCATCTAAGAGCAACTCTTCGTAGAGTTTTTCACCAGGTCTAAGACCTGTAACAACAATATCGATATCCACATCAGGAACATAGCCTGAGAGACGAATTACATTTTCTGCTAGTTCCATAATACGAACAGGCTCTCCCATATCTAATACGAAGATTTCTCCTCCTTTTGCCATGGCCCCAGTTTGGATTACCAATTGAACAGCCTCTGGGATAGTCATAAAATACCTGGTTATATCAGGGTGGGTTACTGTAACAGGGCCCCCACTTTCAATTTGTTTTCTAAAAATAGGGATAACAGAACCGTTGGAGCCAAGAACATTACCAAATCTAACTGCAGAAAAGCTAACCTTGGAGCTGCCTCGGCTTTTCTCTTGCAGGATCATCTCCGCCACTCTTTTCGTAGCTCCCATTATATTTGTAGGGTTAACAGCCTTATCCGTTGAAATCATAACAAATTTAGTTACTGCAAACTCCTCAGATAAGTCCATCACATTCTTACTACCAAGTATATTATTCATCAAAGCCTCTTTGGGATTTTGTTCCATTAAGGGAACATGTTTATGGGCTGCAGCATGGAAAATTACATGGGGTCTATATTTTTCAAAAACTTCTCTAAGCCTTTCTTTGTTTCTCACAGAACCTATCACAACCTCGAACTCTAAGTGTGGGAAAGACTGCTTCATCTCATTTAAAAGTTCGAAAACCGTATTTTCATAAATGTCTAAAGCGATTAGTTTCCTAGGTTTGAATGTGGCAATTTGCCTGCAAAGTTCGCTACCAATTGACCCTCCACCGCCGGTAACCATGACAATCTGATCTGACAAGTAGCCAGAGATTTCTCTGATATTGATTTTCACTGGATCTCTTCCTAAAAGGTCCTCTATATCAACATCTCTAAGCTTAGATATGCTTACTGTCTCATTAATCAGATCGATTAGGCTGGGTAAAATTTTTATTTTGGCTCGAGTTTTATTGCATTCGTTTACAATCTCTTGAATCACCTTCCTATTGGCCGATGGAATAGCCACAATGATTTCAGTGATTCCATACTTTCTGGCTATAAGTCTAATGTTGCTAACATTACCAACAACTTTGACTCCATTAATTCGACTCCCTAGTTTTGATGGGTCATCATCTATTACGACCACAGGTTTTTTGCCATATTCAGGATGCTGTTTCATCTCCCTTATCATAGAGGCCCCTGCATCTCCCGCTCCCACAATCATTACTTTGGAAACATTTCCACCCATTAGGTTGCGACGACCCAATGAAAAAATAGTGCTATTAAAAGCTCCAGGAGTCCTAAAGCTCCGTATCATTCTATAAGTAATTCGAGACCCACCAACCAAAACCATGATTAGTAGGCCGGCAATAATATATATACTTCTTGGAACTGCCTGTTGGGTAAAGGTCATGTAGCCAAGAACCAGCAATTCCGAAGTTAATGCCGCGATTACTACCTTTACCAACTCTTGAGTCCCTGCATACCGCCACATACTTGTATAAATCCCTAGTATCCCAAAGCTGGCCAGAGTAATTAAAGTTATTACTGCAATATTACTGGCGTAAACTGCAAACCAGATCTCAAATTGGGTGCCATTAACTTCAAACTCAAAACGCAAAAGATAGGCCCCAATGTAGGCCACATTAATAATTATTATATCTAGTATAATCAGCAATACTATTCTAATTGGTTTCGCCATCTTCACTAAATAATCCTCTTGTCTTTCTTTTAGTTTAGTTTGTATTCATCTTCAGTTTCTGTGGCCAAGGCCAATAAATTGTCTGCTTCTTGTACCTTCTCTAAAGAGGGTGCTTCTTCTGGCTCATCGGTTTTATATGCAACTTTTTCTTTTCGCATAAACTCTTTGATTCGTTCCACATGAATACACATGCCGAAATTTAAATGGCTTACACCGCTATACATTCCATAGATTACACCATTTTCATCAAAGAGTGGGCCTCCCTCCTGACCTCGAAAGCCAGGATTAACTAACTCTACTCCAACAATACCATCAGGGCCACCAACCAACCTACTAACCATGCCATTCAAAGGAAATCTAGGCATTGTGGCTCTTCCTACTTTGGTCCATTTGATGTTGTCAGTCTCTATGTCGTACTCGTAATTCTTAAATTCAGGGAATGGGAATCCAAGGCGACAGAGCATTTTCCCAGGCTTCAAATCTTTGCTATTACCAGAAAACACTGCAGAATCTTTGTAGCCCAAAGTATTAAAGCCTTCAAAATGTACTAAGGCCAAGTCCAATTTAGGATGCATCTTGCAAGTTACCCCTTTAATCACGTCCACACAGCCTACAAAGTTCACCTTTAATTGGGCAACAACATCGGAATTATATTGGAATCGTTCCTCCAGCTGCTTTACTCCTTGTTCAAAATGAAAGCCTGAAGGGATAAGTTTTTTCTGTTCTAAAAACTCCCCATACTTCTTGTCAATATTCCCAGCATCTAAAATCATTTTGGCAACACCTTTAGAAGTTACCGCCCAACCCTCATCATTAACAAAAAAGAGTGTGGCAGAACCTGGGCTCACTTCAGATGTTCCATATTTTCTCATAATCGTAAAAATAGGCCGAGTGTATCCACCCACCCTCTCTATAGCATCTACAAACATAGTTACCTCCTGTCTTTCTAATTGAAATTATACCATAGGCCTCATTAAATAAAAAGAATATGATATGTTTAATCCTCCCATACTTAGGGCATAAAGATTATGTAAGGTTTTTAAATCGTAGAATAAGTAATTTTATTATTATAGGAGGTACAAAATGGTTAAAGAGCTAAAATTTTTCAGATGTGAACACTGTGGAAACATTATTTATTTCCTTCATGATTCAGGCGTAAAGGTTCAGTGCTGTGGTGATGATATGAAAATGATTGAACCCCAGACTGCAGACTCTACAAAAGAAAAACATGTCCCCGTAATTAAACAAGACGGAAATAAAGTTAATGTTAGAGTTGGATCTGTAGATCATCCAATGGAAGAAAAACACTATATCGAGTTTATCGTATTGTTGACAGAAAAGGGAGTCCAGATTGCTTACTTGAAACCTGGTGAAGAACCAGCAGCAGACTTCGCACTTCTAGATGGAGACAAAGTTGTTGCAGCTTACGAATACTGTAACATTCACAGTCTTTGGAAGGCATAAAATAGTCCATCAACATTTCTACAATATAGAAGATACCTCGGGCCACGGAAATATCCGGAATCCGAGGTATTTTCTTGATTTCAACCCATCTTTGCCGTATAGTATATCTATAATTTATATAAATGGATTGGAGAAAATATTCATGAATAATAAAAAACAGGGGTTTGAAACAATTTGTGTCCAAGGGGGCTACCAGGCAAAAAAAGGGGAGCCACAGGTAATGCCTATTGTACAAAACACCACTTACCGCTACTTTAATACCAAAGACGTGGCCGAGCTTTTCGATTTGGAAAGCGGAGATTTTATGTACACAAGACTGGGGAATCCAACCCTTAGTGTTTTAGAAAAACATATGGCAGAGTTAGAAGGCGGAACTGCAGCAGTATCTGCATCTTCTGGTCAGTCTGCAACTCTTATGACCATATTAAATATTTGTCAGGTGGGAGATCACATTATATCTTCGTCAAGTGTTTACGGTGGAACTTTTAATCTTTTTGCTGTTTCTCTGAAAAAGATGGGAATTGACGTTAGCTTTGTTGACTCCGACCTTTCAGTTGAAGAAATATTAAAAGAAGGAAGGCCAAATACAAAAATAGTATTTGCTGAAACACTGGCTAACCCAGCCCTTAAAGTCCTAGACTTCAAAAAATTCAAAGATGTGGCTTTGGCTTTAAAAGCCCCTCTTGTTATTGATAATACCTTGGCCACTCCAGCCCTAACTCGGCCTATTGAACATGGTGCAGATATAGTTATTCATAGCACCACCAAGTTTGCAGACGGTCATGCTAGCAGCTTAGGGGGAATGGTTATTGAAGCTGGAAGCTTTAATTGGGCTGAGGGTGATAAATACCCAGGGATGACCGAGCCTGATGACAGCTATCACGGTTTATGTTTCTATGAGAAATTTGGATCCACCGCATTTACAACGAAATTGAGAACTACTATGCTTCGAGATTTTGGTTGTACTATGGCTCCCATGAATGCCTATCTAACTCATCAAGGACTACAGACCTTGCATCTTAGAATGGAACGTCATTCACAAAATGCTATGGACCTAGCCTTGTTTTTAAACAATCACCCCAAAGTAGACTGGGTTACTTATCCTGGCTTAGAATCAGATCCTTCCCATAGTTTAGCCTCTATGTATATGCCCAAGGGCGCCGGTGGCGTCCTTAGCTTCGGGGTTAAAGGGGGAAGAACCAAGGGAGAATTGTTCTTAGAACATTTAGAATTGGCCAGCATCGTTGTTCACGTGGGGGACATCAGAACCTCCGTACTTCACCCCGCAAGCACCACTCACAGACAGTTATCAGAAGAACAACAGATTGCCGGCGGAATATTACCCGAACTAATCCGAGTCTCCGTAGGCATTGAGAATATAGAGGACATAAAGGCGGATTTTGAAAGGGCCTTTGACAGTCTCTAGGAAAGGTTGATTACTATGCCTATTATTATACCAAATTCCCTTCCGGCGGCTAAAACCCTAAAGAAGGAAAACATATTCGTAATGCACGAAAAACGAGCTATCTCTCAAGATATAAGACCATTAAGAATACTCCTTGTAAATTTAATGCCTACCAAGATTGCCACAGAAACACAACTGGCTCGAGTGCTGGCTAATTCACCCTTGCAAGTTGAGTTGACTCTTCTTCGTATGGATGCCCATGAAAGCCTCAACACTCCAGAAGATCATATGTCAGCTTTTTATAAGACTTTTGACGAAATCGTCTATAAGCGATTTGATGGTATGATTCTTACAGGAGCTCCTGTTGAAACAATGCCCTTTGAAGACGTAGACTATTGGCACGAGCTTTCAGAGATTTTTGAGTATGCAAAGACAAATGTATATAGCTCTATGTTTATTTGTTGGGGAGCTCAAGCCGCTCTTAATTACTACTATGATATTGAAAAACATATTCTAGATAAAAAAGTATTTGGTGTTTTTGAGCACAAAGTTGTTCGTCCATTAACCCCACTGGTAAGAGGATTTGATGAGATTTTTTACGCACCTCACTCCAGACATACCTATATTAAGAAAGAAGACATCAAGAAGAACCCTGAAATTAGAGTTTTAGTTGAATCCAAAGAAGTTGGACTCCATATTTTAGCAACAGATAACGGTAAGCAGATTTTCATATTGGGACATCAGGAATATGACAAAGAAACTTTGGCCAACGAATATTTTAGAGATATTGACCGAGGCCTAGATATCGAAGTTCCTAAAAACTATTTTCTTGATGACGACCCCAAAAAAGAAATATTATTCCGTTGGAGAAGCCATGCCAGCCTTCTTTTCACCAACTGGCTTAACTACTATGTATACCAGGCAACTCCATATGACCTAGGGGAGCTTTAAACCAATCCCTTAACTAGTGAACAAGCTAAGATGATTTTTAGCATTGAGGTAGATTTTTATGAAAAAACGAAAATCAAATAAAACCATAATAAAAATTGGAGGGTTACGTTTTACCCTCCCAATTATTTTAGTTCTTCTGCTTCTGTTAATTGCCGCAGGCAGCCTTTTGCTTCCCTCATTTAGGGATGCTTTAGGGATTGGATCTTGGCCAACTGCCTTTAAAGACTTACTTCCAGAGGAGTTGATGGGATACAATGAAACAGAAATTTCCGATACCATCTTAGGTAAAACTCAAGACAAAGGTGATTTGGTTGTAATGGAGCAAGAGGTTTCGGTGCAAATTCAGCTTACCCGAGCCTTATGGAAGGTTCCCTTATTTGAAAAAACCAAGACTGTTTATTCCCATGGGGTAGGTGGTTTCTCCGTAGATCTTAGCAAAATAACAGAGGGAGCCCTTGTTTGGGATTCATCTGAAAAAGCTATGACTCTAACAATACCCCAAGCCACCTTATCTTATATTGACCCGGACTTCTCTAAAACGGAATTCGGAAATACAGAACGTGCAATACTGGCTTTTGGTGATATAAAACTCACTCAAGAGCAGCATAATGTTCTTAATGTTGAAATCGAAGAGGCCATGGAAAAAGCCTTGAACACTGAAACAAGGCTTAGGGTAGCAAATATTAAGGCCAAACAAAAGGTAGGAGAGCTCCTTAAGCCTCTGGTCAAAGAGATTCACCAAGATATAAAGCTATATGTAATTCAAGAATAGTAATGAGAACAATTACTCAAAAAGTGTAAGTAGTAGTGCCAAGGCGATTCCTAATACAAAGGCTAGATGTGAATGATGTTGCTCATGCTCTCTAGCTTCTGGAAGAAGGTGGGAAGCCGATACATAAATAAGAACTCCTCCAACAAATCCAAGAGCAAGGCTTAATGTAGATTCGTTTAGAGTTTTAATAAATGGATAAACGATGAATGCTCCCACTGGAGTTGTAAGCCCTGCCACAAGAAAAGCAATGAAAGCAGCTTTTTTAGCAGATAAGCCCCCCTTCAATAAAACTGAAAAGGCTATAACCCCTTCTGCAAATTCATGGGTAGCCAGGCCAATCCCAGCTATTACTCCAGTATAGACACTTACGCTAAATGTGACGCTATAAATAACTCCATCGATAAATGAGTGAATTCCAATTCCCTCTATGGCAGTTATTCCAAAGGCTAATTCTTTTTCCTTGGTTTTGTACTTAATTAACATATTGCTAAAAAACATAAACATGAAACCAACTAATGAAGAAATCCCTGCGTATTGGTTTTCAACCATTGCATGAGGTAAGATATGAACCAAGGGAGCCGTTATTAATACTCCCGCAGCGAAACATATGAAATACGCTTTGTTTCTTTCGGCAAATTCTCTGTTATGATATACGGCATAAATCCCTATGCCATTGATAACCATAGCGCCTATGGCAAATATTCCTATCCAGGGCAAGCTACTCCATGAGCTCATAATCTAGTCCCTTCTTATTGTTCTCTTCTTGCTGCAACGATTTTATTTGTTTATGAACACTAAGCCGATAAGGCAAAGCACTATCCCAATGCCATGATTAAGTGTAAGCATTTCTTTATAAAAAAGAGTACCAATTACGATTAACAACACTGCAAGAGCTATGTTAGAAACCAGAGACCCAAGGCTAATGTCCCAACCTACTCTATACATAATAATATTACCCAATTCTAGGCCTAAAACTGTAACCCCCATTAATATAGGAGCCCAATTAGTTTCCTTGATTTGAGCCCACAAAGAGGCATCCTGCTGGCCCATTGAGCTAATGTGAGGTAACAGGTAGAACATTGCAAGACTAAGAACCCCCGCTACAAAGTAATTGACTATAAGGGCTACCATAAAATTCATCTGGCCAGGAATACCTTTTGAAGAAATATGGTATGCCACGTTGGAGGCTACTATCAGTACAATGGGAAAATAATAATTCATTTTTTATAACTCCTCTACAATTCTAATTTTTATTATATCTTTTATCCCATCTTCTAGCAATTAATATAACTCAAGGTCCCATATATATTTTGTAAAATTTTAAACACCCCATCAAAAAAGCACCTCTAAAAAGAGATGCTTTTTACTTTTTCAGCTAGGTGTTAATTCCTGCTTAATGGTCTTTTGTAGCTATTTATACAGCTGTTACGTTAGCTGCTCTAAGCTTATTTCCATTTCTAGGATCTTGCTCTACTTCAAAAGAAACTTTTTGTCCTTCTGCAAGAGTTTTGAATCCCTCAATGTTGATTGCTGAGAAATGTACGAATACGTCTTCTCCACCTTCGTCATTAGAGATAAATCCAAATCCTTTTTCTGCGTTAAACCATTTTACTGTACCTGTACTCATGTTTGTGTCTCCTTAAATATAGTACTCCAATGCTCTTTCCTGTCTAAAAAAACTCACAGTTTTGTAAGTTTCCTGCGGGACTAAAACTTACAAAACTGTGAGTTCTTACGTCTTTAAGTCATTCAAGAATACCTTCAAAATATATCATGTATATTAAGGGGTGTCAAGCAAAAATGGAAATTTTTACAAAATTTATGAAACAACTTGAATGAAATAGTTAATGCAATTATGGGTACTTGAAATTGCAGTTAGTCT